>CP101406.1:2441209-3051511 GCA_024758765.1 Mycobacterium sp. SVM_VP21
GGCTCCGGTGGAGAGCCAGTACGACACCAAGATGTTCGTCTCCGCCTACGACTCGATCGCCGACTTCCCGGACCGCCCGGACAATCTGTTGGCGCTGGCCAACACCCTGATGGGCCTGGCAACCGGCCACACCGCCGTCGCCTTCACCAACCCGGACATGGTGCCGCCGCAGAACATCAGGACAACGGTGAACTCCAGGGGAGCGACGACAACGACCTATCTGATCCCCGAAAAACACCTTCCACTCGTTATGCCGTTGTCCTACATCGGGATTGATGAAGACACCCTCAACAGGCTGGACGCGATACTGCTACCTCGGGTGAACGCCGCCTATTCGCGCAACGACGATCCTGCGACCGCTCCGGTCCAAGTGGACCCGATCAATGGCTTCGACCCGGCAGCCGTCACCGCACCTGCCACCCAGGCCACCTTCGGCGGCGGCGCCGACCCGTTCTCGCAGATCCTCAACGGCGCAATGTCCGTATTGTCCGGAATGTCCGGGAGCGGCAAGGGCTGATCGCCCGCTGGCCTACCGATTCGATGAGCTATGTGACGCCTATGCCTCAGCCCTCCGTTCTATCGATGCTGCATGGGCGTGCCAGCCTCCGGCCCCATGACGTCGCGTTCACCTTCACCAACTACGACGGAGACTGGGAGGGAGTTCGCGAGGACGTCACCTGGTCACAGCTGTCGCGCCGGACATTCAACGTGGCACGCGAGCTCAGCTTCCACGGATCCGTGGGCGACCGGGCAGTGATCCTGGCACCGCAGTCGCTGGATTACATCGCGGCGTTTCTGGGATCGATGCAGGCTGGATTGATCGCCGTCCCACTCCCGTTGCCACACCGCGGCTCGCGTCATGAGCGGGTGGGTGCGGTCCTGGCCGACGCAGCGCCTGCGGTGGTCCTGACCACGTCCGCGGTCGCGCAAGACGTCGCCGAATACGTTGATGCGGCCCGCCTGGACACCGTGCCGAAGATCGTCGAGATCGACTCGATGCATCTCGATGTCGACAGCGAAATCAGTTTCCGGGCGACTGATTTGCCGAGCACCGCATATCTGCAGTACAGCTCCGGATCGACCCGGCAGCCAGCCGGGGTGATGATCTCGCATACCAACCTGCAGACGAATTTCGAGCAGTTGATGCGAAGCTACTTCGCTGGAACCACAGTCCCGTCGGATACCACCATGGTGTCGTGGCTGCCGTTTTACCACGACATGGGTTTGGTACTCGGGGTCTGCGCACCGATCCTGGGCGGTTTCCGCGGCGAGCTGACCAGCCCGGTTTCGTTCCTGGAAAGGCCGGCCCGATGGATCCAGGCACTGGCGCGAAATCCGCACAGCTGGTCGGCGGCACCGAACTTCGCCTTCGACCTGGCCGCGCGCAAGACAACCGACGCCGACCTGAACGGATTGGACCTCGGCGGCGTGCTGGGCGTCATCAGCGGCGCCGAGCGTGTCGAGGCGGCCACCCTGGAACGCTTTGTCGACCGGTTCGCACACTTCAATTTCCGGGACGAGATGATGCGGCCCTCCTACGGTTTGGCCGAAGCGACCGTCTTCGTAGCGGCCAACACCTGGAGCGAGGCAGCACCGGCGGCACATTTCGATGTCGTTGAGCTGGGTGCAGGCCGCGCTCAGCGGTGCATGCCCGGGCAGGGCACTGCACTGGTCCCCTACCGCGTGCCGCAGTCGCCCACGCTGCGGATCGTCAACAGTGACACCCACCGTGAGTGCCCGCCGGGCGTGGTGGGCGAGATCTGGGTGCATGGCGCCAATGTCGCCGACGGCTATTGGCGCAAGCCACCTGAGGAGCAGCACTGCTTTGGCGTCACGCTCGCCGAACCGTCGCCGGGCACGCCCGAGGCGCCCTGGCTACGCACCGGCGACCAAGGATTTCTCGACGAGGGTGAGCTCTTCATCGTCGGCCGCATCAAGGATCTGTTGATCATCCGCGGACGCAACTACTATCCCGAGGACATCGAGGCGACGGTCCAACAGATCACCGCGGGTCGGGTCGCGGCGATAGCCGTCCGGACCGGCGATACCGAGAAGCTGGTCACCATCATCGAGATCAAGCAGCGCGACGTTGCCGGCGAGGCAGCAAACCAGCATCTCGCCCGCGTCGCCCGCGAGGTCACTGCAGCGATCTCCACGGAGCACGGCCTGACCGTCGGAGACCTTGTCCTGGTGGCGCCCGGCGAGATCCCCACCACGACGAGCGGCAAGATCCGGCGCGCCGCCTGCGTCGAGCAGCACCGCCGGAACGAGTTCACCCGGCTGGACGCCTGAGACCGTCGGCCCAGCGCTGCCACTCGTCGAGCAGCTCGGGCAGATCCACCCCGAGCACCATCGGCACCGCCACGGCCGGCGGCACATGTCCGGGACCGCAGGCGGTCAGATAGAGCTCGCGCAGCTTGACCGTACCGAAGCGCTCGGCCACGAAACGAGCGAAGTCCCAGGCCCGGTCATAGGCCTGTACCCGCCGCGGTCCGGGAGCATCCAGGTCGGCATCCGACGGCAACGCCAGCACCGGTCCGGTCGGCCCGATCGCCAGATCCCCGGTGGGTCGTGCAACGAAATCGGCTACCCCCTCGGTGAGCCAGCGCGGCGCATCGAACGCGGTGTCCGTTCGGGCGGCGAAGTGAAAAAGCTCATGGGTCAACACGATTCGCAGTGCCGGAGTGCTCATCGCAGCTGCGCCGGGCGCGAAGACGATCCGTTGACCAGTTACCGTCCGACGCTCCGGATCCACCCGCTCGGCGACCGCGACCGCGGCGACATCCGACCACTGCGCAACATCCGCGCTGTCGTGGCCGGCCAGCTCGACGAACTGCTGATCCGACCCGGTGGCCGTCACCTGGATGCGATGCGACCAGTCGGTCCCCCAGAACGCTTCGACCGCGTCGACGGCACTGCCGATGTTTGCGGCCACCCGCGACAGCAGTTCTTCGCCGGGCTTGCCGCCGAGATTCTCCAGGATGACGCTGCGATCGTCGCCCACGATCAGCGGCACGACCGCCGGCCGGCGAGCAGCTGCGCCCAACAAGACGACACCACTGATCAGCTCGACAACCAGCAGCGCCGCAAGCAGGCGGCGGATGGCCCGGCGCTCAGTAACGGCGGGCGTTGTGGATCGGGCCGGACGAGTTCATCGGAACCACCCGGACCGGCTGACCGTAGGTGGACGAGTGGATCATCATGCCGTCGCCGACGTAGATGCCCGAGTGCGACGCGTCCGAATAGAAGGTCAGCACGTCACCGGGCTGCAGGTCTGACAGCGACACCGCCTGCCCGCCGTTGGCCTGCGCCTGGCTGGAGTGCGGCAGGTTGATGCCGGCCTGGTGGAACGCCCACATCACCAGTCCCGAGCAGTCGAATCCGCCCGGCGCTGCCCCGCCCCAGACGTAGGGCGTGCCGACCTGAGTCAACGCTGCCTGCACGGCGGTCGCGGCGGACCCGCCACCGGGAGCGGCCATTGCCATGTCCATCGGGGGCGGCGCGTCGGATCCGGGCATCGGGAATCCTGGGAAACCGGGTGCCGGCGGCATGCCCTCGGGGGCGGGCTCGCCCGGTACCGCTTCGGGCCCTGCGCCGGGTGCGGCCATCGCCGTGCGCTGCTGCGGCGTCAGTGCGTAGTACTGCGATTTCACCACCGAGATCTGCAGCTGCAGCCGGCTCTGGCGGGCCTGCAGCTCGGCGCGGACCGCAGCGGCCTGCTCGGCTGCCGTCCGGGCGTCGTCAGCCGACTTGGCGGAGGCCTGTTCAGCCTGATTGGCCTGCTCGCTGGCGGCACGGAAACGGTCCAGCTGCACCGCCAGATCGCCGGCAACCACCCGCTGCACACCGAGCTTGTCGATCAGTTGCTGCGGCGATTCGGCGGTCAGGATGGCGTCCGCGCCGCCGACGCGGCCACCCATGTAGGTGGTGGCGGCAAAGCGATTGACGGCCGCCCGGTAGGTGGACAGTTGATCCCGGGCCGCATCCAGGGCAGCTTGATCGGCGTTGTGCGCGTTGTCCGCGGCCTGCTGCGCGGCGAGCTTCTCGTCGAGGTTGAGCTGCGCGGTGTGCATGGCCTCGGTGGTCTGCTCGGCCTGCCGGGACAGTTCGCTAAGTTTCGCCAGGGCGTCGTCAGCGGGGTCAGCATGGACGCTTCCGACCAACACACTGCTCAAAGTGGTGACACCGGCCACCAAACCGACCGCGGCGCCGAGGGCAGGGCGCCTCCATGCACGCAGACGCCACTGCATACGTTCGAGCTCCAAGATTGCATCCTTAACACTGCCCAGGGCGGTACAGGGGGTATACCGCCGCCGAAACGTAAGGTCTCGAATAGGTTACGGAATGGCAACGTCGTTGTCCATCACGAATTGCCGACAGTAACAGTCAGGATTGTGAAAGTTCTAAGGCCTGTTCGCTCGGATCCAGCCCTGATCAGGCCACGCCCGAGCGCCGCACCGGCCCGCGCTCCCGGCGGATCGGGACCAGCCGCAGTCGCGGCGCCATCCCGGCCTCGGCGAGCACATCCAGCGCCGCCCGCTCGTCTTCGAGCAGCTCGTTGGGCACACCCAACAAGACGCTGACCACACAGTCCCGGCACGCAGGTCCGCGCACTGCACAGTCATCGCAGTCGATCACCATCGGATCCGAATCCGCCCGGCGCGCGCCGTGGCCATCCGAGTGTCCCGAGATCTGTCCCATGACGATTCCTCTCGATCAGTTGCCCGCACGCTAACTCCGGGCACCGACAACCTGGCGTCATTGCGGCGGTCCAGCTTCGCCTCTCCTCCGTCGAGGCTTGCTAACCGTCGGTGTCGGTGCGTGCACCTACGGTTCGACCATGACCACCGGCTCTGGCACACAGCAGCTGAGCTTCCCCCCTTTCGAAGCCCAGCTCGAAGCCGAATTCGACGCCGCCCCGGCCGACCTGCGCGACACCACTTTCGTGGTGGTAGACCTGGAGACCACCGGCGGCCGGGCCTCGCCAAAAGGGGACGACGAAGCGGACGCCATCACCGAGATCGGCGCGATCAAAGTGCGTGGCGGAGTGGTCGAGGGTGAGTTCGCCACGTTGATCAACCCGCAGCGTGGCATTCCGCCGCAAATCGTCCGGCTGACCGGCATCACCACCGCCATGGTCTACGAAGCGCCCACGATCGATACCGTGCTGCCGTCCTTCCTGGAGTTCGCCGGTTTCGACCGCGGGTCGGTGCTGGTCGCCCACAACGCCGGGTTCGACGTCGGGTTCTTGACCGCCGCCGCACGACGCTGCGATCTGGCCTGGCCGCGGCCGCCCGTACTGTGCACGGTGCGGCTGGCACGCCGGGCGCTCAGCCGCGACGAGGCACCCAGTGTCCGGCTTGCCGAGCTGTCCCGACTGTTCGCGGTGAGCACCACCCCCACCCACCGGGCACTCGACGACGCCCGCGCCACCGTCGACGTCCTGCACGCGCTGATCGAGCGGCTAGGCAACCAGCAGGTCAACACCTTCGTCGACCTGCGTGCCTACCTGTCGCACACGACACCGGCCCAGCGCCGCAAGCGCAGCCTGGCCGTCGGGCTGCCGGAGCTGCCCGGGGTCTACCTGTTCCGCGGCCCGTCTGACGAAGTGCTCTACATCGGCACCTCCACCAACCTGCGCCGCCGGGTCGCGCAGTATTTCAACGGCTCGGAACGCCGTAGCCGCATCGCCGAGATGGTGGCGTTGGCCACCCGGATCGATCACGTCGAATGCGCGCATCCGCTGGAGGCCGGGGTGCGCGAACTACGACTGCTGGCCGCGGCCGCTCCGCCCTACAACCGACGATCGAAGTTTCCCCGACGGTGGTGGTGGATCACGCTTTCAGGCGAGGCTTTTCCTCGCCTGACCGTGGTGCGCACTCCGCGCCAATACCGGGTCATCGGACCGTTCCGTTCTCGGGCTGACGCCGCCGAGGCCGCCGCCCTGTTTTCGCGGTTCACCGGAATCCGAACCTGCACAACGCGATTGGGCCGGACCAGTCGGCACTCCTGCCCGCCGGCCGAAGTCAGCCCCTGCCCAGCGACGGCGAACACCACCGCAGACGAGTACGCCGAAGCGGTCCGGCGTGCGGCCGCGTTGCTCGACGGCGCCGACAACGCCGCGCTGGGCGCCGCGGTGCAGCAGGTGAACACGCTGGCTGATCGCGGGCACTACGAAAGTGCGGCACGGCTGCGCGACCGCACTGCGGCAGCCATCGATGCCCTATGGCGTAGCCAACGCGCCCGCGCCCTGGTGGCCCTGCCCGAGCTGGTGGCCGCAGCGCCGGATGGCACCGGCGGCTGGCACCTCGCGGTGATCCGCCACGGCCGGCTGGCTGCCGCGGGGTGCGCTGCGCGCGGTGTCCCGCCGATGCCCGTCGTCGATGCGATCACGCTGGGAGCCGAGACGGTGCTGCCCGAGCCGGCGCCGTTGGCCGGGGCTCTGGTCGAGGAGACCATGCTCATCGCCCGCTGGCTGGCAGCTCCCGGGGTGCGCATCGTGCGCGTCGCGTCGACCGAAGGTGCCACCGAGGCCGAGGGATGGACTTCCCCGCTGGCTTCGGCCGGGCCGTGGACGTCGTGGGCGGCGCTGGCTCGCTCGGCGCGGCTGGCCTCAGAGCTGAGCGCCGAAGCGGACCCAACGGGCCAACAACTGTTCGGCCGCGCCGCTGTCGATCGCCTCGACCGCCCGCGCCAGCCCGTCTTCCCAGGCCGGCAGCCACTCAGCACCGCTGGATAGCCCCGCGTGGGCCACGATCGCGCCGGCCGCGTTGAGCACCACGGCGTCACGCACCGCACCCGTGGTTCCGGCGAGCACCGAGCGGGCCTCCTCGGCGTTGGCCTGCGCGTCCCCACCGAGTAGCTCGCCGACCTCTGCGCGCGCGAATCCGAAACCGGCCGGGTCGAACGTCAACCGGTCGATGGTGCCGGCCTGCACCCGCCAGATCGTGCTGGTTGTGGTGGTGGTGAGTTCGTCGAGGCCGTCGTCACCGTGCACCACCAGCACGCTGGAGCGCCGCGCCGCGAACACACCGGCCATTACTTCGGCCAACTCCCCGAACGCGCACCCGATCAGCCCGGCCCGCGGCCGCGCCGGGTTGGTCAGCGGACCCAGCAGGTTGAACACCGTCGGGACGCCGATCTCGCGCCGTGCCACCGAGGCATTGCGATACGACGGCTGAAACTGCGGGGCGAAGCAGAATCCGATACCGACCTCGGCGACACTGCGCGCCACCTCGTCGGGACCCAGGTCGATGCGCACCCCCAGCGCCTCCAGGGTGTCGGCGCCCCCGGACAGCGAGCTCGCCGACCGGTTGCCGTGTTTGACCACCGGCACGCCGGCGGCGGCCACCACGATCGCCGCCATGGTGGACAGGTTCACCGTGTTGGCGCCATCCCCGCCGGTGCCCACCACGTCGACGGTGTCGGTACCGATCTTGTCGGTGGGCACCTTGCGTCCGAAGGACAGCATGACGTCGGCCAGCTCGCCGACTTCGGCGGCGGTCGGGCCCTTCATCTGCATCGCCACCCCGAACGCCGCAATCTGCGCAGAGGTGGCGGCGCCGGCCATGATCTGCTCCATCGCCCAGGCGGCCTGCCCCCGGGGTAGGTCGCTACCGGACGTCAGGCCGCCCAGGACCTGTCGCCACTGCACTATTTGCGCTGTCGGCTGCGCCGCACTACCTGGCTCGACCACGCGCCGATCGTCGCACGCGGCCTCCGTGACACCAAAGCCAACCGGAAACCGGGCGCGAACAGAGCGCTAACAGTGCGCTCACGAGCGCGTAACGGCACAGACAACACCAGTTCAAACGAATTGCCAGCCCCGGGTGGAGATCTACAACTACATAGCGTCATACTTGCGGGGTGACGAGCGCTGTGGGGTCCTCGGGTACTGCCATTACTTCTCGTGTGCATTCGCTGAACCGTCCCAACATGGTCAGCGTCGGCACCATCGTGTGGCTGTCCAGTGAATTGATGTTCTTTGCCGGTTTGTTCGCGATGTACTTCACGGCACGCGCGCAATCCGGGGGCGCCTGGCCGCCACCACCAACCGAGTTGAACCTTGCACTGGCGGTCCCGGTGACCCTGGTGCTGATCGCGTCATCGTTCACCTGCCAGATGGGTGTCTTCGCCGCCGAGCGCGGCGACGTGTTCGGGCTGCGCCGGTGGTACCTCCTGACCTTCCTCATGGGCCTGTTCTTCGTCTGTGGTCAGGCCTACGAGTACTCCCACCTGATCGCGCACGGCACCACCATCCCGTCGAGCGCCTACGGCACGGTGTTCTACCTGACCACCGGGTTCCACGGCCTGCACGTCATCGGTGGATTGGTCGCCTTCATCTTCTTGATGCTGCGCACCACCATGAGCAAGTTCACCCCGGCTCAGGCCACCGCCTCGATCGTCGTGTCCTACTACTGGCACTTCGTCGACATCGTGTGGATCGCACTGTTCGCCACGATCTACTTCATCCGATGAGCAACCGCCCGATGAACAGGAGTGTCCGGTTGAAGACACTGAAGAAGTGGGCCCGACCTGGCAACGACGACACCGTCGCCCGCCGGCGCCTGCGCCGTCGGGCCTCTGGCGGACTGCTGCTGCTGGCCGCCCTGGCCCTGGCCGGTGGAATGGCCGCGCTGCTGACCCCCACCCCGCAGGTTGCGGTGGCCGACGAATCGGCCTCGGCCCTGCTGCGCACCGGCAAGCAGCTCTTCGACACCTCGTGTGTGAGCTGCCACGGCGCCAACCTGCAGGGTGAGGTGGGCCGCGGCCCGAGCCTGATCGGCGTCGGCGAAGCCGCCGTCTACTTCCAGGTCTCCAGCGGCCGGATGCCCGCGGTCCGCGGTGAGGCTCAGGCGGCCCGCAAGGCTCCGATCTTCGATGAGAACCAGATCGATGCCCTGGGCGCCTACATCCAGGCCAACGGCGGCGGCCCCACCGTGGTCCGCAATGCCGACGGCAGCATCGCGCAGGCTTCACTGCGCGGCGACGACTTGGGCCGTGGTGGCGACCTCTTCCGGCTCAACTGCGCGTCGTGTCACAACTTCACCGGCAAGGGCGGCGCGCTGTCCTCGGGCAAGTACGCCCCCGACCTTGAACCGGCCAACGAGCAGCAGATCCTGACCGCCATGCTGACGGGACCGCAGAACATGCCGCGCTTCTCCGACCGGCAGATCTCCATGGAAGAGAAGAAAGACATCATCGCCTACGTGAAATCCGTTACCGAAGAACGTGAACCGGGCGGCTACGGGCTCGGCGGGTTCGGCCCGGCTCCCGAGGGCATGGTGATTTGGATCATCGGCATGGTTGCCGCCATCGCCGCAGCATTGTGGATCGGGGCCCGCTCATGAGCAGCAACGACAAGACCGAACTCCCAGATGACGCCGCACTGGCGACGATGACCAACGACGAGCTGCTGGCTCTCGGCGGCAGCATCGACGGTGTCAACACCGTCTTCAAGGAGCCGCGCTGGCCGGTCGAGGGCACTCGGGCCGAGAAGCGGGCCGAGCGCCGGGTCGCGGCCTGGTTCCTGGCGGGTGGCGGCTTCGGCCTGGCCCTGCTGCTGGTCTTCCTGTTCTGGCCGTGGGAGTACGCGCCGCTGGAGTCCCCGAACGGCTTGGCCTACTCGCTGGCGACTCCGCTGTACGGCTTGACCTTCGGGCTCTCGGTGCTGTGCATCGCGATCGGCGCGGTGCTGTTCGTCAAGAAGTTCATCCCCGAAGAGATCACCATCCAGGACCGTCACGACGGCAGCTCCCCCGAGATCGACCGTAAGACCGTGGCGGCCCAGCTGACCGACGCGTTCGAGGGCTCGACCATCGGTCGGCGCAAGCTGCTGGGTGCGTCGCTGGGCGTCGGATTCGGCGCATTCGGCCTGGGCACCTTGGTGGCCGGCGCCGGTGGCCTGATCAAGAACCCCTGGAAGCCGGTCGTCGACACCGCCGAAGGCAAGAAGGCCGCGCTGTGGACTTCCGGGTGGACCCCGCGCTACCCCGGCGAGACCATCTACTTGGCCCGCGCGACCGGTCAGAGCACCAACTCGCCGTTCGTCAAGATGCGGCCCGAGGACCTGGACGCCGGCGGCATGGAAACGGTGTTCCCGTGGCGCGAGTCCGACGGTGACGGCACCACCGAAGAATCGAACGAGAAGCTCACCGAGATCATGATGGGCGTTCGTAACCCGGTGATGCTGATCCGTATCCGGCCCGACGACATGCCCAAGGTGGTCAAGCGCCAAGGCCAGGAGAGCTTCAACTACGGCGACTTCTTCGCCTACACCAAGATCTGCTCGCACCTGGGTTGCCCGTCTTCCCTGTTCGAGCAGCAGACCTATCGGATCCTGTGCCCGTGCCACCAGTCGCAGTTCGACGCGCTGCACTTCGCCAAGCCGGTCTTCGGCCCGGCGGCTCGCGCACTGGCACAGCTGCCGATCACTATTGACGCCAATGGGCATCTGGTCGCCAACGGCGACTTCGTGGAACCTGTCGGACCGGCCTTCTGGGAGCGCACCTCATGAGCCCTGCAATCGGCGATCTGCTCGCACGCCAAGCAGACGACATCGATACCCGGTACCACCCGGCGGCCGCGCTGCGCCGGCAGTTCAACAAGGTCTTCCCGACGCACTGGTCGTTCCTGCTCGGTGAGATCGCGTTGTACAGCTTCATCATCTTGCTGCTGTCCGGCGTCTACCTGACGCTGTTCTTCGACCCGTCGATGGCCGAGGTCATCTACCACGGCGTCTACCAGCCGCTCAACGGCGTGCAGATGTCGCGGGCCTACGAATCGGCGCTGGATATCTCCTTCGAGGTCCGCGGCGGCCTGTTCGTCCGCCAGCTGCACCACTGGGCCGCGCTGATGTTCGCGGCGTCGATCATGGTGCACCTGGCACGCATCTTCTTCACCGGCGCGTTCCGTCGGCCGCGTGAGGCTAACTGGGTGATCGGGTCGCTGCTGCTGATCCTGGCCATGTTCGAGGGCTACTTCGGTTACTCGCTGCCCGACGACCTACTGTCCGGTATCGGTCTGCGCGCCGCGCTGTCCTCGATCACGCTGGGTATGCCGGTGATCGGCACCTGGCTGCACTGGGCGCTGTTCGGCGGTGACTTCCCGGGCACCATCTTGATCCCCCGGCTCTACGCGCTGCACATCCTGCTGATCCCGGGCATCATCCTGGCCCTGATCGGCGTGCACATGGCGCTGGTGTGGTTCCAGAAGCACACTCAGTTCCCCGGACCGGGCCGCACCGAGACCAACGTCGTCGGCGTGCGGGTGCTGCCGGTCTTCGCGATCAAGTCGGGCGCGTTCTTCGCGATGATCACCGGCATCCTGGGCCTGATGGGCGGGTTGCTGCAGATCAACGCGATCTGGAACCTGGGGCCCTACCGCCCGTCGCAGGTGTCGGCAGGTAGCCAGCCGGACTTCTACATGATGTGGACCGAGGGGCTGGCCCGTCTCTGGCCGGCGTGGGAGTTCTACCCCTTCGGTCACACCATTCCCGGTCCGGTCGGTGTCGCACTGATCATGGGCGGCGTCTTCGGCTTGCTGATGGTCTACCCGTTCCTGGAGAAGAAGTTCACCGGCGACTACGCGCACCACAACCTGCTGCAGCGTCCCCGGGACGCTCCGGTCCGTACCGCGATCGGTGCCATGGCGATCAGCTTCTACATGGTGCTGACCCTGGCTGCGATGAACGACATCATCGCGTGGAAGTTCCACATCTCGCTGAATGCGACGACTTGGATCGGCCGTATCGGGATGGTGGTTCTGCCGCCGTTTATCTTCTTCATCACCTACCGGTGGTGCATCGGTCTGCAACGCAGTGACCGCGACGTGCTCGAGCACGGTATCGAGACCGGCATCATCAAGCGGCTGCCGCACGGTGCCTACATCGAGCTGCACCAGCCGCTGGGCCCGGTCGATGACCACGGCCACCCGATTCCGCTGGAGTACGCCGGTGCGCCGCTGCCCAAGAAGATGAACAAGCTCGGCTCGGCTGGTGCTCCCGGTAGTGGCAGCTTCCTGACGGCCGACCCGGTCGACGAGAACGCCGCGCTCAACGAGGCCGCACACGCCAGCGAGCGACGTGCGATGACGGCGCTGGCCGAGCACCAAGGCGGTAACACCAACGGTCACCACTAGGCCTTCTGGGTCCGAACAATCGGGCAGCCTGCGCAGTCTCCTGCGCGGGCTGCCCGTTTTGGTTGGTGCGGCACCGGAATTCGATCCGGCGCAGGCACCGGCCGATCCGGTCGCACTGTTCGTCCAATGGCTGCTGCATGCCGTCGACAGCGGCGTCGTGGAACCGCATGCGATGACGTTGTCGACGGTCGGCGCGCTGGACGCCACGGGTGTAGCGCGGCCGTCGGCGCGGGTGTTGATCCTCAAAGATGTCGATGCCGCCGGTTGGCATTTCGGAGTCAGCTCGGCCAGTCGCAAGGGCGCCGATCTTGCCCGCAATTCCGCTGTGTCACTGACGTTTTACTGGCCCTCACTGGGTCGTCAGGTCAGGGTCGACGGCATGGCTCTCCCGGACTCGCCCTCGGTGACCGCCGACGACTTCCTGGCCCGCTCGCAAGGCGCCCGGGCGATGGTGCTCACCGGCCGGCAGAGCGAGCCCTACGCCGATCCGGCAGAGATCAGTGAGGCACTCGCTAAGGCGCATCTGGAGCTCGATCGCTCCCCCACCCTGGTGCCCGCCGAGTGGGTGTCGTATGCGGTACGGGCCGACGCCGTCGAATTCTGGCAGGCCGACGCTAGCCGCCGGCACCGCAGGCTGCGGTATGAACGGGACGACGACATGGGCTGGTCAACGACCCTGCTCTGGCCGTAGCCAGGCACGCCGCGAGAACGGCGCCGTGATGGCGGCTCAGCCGAAACGAGACGGCAGTTCCAGTACCTCACCCAGCCGACGCAGGTACAGCCACGGAATCACCGGCATGGCGGCAGCGCCGACCCCGGCCAGCCCGTAGCAGACCCAGGAGCCAGTGTCTTTGCCGACGGCCATCAGATACGTGGCCAACGCGACCAAGGTCAACGCGCCGCCCACCGCGGTAGCCAGCACGGTGACGCCACGCAGCAGCACCCGGTCCACCTGAACCTGATTGGGCAGCACCTGGCGGGTACCGGCCGCCCGCCGGCCCGGAGCGTCGAACCCGGGCTGCTGGTGCGGGGCGTCCTGGGCATTCGGGCGCGGCGGCTTGGCCGGTGCCTGGGACGGGAAGCCGGGGGGCCGCGGCGGGCCGGGCTGGCGCGCCCGGAGCAATACCGGGATGGCCGCGAGGATGACCAATGCCGAGGCACCGATCACGATGTAGAGCAGGCCGCTGTGCGAACTCTTGGTCGGCTCGTGAAAGCCCCGCCCGAGATCCACCAGTGCCACCGTGGCCGCCACGCTCATGCCCAGCCACGTCAGCCAGATCGCGGCGCACGCGCCCAGCAGGATGCGGTCAGTGACCTCCGGGGACTGCCCCGGTCGAATGAATCGATCTACCATGTTCCCGCCGGTCATCCGCAGCTCGTCGCCGGTGCGTCATTGCTGTTGGAGAACAACACCCTACCGTCACTGCTGGTGATCGAGCAGTTGAGTTTGCTCAGCCGCAGCATGCTGGTCGCCTCCACCGAACCGATCTCCGACTGGGAGATCGGCGTCAGGGTCAGCGACCACGGGATGTAGGCGTTGCGCTGGGTACGACGTTGGCCGGAGGCATCCACGTAGGTGATCGTGATCTGGTCGAACGGCGCCTTGGTTCCGGTCACCGAATAAGTCACCTGCAGCGGCTTCGCCTGCGTGGTCGTGGTGGTCTCCTGCGTCGTGGTCGATGGCTCCGGTGCCGGCTCCTCGCTCGGCGGCGGCGGGGGTGGCGGCGGCTCCTCGCTGCTGGGCGGCGGAGGCGGCGGCTCCTCGCTGCTGGGCGGCGGAGGCGGCGGCACCGTGGTACTGGCGCTGGTCCGGGTGATCTCGTCCTGTACCGGCGGCACCGAGACGGTGCTGGTCGTCGTCGCGGGCGTCGCCAAATCGTGGGTTTCGGTTCGGGCGAACAGCAATGCCACCGACACCACCAGCGAGACCGCGGCGATGATCACGGTGACACCGACCACCCACGGCCACCGGGCCGTCTTGGCGCCCGGCTCCGGTTCTTCCGGCACGTCGTAGTTGTCGTAGTCGTAGAGCCGCGGGTCCGCCGGGACGTAGGGGCCACTCAGAAACTGTTCGGACTCAGGCGCCGAGTAGGCCTGGGAGTACGCGGTGTTGTCTGCCGGCACGGCGGCCGGAGTGGCCGCCACATCGTCCAGCGGTTGAATCTCCCCGCCCGCGCCTGCTTCGGCGGCCATGTCAGAGGCCATGTCTGGGGCCGGCTGACCGTTGCCGGAGCCCTCGTCTCCAGAGCCCGCCTCTGGGGGATTCGGCCCGCTCATTCCCGCCTATCCTCTTCAAACCGCCGCGCCACGACCTGACCGGTTGCGGTCGACATCAACCACCGTTGGTCATTGTGCATCGGCAACCCTACCCAAGCGGGTCGACACGGCGGCCGCGGTGGAGATGTGGTCAGTGTTTCTCGGGGCCGATGTAGTACTCGAAGACCAGTCCAGCCACGCTCGACAACACGAACACCACGCCGGCCGCGATCAGCCACGGCAGCCACAGGGCGATTCCGACGGCGGCCACCGAACCGGACAGTGCGATCAGAATCGGCCACCAGCTGTGCGGGCTGAAGAAGCCCAACTCGCCGGCGCCGTCACTGACTTCGGCCGCCTCGTAGTCCTCGGGGCGGGTGTCCAGCCGCCGTGCCACGAACCGAAAGAAGGTGGCCACGATCATGGCCATCATGCCGGTCAGGAACAGCGCGGTAGTGCCGGCCCATTCCACACCACCGGTGGCGAACTTCCCGGTCAGCACCGCGTAGATCACGCCGACCACCAGGAAGAAGGTGGCGACGAACTCGAACAGCCTGGATTCGATGCGCATGCGGTTGTCCCTACTTGTTGCTGGCTTGCGGGGCTAGCAGGCCACGGCGGCTGTCGAACGGGAACGTGGTGGTGGCCAACGGTTCCTGCTTGATCGCCTCCAGCGCCTCGGTGTTGGTCTTTCCGGCGATGCGCTGATCCAGGTAGGCCTTGAAGTCATTGGGCGAGACCACCCGGACTTCGAAGTTCATCATCGCGTGGTAAGTGCCGCACATCTCGGCGCAGTGCCCGACGAACGCGCCTTCCTTGGTGATCTCGGCGACCTGGAAGGTGTTCACCTGGTTGTTGCGCTCGGGCCAAGCGATAACGTCGCGCTTGAACAGGAACTCCGGCACCCAGAAGGAGTGGATGACGTCGGCCGAGTTGAGCACGAACTCGATGCGCTTGCCGCTGGGCAGCACCAGCACCGGGATCTCGCTGGTGGTACCCACCGTCTCGATCTTGTCGAAGTTCAGGTAGGTGCGGTCCTCGGTGTTGAGGCCCTGGACCGGGCCGACCCGCTCCTCGCCGTGCGCGTCCACGCCCTCCGGCTTGGAGGTCATGGCGTCCTTGCGGACCTGGTCCACGCCGTCATAGCTCAAGGTGCGGTCGTGGAAGTCGACCTTCTGGTAACCGAACTTCCAGTTCCACTGGAAGGCGGTGACGTCGACGACCACCTCAGGATTGGGCTCGTGGTGCAGCATCTTCTCCTGCACGACGACGGTGAAGTAGAAGATCACCGCGACGGCCAGGAACGGCACGACGGTGAGTCCGAGCTCCAGGGGCATGTTGTAGCCGAACTGGCGCGGCAGCTCGGTGTCGGTCGCCTTCTTGCGGTGGAAGATCATCGACCAGAAGATCATTCCCCAGACGAGCCCACCGATCACCACCGAAGCGATGACCATGCCGATCCACAGCTGGTAGTTGGCCTCGGCCTCGGGCGTGATGCCCTTGGGCCAGCCGAAACCGACCACATCGGTCCAGTCGACGCTGCAACCGCTGAGCGTTACGGCCAGCAGTCCGAGCACGCTGACCGCGGTCAGCGGTCGAAGCAGACGGCGATGTGCAACGCCCTGCCCGCGACGTGTCACGTTGGTGCCTCCTCGAGTCACAGAACGGGCCGACTGACCCGGCGGAGCAGTCGAATACTACGCAGCGTAGACCACCCGGATCACCGAGGTTTGATGTACCTGCCGGTTGGCCGCCCTGGTGTGTTGACCGCCTCATCTGACTCCACAGGTTCTTCGCCGGCCTACATGGGCCTTCGCAGTTCAACGCCGATACCGGTGCGGCATACTGGGACCCGATGTGTGGACTGCTGGCCTTCGTGTGTGCCCCGGCCGGCACGACACCCGGCCCTGATGTGGCCGAAGTCGCCGGCGCGGTGTCGCGCGCTACCCACCTGATGCGCCACCGTGGCCCCGACGAGCCAGGCGGTATCTGGGCCGGCGACCGCGTAGTGTTCGGGTTCAACCGACTGTCGTTCATCGACATCGCCCATTCGCACCAGCCCATGCGGTGGGGCCCGCCGGAGGCTCCGGAGCGCTACGAACTGGTGTTCAACGGCGAGATCTACAACTACCTGGAGTTGCGCGAGGAGCTAGCCGCCGAGTACGGCGCGGTGTTTGCCACCGACGGCGACGGCGAGGCGATCGTCGCGGGCTACCACTACTGGGGCACCGAGGTGCTCTCGCGGCTGCGCGGCATGTTCGCCTTCGCGGTGTGGGACACCGTGGCCGGCGAGCTGTTCTGCGCCCGCGACCCGTTCGGGATCAAGCCACTGTTCATGGCGTCGGGCCCGGGCGGCACGGTAGTGGGCAGCGAGAAGAAGTGCCTGTTGGACCTGGCCGAGCAGGTGGGTTTCGACGCTGGAGCTTCAGGCATCGACACCCGCGCACTGCAGCATTACACGGTGCTGCAGTACGTACCGGAGCCGGAGACGCTGCACTGTGGCATCCGTCGGCTGGAGTCGGGCTGCTACGCCCGGATTCGACCCGGCGGGGCGCCGGAGACCACCCGCTATTTCCGGCCGCGGTTCGACGCCACCCCGATCACCCGCGACACCGAGCAGGCGCGCTACGACGAGATCACCGCGGTGCTCGAGGATTCGGTCGCCAAGCACATGCGGGCCGACGTCACCGTCGGCGCGTTCCTGTCCGGAGGGATCGACTCCACCGCGATCGCCGCGCTGGCGATGCGCCACAACCCCAAGCTGATCACCTTCACCACCGGGTTCGAGCGGGAAGGCTTCTCCGAGGTCGATGTCGCCGCTGCGTCCGCCGAGGCGATCGGTGCCCGGCATGTGGTCAAAGTGGTCAGCCCGGCCGAGTTCGTCGCCGCCCTGCCCGAGATCGTCTGGTACCTCGACGACCCGGTCGCCGACCCGGCGCTAGTGCCGCTGTACTTCATCGCCGCCGAAGCCCGCAAGCACGTCAAGGTGGTGCTCTCCGGCGAGGGCGCCGACGAACTGTTCGGCGGCTACACGATCTACCGCGAGCCGCTGTCGCTGCGCCCGTTCGAGTACCTGCCGGGGCCGGTGCGCCGGTCACTGGGCAAGGCGTCGCGGCCGCTGCCCGAGGGAATGCGCGGCAAGAGCCTGCTGCACCGCGGATCGCTGACACTGCAGGAGCGCTACTACGGCAATGCCCGCAGCTTCTCCGACGAGCAACTGCGGGCGGTGCTGCCGGGCTTCTCCCCCGACTGGACGCACACCGACGTCACAGCGCCGCTGTATGCCGAGTCGGCCGGCTGGGATCCGGTGGCCCGGATGCAGCACATCGACCTGTTCACCTGGCTGCGCGGCGACATCCTGGTCAAGGCCGACAAGATGACGATGGCCAACTCACTGGAGCTGCGGGTGCCGTTCTTGGACCCCGAGGTGTTCGCGGTGGCGTCGCGCCTGCCGGTGTCGGCCAAGATCACCCGCACCACCACCAAGTACGCGCTGCGCCGGGCTCTGGAGCCGATCATTCCCGCGCATGTGCTGCACCGCCCCAAGCTCGGCTTCCCGGTGCCGTTGCGGCACTGGCTGCGTGCCGGGGAGCTGCTGGAGTGGGCGTACGCGACGGTGGACGCCACCGGCGCCGATCACCTGATCGATGTGGCAGCGGTGCGCACGATGCTCGACGAGCACCGCGTCGGTACCGCCGATCACAGCCGTCGGCTGTGGACGGTGCTGATTTTTATGCTGTGGCACGCGATCTTCGTCGAGCACAGCGTGATGCCGACCATCAGGGAGCCGGACTACCCGGTGCGGCTGTAGCCCCCGAGCTGTAACCCCGCCGAGCAGACACAGACTCGCACTGGGCAAGCCTCCGCGACGCGATTCTGTGTCTGCTCGCGGCGAAGGATTACTTGAGCGCGGCGTCGATCTCGGCAGCGGCGGCATCGCCGTAGGCATCCGCCAGACGGCTCACCGCGGCGGCGCGGTCCCACACCCATTCCTGGGTTCCGGTGGACTCCAGCACCAGCACCGCCACCAGCGAACCGAGCTGCGCGGACCGCTCCAGGCTCAACCCGGCGCTGCGTCCGGTGAGGAAGCCGGCGCGGAATGCGTCACCGACCCCGGTCGGGTCGGTCTGGGACTTCTCCGGAACCACGCCGACGTGGACCCGGGAACCGTCCGGGGAGACAATGTCGACGCCGTCGCCGCCCAGGGTGGTCACCCGCAGCCCCACCTGCTTCATGACGTCGGCCTCGGTCCAGCCGGACTTGGACAGCAGCAGGTCCCACTCGTAGTCGTTGGTGAACAGGTAGGTGGCGCCGTCGATGAGCTTGCGGATCTCCTCACCGGTCAGCCGGGCCAACTGCTGCGACGGGTCGGCGGCGAACGCCAGCCCCAGCCGGCGGCACTCCTCGGTGTGCAAGAACATCGCCTCGGGGTCATTGGCCCCGACGATCACCAGTTCGGGCTTCCCGGCGGCCTCGACCTGCTTGGCCAGCGAGATGTTGCGGGCCTCTGACATCGCGCCGGGGTAGAACGACGCGATCTGGGCCATGTCTTGGTCGGTGGTGCAGACAAATCGAGCCGTGTGCGCCGTGGTCGAGGTCAGCACGTGGTCGCAGTTGACGCCGTGCGAGACCAGCCACTGCCGGTAGTCGGCGAAGTCGGCACCGGCGGCGCCGACCAGGGCGGCATCGCCACCGAGCACACCGATGGCGAAGGCGATGTTGCCCGCCACGCCACCGCGGTGCACCACCAGGTCATCGACCAGAAAGCTCAGCGAAACCTTCTGCAGGTGATCGGCCAGCAGCTGTTCGGAGAACCGACCCGGAAAGCGCATCAGATGGTCGGTCGCAATCGAACCGGTCACCGCAATCGTCACTGAACAATCCCCCTCATATCGTCACCATTGGGCCTGGATGTGGGTACCCACGGTAGCGGCCCGGTGTCACCCGTTCGCCGCCGGGCAACACAAAACCCCGGGCGTCCAGGTGAAATCAGGTGCTTAGTTGAACGAGTCGCCGCACGAGCACGAGCCGCCGGCGTTGGGGTTCTCGATGGTGAAGCCCTGCTTGTCGATCTGGTCGGCGTAGCCGATCTCGGCACCCTGCAGGTACGGCGCGCTCATCCGGTCGACGGTCAGCGTGACGCCGTTGAACTCCGCGACCACGTCACCGTCAAGGCTGCGGTCGTCGAAGAACAGGTTGTAGCGCAGGCCGGCGCAGCCGCCAGGCTGGACCGAGATCCGCAGGGTCAGGTCGTCACGACCCTCCTGTTCCAGCAGCGCCTTCACCTTGGCCGCGGCCTCATCGGTCAAGACGACGCCGTGAGACTCGGTGGTCGACTGATCCTGAACAGTCATTGCGTCTCCCTATTGCGGTTGATCATGGGGGCGGGCCCGACCTCACTCAAGGCGTTCGAGCCCACCTGAACAACGATACCCTGCGCCAACGTGTTCCCTATCGACCCGGCGAACCCGCCGGACGGCCACCGATCTGTGCGGCTGTGACGCTGGTCAGCCCGATCAGCTGGTTGGCGGCGTCGATCAGGGCCAGCCGCACCGAGCCGGCATAGTCGGCGATTGCCCGGGCGGCCAGCACCCCGGCCGACCGCAGTGCGGGTTCGTCCAGGCTGATCTGTCCGGCCAGGACCAGCAGCGGTATCTCCCGCGCCCGGGCCGCCGCCGCCAGCGAACCGACCACTTTGCCGTGCAGCGACTGCTGATCGAAGTGGCCCTCGCCGGTGACCAGGACGTCGGTGTCGGCGAGCGCGGCCTCCAGGCCGGTGTGGCGGGCCACGATCGCGGACCCGGATTCGATGGTGCCGCCGAGCGCCAGCACGGCTGCTCCGATTCCGCCGGCCGCCCCGGCTCCGGACGCAGCGCTGGCCGCCCACCCGGCGGCGGCGTCCAGTTCGGTCGCCCAGGCAGCCAGCCTGCTTTCGAGTACCGCGACCGTGGCGGCGTCGGCGCCCTTCTGCGGCCCGAACACCCGGGCCGAGCCCCAGGGGCCCAGCAGCGGATATTCCACGTCGCAGGCGGCGACCAACTCGACCCCCGTGAGCCGCCGGCGTCCAGCGGCCAGGCCGCCGAGTTCATCGACCATGCCGCGACCACCGTCGGTACACGCACTGCCGCCGAGTCCGATGACGATTCGCTGCGCTCCGGCCGCCAGCGCGGCGGCGACGAGCTGTCCCACCCCCATGCTGTGGGCAAGTAGCGCCGTCCGCGCCGACGGCGGTTCCCCGAGCACTCCCAACCCGCAGGCCTGGGCACATTCCAGATAGGCCGTTTTGGCAGCGGCGTCCCAGACCCATTCGGCATCGACCGGGTCATCCAGCGGTCCGCTGACCCGGACCTGCTGCACCGTGCCCAGCGCGCTGGCCAGCACCGCGACGAAGCCCGGGCCGCCGTCGGACTGCGGTGCGATCGCCAACCGGTCGTGGGGTCGGCTGCGATGCCAGCCCGTCGAGATAGCGGCGGCGGCCTGCACCGCGGTCAGGGTCTCGCCGAAGCAGTCCGGCGCGATCAGTACCCGAAGCGTCCGCGCCCGAGGACCGGCCGAGCCGCCGGAACCCGGGTGATCAGCCATCACTGCAGCGTATCGAGCCGCGAGGACGGCGACGCGGGCCGGGCGGACCGGGCAAGTAATCTGGCGGGCGTGAAGTTGCCGGGGCGTAGAAAAGACGAGACTCAGTCCGCTGAGTCCGTGGTCTCCGCCGTCTCTCTCGACGGCGACGAGTCTGAGGGCGCCGGTCGTGGCGGCGTCACCGCGCCCAAAGGCCGGCCGACCCCCAAGCGCAGCGCCGCGGCCAAGCGTCGGGGCCCGGTGGCGCCGGCCCCGATGACCTCCGCGGAGGCCCGGGCCCGGCGCAAGTCGCTGGCCGGCCCGAAGCTGAGCAAGGAGGAGCGCCGGATCGCGAAGGCCGAGCGCCGTGAGCGGATGTCCGACCGCCGGGAACGGATGCTGTCCGGCGACGAGTCGGCGTTGTTGGAACGCGACCGCGGCCCGGTGCGCCGGTACGTTCGCGACATCGTCGACGCCCGCTACAACCTGTTGGGCCTGTTCATGCCGGTCGCGCTGGGCCTGATGTTCATCATGATGGCGGTCCCGCAGGTCCAGTTCTACATTTCGCCGGCGATGATGCTGCTGATGGTCTTGATGGCCGTCGACGGGGTGTTGGTGGCCCGCAAGGCCGGCCGGATGGCCGACGCCAAGTTCCCCGACAATGTCGAAAGTCGTTGGAAGCTCGGGCTCTACGCCGCCAGCCGCGCATCCACGCTGCGCCGCATGCGGGCACCGCGCCCGCAGGTGCGGCGCGGCGAACGCCTCGACTGAGTCCGAATCGGGGCCGCCAACCTTGGAATTCGTGGATTTCCCACCGGTCAGCCCGCCCGATGCCGCGGTGGCAGCAGCCGCCCGGGCCCGGCAGGACTCACTGACCAAACCGGCGGGTTCACTGGGCCGACTGGAGGCCCTCTCGGTGTGGGCGGCGACCTGTCAAGGACGGTGTCCGCCACGACAGTTCGAGCGCGTCCGCGTTGTGGTGTTCGCCGGCGATCACGGCGTAACCCGCGGAAGGGTGTCTGCCTACCCCGCGGAGGTGACGGCCCAGATGGTCGCCAACATCGACCGTGGCGGGGCGGCCATCAACGCGCTGGCCACGATCGGCGGGGCCGGGGTACGGGTGGTGGACATGGCCGTCAACGGAGACGCCGCCGGCACCTACAAGGTGCGCCGCGGCAGCGGTGACATCACGAGCGAGGATGCCCTGACCCCCGAGGAGACGCTGGCCGCGGTCGAGGCCGGCCGGCACGTCGCCGACGAGGAGGTCGACGGCGGTGCGGATCTGCTGATTCCCGGCGATATGGGGATCGGAAACACCACCGTCGCAGCCACATTGATCGCTGCGGTCACCGGCGCCGAACCTTCCGACGTGGTCGGCCACGGGACCGGGATCGATGATGCCGGCTGGGCTCGCAAGACCGCGGCGGTGCGCGACGCCCTGTTTCGGTCTCGGGCGCAGCACGCCGATCCGCTTGCGCTGCTGCGCTGCTGCGGTGGCGCCGACTTCGCGGCGCTGGCGGGTTTCTGCGCCCAGGCCGCGGTACGGCGCACCCCGGTGTTGCTCGACGGCCTCGCCTCGACGGCTGCTGCTCTGGTGGCCGAGCGGTTGGCGCCTGGAGCCAGGGCCTGGTGGCAGGCCGGTCATCGCTCGCCGGAGCCGGCGCACGCACTGGCGTGCGCGGCGCTGGGCCTGGAGCCGATCCTCGACCTGCAGATGCGGCTGGGCGAAGGCACCGGCGCCGCGGTCGCACTGCCGGTGCTGCGCGCCGCAGTAGCGGCGTTGGCTTCCATGTCGACGTTCGCCGAGGCCGGCGTCAGCGACCGATCATCGTGATCACTTCCCTAGCAGCGTCTTTCGCGTTCGGGACGATTCTTCCCGTTCCCACCGACCGACCGCCGGGCCGCGGGGCGATGACCGCGTTCCCGGTTGTCGGCGCCGCTCTCGGCGCGCTGGCCGCGGCCGTGGTCTGGGCCGGTGGATACGCCTTCGGACCGGGCAGCCCGGTGACCGGCCTACTGGCCGTGGCGGCGCTGCTGGCCGCCACCCGTGGACTGCACATCGACGGGGTGGCCGACACGGCCGATGGCTTGGGGTGCTCCCGGCCCGCTCCGCAGGCGCTGCAGGTGATGCGCGAGGGGTCGACCGGCCCGTTCGGGGTGGTCGCGGTGGTGCTGGTGATCGGCCTGCAGGCAACGACCTTCCCGATGCTGGGTGCCGGGCAGATCGTGCTCGCGGTCTGCGCGGGCCGGGTGGCCGCGGTGTTGGCCTGCCGGCGCTCGGTGCCCGCCGCCGCCGGCAGCATGCTGGGCGCCACGGTGGCCGGCAGTCAGCCGCTACCGGTCGCGGCGGCCTGGGTGGTGGCACTGCTTGCCGCGGCGATACCTGCCGGCGCGGCGCCGTGGCATGGGCCGGTTGCCGTCGCCCTGGCCCTGGGTTGCGCCGCCATGCTGGTAGAACGCTGTGTAAGCCGTCTTGGCGGCATCACCGGTGATGTGCTGGGAGCCGTCATCGAGTGGACGACAACACTGGCCGCGGTCGCGCTCGCCGCTCTGACCAGCAGTTGACGCTCGCGTCAATTTTCTATCCTTTCCGAGCTTACGGACATTTCTTCGATGCAATGTGTTACACCCAAATGGTCTTTGTAAGAATTCCGGCGACCATTAACATCGTGGCCCGGGGAGGAAAACTGGATGACGCGCCATCAGAGCTACAGCAAGCGGAGTCGCGAATCACGCAAGGCGATGAACGACGACACCGCTGATGACGACGACTACCCCGACTGTTGCGAGCGCATAGCTGCTGAGGACTGGTCACCGCTGGCCGATGAGCTCAACTGGCCGCCAGATCCCGTGAGCTGAACTCCGGCTCAGTCGAGCCGAGCCATCCATCCATGAGTGTCGGCGAAGGTACCGCGCTGGATTCCGGTCAACGTGTCGCGCAGCGCCATCGTGACCTCACCGGGCTCGCCGTCGGCGATGGTGAACTCGCCGTCCGCGGATTTGACCTGCGACACCGGGGTGATGACCGCGGCCGTCCCGCAGGCGAAGACCTCGGTGATCTCGCCCGAGGCGGCCTTCTTCTGCCATTCACTGACATCGATCTTGCGTTCTTCGACACTGAACCCAGCATCAGCAGCCAACTGCAGCAACGAATCCCGTGTGATGCCGGGCAGCAGTGAGCCGGACAGCTCGGGAGTGACCAGGCGAGCCGAGCCACCGGTGCCGAACACGAAGAACAGGTTCATCCCGCCCATCTCTTCGACGTAGCGCCGCTCGGCCGCGTCCAGCCACACCACCTGGTCGCAGCCGTTGTCGGCCGCCTGCGCCTGGGCGACCAGCGACGCGGCGTAGTTGCCGCCGAACTTGGCGGCGCCGGTACCGCCGGGGCAGGCCCGCACATACTCCGTCGACAGCCACACACTCACCGGCTTGATTCCGCCCTTGAAGTACGCCCCGGCCGGTGAGCCCATCACCAGGCAGCGGTACTCGTTGGCCGGGCGCACTCCCAGTCCCGGTTCGGTGGCGAAGACGAACGGGCGCAGGTAGAGCGATTCCTCACCGCCCGGCGCCGGCACCCAGGCGCCGTCCACGGCAATCAGCTGCCGCAACGACTCGATGAACAGATCGTCGGGCAGCTCCGGGATGGCCAGCCGCCGCGACGATGCCCGCATCCGGGCAGCATTTGCCTCGGGCCGGAACGAGACGATCGATCCGTCGGTCCACCGGTAGGCCTTGAGGCCTTCGAACACCTCTTGCGCGTAGTGCAGGACGATGGCCGAGGGGTCCAGTTCGATGGGCCCATAGGGAATGACCCGCGCATTGTGCCAACCCGCATCCCCGGTGTAGTCGATCGACACCATGTGGTCGGTGTGGTACTTGCCGAAACCCGGCTCCGCCAAAATGGATTCGCGCACCTCGTCGGGCGTCGGGCTTCCGGTGACCGACACATGGAACTCGAGGAGGCTGCTCGTCATGCAGCGATTGTATAACCGGTGCGCTAGCGGGTTTTTGCCGTGACGAACGGCGGTGTCACCACCTCGCATTCGACGGCGCGGCCACGCACGTCGACATCCAGCCGTCCACCATCTTTAATGCCGGCATCTACGTCGATCAGCGCCAGCGCAATGCCGGCCTTCAGCGTCGGCGAGAACGTGCCCGACGTGGTGACCCCGACCCGGCGGTCACCGTCGAGCACGGCCAGGTCGGCACGCAACACTCCCCGACCCGTGGCGCGCAGGCCGCGCAGCAGCCGCGCGGGTCCGGCGGCCTTCTCCGCCAGCAGTGCGTCGCGGCCGAAGAACGATTCCTTCTTCCAGCCGATCGCCCAACCGCAGCGGGCCTGCAGCGGCGAGATGGCCGGCGACAGTTCGTGTCCGTGTAGCGCGTAGCCCATCTCGGTACGCAGGGTGTCGCGGGCGCCCAGGCCGGCCGGCTCACCGCCGATCCCCCGCACAGCCTCCACCAGTGCGTCGAACACCACCCCGGCGGATTCCCATTCCGGCAGCAGCTCGTAGCCGTGTTCGCCGGTGTAGCCGGACCGACAGACCCGTACCGGCACGTCGGCGTAGCTGGCGTCGGCGAACGCCATGTAGTCCATGTCCGTCGGCAGGCCGAGACCCGCCACCACCTCGGCCGATCGTGGGCCCTGCACTGCCAGCACCGCGCGCGAACGGTGTTCGTCGGTGATCGTCAGCCCCGCCGGCGCGACCGCCTGCAGCACGGCCACCACGGCCGCGGTGTTGGCGGCGTTGGGCACCAGAAAGATCTCGTCGTCGGAGATGTAGTAGGCGATCAGGTCGTCGATAACGCCACCGGATTCGTTGCAGCACAACGTGTATTGGGCCTGTCCCGGCACGATTCTGGCCAGGTCGTTGGTGAGCGTCGCATTGACGAAGGCCGCCGCGCCCGGGCCGCGAACGGTTGCCTTGCCCAGATGGCTGACGTCGAACAGACCCACGCTGGAGCGGGTGGCGTTGTGCTCGGCGACGGTGCCGGCGTAGGACACCGGCATCAGCCACCCGCCGAACTCGGCGAAGCTGGCGCCCAAGGCGCGGTGGCGGTCTTCCAGGGGTCCGTGTTGCAGTTCGCTCACGACGAGCCAGCCTAATCGGCACACTGGTGTGAATGGTGGATTGGGATGCGCTCGAGGCTGCCGGTATCGCTGACCCCAGGGGCCGTGCGGATCTGGTCGAGTACCTCTACGGCCTGGGTTTCACCGTCGAAGAGATGGCCGAGGCCGAGCGCCAGGGGCGGTTGTTCGGCCTGGCCGGTGATGCGGTGGGGCGCTCGGGCCCACCCGACTACACGTTGCGTACCGCCGCCGAGGCGCTGGGTCTGCCGCTCGACGACGTCGCGCAGGCATGGCGGATGCTCGGATTGAGTGTGCCCAGCCCGGACACACCCGCGCTGAGCCAGGCCGACGTGGACGGGCTGGCTACCTGGGTCCAGATGCGGTCATACCTCGGCGAGCCCGTCGACGGCTTCCTGCGGGTGCTGGGCGCGACCATGGCCCGCCTGGCCGAGGCCGAGTCATCGATGATCCGGCTCAGCGAACCCGACATGTGGTTGGGCCACACCCGCGACGAACTCCGCACCGCCCGAGCCTGGCGCTCGGTTGCGGGGTACATCCCGCGCATCGGCGCGATGATCGACGCCGTCCACCGTCAGCACCAGGTCAGCCACCGGACATTCCTGGAAGGGCTGGCCGGCGGCCCGGCGGCCAGCCTGAAGTGCGGTGTCGGGTTCGCCGACCTGACTGGTTTCACCGCGCTGACCCAGGTGCTGTCGTCCGCGGAGCTAGCCGCGCTGTTAACCGATTTCGCCGGCACCGTCGCCGACGTGGTGCACACCGACGGCGGGCGGGTGGTCAAGTTCATCGGCGACGCGGTGATGTGGGTGAGCGCGACCGGGGACCTGCTGGCCAACGCGGCGATCGACCTGGTCAACAACCCGAAAGCCAGCAAAGCGGGCCTACAGGTACGTGCCGGGCTGGCCTACGGCGAGATGCTGGCAATCAACGGCGACTACTTCGGCACCCCGGTGAACCTGGCCGCGCGCCTGGTGGACGCCGCCGTGCCCGGACAGGTGCTGGCCTCTACCTGCGTCCGGCACGAATTGCCCGACTGGCCGGCCATACTTCAGGAGCCGTTGACGCTCAAGGGTTTCGACGAACCCGTCCCGGCATACCAATTGCACCCGAACCCAGATCGTTAGGGTGAGTGCTTGTGAGCACCGAACCCGGATACCCCGCCCCCTCCGTCACCGTCGCCGCCTCGCTGCCCGCCAATGCGGATGATGCCGTGCTGATCGTGGCGGTCGTTGCCGCTGATGACGAATCCGGAGCATCGGTCGCCATGACCGAGCCGGCGCTGCCCGCCGAGGCGGTCGCCGAGATCGATGCGGGACTGCGCGCGCTGAGCGCCAAGGGCGGCAATGAGCAGGTGAATCGGCTGGTGGTGGCGTCGCTGCCGGTGGCCAGCGTGGTGACGGTCGGGTTGGGCAAGGGGCGCGATTCCTGGCCGGCCGACACCGTGCGCCGGGCCGCCGGAAATGCGGCGCGTTCCCTGAACGGCACCGCCACGGTGATCAGCGCGCTGAGCGGGCTGCCCGGTGACGGGGTGCTCGCCGCCAGTGTCGAGGGACTGCTGCTGGGCGGCTACCGATTCACCGCATTCCGCAGCGAGAAGACCGCGCCTAAGGAGCCGGGCCTGCAGGCCGTGACCGTGTTGTCCACCGCGGCCGACGCCGAGGCGCAGGCGGCACGCGGCGCCGACATCGCCGCCGCGGTGGCTACCGCGCGCGACTTCGTCAACACCCCGCCGAGTCACCTGTTCCCGGCCGAATTCGCCGACCGTGCCAAGGCACTGGGCGAGTCAGCCGGCCTGGAGGTCGAGGTGCTCGACGAGCAGGCGCTCGCCGACGCCGGCTACGGCGGAGTGATCGGGGTGGGACAGGGCTCCTCGCGCCCGCCGCGTCTGGTGCGGTTGGTCCACCGCGGATCACGCCTGCTCGACGACCCGGACGGCGCCAAGAAGGTGGCGCTCGTCGGCAAGGGCATCACCTTCGACACTGGAGGTATCTCGATCAAGCCGGCTGCCTCGATGCACCACATGACCTCCGACATGGGCGGGGCGGCTGCGGTGATCGCGACCGTGGTGCTGGCCGCCCGCCGCGGGCTGCCGATCGAGGTGACCGCGACCGTGCCGATGGCGGAGAACATGCCGTCTTCCACCGCGCAGCGCCCGGGCGATGTGCTCACCCAGTACGGCGGCATCACCGTCGAGGTGCTCAACACCGACGCTGAAGGTCGGTTGATCCTGGCCGACGCGATCGTGCGGGCCTGCGAGGACAACCCGGACTATCTCATCGAGACCTCGACGCTGACCGGTGCGCAGACGGTGGCGCTGGGTGCGCGCATCCCCGGGGTGATGGGCTCAGACGAGTTCCGCGACCGGGTGGCGTCGATCTCGCAGGCCGTCGGCGAGAACGGCTGGCCGATGCCGCTGCCCGACGAGCTCAAAGAGGACCTCAAGTCGACGGTGGCCGACCTGGCCAACGTCAGCGGTCAGCGTTTCGCCGGGATGCTGGTCGCCGGGGTGTACCTGCGTGAGTTCGTGGCCGACGGCGTCGACTGGGTCCACATCGACGTTGCGGGCCCGGCCTACAACTCCGGCGGCGCCTGGGGCTACACCGGCAAGGGCGGCACCGGGGTACCCACCCGCACCATGTTCGCGGTACTGGAAGACATCGCCGCGAAGGGATAGCCGACGGCGGCGTCAGACGTTCTCGTCGGCGCTCTCTGCCTTCTGCACCGGGCCAGGCGGCCTCTCCACGCCCCGCTGAAATGACAGCGCCGTACTGAGCACCAACATCAACACGGCGAACACGGCAACCCAGATCCAGGATTCTGTCGAGTCCAGATGGGACGTCACATCGGTTTTCGGCAGCGCTGTCATCGAGCGAACGATCGCCGCGATGATCACCACGGTGCTCAAATACGGGAATGCGGTACGGATGCGGCCTGCCCTAGGCCCGATCGGAGATTCGCTGCGCCGTCGCGCCCGTCCGAAGAACCACCCGATCGCACAGACCACCGCGATGGCGACCGCGATGGGCGCGGACAGTCGGTTGGCGTCGTCCCACAGCGGCTGCAACGGTTGATGCGTCTGCTGGTCACCGAGCGAGAGTGCCAGGTCCGTCAGCGTCGCCTCCACGAAGAACACCGCAATCGGCGGGACCAGGACCGCCACGATGAACACGCAATGTCTGATCAGCGTGCCGGCGCTGCCCGACACGAACTGCACGACGGCGTACAGCAGAATGTAGAGCGAGGCCACAAATGATATGCCGCCCAACAGTTCTGCGGATGCGGCTCGACCACTGCCGACCGCACATCCCTGTTCGCCGGCCAGCAGACTGTATTGCACCGCCGTCAGGAACAGTCCCAGAAATGCGTTCATCAGCGCGACCCCGGTGAGGGTCTCGTGCTCGACCTCGCGCGGGTTGGGCGCATGCCCGTCGCTACGACGCCGATACGCACGATCGAGCACCAGATTGATGACGACGAACGCGAAACCAGCCAGCAAACCGGCTAGTTGGGCATAGTTGCGGGCCACGAGGGATACGTCGAAGCCGGTCCACAGCTCACAGGCTGCGGCGATCTGATCAGCGGGCACGCGCGAGATATTAGTGACGCTTCAGCGGTCGCAGTAGCGCTTTGGCGGACTATGCAGTTGCGCAATACCCGACGGCGTCGAGAGCCGTTCGACCGCCACCTCGATGTGTGCCGACGACGCCGCAATGACAGGATGGTTTCCGACAGTCCACCTGGGCACCGCCCTCGCCTCACCACTGACGTGGTATCCAGGAAACGACGTGCAGCGACCGATCGAGCGAGGAGTCAACAACGATGGCCTTCTCAGTCCAGATGCCCGCCCTCGGTGAGAGCGTCACCGAAGGAACGGTGACCCGCTGGCTCAAGCAGGAAGGCGACACCGTCGAGGTCGACGAGCCGCTCCTGGAGGTCTCCACCGACAAGGTCGACACCGAGATCCCGTCACCGGTGGCCGGCGTGCTGACGAAGATCATCGCCGGCGAGGACACCACGGTCGAGGTCGGCGGTGAGCTGGCGTTGATCGGCGAGGCCGGTGAAAGCAGCCAGGCCCCGTCGGCCCCCGCGGCACCGGCGGCCGAGGCTGCGCCCGCCCCGGCCGAGCCGGCTCCCGCTGCCGAAGCGCCGGCTGCTCCCCCGCCCGCCGCTCCGGCGGCACCCGCTGCCCAACAGGCACCCGCCGGAGATGGCACCCCGGTGCTGATGCCCGAGTTGGGTGAGTCGGTCACCGAAGGCACCGTGACGCGCTGGCTCAAGCAGGTCGGCGACACCGTCGAGGTCGACGAGCCGCTGGTGGAGGTCTCCACCGACAAGGTCGACACCGAGATCCCCTCTCCGGTGGCCGGCACCCTGCTGTCGATCACCGCCGGTGAAGACACCACCGTCGAGGTCGGCGGCGAACTGGCCAGGATCGGTTCGGGCACCCCGGCGGCCCCCGCCGCCGCGCCGCCCCCCACGCCCGCTCCCGCGGCTCCCGCCCCCGCTCCGGCGGCGCCTGCGCCCGAGCCTGCTCCCGCTGCACCGGCACCCGCGCCGCAGACCAAGCCCGAACCCGCCCCGGCACCGCCACCCACCGCCGCGCCCGCGCCGACGCAGCCCGCTGCTGCCGAGGCCCCGGCCGGCGACGCCGCACGATACGTGACGCCGTTGGTGCGCAAACTCGCCGCCGACAAGAACGTCGACCTGAGCCTCGTCACCGGCACCGGGGTCGGCGGTCGAATCCGCAAGCAGGACGTCCTGGCCTTCGCCGAGAAGCAGGCCGAACCGCAGCAGGCGCCCGCGGCTCCGGCCGCCCCGCGCCCGGCCGCTGCGGCACCCGCCTCGGCGTTGGCGCACCTGCGAGGCACGACCGCCAAGGCCAACCGGATCCGTCAGATCACCGCCAAGAAGACCCGCGAATCCCTGCAGGCCACGGCGCAGCTCACTCAGACCCACGAGGTCGACATGACCAAGATCGTGGCACTGCGAGCCAGGGCGAAGGCGGACTTCGCCGAGCGCGAGGGCGTCAACCTGACCTACCTGCCGTTCATCGCCCGCGCGGTGATCGACGCCCTCAAGGCACATCCGAACGTCAACGCCAGCTACAACGAGGACGCCGGAGAGATCACCTACTACGACGCCGAGCACCTCGGCTTCGCGGTGGACACCGAGCAGGGGCTGCTCTCCCCGGTCGTCCACAACGCCGGTGATCTCTCGCTGGCCGGACTCGCGCGGGCCATTGCCGACATCGCCGCCCGGGCACGCTCGGGCAACCTCAAGCCGGACGAACTGTCCGGGGGCACCTTCACGATCACCAACATCGGCAGCCAGGGTGCACTGTTCGACACCCCCATCCTGGTTCCGCCGCAGGCCGCCATGCTCGGCACCGGAGCCATCGTCAAACGGCCGCGAGTCATCGTCGACGAAGCCGGCAACGAGTCGATAGGCGTACGTTCGATCTCCTACCTGCCGCTGACCTACGACCACCGTTTGATCGACGGTGCCGACGCCGGCCGGTTCGTGACCACGATCAAGAACCGGCTCGAAGAAGGTGCGTTCGAGGCGGACCTGGGGCTCTAACGGCGCCGGGGCTTTTCCGAAGAGCTGCAAGAGGATTCAGCTGTGAGCAACCCCACCGTCGCGATCGCCGGTTCGTCCGGGCTGATCGGCTCGGCTCTGGTCTCGGCGTTGCGCGCCGACAATCACCAGGTGCTGCGGATCGTGCGGCGGGCACCGGTCAATGCCGGCGAGCTGCGGTGGGATCCCGAAGCCGGCCAGATCGACGTGGGCGCACTGGCCGGGGTCGACGCCGTGGTCAATCTGTGCGGCATCAGCGTCGGCGACCGCCGCTGGTCGGGGGCGTTCAAACAGAGCCTGCGCGACAGCCGGATCACCCCGACCGAGGTGCTGTCGGCCGCGGTGGCCGAGGCCGGCGTACCGGTGCTGGTCAATGCCAGCGGGGTCGGCTATTACGGCGACACCGGCAACCGCGTCGTCGACGAGTCCTCCTCGGCTGGAACCGATTTCCTGGCCCAGCTCGCCGAGGACTGGGAAGGCGCAACCGCGTCCGCCCAAGCTTCGGGAGCCCGCGTGGTACTGGCCCGCACCGGCATCGTGCTGTCGCGATCGGGTGGCGCCCTTGGCCGGTTGCGCCCACTGTTCTCGCTGGGACTCGGCGCCCGGATCGGCAACGGCCGGCAGTACATGTCGTGGATCAGCATGGAGGACGAGGTGCGGGCGCTGCTGTTCGCGATCTCGCACGACACGCTGTCCGGCCCGGTGAACCTGACCGGGCCCGCGCCGGTGACCAACGGTGAGTTCACCGCCGCGCTGGGACGTGCCGTCAATCGCCCGACCCCGCTGCTGCTACCCGGCGTCGCGGTCCGTGCCGGGCTCGGCGAATTCGCCGACAGCCTCCTCACCGGCCAGCGAGCCATTCCCGCCGTGTTGGAGCAGGCCGGTTTTCGGTTTACCCACCACACCGTCGGCGAGGCCCTGGCCTACGCCACCTCCCGACCGACCCCGCTGTAGAAACCCGCGCCGAGTAGCCTGCGAACATGGTGTCCATCCGCTCGAGCGCCGCGCCGATCGAGGTGCGCCAGCTGGGCACCGTCGACTACGGCGACGCCTGGCAGTTGCAGCGCGAGCTGGCCGAAGCCAGGGCAGCTGGCGGCCCGGACACTCTGCTGCTGTTAGAGCATCCCCCGGTCTATACCGCCGGACGCCGCACCGAGCCGCAGGAACGCCCGATGGACGGCACCCCGGTGGTCGACACCGACCGGGGCGGCAAGATCACCTGGCACGGTCCGGGCCAGCTCGTGGGCTATCCGGTGATCGGCCTCGCCGAACCTTTGGACGTGGTGAATTACGTTCGACGCCTTGAAGAATCGCTTATCGAGGTATGTAACACGTTGGGCCTCAATACGGTTCGGATAGACGGCAGATCCGGGGTGTGGCTGCCACCGGGCGGCGGCCGGCCCGCCCGCAAGGTCGGCGCGATCGGTGTCCGCGTGGCTCGCGCCACCACATTGCACGGCTTCGCACTCAATTGTGATTGTGATCTCAGTGCGTTCGGCTCAATTGTGCCGTGCGGCATCACCGACGCGGGAGTGACTTCACTGTCGGCGGAGCTGGGCTTTGTGACCGGCGTCTCCGATGTTCGGCAGGCAGTGGCCAACGCGGTCCTCGATGCTCTCGACGGCGTGCTGCCGGTGCGCGAGCATTCCGGTCCACGCGTAACATCGACCAGGTGAGCGCCGCCCCGGAAGGCCGTAGGTTAAGCCGTGCCGAAGCACGCAACGCCGAAACTCCGATCGAACGCAAACCCCCGTGGATCAAGACCCGCGCCCGGATGGGCCCGAGCTACACCCAGCTCAAGGTTTTGGTGAAGCAGGAAAAGCTCCACACGGTATGCGAGGAAGCGGGCTGCCCCAACATCTACGAATGTTGGGAAGACCGGGAGGCCACCTTCCTGATCGGCGGCGAGGTCTGCACCCGCAACTGTTCGTTCTGTCTCATCAAGTCGGGTAAGCCGCCCGAGCTGGACCGCGACGAGCCGCGCCGGGTCGCCGAGAGCGTGCAGACCATGGGTCTGCGGTATTCGACGGTCACCGGTGTCGCCCGCGACGATCTGCCCGATCAGGGATCCTGGCTCTACGCCGAGACGGTGCGTGCCATCAAGGCCCTCAACCCGTCCACGGGTGTCGAGCTGTTGATCCCCGACTTCGGCGGACGGCCCGACCTGTTGGGCGAGGTATTCGAGTCTCGCCCGGAAGTGCTGGCGCACAACGTCGAAACCGTGCCGCGCATCTTCAAGTTGATCCGGCCCGGATTCAGCTACGAGCGCAGCCTCGACGTGCTGACCCAGGCCCGTGATGCCGGGTTGGTGGCCAAGAGCAACCTGATCCTGGGCATGGGCGAGACGCCTGAAGAGATCCGAGCGGCACTGGCAGACTTGTACGACGCCGGCACCGAACTGGTCACCATCACCCAGTACCTGCGCCCCACCGAGCGACACCACCCGATCGACCGATGGGTCAAGCCCGAGGAGTTCGTCGAGCACGCCCGCTATGCCGAGGAGCTGGGCTTCGCCGGAGTGATGTCGGGGCCGCTGGTGCGCTCGTCGTATCGGGCCGGGCGGCTCTACCAGCAGGCGCTGGAAAACCGGGCGCGCCGCGAACAGGCCCCCGCCGCCGCCCACGGCTGACTGACGCCCCGGCTGCCGGTAAGCCCCGCTGGGTATCCTTGGTGACTATGCCCAGACTGCGCACCACCACCGAGAACAAGGCTGCCCGGGCGGAAGCGAAAGCCGCCCGCAAGGCCGCCAGCCAGCAGCGCCGCACCCAGCTGTGGCAGGCCTTCCAGCTGCAGCGCAAGGAAGACAAGCGGCTGGTGCCGTACATGGTCGGCGCCTTCCTGCTGGTTGCCGGGGTGACGACGGCCCTGGCACTCAACGGCGGCACGTTCGCCAAGGTGACGACGATTCCGCTCGGCCTGGTGCTCGGCGGCCTGGTGGCATTCATCATCTTCGGCCGGCGCGCGCAACGGTCGGTCTACCTCAAGGCCGAGGGGCAGGCCGGGGCTGCAGCGTGGGCGCTGGACAACCTGCGTGGCAAGTGGCGAGTGACCCCGGGGGTGTCCGCCACCGGCCAGCTCGACGCCGTGCATCGGGTCATCGGGCGGCCGGGCATCATCTTCGTCGCCGAGGGTTCGCCCGCCCGGCTCAAACCACTGCTGGCTCAGGAGAAGAAGCGCACCGCCCGGCTCGTCGGCGACGTACCGATCTATGACGTGGTAGTGGGCGGCGGCGACGGTGAGGTTCCGCTGGCCAAGCTGGAGCGTTACCTGACCAAGCTGCCGGCCAACATCACGACGAAGCAGATGGAATCGCTGGAGTCGCGACTGGCCGCCCTGGGCTCGCGGACCGGGACCGCGGCCATGCCCAAGGGCCCGCTGCCCGGCGGCGCGAAGGTGCGTGGCGTTCAGCGCGCGGTGCGCCGACGCTAGCTGCAAACAACCCGTTGACTCTGCGCTGACGGCGGAGGCTACTCGCACTTTTGCGCCGTACACGCAGACTCAATGCGGCAGTCAGAGGTTCAGCGGCTGCGCACCACGGCGGTCGCGGTGGCCCGGTCCTGCAGGCCACGGCCGTCGGCGTCGGCGAACAAGGGCGGTATCACTAGCGCGATCAACAATCCGCGGATTGCGGCGCGACCGACGCCCACGCCCAGGCCGGGGCCGTCGACGGGGACCACCCGCAACCCGCAGGCGTACTGGCCCGGCGTGAAACCGAACAGCCGCACCGCGGCCACTCCGAGGACCAGCCAGATCCCCAGCACCACGGTTGCCAGGTATTCCGGGGTCACCAGGCCCGCCGCCACGCCCAGGCCGGCCAGTCCGTAGCCCACCATCCAGTCGAGGGCCAGGGCCGCCATGCGGCGCCCCATCGGAGCCAGAGAACCGGGGCCGCTGGACGGCAAACCCAGGCCCTGTCCCGGGGCGTCGTCGGGGCGGCTGGGTCCGGCAGACTCCGGCCCGGACAGCCACGAGGAGAAGGTGCGGCTCATGTTCCCTACGATAGGCGGGCGGCGAATCCGACCCGGCGTCGCAGGGTCGGGCCGCGATTGCGTAACGTCAGCACCGGCAACCTCAGCGTCCGACCGGGGCGACCAGCGGAGGAGAACACTTCTGTGACCGACAAGACGGCCGACGACATTCTCAAGCTCGTCGCCGATGAGAACGTGGAGTACGTCGACATCCAGTTCTGCGACTTGCCCGGTCAGATGCAACATCTGTCGATCCCCGCGTCCACGCTGGACGCGAGCGTGTTCGAGGACGGGCTGGCGTTCGACGGATCCTCGATCCGCGGCTTCCAGTCCATCCACGAGTCCGACATGATGCTGCTCCCCGACTACTCCACCGCGCAGATCGATCCGTTCCGGGCCGCCAAGACGTTGAACCTCAACTTCTTCGTCCACGACCCGTTCACCCGCGAGCCCTACTCCCGCGACCCGCGCAACGTCGCCCGCAAAGCCGAGAACTATCTCACCAGCACCGGCATTGCCGACACCGCCTACTTCGGCGCCGAGGCCGAGTTCTACATCTTCGACTCGGTGCGCTTCGACTCGCAGATGAACGGCACCTTCTACGAGGTGGACTCGGATTCGGGCTGGTGGAACACTGGCTCGCCGACCGAGGCCAGCGGACGGGCCAACCGCGGATACAAGACCCGCCCCAAGGGTGGCTACTTCCCCGTCGCCCCCAACGACCAGTACGTCGACCTGCGCGACACCATGACCACCAACCTGGCCAACGCCGGCTTCACCCTGGAGCGCGGCCACCACGAATGTGGGTCCGGTGGGCAGGCGGAGATCAACTACAAGTTCAACACGCTGCTGCACGCCGCCGACGACGTCATGCTCTTCAAATACATCATCAAGAACACCGCCTGGGCCAACGGCAAGACCGTCACGTTCATGCCCAAGCCCCTGTTCGGTGACAACGGCTCCGGCATGCACGTCCACCTGTCGCTGTGGAAGGGCGGCCAGCCACTGTTCTACGACGAGGCCGGCTATGCCGGACTGTCCGACACCGCGCGCCACTGCATCGGCGGCATCCTGCACCACGCGCCGTCACTGCTGGCGTTCACCAACCCCACCATCAACTCCTACAAACGACTGGTGCCGCACTACGAGGCGCCGATCAACCTGGTCTACAGCCAGCGCAACCGTTCGGCCTGCGTGCGTATCCCGATCACCGGCACCAACCCGAAAGCCAAGCGGCTGGAGTTCCGCTGCCCGGACTCCTCCAGCAACCCCTACCTGGCGTTCGCAGCCATGTTGATGGCCGGCATCGACGGCATCAAGAACAAGATCGAGCCGGCAGCCCCGGTCGACAAAGACCTCTACGAGTTGCCGCCGGATGAGGCCGCCGACATTCCGCAGGCGCCCGCCACGCTGGCCGAGGTGATGGACAACCTCGAGGCCGACCACGAATACCTCACCGAGGGCGGCGTATTCACCTCGGACCTCATCGAGAACTGGATCCGCTACAAGCGCGACCACGAGATCACCCCGATCAGTGTGCGGCCGCACCCGTACGAGTTCGCGCTGTACTACGACTGCTGAGTCGGACTGACCAGCCTGGCCGACTCGGGCCACGATCCGCCCAACAACGAAGCCGCCTAGCCAGGAATTGCCCACGCAATTCTGTGTGTTTGCCGGGAGCCGGATAAAACGCACTAACCTGCCCCGACATAACCGGCGCGCCCCGGACACTGGTTCTAGTCGACTACTGAAACATATTCACGGACATGGCACTTAACTGACCGGTCGGCCAAATCGCGGAATCTCTTGCCGCTTCGCCGCGGCCACATTGATTCCGCCGGCGGCGTTTGCCGGGGCAGCGTTACATGCCGAACGCGATGAGCTGGTAACCGGCGTTACCAAACCCCTAAAACATGTGATTGAACTTAGAAACGGTTCGTTGTAATTTATCGCCAGATCAGTAGCTTTCCAACTAAAGGGCTTGTTTTCCACGAAAGGAACGCCCATGTCTGACCGCAGGTTGCTCCCACTGGCCGTGGCACCGCTGCTGATCGGCGCAATCGCCCCTCCGGCAATCATCTCGGCCCAGTGCCCGACGTCAGTCTCCGCCCAGGTCATCCTGCTCGACACCGAGGGTTGGGGCATGGGTGGCAGCGGGACCCCGATCCCCTCCCAAGCGCTCATCGACGCCATCGGCGAGCGCTACATCATGCCGGCCTCGCCAATCTTCCCTGGCCAGCCGATCTTCCCGGTCGAATCGGTGCATCCCCTGTTCACCCCGGAAGGCCTCTACCCGATGACCGGCGTCAAGTCGCTGGTCCTCGACCAGTCCGTGGCGCAGGGGGTGCAGATCCTGGACGCCACCATCAAGGAGCGGCTCGCCTTGGGCCACGACCTCGTCGTGGTGGGCGGCTCGCAGAGTTCCACCATCGCCTCGCTGGAGATGCGCAATCTGCTTGCGCTGCCGGCTGATCAGATCCCGACTGCCGACCAGCTGTCATTCGTCCTACTGGTCGACCCCAGCAACCCCAACGGCGGGTTGCTGTCACGCTTCGGTGATCCGAGCCTGCCGCCGTTGAGCTTCCCGAGCATGGGCGTCACGTTCAGCGGGGCCACCCCGTCAGACACCCCGTGGCACACCGCCATCTACAACATGGAGTACGACGGCTTCTCGGACTTCCCGCGTTACCCGCTCAACTTCCTGGCCGATCTCAATGCCGTCTTGGGCATCGCGTTCGTTCACGGCACCATCCCCTACCTATCCGACGAGCAGATCGCCCAGTCCGTCCTGCTGCCGGTGTCGGAAGGCTACGACGGCAACACCGACTACTTCATGATTCCCGCCGAGAACCTGCCGCTGCTGGAGTTGCTGCGCGCCGTTCCCATCCTGGGTGATCCGCTAGCAGATCTGATGCAGCCGGCGCTGCGGGTGCTGGTCAACCTGGGCTACGGCAACATCGAACACGGCTGGGACCCTGGTCCGGCCGACCTGCCCACGCCTTTTGGAGTGTTCCCGAACCTCGATCTGGGCGACGTCCTCACGGCGCTGGGCAACGGTGTCCAGCAGGGCTGGCACGACTTCATCAACGATCTGGGCTCGTTGCCGAGCCTGCCCGACGCCCTGGCTAACAGTGCGGCAGTCCTGGACAGCTTTTCGGACGGAGTGAATGCCTTCTCCGCCGACCTGTCGACCCTCTACTCGACGCTGCTGCCGATCACCGACTTGGTCAACGCCCTGTTCACCACCTTGCCGGCCTACGACATCAGTCTGTTCGCGCAGGAGCTGGCCTCCGGTGACCTGTTCAATGCCGTCATGATGCCGATTGCCGCCGACATGGGGCTGGCCACCGCGGGCATCGGGATCGGAGCGCTGAGCGTGCTTTCGGCCTTGATGTCGCTGTAACGGGTGGCCGTTGGCGTCACTCGAGCCCGTCGCGGGCCCAGGACGGCGTAATGAAAACCCCCTCGGCCTCCACAGTGACCCCGTTGGCGTCCGAAATATGTCCGCGAGCATAGGTTTTCACGCCTTCCCTGCGGTAGATCGAGGCTTCGGCATGCAACGGCCCCAGAGGTGTGCCGCGCAGGTACTTCACCGTGATCGTGCCGGTGTAGCGCGGCTTGGTCAGGCCGTCGCTGGCCGCCTCACCGAGCACGTGGTCGAGGACCAGCGCGCTGACCCCGCCGTGGACCAGCGACGGCGGACCCTCGTAGGCCGCTCCCAGGTGAAAGTCGCTCCAGCAGTGCCCGTTCTCCCCGTGCTGGATCACCAGCGGCGGGGCGATCGGGTTACGCAGGCCCACTACCGCGTTGCCCCACGCCAGTGGTCGCCCATCGACGACGTAGCGCAGACCCGGTGAGTCGCTGAGGGTTCCGCCACGAAGCCGCTCGGTCAGCTCCTGCACCTGGGCGGTCACCTCACGAGCCGTGGCATCGTCGGCCTGGGTGCGGATAGTGGCGTCGATCAGGTCGCGGACCGCCTGAGCCAGCGGACCGTAGCGCTCCAACAGCTGTCCGCTCTCGTCGGAGCTGATCGTCGGCACGTTCGAGCGAGCCCGGAAATCCACCACAGAGGTCCTCCTTCAGTCTCCGAATACCTTGCGCGCGACGACCTTCGCCCGCCGCGTCACCCGGAGGTAGTTGTCCAAGAACTCACCGCCGTCGCCGCCGGGCCAGCCGGCGGCGACCGCGACCGCGTTCAGCGCGCGGCCCGGCCCGGGCAGTTGGTCGGTGGGTTTGCCACGAACCAGCACCAGCGCGTTGCGCGCACGGGTGGCGATCAGCCAGGCCTGCCGGAGCCGGTCCACTTCGTCTTCTTCGAGCAGCCCGGCAGCGGCGATGGCGTCCAGGGTTTCCAGCGTAGAGGTGTTGTGCAGCGCCGGAACGCGGTGGGCGTGGCGCAACTGCAGCAGCTGCACGGTCCACTCGACGTCGGCCAGACCGCCGCGGCCCAGTTTGGTGTGTGTATTGGGGTCGGCCCCGCGCGGCAGTCGCTCGGCGTCGACACGCGCCTTGACCCGGCGAATCTCACGCACCGCGTCGGCAGATACCCCGCCGGGCGGATAGCGGGTGGCGTCGACCATCTGCAGGAAACGACGGCCCAGGTCCACATCACCGGCGACGCAATGCGCCCGCAGCAGCGCCTGGATCTCCCAGGGTTGCGCCCACTGGTCGTAGTAGGCCGCGTAGGAGGCCAACGTGCGCACCGGCGGGCCACTACGGCCCTCGGGACGCAGATTGATGTCAACCTGCAGGGGCGGATCGACGCTGGCCGTGCCCAGCAGCGCCCGGACCTGCTCGGCGATCGACGTGGCCCAGCGCACCGCGTCGGCGTCGCTCACCCCCGTCGCCTTCTCGTTGGCCTCGCACACGAACATGACGTCGGCGTCCGAGCCATAGCCCAGTTCGCGCCCGCCGAGTCGGCCCATGCCGATCACCGCGATCTTCGCCGGTGCTTGCTGCGCGTCGGTATCGGGCGAGCCGGGCAGATTGACCCGGACGATCGCGTCCAGGGCGGCCTGCAACACCGCGACCCACACCGCGGTCAGTGCCCGGCAGACCTCGGTGACGTCGAGCATGCCCAGCAGGTCCGCCGAGGCGATGCGGGCCAATTCGTGGCGCCGCAGGCTGCGGGCCGAGGCGATCGCGCGCACCGGGTCGGGGTAGCGGCCCGCCGATGCGATCAGCGCCCGCGACACCGCGTCAGAATCGGTGTCGAGCAGCTTGGGGCCGGCCGGTCCATCGCCATATGCCTGGATGACGTCGGGTGAGCGCATCAACAGTTCCGGGATGTAGGCCGAGGTGCCCAGCACCCGCATCAGCCGCTTGGCCACGGCACTGCTGTCCCGCAACGTGCTCAGATACCAGCGCTGCTGAGCCATCGCCTCGCTCAGCCGCCGGTAGGCCAGCAGCCCCGCGTCGGGATTGGGCGTGTCCGACAGCCAATACAGCAGGGTGGGCAGCAGCACCGCCTGCACCCGGCCCCGGCGACCGCTCTGGTTGGTCAGCGCACCCAGGTGGGTCAGAGCGTTGTGCGGCGCCTCGTATCCGAGTGCCGCCAGCTGTCGTTCCGCGGCACCGGGAGTCAGTCCCCCGACCAGCTCCAGTCCCGCCGGGCCGACGGCCTCCAGCAGCGGTTGGTAGAAGAGCTTGGCGTGCAGCCGCGACACCCGCCGGTTCTGCGCCTTGAGCTCTTCGCGAAGGACGCCCAGGGCGTCGTGACGGCCGTCCGGGCGGACATGCGCGGAGCGCGCCAGCCAGCGCAGTGCCTCGTCGTCATCGGGCGGCGGGAGCATGTGGGTGCGCTTGAGCCGCTGCAGCTGTAGCCGGTGTTCCAGGAGTCGCAGGAACTCGTAGGAGGCGGTCAGATCGGCCGAATCTTCCCGGCCGATGTAGCCGCCGGCACCCAAGGCCGCCAGCGCATCGACCGTGGATGCCACATGCAATGACTCATCACTGCGGCCATGCACCAGCTGCAGCAGCTGCACGGCGAACTCCACGTCGCGCAGTCCCCCGGAGCCCAGCTTGATCTCGCGAGTCCGGATCTCGGCGGGTACCAGCTGCGCCACCCGGCGACGCATCGCCTGCACGTCGGCGACGAAATCCTCACGCTCGCAGGCGGTCCAGACCATCGGCAGCAGTGCCTCGATGTAGGCCCGGCCCAATTCGGCGTCGCCGACGGCCGCGCGCGCCTTGAGCAGCGCTTGGAACTCCCAGGTCTTGGCCCACCGTTGGTAGTAGGCGATGTGTGATTCCAGGGTTCGCACCAGCGCGCCGTGCCGGCCCTCGGGCCGCAGCCCGGCGTCCACTTCGAAGAAGGCCTCGCCGGCCACCCGCATCAGCTCACCGGCGACTCGGCTGCTCGCCGCGTCGGCTTCCTCGGCGACGAAGATGACGTCGACGTCGCTGACGTAATTCAGTTCCCGCGCACCGCATTTGCCCATGGCGATCACGGCAATCCGCGGCACGTCGGCCCCGGCGTCGGGGCCGCAGACCTGCAGTTCGGCCACCCGTAGCGCGGCCGCCAGCGCGGCGTCGGCCAGGTCGGCCAGATGCTCGCCGACCGCCACGAAGGGTAGGGCTGGCAGCTGTTCGACGGTGGGCGCCAGGTCTATCGACGCCAACACCAGCATCCGGTCGCGGTACAACGCTCGCAGCCGATCGATGTAGGCGCCATCGGTGGTGGCGGCAACGCAGTCGGTGAACATCGCGCGCAGCTCAGCCGCTGACGGCAGCGTGATCGAGTAGTCGTCGGAGTCGACCGGACTGGCCAACAACTTCCAGGTTTCCGGATGGGTGATCAGGTGATCCCCCAGCGTCAGTGACGATCCCAGCACCGCAAACAGACGCCCGCGCAGTCCCCGATCGGCCATGAGCGCTGCGCTCAGCTCGGCCCAGTCGATGCCCGGCGCCTCGGACAACCGGATCAGGGTGCGCAGCGCGAGGTCGGCGTCGGGAGCGCGCGACAGCGCCCAGAGCACGTCGACGTGCGGTTGGGTATACGCGCTGTACCAGCCCAGCGCGGTCAGGTCTGCTGCGGCGTACCGGTCGACCAGACCCAGGCGCCCGACGCTGGGCAGCTTGCGGCGCTGAGCTCCGGGATAGGCCATGAGGCGTCGGAGGCCCTACAGCGACAGGTAGTTCTGCAGCTCGTAGGGGGTCACGTGGCTGCGGTAGTTCGCCCACTCCTGACGCTTGTTACGCAGGAAGAAATCGAAGACCTGCTCCCCCAACGCTTCCGCGACCAGCTCGGAGTTCTCCATCTCGCTGAGCGCACGCTCCAGGGTGCCGGGCAGTTCCTTGTAGCCCATTGCCCGGCGTTCCTCGGGAGTCAATGCCCAGACGTTGTCCTCGGCCTCCGGGCCGAGTTCGTAACCCTGCTCCACCCCGCGCAGACCGGCGGCCAATAGCACCGCGAAGGCCAGGTAGGGGTTGCATGCCGAGTCCGGGCTACGCACCTCGATACGCCGCGACGACGTCTTGTGCGGGCTGTACATCGGCACCCGCACCAGCGCCGAGCGGTTGGAGGCGCCCCAGGAAGCCGCGGTAGGTGCTTCCCCACCGTGGATCAGCCGCTTGTAGGAGTTCACCCACTGGTTGGTGACGGCGCTGATCTCGTTGGCGTGCTCGAGAATCCCCGCGATGAACGACTTGGCGGTGACGGACAGCTGCAGCGGGTCGTCCGGGCTGTGGAAGGCGTTGACTTCGCCCTCGAACAGGCTCATGTGGGTGTGCATGGCCGAACCGGCGTGCTCGCGGAACGGCTTGGGCATGAACGACGCCCGCACACCCTCCTTGAGCGCGATCTCTTTGATCAGGTAGCGGAACGTCATCACGTTGTCGGCCATCGACAGCGCGTCGGCGTAGCGCAGGTCGATCTCCTGCTGGCCCGGAGCGTTCTCATGGTGGCTGTACTCCACCGAGATGCCCATCGACTCCAGCGCGTCGATCGCGTGCCGGCGGAAATTGGCGGCCGAACCATGGATCGACTGGTCGAAGTAGCCGGCGTCATCGGCCGGAACCGGGGTGCTCCCGTCGTAGGGACCGGGCTCCAGCAGGAAGAACTCGATCTCGGGGTGCACATAGCAGGCGAAACCCAGTTCCCCGGCCTTGGCCAGCTGCCGACGCAACACATGGCGCGACGACGCCCAAGCCGGCGAACCGTCCGGCATGGTGATGTCGCAGAACATCCGCGCCGAGTACTGCCGGCCGGCGTCGGAGACCCACGGCAGCAGCTGGAATGTCGACGGATCCGGGTGAGCGACCATGTCGGATTCGAAGACCCGGGCGAAACCCTCGATCGCCGAGCCGTCGAAGCCCACGCCTTCGTCGAAGGCGCCCTCAAGTTCCGCCGGGGCGATCGCGACTGATTTCAGATAACCGAGTACATCGGTGAACCAAAGCCGGACGAAACGGATGTCGCGTTCCTCCAGCGTGCGGAGCACAAACTCCTTCTGACGGTCCATACCGCGAAGCGTATCAGCGCTCAGCACTTAGCATCGGTTGGCGGCAACGTGCCGTCGACCAGGTATCGCGTGGCGAATCGGTCCACGCATTCGTTGCCCTGGAATACCACGGTGTGCTGGGTTCCGTTGAACGTCAGCAGGCCCCCGCCCAGCTGCTTAGCCAAGTCCACACCGGCCTGGTATGGGGTGGCCGGGTCGCGAGTCGTGGAGACCACCATCGTCGGCGGCAGATCCGGCACCGAGATGGCGTGCGGCTCAGTCGTCGGCGGTACCGGCCAGAAGGCACATGTGCCCAGCGGCGCGTCGCCGGTGAACTTTCCGTAGCTCATGAAGGGCGCCACCTCGCGCGAACGCCGGTCTTCCTCGATCACCTTGGCGCGGTCGGTGACGGGCGGCTGGTCGACGCAGTTGACCGCGACCCGGGCATCGGTGGCGTTTGTGTAGTGGCCGTTGGCGTCCCGGCGCATGTAGAGGTCGGCCAGGCTCAGCATGATGTCGCCGCGACCGCCGGCCAGATCGGACAGGCCGTCGTTGAGGTGCGTCCAGAACGTCGGCGAGTACAGGGCCATGATGGTGCCGACGATCGCATCGCTGTAGCTCAGCCCGCGCGGGTCCTTGGTCTTGGCGGGCTTGTCCACCAGCGGGTCGACCAGGCTGTGATAGACGTCGACGGCCTTGGCCGGATCGGTGCCCAGCGGGCATTCGGCTTCTTTGGCGCAGTCGGCCGCGAAGTCGTCGAACGCGCCCTGGAATGCCTGCGCCTGCCGCAGGTCCTCTTCGATCGGGTCCGCGTTGGGGTCCACCGCGCCGTCCAGGATCATCGCGCGCACGTTCTGCGGGTAGGCCTCGGCGTAGGCCGCGCCGATCCGGGTGCCGTAGGAATAGCCGAGATAGGTCAGCTTGTCGTCGCCCAACCCGGCGCGGATCGCGTCGAGGTCGCGGGCGACGTTGACGGTGCCGACGTTGGCCAGGAATTCCTTGCCGGTCTTCTCCAGGCAGCGTTCGACGTATTCCTTGGTCTCGCTCTCGATGCGCGCCACGCCCTCGGGGCTGTAGTCGACCTGGTTCAGGGCCCGCAGCCGGTCGTTCTCCTTGTCGGAGTTGCACCAGACCGCCGGCCGTGACGACGCCACTCCCCGCGGGTCGAACCCGACCAGATCGAACTGCTCACGGACCTGACGCGGCAGCGAGCTGACCAGGCCAACCGCGGTTTCGATTCCCGACTCCCCCGGCCCGCCCGGGTTGATCACCAACGAGCCGATCTTGTCCTTGGTGGCAGGGAATCGGATCATGGCCAGCCGGGCGACGGCGCCCTGCGGCTTGGAGTAGTCCACCGGAACTCCGATGAAGCCGCACTGGGCGTCGGCGGGCACCTTGATGTTGGTGTCGGCGGTGAACCGGCACTTGTCCCATTGGACCGGTTGGCCGACCCGCGGGACGGCCAGCACCGCGTGGCCCGGCGTCATTCGGGTGCAGCTGCCGACGGTGAATGCCACCACCGCAATAGCGAGGCAGGTCAGGGCGGTGCGCGTCATCCTGTCGCGGCGCGTCGGCGAGCTCATGACACCACATGCTGCCATGCACGCCCGTGCAAGCCCGGCCACCTGCTGCGCTGTGCGCGTGGCGGTGTGAGGAAATCCACTGCGCCCGGAGGTTCAGCTGCACCGCGTCAGGTGGCACACTGGGCATGTCAGACGACCCGGGGACCCGAGTTACGGGCTTCGAGGATCGACCCGACCAATTCGAGGGACAACGATGTCTGAGCACGTTTATGGCGCTTCGCCTGTTTCCAGCCCTGGCCCCGCCCGCATTGCACCGCAGACCCGCGTCCATCATCTGCTGCAGATGAAGAACGAGGGCCGCAAATGGGGCATGCTCACGGTTTACGACTACTCCTCGGCCCGTATTTTCGATGACGCCGGCATCCCGGTGCTGCTGGTCGGCGACTCGGCGGCCAACGTGGTCTATGGCTACGACACCACCGTCGCCATCACCATCGACGAACTGCTCCCGCTGGTCCGTGCGGTGGTTCGTGGCGCACCGCATGCGCTGGTGGTTGCGGATCTGCCGTTCGGCTCCTATGAAGGCGGGCCGGCGGCGGCGCTGGCCACCGCCACCCGGTTCATGAAGGAGGGCGGCGCGCACGCGGTCAAGCTGGAAGGCGGCGAGCGGGTGGCCGATCAGATCGCCACGCTGACCGCGGCCGGCATCCCGGTGATGGCGCACATCGGGTTCACCCCGCAGAGCGTCAACACCCTCGGTGGCTACCGGGTGCAGGGGCGCGGTGACGCCGCCGAGCAGACCATCCACGACGCGATCGCGGTGGCCGAAGCGGGTGCGTTCGCGGTGGTGATGGAGATGGTGCCCGCCGAGCTGGCCACCCAGATCACCGGAAAGCTGACCATTCCCACCGTCGGGATCGGCGCCGGACCCAACTGCGACGCCCAGGTTCTGGTGTGGCAGGACATGGCCGGAATGACCACCGGCAAGACCGCCCGCTTCGTCAAGCGCTTCGGGGACGTGGGTGGCGAGTTGCGCCGTGCCGCAGAGCAGTACGCGTCAGAGGTAGCCGCGGGCACTTTCCCGGCCGAGGAGCACTGCTTCTAGAACGCCATGTTCATGCGGCGGTTCCAGCGTCGCCTCGCCTCCGGCGAGCCTCGCTAAACCGCCGTGTCCGGGCGGTCCGGATGTGACAGGCTGGATGCCGTGTCTGCAACCAACCCGAGCACCTCTCGGTTTCGCGAGGTGGAACGCAAGTTCGACGTTGACGCAGAGGCGATCTCGCCGTCCTTCGACGGTATCGCCGGGGTCGCCCACGTCGAGCAGGTGCCGGCACAGGACCTTGCGGCCGTCTACTTCGATACACCCGCGCACGACCTGGCGGCCCGGCGAGTCACGTTGCGCCGGCGCACCGGCGGTCCCGACGCCGGCTGGCACCTGAAGCTTCCTGCCGGCCTCGATACCCGCACCGAGGTGCGCACACCCCTGGGCCCGGAGGTTCCGGACGAACTGCTCGATGTGGTGAGGGCGATCGTCAGGGATCGGCCGCTGGCGCCCGTGGCACAAATCCGTACCGCCCGCCGCGTGGTGGTGCTGCGAGACGATCACGGTGAGGTGCTGGCCGAGTTCTGCGACGACCAGGTCACCGCGTCGGCCGACGGTGACGCCGAACAGCACTGGAGGGAATGGGAACTGGAACTGGGCAGCGGGGACCTTGAGCTGCTGGACCGACTGAGCAACCGGCTGCTCGACACCGGCGCCGGGCCGGCCGGCTACGGCTCCAAACTGGCCCGGGTGCTCGGTGCGCCGGCGGCGCCCGCGCACCCGACCGATCGCCTGCATCGGGCGCTGGCCGAGCAGATCGACCAACTGCTGGTCGCCGATCGCGCGGTGCGCGCCGACGCCGATGACGCGGTTCATCAAATGCGGGTGACGATCCGGCGGATCCGCAGCCTGTTGCAGGGCGAGGAGACGGCCCACGCCCCGCTGCTCGACGAACTGCAGGAATTGGGCGCCGTCCTGGGTGTCGCCCGCGACGCCGAGGTCCTGGCCCAGCGCTATCAGCAGGCGCTCGATGAACTGACACCAGAGCTGGTCCGCGGGCCGGTGAGCGAACGGCTGGTCGACGGTTCGCTGCGCCGCTATGAGACGGGGCGGCGGCGCAGCCTGGCCGCGATGCGCTCCCCGCGGTACTTCCGGCTGCTCGACGGGCTCGACGATCTGGTCAGCGCTCCGGCCGCCGAACGGTACGCCACCGTGGACATCGCCTACCGGCGGCTGCGCAAGGCCGTGAAGGCCGCCAAGACGGCCGCCGACCGCGACGCAGCACTGCACCGGATCCGCAAGGCCGCCAAGCGACTGCGCTACGCGGCCGCAGCAGCGAACAAGAAGAAGATCGCCAAGCGAGCGAAGACCATTCAGACCCTGCTCGGCGACCACCAGGACAGCGTGGTCAGCCGGAAACATCTGCTGCAGCAGGCCGACGCGGCGGCGGCCGCCGGCGAGGACACCTTCACCTACGGGCTGCTCTATGCCCGCGAAGTCGACCTCGCCGCGCGGAGCCGGGCGGCGTTGCGGCCCGCGCTGCGCAAGCTTGAGCGGGTGGTTCGGTAAGGCTCGCTACAACCACGGCTGGCGCGGCGCCACGGCCAACAATTCCGAGCCGTGGTAAGGCTCCACAACGCACACAATTGGGAAACAGCACTTCGATCGGATGTCGTGTTGCTCCTAGCCGGAATCGACGTACGGCCATTCATCCTCTGTCAGTCCGCTAAAGGACAACGTCACCCTGGCCCGCCAAACTCCATCGTCGTTGCGCGCCCAAATGCGAACCGGAACGATGAAGTGCTTGCCCGTGGCGTGGCTATTCCAGGCCCGCTTCTTCGTACTCAAATCGCCGTGTGGCACATAGCCGACAACCAGCCCTTCGACGTGAACTGCGACGGCGACCCCGATCTTTTCATTGCTGAAGGGGTGTTCCGGGTCTGGTATCAGCGCGGCGTTCCGCATGAGGACACCACCAAACGGCCACCCTGCCCTGCCAAAAATCTCGGCGAACGATTCACGGTGGTTCGACTCGCCAATAACCTCGACATCGCGGAAATCGTCGTCGGGGTACAAATCGTCTTGCTCCACGGCATACGACCACTCGGGTTCCGTCTCACCTGAGAACGACAGGGTTACCCTCGATACCCAAGCTCCATTGTCATTCCGCGCCCAGACACGGGCCAAGACGTCAAGGTTCTTATCGTCGATGGATGCGGCGATAGCGCGCGATTTGGTCGCCTCATCGGCACGCGGAACGTAGCCCACACGCAGGCCTTCGATGTAGACCGCAACCGCGGTGTCGTCAAAGGGGTTTTCCGGCTCAGGAACCAGCGTCGCGGTGCGGACAATAACTCCGCCCCCAGGTCGGTCCGCCGTGCAAAAGATCGCCGCAAAGGCCTCGGCGTGATAGGCCTCGCCCGCTACCTCGACATCCGACTGATACTCGCACTGCGGCTCTTTCGCCGGCTCGACTTGCTGCAATTTTCGCAAGATGTCACGCAGACCCATATCCAAATCACCCAGCCTCGTGATTGTGCAGCAAATACACCGGATCGTATGCCAATGTGCAGACAGCGCAGGCTGAATTTCGCGAAACCAATCGGCGGGCTACCGACCGGCCGTTGGGCGGTGTTGCCGCGTACTCCTGCGTACCGGGACGCCGCCGGCCGCCTGGACATTCGGCCAGTGCTTTAAGGCGGACGAGTTGGCCTGTAAGCCGGATTCTGTTCCGCACCACTTACGCGGTGCGGCGGCGACCATCCATCTGGGTACACCGTCGCCGGGTACCTCAAGCGGCCTACCCGCAGATTCGGGCGAGCAGCCCTCAAACACCTGCGCGACCGCACCGAAATGCGGCCTTCTTGGCCTTGCTTCGGGTGGGGTTTACCAAGCCGTCCCGGTCACCCGGAACGCTGGTGCGCTCTTACCGCACCGTTTCACCCTTACCACCTTGCGGTGGCGGTCTGTTTTCTGTGGCACTGTCCCGCGAGTCACCTCGGATTGCTGTTAGCAATCACCCTGCTCTATGAAGTCCGGACTTTCCTCGACCCGCTTTTACGCGCGCCGCGGCCGCCCGGCCAACTCGTCCGCGCTGAACACCGTACCGTCAAGCATGCGTGCAGACCAGCCGACGCAAAGGCAGCGCGGCCGGCGCACACTCTAGTGATGACGACGCGCTGGGAGCGCCGGGTGGCTGCCGGCAACTGGGATGCCGTCGCCGCCGAGCTCGATGAGTACGGCGGAGCCCTGCTACCGCGGCTGCTGACGGTCGCCGAAGCCGCGCGGCTGCGGCATTGCTACGCCGACGACGAGCGCTTCCGCGCCACCGTCGACATGCAGCGCCATCGCTACGGGTCCGGGCAGTACCGATATTTCGCGGCACCGACACCCGATCCCGTCGATGCGCTCAAGCGGGCGCTGTACCCGCATCTGCTGCAGATCGCCCGGGACTGGGCGACCCGGCTGGGCCGCGACGCGCCCTGGCCCGGCGACTTCGACGAGTGGCTGGAACAGTGCCACCGGGCCGGTCAGACCAAACCGACCGCCCTGATGTTGCGCTACGGCCCCGGTGACTGGAACGCGCTGCACCGGGACCTCTACGGCGAGTTGGTGTTTCCACTACAGGTGGTGATCAACCTCAGCGACCCAGCCGTCGACTACACCGGGGGCGAGTTCCTGCTCGTCGAGCAGCGCCCGCGTGCGCAGTCTCGGGGCGTGGCCGTACAGCTGCCACAAGGCCACGGTTATGTGTTCACCACCCGCGATCGCCCGGTGCGCTCCACCCGCGGCTGGTCGACGGCGCCGGTGCGCCACGGTGTCTCACCGATCCGCTCGGGTGAGCGCTTCACACTGGGGCTGATCTTTCACGACGCCGCTTGAAAGACGCCGCTTAGTCCGTGGGACCGATGCGCCGCAACAGGATCACGTTGTCGGTCAGCACTCCGGTCTGGCAGTGGGGCCCGACGGCGTCGCGGTCGGCAGTCCCGAGCCGCAGCAGCTCCCACTGCGCGTCATCGAGGCCCAACCCGGCCAGTACCTCCTCGGCCGTGGCGAAGTGATGCTCGTGGACGTGCTCGCCGGCCCACGGCGGCGCGGCGGCGTGGTCGACGATCAGCAGTCGGCCGCCCACCGCCACGGCTTCGGCCGCCCGGCGCAGCACCTCCTCGCGGTCCAGTTGCACCGGCGAGTGCAGGAATTGCGCCGATACCAAGTCGAAGCGGCCGACGGGGAAGCTGGTGGACAGATCATGGCGCTCGAAGCGGATCCGCGAGATCACCTGGCGCTCTTGAGCCGCGGCGCTGGCCCGCTCCAGCGCGTTGGCCGAGACATCGACCGCAACCACCTGCCAGCCGTCTTCGGCTAGCCAGATCGCGTCGGCCCCTTCACCGCAGCCCAGATCCAATGCCCGGCCCGGCGCCAGGTCCGCGGTGATCTCGGCGAGCACAGCGTTGACCTGCCCGCTCCAGACCGGAGCATCGCCACCGTAGAACTCGTCCCAGTATTCGCGCGGGTCGCGCAGTGCGTCGGTCATCGGTCTGTGTTCCTTCCGTTCATGATTGGCGGCATCGGCAGTCCGTAATCGTCGGCGGCCAGGCTCTGCACCACCGCCGCCGCGGCACGGGACCCCGCCGCGATCGCGGTTGCCACCTGCGGCATCTCCCCCGTCAGGTCTCCCGCGGCAAAGACCCCGGGAATCGAGCTGCGGCACAACGGATCCACACCGACCGGGTCGTGGGCCACCGGACCGGGCTCCGCGACTGCCACACCGAGGCGCTCGGCCAGGTGATCGCGTTGCCGCAGGGCCGCCGCGACCAGCAGCCCGCGCCGGGGCAATCGCTCACCGTCGCCGAACACCACCGCCGATAGCTCGCCGTCGTGCGCCTCCAGCGCCGCCACCGGCCGTTCGTCTACCCGGACGCCGGCACCGGCCAGTCGGGTGCGGTCGTCTGCGCCGAACTCGGCCGCACCTTCGGTGAGTACCACGATGTCGTCGCTCCAGCACCGCAGCAGCAGAGCCAGGTGAACGGCCCGGGCACCGTCGGCCAGCACCGCCAACGGCAGATCCCGCACTTCCCAGCCGTGGCAGAACGGGCAGTGGAACACCGAACGGCCCCACAGTTCCGCTATGCCGGGAAGATCCGGCGGGAGGTAGTCCATTCCGGTCGCCAGCAGCACGCGGCGTGTTCGTTCGTCGCGACCGCCGAGAAGCCGCACCACGAACTCGCCGTCGACGCTTTCGATGTCTGCCACTTCACCGGCGCGGATCTGCACACCGTACGAGGCGAGTTCGTCCCGGCCGAGCCGATAGAGCTCGACCGGCGGGCGGCCATCGTGGCCCAGTAGGCCGCCGATTCCGTACGCGCTGCGGTTGCTCTGCTGGCCCGCGTCGATCAGCAAGGTGTGACGCCGGGCTCGGCCCAGCACCAGACCCGCGCTGAGTCCGGCCGCGCCACCGCCCACCACGATGCAGTCCCAGATTTCGCTCATGCATCGAGCATGCAGGCCGAATCGCAAAACAGCACGCTCGTTTGCTATTCAGGCAAACGCAGCGGGTCGGATACTTGCCGTCCCACCGAAGATACTGGCAACCTGGATTGCTATGCAGGCAAGCACTGACGATGGTGGCGTAGATCTGCGGGTGCGGCGTCGACTGCGGGAACTCCGCACCCAGCAGGGGCTGACCCTGGAGGACGTGGCGACGCGCGCCCGGATCGACGTCTCGACGTTGAGCAGGCTGGAATCGGGCAAGCGACGCCTGGCGCTGGACCATCTGCCCCGGCTGGCCGAGGCGCTGTCGGTCAGCACCGACGAATTGCTGCGCGCACCGCACCACCAAGACCCGCGGGTGCGCGGTACCTCGCACAGCCACAACGGCATCACCTATTGGCCACTGACCCGGCACGGACCGGCCGGGGGCTTACATGCCTTCAAGATCCGGGTCGGGATGCGCCGTCGACGCCCCGCCGAGTTGCCGGTGCACGAAGGCCACGAGTGGATGTACGTGTTGTCCGGCCGGCTTCGGCTGGTGCTGGGCGACGACGATTTCTTGATCGGGCCCGGTGAGGCGGTCGAGTTCTCCACCTGGACGCCGCATTGGTTCGGCGCCGTCGACGGCCCGGCCGAGGCCATCGTGATCTTCGGAACCCACGGCGAACGCGTGCACCTGCACGACTGACGCGCGGGCCAGCGACTACAGGTACGCCGTCTGATTCACCAGGCGCACCGACGCGGGCCCGTCACCGTAGAACTCGGCGATGCTCAGCGACGCCAGGTCCAGGTGCAGCCGGTACAAGATGGCGGGGCCGGCGTCCAGTGCCAGGCGCAGCACGGTCTTGATCGGTGTCACATGCGACACCACCAACACCGTGGACCCGCCGTGTTCGGCGACGATTCGGTCGCGCGCGGCCAGCACCCGCTGCTGCACGGCGTCGAAGCTCTCTCCGCCGGGGGGCTGCGTGGAGGTGTCCTTCAACCAGCGCCGGTGCAGTTCGGGATCACGCTCGGCGGCCTCGGCGAAGGTCAGGCCCTCCCAGGCCCCGAAATCGGTTTCGGTCAGGCCCTCATCGACGGTCACGTCCAACTGAAGCAGTCTCGCCGCCGCCTCGGCGGTGTCGCGGCAGCGCTGCAGCGGTGAGCTGATGACCGCGGCGATACCGCCGCGCTGGGCCAGGTAGCGCGCCGCCGCATCGGCCTGCTGCCGGCCGGTGTCGGTCAGTGGCGGGTTGCCGCGTCCGGAGTAGCGGCGGTTCACCGACAGTTCGGTCTGCCCGTGCCGCAGCAGCAACAGCCGAGTCGCCGTTCCCGTCGCGCCGGTCCAACCGGGAGCCGTGGGCACGGGCGTGGGGGCCTTTTCCGCCGACTTCGGGGCAGGATCATCGATGCCCGCGGCAGCGTCCATCGCCTCGTTGGCCAGCCGGTCAGCGTGGGAGTTCTCCTCCCGCGGAATCCAGGAGTAGCGGACATGGTCGAACCTCGACGCCAACTCGCGAGCCTGCCGGTGCAGTGGGACCAGGTCCGGATGCTTGACCTTCCACCGACCGGCCATCTGTTCGACCACCAGCTTGGAGTCCATGAACACCGCGACGTCGGCCGCGCCCAGCCGGGCCGCTTCGGTCAATCCGGCTACCAGACCCCGGTATTCGGCGACATTGTTGGTGGCGACACCGATGGCATCCTTGGCCTCGGCGAGCACTTCGGAACGATCGGCGGACCACACCACCGCGCCGTAGCCGGCCGGGCCCGGGTTTCCCCGCGACCCGCCGTCGGCTTCGACTACGACTTTCATCCCGCTACCTTCACCGGCCGGCACACTAACCGAAGTTCTTGACCCGCAGCAGGATCGTGTTGCATTCCGGGCACCGCAGCACCTCTTCGGGCTCCGCTGCCGAGATCTTCGCTAGCTGGCCACGGTCGATCTCGATCCGGCAGGCGCCGCACTGGCCCCCGCGCAACAGCCCCGCGCCGACTCCCGCCGAGGCGCGCTGCCGCTCATAGAGCGCCAACAGCTCGGCGTCGATCTCGGCGGCCAGTCGTTCGCGGCTGCCCGAACGCTGTCCGCGGGTGGTCTCGATGTCCTCTAAGGCGGTGTCGATCGTCTCCTGCACTCGGGCCAGGTCGGCAGCCAGCCGCTCCAGCACCCCAGCTTCGGCGCTGGCCTGGGTCTGCAGCTGCTCACGCTGCTCCAACAGCTCCAGCAGCGAATCCTCCAGACTCGACTGCCTCTTCTGCAGGGTCTCCACCTCGTGCTGCAGATCGGTCACCTGCTTGGCATTGACCTGGCCCGAATCCAGCAACGCGCGGTCGCGGTCCTCACGCTGGCGCACGGCGTCGATCTCCGACTCCAAGCGCCCGGCTTGAGCGTCCAAGTCCTCCAAGGCCAGCTCCAGCGCGGCCAGCCGGTCGGCGGCCGCAGTGTGCTCGGCCTGGATCCGCTCGCGCTCCTGCTGCTCCGGCAGATGCCCGACGCGGTGAGCCATCCGGGCCAGTTCAGCGTCGAGTTCCGACAGTTCCAGCAGTGAACGTTGCTGTGCTTCTTCAGCCTTCATGGCCGGTCTCCTTCGAGCGCGAGATTCCAGGGGTCGGTGCGCAGCGTGCTGACACGCACCGGCAGCGTCGCACCGAAATGCGAGCGGAGTACGTCGGCGGCTTGCGCGCACCACGGGTATTCACTGGCCCAGTGGGCCACGTCGACCAGCGCCATCGCAGACCGGCGGGAATGCTCGTCAGCCGGATGGTGGCGCAGGTCCGCGGTGACGTAGACCTGTGCGTCGGCGGCGGCCGCGGCATCCAGCAGGGAATCTCCGGCGCCGCCGCAGACCGCCACTCGCGACACCGCCACGTCGGGATCCCCCGAGGCGCGCACACCCCACGAGGTGGCCGGCAGGCCCGCAGCGACGCGGGCGACGAACGCGCTCAACGGCTCCGGGGTTGCCAGACTGCCGATGCGGCCGATCCCCACCCCGGCGGGCAGCGGCTGCAACGCGAAGATGTCGAACGCCGGTTCTTCGTACGGGTGAGCGGCCAGCAGCGCCGCGTGAATCGCCCCGCGGACCCGCGCCGGGGCCACCACTTCGACGCGGTCCTCGGCAACGCGCTCGACTTCGCCCACTCGTCCGATCGCGGGCGTTGCACCGTCACCGGGCAGGAACTGGCCGGTGCCCGGCACGCTCCAGCTGCACTGCGCGTAGTCACCGATGTGACCCGCACCCGCCGCGAACACCGCGGCCCGGACCGCCTCGGCGTGCGCTGGCGGGGTGTAGATCACCCATTTGTCGGTGTCGGCGCGTGGGCCCGCCGGCTCCAGCACGGACTCCACGGTCAGCCCGAGCGCTGCCGCGAGCGCGTCGGAGACCCCGGGCGAGGCCGCGTCGGCATTGGTGTGGGCGGTGAACAGCGCGCGACCGGTCCGGATCAGCCGGTGCACCAACGAGCCCTTGGGCGTGCTGGCCGCCACGGTGTCCACCCCGCGCAGCAGCAGCGGATGGTGGGCCAGCAGGAGGCCGCCGTCGGGCACCTCGTCGACCACCGCCGAGGTGGCATCGACCGCGATCGTCACCGAGCTCACCAGGTCGTCGGGGTCACCGCAGACCAGCCCGACCGAGTCCCAGGAGTGGGCCAGCCCGGGCGGGTAGGCCGCATCCAGTACGTCAATGACGTCAGCCAGCCGCGCGGTCACACTGCAAGACAGTAGTGCGCCACCCAGCGAGCTCTCCGCGCACGTCGGGGACAATGGACGCGTGACGCGCACAAGCACCGCCGCCGCCGAATTGGTGATCTTCGACCTCGACGGCACCTTGACCGACTCCGCGGCCGGGATCGTCGCCAGCTTCCAGCACGCACTGGCGCACATCGGCGCGCCGATTCCCGAGGGTGATCTGGCTGCCCGGCTGGTCGGCCCGCCTATGCACCACACCCTGGCGGCGATGGGCCTCGGCGAACAGACCGAGGCGGCGGTCGCCGCCTACCGCGCCGACTACACCAGCCGCGGATGGCAGATGAACACCATGTTCGACGGCGTCGCCGCGCTGCTGCGCGACCTGCGAGCCGCCGGGGTCCGGCTGGCCGTGGCCACCTCCAAAGTGGAGCCCACCGCGCGCAAGATCCTCGCGCATTTCGGCCTCGACGGTTATTTCGAGGTGATCGCCGGCGCCAGCGTCGACGGCACCCGGGCCGCCAAGCCCGACGTGGTGGCCCATGCCCTGGCTCAGCTGGCGCCGCTGCCCGCGCGGGTACTGATGGTGGGCGACCGACGCCATGACGTGGACGGTGCGGCCGCGCACGGTATCGACACGGTGCTGGTCGGCTGGGGCTACGGCCGAGGCGACTATGCGGACACCGCCGACGCCGGTCTTAATTCCCCCGACGGCCCGCTCGCCCGTGTGCAGACCGTCACCGAACTACGGGAGGTACTCGGTGTCTGAGCCGATGCTGCATGTCACGTTCGTCTGCACCGGCAACATCTGTCGCTCGCCGATGGCCGAGAAGATGTTCGCCCACCAGCTCGCGCAGCGCGGACTGGGCGGCACCGTGCGGGTGACCAGCGCCGGCACCGCGGACTGGCACGTGGGCAAGGGCGCCGACGAACGCACGAACCGGGTGCTGCGCGACAACGGCTACCCCGTGGAGCATTGCGCCGCCCAGGTCGGCCCCGACCACGAGACCGCGGACCTGGTGGTGGCGCTGGGACGCAACCATGTCGGGCTGCTGCAAGGACTGGGCATTCCGGCCGAACGGATTAGGATGCTGCGGTCCTTCGACCCGCGCTCAGGAGCGGCGGTGCCCGACGTCGACGACCCGTACTACGGCGGCCACGACGACTTCGTGCAGGCGTTCACCGTCATCGCGGCAGCACTGCCGGGCCTGCACGCCTGGGTCGACGGGCAGCTGGCGTTGGGCGAGAGCGGCTGATGCGACGCCTGGCCTTCCTGCTGCGCCCGAGCTGGCTGGCTCTGGCGGCGGTGGTGCTGGGCTTCGCCTACCTGTGCTTCACCGTGTTGGCGCCCTGGCAACTGGGCAAGAACACCACCACGTCTCGCGCGAACAGCCAACTCGAGCACGCGCTGACCGCCGAACCCGTGCCGGTGACCACGCTGCTGCCGCACCAGGATTCGTCCGCGCCGGACGAGCAGTGGCGGCCGGTGACCGCCACCGGGCACTACCTGGCCGAAAAGCAGGTGCTGGTGCGGCTGCGCGTCATCGACGGAGTGCCGGCGGTGGAGGTGCTGGCACCGTTCGCGGTCAAGGGTGGGCCAACCGTGCTGGTGAATCGCGGCTTCGTGCGCACCGACGACGGCGGCTCGCGGCTGCCGGACATTCCGGCACCACCGGACACCGAAGTCACTATCACCGCGCGGTTGCGTGACTCCCAAGGCGCCATCCCGGGCAAGAACCCGTTCACCGAGAACGGTTTTCGCCAGGTGTACTCGATCAACACCGCGCAGGTGGCCGCGGCCACCGAAACCCCGCTGGCCGGGTCCTACCTGCAGCTCGTCGAAGACCAGCCCGGCGGCTTGGGCGTGATCGCGCTGCCGCGCCGGGATGCCGGGCCGTTCCTGTCCTACGGGATTCAGTGGATTGCCTTCGGCATCCTGGCGCCAATAGGTCTGGGGTACTTCGCGTTCGCCGAGCTGCGGGCACGCCGGGAAGAGCGCGCCCAGACCCAGCCCGAGGCGGGCGACGACGAACCGGCGCCGCCGATGACCGTCGAGCAGAAGCTCACCGACCGCTACGGCCGGCGCCGGTAGACCACCGCTATGCCATCCTGGGGCGATGGTGAACATCTCGGGTGTCGGGATCTGGAGTGCGCCGCTGCGCTACGGCGACCAGGGCGAGGCCGCCGAAGCGGCTGCCGAATTGGAGGAACTGGGCTTCGGGGTGCTATGGATCCCGGACGTCGGCGGTCCGGTGTTCGACGCGGTGGGCAACCTGCTGTCCGCCACCCGCAACGCGGTCATCGCCACCGGCATCCTGAACCTGTGGATGCACACCCCGTCCGACGTCGCGGCGTCCTACGCATCGCTGACCGCGGCGCACGGTGACCGGTTCCTGCTCGGCATCGGCGTCAGCCATGCTCCGCTGATCGATGCCGGGGATCCCGGGCGATACCGCCGCCCGCTGCACGCCATGAGCGAGTTTCTCGACGGGCTCGACGCCGCCGAGGCACCCGTCCCGGTCGAGTCGCGAGTGCTCGCAGCCTTGGGCCCGAAAATGCTCGACTTGGCCGCCGCCCGCAGCCGCGGCGCCCACCCGTACCTAACCACGCCTGCGCACACCCGATTTGCCCGCGAGCAACTGGGTGACGGGCCGCTGCTGCTGCCCGAGCAGACGGGGATCTTGTGCGCCAGCCGCGACGAAGCCCGTGCGATCGGCACCAAGTGGCTGGCCTCCTACCTGGCGCTGCCCAACTACGCCAACAACCTGCTGCGGTCGGGTTTCTCCGAGGACGACATCGCCAGCGTCAGCGATCGGTTGTTCGACGCGATCATCGCGTGGGGAACCCCGGAGGACGTGCTCAGCCGGGTCGCCGAGCACCAGGCCGCCGGCGCCGACCACGTCTGCGTGCAGCTGCTGGACGCGGACCCGCGGGCGTTCCCGCGGGAGCAGTGGCGGGAGCTGGCCGCGGCACTGGGCTGATCTCAGCCGACGGAACGCTCTGCGCCGGACCAGAACTGGGCGCGCACCGTCTTCTTGTCCGGCTTGCCCAGCGCGGTCACCGGCACCGATTCGGCGACGATCACCTGCTTGGGCGACTGAACCGAGCCCTTACGTTCTTTGACCGCGGACTGGATCTCGGCAGTCATGGTGGCCACCGCGGCGGGGTCGCTGTCGACACCCGGACGCAGCACCACCACTGCGGTCACGGCCTCCCCCCACTTCTCGTCGGGGGTTCCGATCACGCAGACCTGGGCCACCGAGGGGTGCTCGGCGATGACGTCCTCGACCTCGCGCGGGAACACGTTGAAGCCGCCGGTGACGATCATGTCCTTGGTGCGGTCGACGATGTAGTAGAAGCCGTCTTCGTCTTCGCGGGCCAGGTCGCCGGTGTGCATCCAGCCGTCCCGGAATGTCTCAGCGGTGGCCTCGGGAAGCTTCCAGTAGCCGCCTGAGAGCAGCGGCCCGGACACGCAGATCTCGCCGACCTCGCCCTGGGCCACCGGGTTGCCGTCCTCGCCCAGCAGCGCCACCCGGGCGAACAGCGTCGGGCGACCGCATGAGGTGAGTCGCTTCTGGTCGTGGTCGCCCTTGGCCAGGTAGGTGATCACCATCGGCGCCTCGGACTGGCCGTAGTACTGGGCGAAGATCGGGCCGAACCGGTCGATAGCCTCCTGGAGCCGGACCGGGTTCATCGCCGAGGCGCCGTAGTACACCGTCTCCAGCGAAGACAGGTCGCGGGTGTGCGAATCGGGGTGATCCATCAGCGCGTAGATCATCGACGGCACCAGCATGGTGGCGGTGATCTTCTGCTCCTCGATCACCCTCAGCACCTCTGCCGGGTCGAATTTGGTCAGCACCACCAATTGGCCGCCCTTGACGATCGTCGGCACGAAAAACGCTGCGCCGGCGTGCGACAAGGGGGTGCACATCAAAAACTTCGGGTGCTCCGGCCACTCCCACTCGGCGAGCTGAATGGTCGTCATCGCCGTGATGGACCCGACGGTGCCGATGACGCCCTTCGGCTTGCCGGTGGTCCCGCCGGTGTAGGTGAGGCCGCCGATGTGGTCTGGGGCCAGGTCGGCGGCCACCAGGGGCTGCGGGTCGTACTTGGCCGCCTCCGCAGCCAGGTCGACAGCTTTCCCCTCGAGCTCCGGCGGCACCGGACCGATGGTCAACACCTGGCGCAACGTCGGCACCTTTTCGAGCAGGCCCAGGGCGCGCTCCACGAAAGCCGGTGTGGGATCGATGATCAGCGAGCTCACCTCGGCGTCGGCCAGCACGTAGGCATGGTCGTCCAGCGAACCCAGCGGGTGAAGCGCCGTGCGCCGGTGTCCCTGGATCTGGCCGGCACCGATGATCATCAGCACCTCGGGGCGGTTCAGCGACAGCAGGCCGAACGTGTCGGCGCCGAGCGACCCGAACGCCTGGATGTACTGGCTGATGCGCTCGGCGAGCTGACCACCGGTCAACGTGGTGTCGCCGAGGAACAGCACCGGGGTGTCCTGGTGGCGCTTGAGGGCGCCCACGGTGAGGTGCCCGGAATGAATGGGCTGGCGCATGGACTGCGTCGACATCGGGGCTACCTCCACTAGTGCGTGACGACCTGCCCGCTGGACACTACCGACCGCCCCATCGGTCCCTGGGACGAGCCGAGGGTTGACACCCCGGAAGCCCCAATGCTTATTATTTGCGTATGCATGCAGATAATGGTCCAGCGGATCGGTTGCCGGAGGATCAGGTCGGCCTGATCGTCGAGGTGTTCCGGATGTTGGCCGACGCCACCAGGGTTCAGGTGTTGTGGGCGCTGACCAGCCGGGAGATGTCGGTCAACGAACTCGCCGAGCACGTCGGCAAACCGGCGCCGTCGGTGTCACAACACCTGGCGAAACTTCGGATGGCGCGGCTGGTGCGTACCCGCCGCGAGGGCACCACGATCTTCTACAGCATGGAGAACGAGCACGTCTGCCAGCTGGTGACCGACGCCGTCTTCAACGCTGAGCATGCGGGCCCGGGGGTGCCGCCGCATCACCGCGCCGCCAAGAACCTGCCGGCTGCTGCCGGAGAGGCGCTGCCCGAATTGCGGCAGCGAGCCATCGAACAAGGGAGATGAAACCACCATGTCGCACCACAACCATGGGCACGATGCACCGCATGCGCACGAGCACACCCACGGCGAGCTGACGCACACCCACGTGCACGACGCTCATGAGCACGACCACGTCGAGCATGCGCACGAGCACACTCACGAAGACGGGACCGTGCACAGCCATCCGCACGCGCACCAGGCCGGGCTGGAGCATGCCGGCCACGCTCATTCGCACTGAGCGGCAGGCACACCTAGGCCGAAAGCACGATCAGCAGGGCTATGACGCCGATCAGCACGAGAAGGGCCGCCCACAACAGGGCGCGCACACCTGGCGGCTTCGCCGAACGTCCCGTGGGAGTCAGCTGCGGGCTAGTCGACGGCGGTACGCCCCACTTACCGCTCGGCGCCCGTTGAGGAGGAACGGGCGGCGACGGTGAAGTGGGTTCGTCCGGTGTCGGAGAGGTTGTCATGCTCACCGCATTGACGGTCTAGCGCGGCGTCAAACAACTGGTGGGCGCGGACGGTATCGAACCGCCGACCGCTGGTGTGTAAAACCAGAGCTCTACCACTGAGCTACGCGCCCCTGCCTCGGGCAGGTTACCCGGCCGGTGCCAGGCTCCCAAAACCGCGAGATCGTACTGACGCAGCAGAAGTTGAAGTAGGTCCCTGCGTGAGCCCGATTTCGCGGCAACGAATCAGGACTTGAGCGCACCCAACGCGTCGAGCCAGAGCTGCTGGTCGCGCGCCTCACCGGGCTGCTTCATCTCGGCGAACCGGATGATGCCGGACTTGTCGATGACGAACGTGCCGCGGTTGGGAAAGCCGGTGTCGGAGTTGAACACCCCGTAGGCCTCGCTGACGGCGCCGTGCGGCCAGAAATCCGACAGCACCGGGAACAGGAACCCGCTCTCGGTCGCCCAGATCTTGTGGGTGGGCGGCGGGCCGACCGAGATCGCCAGCGCCACACTGTCGTCATTGACGTAGCTGGGCAGGTGGTCCCGCAACTGATCCAGCTCGCCCTGGCAGATGCCGGTGAAGGCCAGCGGGAAGAACACCACCAGAACGTTCTTGTCGCCCCGGAAGCTGCTCAGCGTCACCTGCTGCTGATTCTGGTCCTTGAGGGTGAAGTCAGGGGCCGGCGCGCCGACTTCCAGCATCAACGCTTCCCCGCGCGGGATTTGGGTTGGATCAGGCGACTGGCGCTCCAGTCCCCCAGACTCACCGACGAGGTCGACATCAGGCCGGCGGTCGGCGCCGCCTCGGCGATCTCGGCGGGTTGCACATGGCCGGATCGGCCGGTCTTGGGTGTCAACACCCAGATCACCCCGTCGTCGGCCAAGGCGGTGATGGCATCCATCAGGGTGTCCACCAAATCACCGTCGCCATCGCGCCACCACAGCAGCACGACGTCGACCACCTCATCGGTGTCCTCGTCGAGCAGTTCGCTGCCGGCGGCCTCTTCGACGTCGACACGGATGTCGTCGTCGGCGTCCTCGTCCCAGCCGAACTCCTGGACTAACTGCTTGCTCTCGATGCCCAGTTTGCGGGCGAAGCTCGGGGCGTTATCCGCCGCGACCACCGTGCGACCTCCTTCGATCGTCAGCGTTACGTGTGATGTGAATCATCGTTGCACAGCTCGCCGTGCTGGGCGGGCTCAGAAGGCTTTGCACAGCTGCATCCCCTTGTCCCGAGCCCGGTTGAGTTCATCCTTGCGGGCGTTGTACACCGAGACCGGAGCCTTGGATGAAATCGCGGTCGCGACGCCCCGCGCCGCCTGTGCATAGGTATTGAATGCGTCGGTCAGGTCCTGCGACAACTTCTCGTTGATCGCCGCGACGACCTCGTCGGCACTGTGGTTGAGTGCCTCCACCGCCGGGCCGGCGGTTCCGGAGATATCGCCGCCGTTGTTGAACGCCTCCACGTACTTGTTCACCACGTCGACGGCGTCGCTGCTGCTCGAAGCGAACCGGCCGCACGCACCGCGGACCGCCTGGGTGGTCATCGACTGCTGGCGCTGGGTCTCGCGAATGCTCGAGGTGGCCTCCGAGGCCGACACCGACGCCGACACCGAGGAGCGGTAGGCCGGGGCTTCGGAGGTGTCGGCTTGCGGGTTGCCACCGATGATGCTGGTACAACCGACGACACCCATCGCCAACGCCGCAACCACACCGGCCACCGACGCGCCTACCCGAGCGTGTCGCCGCGTCTGGGCGCGCGAGGCAGTCAGCCGTCGGGTCAGCACAACTTCAAACGTTACCGCGTACCTGCCACCAGGCCGAGATCAGCCCACCCCGCGGCACTCGCCGACCGGCGGTCGGGTGTCCGGTGGGGCACGATAGAAAAGACGAGACCGGCGAATCGATCGGTCGGTGCCGTCCTGGCCACAAGCCGGGAGGCACATCTTGTCCTCCGAACCAAGGAGCAATGCGTTGACCACTGAGGCCGTACATCAGGATCAGGCCAAAAAGCCCAGCAGCACAACCGAATCCGATCGGGTCCGGGTGATCCGCGAGGGAGTGGCGTCCTACCTCCCCGACATCGACTCCGACGAGACCTCCGAGTGGCTGGAGTCCTTCGACGAACTGCTCGCCCGGTCCGGTCCGGCCCGCGCCCGCTACCTGATGTTGCGACTGCTCGAACGCGCCGGCGAACAGCGGGTGGCGATCCCGGCGCTTACCTCCACCGATTACGTCAACACCATCCCGACCGAACTGGAACCCTGGTTCCCCGGCGACGAGGAAACCGAGCGCCGCTACCGCAGCTGGATCCGCTGGAACGCCGCGGTGATGGTGCACCGCGCGCAGCGGCCCGGAGTGGGAGTCGGCGGGCACATCTCGACCTACGCGTCGTCGTCGACGCTCTATGAGGTCGGGTTCAACCACTTCTTCCGCGGCAAAGACCACCCCGGCGGCGGCGACCAGGTGTTCATCCAGGGCCACGCCTCCCCCGGCATCTACGCGCGCGCTTTCCTGGAGGGCCGGCTGAGTCCCCACGACCTCGACGGCTTCCGTCAGGAGCACAGCCACCCGGGCGGTGGGCTGCCGTCCTACCCGCATCCGCGGCTGATGCCCGACTTCTGGGAGTTCCCCACGGTGTCAATGGGCCTGGGCCCGATGAACGCCATCTACCAGGCCCGGTTCAACCACTACCTGCACGACCGCGGCATCCGCGACACCTCCGATCAGCACGTGTGGTGCTTTCTGGGCGACGGCGAGATGGACGAACCGGAGAGTCGGGGTCTGCTGCACGTCGGGGCGCTGGAGGGCCTGGACAACCTGACCTTCGTGGTCAACTGCAACCTGCAGCGCCTGGACGGCCCGGTGCGCGGCAACGGCAAGATCATCCAGGAGCTGGAATCGTTCTTCCGCGGCGCGGGCTGGAACGTGATCAAGGTGGTGTGGGGTCGCGAGTGGGACGCCCTGCTGCACGCCGACCGGGACGGCGCCCTGGTCAACCTGATGAACGTCACCCCCGACGGCGACTACCAGACCTACAAGGCCAACGACGGCGGCTACGTGCGGGAACACTTCTTCGGACGCGACCCGCGCACCAAGGCGCTCGTGGAGAATCTGTCCGACCAGGACATCTGGCACCTCAAGCGTGGCGGGCACGACTACCGCAAGGTCCACGCCGCCTACCGCGCGGCCGTCGAGCACAAGGGCCAGCCGACCGTCATCCTGGCCAAGACCATCAAGGGCTACAGCCTGGGCAGCTACTTCGCCGGCCGTAACGCCACCCACCAGATGAAGAAGTTCCGGCTGCAAGACCTCAAGGACTTCCGCGACGAAATGCGGATTCCGATCCCGGACTCCCAACTCGAAGAGAACCCCTACCTGCCGCCGTACTACCACCCCGGCGAGAACGCACCCGAGATCCGTTACCTGCTGGATCGGCGACGCGCCCTGGGCGGCTTCGTGCCACACCGCCGCACCCAGGCCAAGACGTTGGAACTGCCGGGCTCGTCGGCCTATGCGGCAGTCAAGAAGGGGTCCGGCACCCAAGAGGTGGCCACCACCATGGCGACCGTGCGGGTGTTCAAAGAGTTGTTGCGGGACAAGCAGTTAGGTCCGCGACTGGTGCCGATCATCCCCGATGAGGCGCGCACGTTCGGGATGGACTCGTGGTTCCCATCGTTGAAGATCTACAACCGCAACGGTCAGCTCTACACCTCCGTGGATGCCGACCTGATGCTGGCCTACAAGGAAAGCGAAGTCGGCCAGATCCTGCACGAGGGCATCAATGAGGCCGGATCGACGGCCTCGTTCACCGCGGTCGGGACGTCGTATGCCACCCACGACGAGCCGATGGTGCCGATCTACATCTTCTATTCGATGTTCGGCTTCCAGCGCACCGGCGACGGCCTGTGGGCGGCCGCCGATCAGATGGCGCGCGGGTTCGTCCTCGGAGCCACCGCGGGACGCACCACGCTGACCGGTGAGGGACTGCAGCACGCCGATGGGCACTCGCTGTTGTTGGCCAGCACCAACCCGGCAGTGGTCTCCTACGATCCCGCGTTCGCCTACGAGGTCGCCCACATCATCGAAAGCGGCCTGCACCGTATGTACGGCCCGGACCCGGAGAACGTGTACTTCTACGTCACGCTCTACAACGAGCCCTACGTGCAGCCGGCCGAACCCGACGGCTTTGACCCCGAGGGCCTGCTGCGCGGCATCTACCGCTTCCGCAAGGCCGAGCCGAAGTCCCACACCGCGCAGATCCTGGCCTCGGGGGTGGCGGTGCCCGAGGCGCTGCGGGCCGCCGACTTGTTGGCCGCCGAGTGGGACGTGGCCGCCGACGTGTGGTCGGTGACCAGCTGGGGTGAGCTCAACCGGGACGGGGTGGCCATCGAACGCGAGCGGCTGCGGCACCCCGAGCGCCCGGCCGCGGTGCCGTACGTGACGCAGGCGCTGGCGGAAGCCACCGGCCCGGTCGTCGCCGTGTCGGACTGGATGCGTGCGGTGCCCGAGCAGATCCGGCCGTGGGTTCCCGGTAACTACGTCACGCTGGGCACCGACGGGTTCGGGTTCTCCGACACTCGTCCGGCCGCGCGGCGCTACTTCAATACCGACGCCGAGTCGGTGGTGGTGGCGGTGCTGGCGGCACTGGCCCGCGACGGGGTCATCGACCCGTCCGTGGCAGTGACCGCGGCGACGCAGTACCAGATCGACGACGTGTTGGCCGCCCCCGAGCAAACGTCGGATTCCGGGGTCGCCTAGTCAGCCCCGTGGATTTGGGCGCGATAGTTCCCGCTGAGCGAGCACTACCGCGCCCAAATCACCGCCGGGTTGGATGCGGCGGTCCAGCTTCGCCTCTCCTCCGTCGAGCCTCGCCAACCGCCGGGTTTGTCAGTTGTTGCTAGAAAGCAGGCGTAGCTTTTAGGAATGGCTGACAACCCGGCGGCTCCGGTCCTACCGCGCTCCACCCTGGACCAGCTCAGCGCCGTCCCGGACGCCATCCTGCGCCGACTTAAGAACTACTCGGGCCGGCTGGCCACCCAGGCTGATGCCGTGATGGGCGAGCGGTTGCCGTTCTTTGCCGAATTGGAGGCTTCGCAGCGAGCCAGCGTCCAACTGGTGGTGCAGACCGCCGTGGTCAACTTCGCCGAGTGGATGCGCGACCCGCACGGCAATGTCAGCCACACCGCGCAGGCGTTTGCACTGGTGCCGCAGGACTTGACCCGCCACATCGCGCTGCGGCACACGGTGGACATGGTGCGGGTCACCATGGAGTTCTTCGAGGAGGTCGTACCGCTGCTGGCCCGCTCCGAAGAGCAGGTGACCGCGCTGACCGTGGGCATCCTCAAGTACAGCCGGGACCTGGCGTTCACCGCCGCCTCCGCCTACGCCGACGCCGCGGAGGCCCGGGGCACCTGGGACTCCCGGATGGAGGCCAGCGTGGTGGACGCCGTGGTCCGCGGTGACACCGGACCGGAGCTGTTGAGCCGCGCAGCCGCCCTGAACTGGGACACCACCGCCCCGGCCACCGTCGTGGTGGGCACCGCACCGCCAGGTCCGGACGCCTTCGCCGGACAAAAAGCCAGCCAAGACGTCCGCGATGTCGCCGAACGCCACGGCCGAGCGGCGCTGACCGACGTGCACGGCACCTGGCTGGTGGCCATCGTGTCGGGCCCACTGACGCCCACGCAGAAGTTCTTCGCCGATCTGCTCGGCGCGTTCTCCGACGGTCCGGTGGTGATAGGACCGACGGCGCCGACGTTGACCGCGGCCTATCACAGTGCCAGCGAAGCGATCTCAGGGATGAACGCCGTGGTGGGCTGGACCGGGGCGCCCCGCCCGGTGCTAGCTCGCGAGCTGCTTCCCGAGCGGGCGCTGATCGGCGATGCGTCGGCGATCGCCGCCCTGCACACCGACGTGATGCGGCCGCTGGCCGAGGCCGGTCCCACGCTCACCGAGACCCTGGACGCCTATCTGGACTGTGGCGGCGCGATCGAGGCCTGCGCCCGCAAGTTGTTCGTTCATCCAAACACCGTCCGTTACCGCCTGCGGCGGATCGCCGACTTCACCGGACGCGATCCGGCCGTGCCGCGCGACGCCTATGTCCTGCGGGTTGCCGCCACGGTCGGGCGGCTGGCCCACCAGGCGGAACAGGCGAGCTTCACCACCACGGATGTGACCTACTCCGCGTCGCTGGTGTCCGACGCAGCCGACGCCGAACCGCAGGCCGAGTCGGGCATGTGACCTGCTACGAAACGCTCTCGGCGCGCCCTCGGATGCGCACCCCGAGCGAACAGTTGTCGCAGTTCGGTATCGAACACGTCGCATCGAACGGCAGATTTGTATGGTCTCCACAAAAACATAAGACAATGTTCATAATCTAGGACATCCTGCAAATCGCGCTTCACAATGTTCTCTTAAAGACGTGATTGCGTTGCTCGCTCCCGGACAGGGATCTCAGACCCCCGGCATGCTCTCGCCGTGGCTGGAGTCGGCTGGCGCCGATGCCGCCCGCGAGCAGTTGGCCGCCTGGTCGGAGATCGCCGGCCTGGACCTGATCGCGCTGGGCACCACCGCGACGGCCGAGGAGATCACCGACACTGCGGTCACCCAGCCGCTGGTGGTGGCGGCAACCCTGCTGGCCTACGCCGAGCTGGTCAAGCGGCGCAACGGCCCCGTGAGCGGCAGCGATGTCATCGTGGCCGGCCATTCCGTCGGTGAGATCGCGGCTTACGCGATCGCCGGCGTCATCTCCCCCGACGACGCCGTCATGCTGGCCGCCACCCGCGGCCGCGAGATGGCTAAGGCCTGCGCACTCGAACCGACCGGCATGGCCGCCCTGCTCGGTGGCGACGAGGCCGAGGTGCTGGCCCGCCTCGAGCAACTCGACCTGACCCCGGCCAACCGCAACGCTGTCGGCCAGATCGTGGCGGCCGGCCCGCTGCCGGCCCTGGACAAGCTCGCCGAAGACCCGCCCGCCAAGGCCCGGGTCCGCAAACTGGCCACCGCCGGGGCGTTCCACACCCAGTACATGGCACCAGCGCTGGAGGCTTACGCTGCCGCCGTCGAGCAGGTCAAGGCCGCGGGAGTTGCCGCGGGAATCTCAGGGCCCACCGCTACCCTGTTGTCCAACCGCGACGGGCAGCCGGTGACGTCGGCGGCTCAGGCATTGGAGCACCTGGTTGCGCAGCTGACCCGGCCGGTGCGCTGGGACCTGTGCACCGAGACACTCCGCGCCCGCGAAGTAACGGCGATCGTGGAATTTCCGCCCGCCGGTACCCTGGCCGGCATCGCCAAACGCGAACTTCGGGGGACTCCGACGCACGCCGTCAAATCTCCCGCGGATCTGGACGGGCTTCCCGAGCTCTAACGCCCGCTTCCAAACCTGCACAACCAGATACCCAGTAATTACCCCCGCACACCCCGTGCGGATCCAACCGAAGGGAAACACAGTGGCTGCCAGCCAGGATGAAATCATCGCCGGTCTCGCCGAGATCATCGAAGAGGTGACCGGTATCGAGCCGAGCGAGGTCACCGTCGAGAAGTCCTTCGTCGACGACCTGGACATCGACTCGCTGTCGATGGTGGAGATCGCGGTTCAGACTGAAGACAAGTACGGCGTGAAGATCCCGGACGAGGACCTCGCCGGTCTGCGCACCGTCGGTGACGTGGTGGGCTACATCCAGAAGCTCGAGGCCGAGAACCCCGAGGCCGCCGCCGCGCTGCGCGAGAAGTTCGGTTCCGAGAGCTAATCGTGTCCTCTCAGCCTTCTACGGCCAACGGCGGTTACCCGAATGTGGTGGTAACCGCCGTTGAGGCCACCACTTCAATCGGCGCGGACATCGAGAGCACGTGGAAGGGCTTGCTCGCCGGCGAGAGCGGCATCCATGTGCTTGAGGACGAGTTCGTCTCCAAGTGGGATCTGCCGGTCAAGATCGGCGGACACCTCAAGGACCCGGTGGACGACCACATGGGCCGGCTGGACCTGCGACGGATGTCGTACGTCCAGCGGATGGCCAAACTGCTCGCCGGGCGGTTGTGGGAGAACGCCGGATCGCCCGAGGTCGACCCGGACCGTTTCACGGTCGTCGTCGGCACCGGACTGGGTGGCGGCGAGAAGATTGTCGAAACCTATGACCTGATGAACGAGGGTGGCCCCCGCAAGGTGTCGCCGCTGGCCGTTCAGATGATCATGCCCAACGGTGCGGCCGCAGTGGTCGGTCTGCAGCTCGGCGCTCGCGCCGGGGTCATCACCCCGGTGTCGGCTTGTTCGTCGGGTTCGGAGGCGATTGCGCACGCGTGGCGTCAGATCGTCATGGGCGACGCGGACTTCGCGGTCTGCGGCGGTGTCGAAGGCGGCATCGAGGCCCTTCCGATCGCTACCTTCTCGATGATGCGGGCCATGTCGACCCGCAACGACGACCCCGAGGGTGCGTCGCGGCCGTTCGACAAGGACCGGGACGGCTTCGTATTCGGTGAGGCCGGCGCGCTGATGATCATCGAGACCGAAGAGCACGCCAAGGCGCGCGGCGCTAAGCCGCTGGCCCGGTTGATGGGCGCCGGTATCACCTCCGACGCCTTCCACATGGTGGCTCCCGGTCCCGACGGCAAGCGGGCCGGCCGTGCGATGACCCGGTCGTTGGAGTTGGCGGGCCTGTCCGCCAAGGACGTCGACCACATCAACGCGCACGGAACGGCTACTCCGATCGGTGACACGGCCGAGGCGAACGCGATCCGGGAAGCCGGTTGCCAGCACGCCGCGGTGTACGCACCCAAGTCGGCGCTGGGCCACTCCATTGGGGCGGTCGGGGCGCTGGAGTCGGTGCTGACGGTGCTCTCGTTGCGTGACGGGGTCATCCCGCCGACGCTGAACTACGAGACACCCGATCCCGAGATCGATTTGGACGTCGTGGCGGGCGAGCCCCGTTACGGTGACTACAAGTACGCGATTAACAATTCATTCGGGTTCGGTGGGCACAACGTCGCGCTCGCCTTTGGGCGGTACTGACACCGGATCGCGAGAGAGGGAAGTTCGCAACAGCCATGTCAACGCTGGCAACGGGAAAGGGTCTCCCCAACGTCGTCGTCACCGGCTACGCCATGACGACGGCTTTGGCAGCGGATGGGGAGAACACCTGGAAGAAGCTGCTGGACGGCCAAAGCGGCATTCGCAGGCTGACCGATTCATTCGTCGAGGAGTATGACCTGCCGGTTCGTATCGGCGGGCACCTCGTCGAGACCCCGGAGATGTTCGACGAGGGGCTGAACCGGACGGAGCTGCGTCGGCTTTCCTACTTGCAGAAGTTGGCTTTGGTGCTGAGCCGGCGTGCCTGGGAGCACGCCGGCTCACCCGAAGTCGACACCCGGCGCCTCATGGTGTCGGTCGGCACCGGGATGGGCTCCAGTGAGGAGCTCGTCTGGGCCTACGACGGCATGCGCGAACGCGGCCTGAGGGCGGTCTCGCCATTGGTCGTGCAGAAGTACATGCCCAACGGAGCGGCCGCTGCGGTCGGACTGGACCGTCAGGCCAAAGCCGGGGTGATCACCCCGATCTCGGCCTGTGCATCAGGCTCCGAGGGCATCGCCCACGCCTGGCAGCAGATTGTTCTCGGCGAAGCCGACATAGCGATCTGCGGTGGTGTGGAAACCCGGATCGAAGCAGTGCCGATCGCGGGGTTCGCCCAGATGCGTATCGTGCTGTCCACCAGCAATGACGACCCGGAGGGCGCCTGCCGCCCCTTCGACCGTGACCGCAACGGGTTCGTGTTCGGCGAGGGCGCCGCACTGATGGTGATCGAGACAGAGGAGCACGCCAAGGCGCGCGGCGCCAACATCCTCGCCCGGATCATGGGTGCCTCGATCACCTCGGACGGCTACCACATCGTCGCGCCGGACCCCGACGGTCAAAGCGCGGGTCGGGCGATGACACGGGCGATCCAGATGGCCGACCTGACACCCGGCGACATCAGCCACGTCAATGCGCACGCCACCGGAACCACGGTGGGTGACGTGGCAGAAGGCCACGCCATCAACCTGGCTTTGGGTCCGCACGGCGGCAACGCCGCGGTGTACGCGCCCAAGGCGGCACTCGGCCACTCGGTCGGTGCGGTCGGCGCGGTCGAATCCATCCTGACGGTGATGGCCCTGCGTGAACAGGTCATCCCACCGACGCGCAACATGGAGAACCTCGACCCCGAGATCGACCTGGATGTGGTCGCAGGCGAACCGCGCCCGGGCAACTACGAGTACGCGATCAACAACTCATTCGGGTTCGGCGGGCACAACGTCGCAATCGTCTTCGGTCGGTACTGAAGGCCATAAACGGACCAGAAGCGAGACCCGCGATCAAGAATCAGACCCAAGGAGAGGCGCGATGACGACTATGGCTCCCGAGACGGTGGGCGAATCGCTCGACCCGCGCGATCCCCTGCTGCGTCTGTCGACCTTCTTCGACGACGGCACCGTGGAATTGCTGCACGAGCGTGACCGTTCCGGCGTGCTGGCCGCGGGCGGCACCGTCAACGGAGTGCGCACCATCGCGTTCTGCACCGACGGCACCGTGATGGGCGGTGCGATGGGCATCGAGGGCTGCGACCACATCGTCAACGCCTACGACACCGCGATCGCCGAGCAGAGCCCGATCGTGGGCCTGTGGCACTCGGGCGGTGCCCGGCTGGCTGAGGGCGTGCGAGCCCTGCACGCGGTCGGACGGGTCTTCGAAGCCATGATCCGAGCTTCCGGATTTGTCCCGCAGATCTCGGTGGTGGTCGGTTTCGCCGCCGGCGGCGCCGCCTACGGGCCGGCCCTGACCGACGTCATCGTGATGGCACCGGAGGGCCGGGTGTTCGTCACCGGCCCCGACGTGGTGCGCAGCGTCACCGGCGAGGACGTCGACATGGCCGCGCTGGGCGGCCCCGACACCCACCACAAGAAGTCCGGCGTGTGCCACATCGTCGCCGACGACGAGCTCGACGCCTACGAGCGGGGCCGCCGTCTGGTCGGGTTGTTCTGCCAGCAGGGCCATTTCGACCGCAACAAGGCCGAGGCGGGCGAGATCGACCTGCACGCGCTGCTGCCGGAGTCGGCGCGGCGCGCCTACGACGTGCACCCGCTGGTGAACGGCCTGCTCGATGCCGACGCTCCGTTCGATGAGTTCCAGGCCAAATGGGCGCCGTCGATGGTGGTCGGGCTGGGCCGGTTGTCGGGTCGCACCGTCGGCGTGCTGGCCAACAACCCGCTGCGGCTGGGCGGCTGCCTGAACTCCGAGAGCGCCGAGAAGGCGGCACGTTTCGTGCGGCTGTGCGACGCCTTCGGGATTCCGCTGATCGTGATCGTCGACGTGCCGGGCTACCTGCCGGGTGTAGGCCAGGAATGGGGTGGCGTGGTGCGCCGCGGCGCCAAGCTGCTGCACGCGTTCGGTGAGGCCACCGTCCCCCGCGTCACGCTGGTGACCCGCAAGACTTACGGTGGGGCCTACATCGCGATGAACTCGCGGTCGTTGGGCGCCACCAGGGTGTTCGCCTGGCCGGACGCCGAGGTCGCGGTGATGGGCGCCAAGGCCGCGGTCGGCATCCTGCACAAGAAGAAGCTGGCCGCCGCACCCGATCACGAGCGCGAGGCGCTGCACGAGGAACTGGCTGCCGAGCACGAGCGGATCGCCGGCGGGGTGGACAGCGCCATCGACATCGGCGTGGTCGACGAGAAGATCGATCCCTCGCACACCCGCGGCAAGATCACCCAGGCATTGGCTGAGGCGCCGGCCCGTCGCGGCCGCCACAAGAACATCCCGCTGTAACCCCCACCCACTTCCCTCTTTCCGCGAGCATGCGTGTCCCCGGTCGACACACCGGGGCAATTCCCGGGATTGCGCACGCTCGCGGCCGGCTCACCGGGTGGTGTAGCCGCCGTTGGCAAAGACGGTCTGACCGGTGATCCAGTGGCCGCCGTCGAGCAAAAACAGGACTAGCGGCGCGATGTCCTCGATCTGGGTCAACCGATTGCCCATCGCCTGCGACTTGTGGAACTCGACGCGCTCGGGGGTCTCCTGCGGGTAGAAGAACGGCGTGTCCATCGGCCCGGGCGCGACACTGTTGACGCTGATACCCCGGGTCCCGAACTCCTTGGCCGCAGCACGGGTGAAGTGCTCGACCGGACTCTTGGAGCCCGCATAGGTGGAGTAGCCGTCGGTGAACGCCCCCAGCAGCGCGGTCACGATCGTCACCACCGAACCGTTGTCGTTAAGGCGCTTACCGGCCTCCTGCAAAAAGAAGTACGCGGACTTGGCGTTGATGTCGAACATCGAGTCGTACTCGGCTTCGGTGGTCTCCAACATGGGCTTTCGCAGCACCTTGCCGACGGTGTTGACCGCGAAATCCAGGCCGCCGAAGGCGTCCACCGCGGCGTCGAAGAGGGCGGTGACATTGGCCGGAACGGTCAGGTCGCCCTGCACCTTGATGGCCTTGGCACCGGCGTCCTGCACCGCCGCCACGGTCTTGTCGGCGTCGGGCTCAGAGCTGTCGCTGTTGTAGTGCACCGCGACGTTGACGCCGTGCGAGCCCAAAGTGGTGCTGATCAGCCCGCCCAGGTTCTTGGCCCCCGCGGCCACCACTGCCGATTTTCCGGTCAAATCACTCATGGAAGTCCCCTTCTGTGTCTGAACACGAAACTAACCGGACTCCATACAAATGAGAAACAGTGTTATGCGCGGGTTCAACAAATAGTATTTGTAGTTAGCATGAGCCGATGTTCCCGGTCCCGGACCTTCGCCGCCTGACCCACTTCATCGCCGTCGCCGAGTCCGCCGGCTTCACCAGCGCCGCCACGCAGCTGCATCTGTCCCAGCAGGCGTTGTCGCATTCGGTTCAACAGCTGGAGAAGGAAATCGGCGTGACGCTGCTGATGCGCGCCGGGCGTCGCGTCACCTTGACCGCTGCCGGGCAGACCCTGATGGACGAGGGCCGCGCACTGTTGGCGGCGGCTCGAACCCTCACAGCGCACACGCGGGCCGCGGCCAGCGCCCAACCGGATGAGTTCGTGGTCGGGCACTCCCCTGCGATCAGCAATCACGACGTCTACGCCCTGATCGAACCGGCGATCGCCGCCTCGCCCGACACGTCGTTCACGGTCGTACAGCTGTTCCCCGACCGGCTGACCGCCGGGGTGCGCGAAGGCACGGTGCAGTTGGGGCTGCGCCGCGCCGTGGTGCCCCAGGACCTGCTGGCTGGCGCGGTGATCGGGTACGACCCGCTGCGGATCGCCGTGCCTGCCGATCACCCGCTGGCCGCGCGCTCCCGCATCCGCATCGCCGATCTCGCCGACGAACTGATCGCGCTATGGGCGCCCCCTGGGGCTTCTTACTACAGCGACTTTCTGGTCAACGCCTGCCGGCGTGCCGGATTCGAGCCGCAATACCGGGTCAGCCGAGTGCAGGGCTGCCCGCCTGAGGTGGCGGCCCTGACCGAGAGCGCCGTCGCGTTCGTCACCGCACCGGCCGGACCGGCCCTCGGCGGCACCGTCACCGTCGTCGATCTCGACGAGCCGCTGCTGGTGCCCCTGCAAGCGCTGTGGCAGCCGCACACCAGTTCAGCGGTGCGCGACGCGATTGTGCGCTGAGACCGGCTGAGTTCACGCCCGCCCGGAGGTCGTGTCGAGCCGCGCTCCCTACCCGGCGCTCAATGCATCGAAGACGTCGGTGAAGACGGATCCAGGGAACTGCAACAAGGCCGTGCCGACGTCGCTCAGGCCCGTTTGCACGGCATCCAGGATCGCGGTGGGATCGCCGCCGGCGAGCGCCTCCCAAATATGCCAGGTCGCCGCCTGCGGCGCGACGATCACGTCACGCACGTCGACAAACAATGCGGTAAGCAGATCGGCCGGCGGAACCGGTGTCCCGTTGAAGCTCACCAGCGTCCAGTCCCCAGGCCCGCCTTCGAGCACGACCTGGCCCACGTTGGGCAGCAAGGTGCCCGTTCCCTTCAGCTCGTCGACGAACATCGGGATGAACACCGAGAAATCGGGATTCTGGGCGTTCATCAGAGCCCAGGCGGTGATCGCCGCCTCGCCGGACGCGGCGACCGCCGTGTTCGGGCCGTCGGCGGCAATGGTGTCGTCGTAGATCACCTGAGTGGCTCCGCTGAACAGGTCGTTGAATTCAACGCCGTTGATGTCCGGGGATCCCGGCAGCGGCACGAACTCCAGCCCGAACGCCCAGGCCGCCAACGTCATCATGAACTCGATGCCCTCGGTGCTGGACAGTGCATGGCCGGCATACACGCCACCGTCGATCTCGTTGAGGCCCTCCAGTTGGTGGACTTCCATGTTCAGCGAGTCGGCCAGGGGCTGCACGGTCTGCCACATCCGGTATTCGGTACCGCCGTAGACCCCGGCGATGTCGTTGCCGTACTGCGCCTCAATCTGTTGCGAGACGTCCGCTGCCTGCTGCTGGCCAAGGACGCCCAGCGGCGCTCCCGGAGGTCCCCCGGAAACGCCTTCGGACCCCTGCCCGCCGCCTTCGGCCGAGCCGCTTCCGACCTGGTTGGTGTCGGGAGCCGAGGCACCGGTGATGTTGTTTGCGTGGCGGACCAGGTCCAGCGTGATCGACCCGTCACCGGCGGTCAGCGCGATGTCGGCGCGGTGAACGCCAGAGTGGGCGGCGTCCATCGGACTGGCTGTGAAAAGGCTGGCACCGAGTAGGGCGACGCTGATCGTCGCATAGGCGTTGGCCGTGGAGATATTTTTCATAGTGAGCCGATGTTCCCTCTGCAATCAACCCGAGGCAAGGGGCTGGTTGCCTCGACATTGACCAATGATGGTGCATCATGCACAGCTACAACTAGACTTCGACGGATGCAATGGGGCCGTCCGTCGCCACGAGTCCGCGAACTCATCCGGCAGCGCGCCGAGATGGTTCTCAGTGGATCTCAGGGTTGGCTCAGCGAGTTGGACCAAGCCACCCTCGCGTCCCCCTACATTCGGGCAGTCGCCGACGACCCGGTGCTGGCCGAGTCGATCCGTCAGTGCAATCGGTCGATCCAGCTGCACTGGGTCGCCGCGAACATCAGCCACCCCGGTGAACCGGTGCCCGCCAACGTCGGCACCGAATCGCTCACCGTGGCCCGCGACCTGATTCGCCGCGGCATGGACGAGTCGGCCGTCGTGGACTGGTACCGCATCGGACAGGACTTCGTCTGGCGGCACTGGATGCGCAAAGTGTTCACGTTGACCTCCGACCCCGACGAGCTGCGCGATGTGCTTGACGTCTCGGCACGCTCGATGGCAGCGTTCGTCGACGCCACGATCGCCGGGATCTACCACCAGATACAGGCCGAACGTGACGAACTCACCCGGGGCACCCACGCCGAACGCCGGGAAATCGTCGGATTGATCCTCGACGGTGCGCCGATCACCCAGCGGCAAGCCGAGCGCCAGCTCGGCTACGAATTCGAGCGGAACCATACCGCTCTGGTGATATGGAGCGCTCGGGCTAATACCGCCTTGACGGATCTGGACCGGGTGACCGAGACGATACTGCGCAGCGCCGCCGGCACCCGGCCGCTGTCAGTGCTGGCCGGGGCTGGCACTCGCTGGGTATGGATTCCCGGGGAAGACGGCCACGATCTGGCCGATGTCATCACCGTCGTGAATCAGCTAGCCGGCGTGCGCATGGCCGTCGGGCCCACGGCGGCGGGAATCGACGGGTTCCGGCGCAGCCACCTTGATGCGATCAGCACGCAGCGCATGATGGCGCAGTTCGGAGCCACCCAGCGGGTAGTCAGGTTCACCGATGTCGAACTCGTTGCCGCGCTGAGCACCAATACTGAACGCGCGGATCGATTCGTCAAACACACGCTCGGCGAGTTCGAGTCCGCCGACGCCGAGCTCCAGCGGACCGTACTGACGTTTGTCCACGAGCAGTGCCATGCGTCCCGAGCCGCTGAGCGTCTTTTCGTACACCGAAACACGTTGCTGCGTAGGCTTGTTCATGCAGATAGCCTGCTTCCGAAGCCATTGAAGGACTCCAGTGTGCATGTCGCCGTGGCTTTGGAGGTGTTGCGCTGGCGGGCGGCCGCCCCGCAGAACGCGCCCTAGATTCCGTGGGCCGCGACCTCAGCAGGCCCGCCGCTAAATTCGAGCGAGAATGGTCGCCAGTGCCCGCTGCAGCTCGATCTCCGGATCAGCCGGCAGCGACTCACTGCGCCATCCGACGAAGTCATCCGGGCGGATCAACAACGCGCCGTCGGCTGCCAAACCGGTGGTAGGCGCCCACTGCTCATCGACGATCCGATGCACGGCCAGCGGGATCCCCAGCACCTCCGATGCATGCGACACAGCGGCCCGCCACGCTCCACCGTCCCGCCCGGTCAGCACGGTGAAGCCCGGCCCGAGCAGGTCGAGGGTCGAAATCCGCTTCTCGCCATGCTGCAGCCACATATGCGGGAGCCGGGTTCCGGGCTGGGCCCGCAACTCCGTCACCAACGACACGGGGTCCGGGTCGACCGGGTCTGGATCATCGGAAACCACTGCAGTGGAGTGGTATTGGTGACCGATGAGCAGGGCGAACATCGGCGCCTCTTCGTCCGGCGGCAGTTCGGGGCCGTGGCCATCTCGCCGCAGCAGGCGCAGTGCCGGACCGGTCAACGATTGGCGTGCGCTGAAGCGTCCGACCGGACGCCGTTCGGCCTGATAGGTGTCCAACAGGTCCGGGCCGGCCGATCCGGTCAGCACCGCAGCCAACTTCCACGCCAGATTGTGTGCACTCGCAAGGGCGCAGTTGGCGCCGCCGGCGTTGAACGGAGGCATGGCGTGAGCCGAGTCGCCGGCAAGAAACACTCTGCCGCAGCCGAACTGGTCCGCGACTCGCTCGTAGGGCTGCCATGGTGCGGCCTCGATAATCTCGACGTCAATTGACTCGCCGATTGCCTTGAGCACGATCTCGCGGCACCGGTCCGCGGTGAATTGCTCCGCGGACTCGCCGCGGCCGGGCAAGTAGGTGGTGACCAGCATCCCGAAGTCGTCACGCACCGGCAGAAAGATGCCGTCAACGTCGTCGTTGACGACCTGGATGGCGTCACCGTCGCCTAGCTGCGGGACGAACTGCCGCCAGGGGCCGCGATATTAACCGATACGATTCGGTTCCGTCTTAGCGCGAGTCAATCGGCCCCGCAAGGAATTCTCGCGCCACCTCGATGACGCGCTCCCGGTCCTCGGCGACCAAGCCGATCCGGGTCCGGCGATCCACGATGTCCTCGACCGTCAGCGCAGCTTCGTGGCTGACGGCGTACTCGAATTCGGCACGCAGCACGTCGATCCCGTCGGCCACCGGTTCCGCGGGCCGCTCGCAAGCCGCGGCGGCCAGCACGCTGGGCGCCTCCGCGCCGTAGCGCGCCACTAACGACTCGGGCAGGGCACGCGGCGCGGACGCCGCCGAAGGGCCAGATCCCGGGTTGTCCGGCGCACCGATCAGCGGCAGGTCCCGGGTGCGGCATGGCGCGGCACGCAAAGCTCGCAGGCGCACGGTACGGTCCAGCACATCTTCGGCCATGTGCCGGTACTCGGTCAGCTTGCCTCCGATCACGCTGAACACCCCGGTCCCCGATTCGACGACGGCGTGATTGCGTGAGACGTCGGCGGTACGGCCTTCTCCGGTATCGATCAGCGGCCGCAGCCCAGCGTAGGCGCCGCGGACGTCGGCGGTGGTCAGAGCAGTGCCCAGCGCGGTGTTGACGGTGTCCAACAGGAATGAGGTCTCTGACGAAGTAGGTTGCGGCACATCCGGAATCGGCCCGGGCGCCTCTTCGTCAGTCAGGCCCAGATAGACCCGCCCCAGCTGCTCGGGCATGGCGAACACGAACCGGTTGAGCTCACCGGGGATCGGCACGGTCAGCGCGGCGGTCGGATTGCCGAAGGTAGCTGCGTCGAACACCAAGTGGGTTCCCCGACTCGGCCGCAGCCGCAGCGCCGGGTCGATGTCGGCGGCCCACACCCCGGTCGCGTTGATCACTGCCCGGGCCTTGACATCGAACGACTCACCCGAGATCTGGTCGGTCAGCCGTACCGTGTCGCCAGTGGCGTGCGATGCCGCCACATAGGTCAAGATCGTCGCGCCGTGCTGGGCCGCGGTTCGAGCGACCGCCGTGACCAGGCGGGCGTCGTCGATCAATTGCCCGTCGTAGGCCAACAGGCCGCCGTCGAGGCCGTCGCGGCGCACGGTCGGCGCCAACTCCACGGCGTGCTCGACGGAGACCCGTCGCGAGCGGGGCAACACCGTCGCGGGTGTGCCGGCCAACCGGCGCAGGGCGTCCCCGGCAAGAAACCCGGTGCGCACCAGGGCCCGATCCCGTCGCGGCATCGACCCCAGCAGCGGGACCAGTTGCGGCATCGCCCGCACCAGGTGAGGTGCGTTGCGGGTCATCAGGATTCCGCGCTCGATGGCGCTGCGCCGCGCAATGCCCACATTGCCGGTCGCGAGGTAGCGCAGTCCGCCGTGCACCAGTTTGGAACTCCACCGGCTGGTGCCGAACGCAAGGTCTTGCTTGTCCACACACACCACCCGCAGGCCGCGCGTGGCCGCGTCCAGGGCGATGCCGGCGCCGGTGATGCCCGCGCCGATCACGACGACGTCAACGGGTGCGCCATCGGCCAGTGCGGTCAGTTCGGCGGTGCGGCGGGCGGAGTTGAGCGCAGCAGTATCGGGCATCAGGAGAGGTACCTGTTCAGTGTGTAGGCCAGTTCGGTGGAGAGTGCGTCCTCGTCGAGGATCGACGCGACGACTTGCGCGGACTGAATAGCCGATTGGGTGATCAGCAGACACATCGCGGCGAGTTCACGCGGGTCGCCGGCTCGCACGCTCCCGGCGGCCTGGGCGCCGCCCAGTTCGCCGGCCACCAGATCGATCAGTCGCCGTTGGCTGGCCCCCATCCGCTGGGCGATATAGACCATCGCCAGATCGGGTGCGTGATGCAGCACCTGCATCACTACCTCGTCGTGGCGCAGCCGCGCCGCAACCGCCACGATCCGCCTCACCAGCGCCTCACGCCCGGTTCCCGGTTGCTCGAGTTCGGTCCAGGCCGCGGTGATCCGCGCGGTCAGCAGTGCGGCGATCACCGAGCGGCTGTCCGACCACCGCCGGTACACCGTTGGGCGGCTCACCCCGGCGCGGCGCGCGATAGCCGCCAGCGTCACCCGCTCCATTCCCAATGCGAGCAGGCAGCTCGCGGCGGCATCGAGGATGCGCTCCCCGACCTCCACCTGCTCGTCATTACTAGTTGACAGCATGTGTAATACTGTAACGCATGACGCCGGCCGATGCCCAGGACGCCCTGACCCCGCCGATGAAGTGGAACGCCTGGGGCGATCCGGCAGCAGCCAAGCCTTTGAGCGACGGCATCCGTCAACTGCTCAAGGCAGCCCTGGGCGTGGACGGCACGAGCGCCCCGGAACGCGATCCGAACCAGGTGTCGCTCACGCCGTCGGCATTGACCGACACCGACCGCGCAGCGCTGGCGGCGATCGTCGGCGAGGGCTTCTGCCGCATCGATCACACCGCACGGCTACTGCGCGCCGGAGGCAAGTCCACCCTGGACCTGCTGCGGCGCAATGATTCCGACACCCAGGATGCGCCCGATGCGGTGCTGCTGCCCAGCAACGACGACGAAGTCGCCGCGATCTTGAGCTACTGCAGCCAGCACGCCATTGCGGTGGTCCCGTTCGGCGGCGGCACTAGCGTCGTCGGCGGACTCGACCCGATCCGCGGCGGATTCACAGCAGTGGTGAGCGTGGACCTGCGTCGGTTCGATGAACTGCTCAACCTCGACGAGGTCTCCGGCGAGGCCGAATTCGGCGCCGGGGTCACCGGGCCCGATGCCGAACGGCTGCTCGGTGAGCACGGCTTCTCGTTGGGCCACTTTCCCCAGAGCTTCCAATTCGCCACCCTCGGTGGCTTCGCCGCCACCCGCTCCTCGGGCCAGGACTCCGCCGGATACGGCCGCTTCGACGACATGGTCCGCGGCCTGCGGATGATCACCCCGGCCGGCGTGCTGGACCTGGGCCGCGCCCCGGCTTCGGCGGCCGGGCCGGACCTGCGCCAGCTGTTGCTGGGGTCGGAGGGCGCGTTCGGCGTCATCACCCAGGTGCGGGTGCGCGTGCATCCGGTGCCGGCGACCACCCGCTATGAGGCGTGGTCGTTCCCGGACTTCGCCACCGGTGCCGCGGCGCTGCGCGCGGTCACGCAGACCGGCGCCGGACCGACGGTGATCCGGCTGTCCGACGAAGCCGAGACGGGCGTGAACCTGGCCACCACCGAGCAGATCGGCGAGCAACAGATCACTGGGGGCTGCCTGGCGATCACGCTGTTCGAGGGGACCGCCGAGCACACCGAAAGCCGGCATGCCGAGACCCGCGCGGTGCTGGCCGAACACGGCGGCACGTCACTGGGCGAAGCACCGGCACGGGCTTGGGAGCACGGCCGATTCTCCGCGCCGTACCTGCGCGATTCGCTGCTGGCCGCCGGGGCACTGTGCGAAACGCTGGAGACCGCCACCGACTGGGCGCGTGTTCCCACCCTCAAGGCGGCGGTCACCGAGGCGCTGACCACCGCGCTGGGCGACAGCGGGACGCCCGCGCTGGTGTTGTGCCATATCTCGCACGTTTACCCGACCGGTGCATCGCTGTACTTCACCGTGGTTGCGGGTCAGCGCGGCAATCCCATCGAACAGTGGCAGGCCGCGAAAGTCGCTGCAGGCGATGCGATCATGCGGGCCGGCGGAACCATTACCCACCACCACGCCGTCGGCGCCGATCACCGGCCGTGGATGAGCGAAGAGGTGGGCGAGCTGGGTGTGCAGGTGCTGCGAGCGGTCAAAGCCACACTGGATCCCGCCGGAATCCTCAACCCCGGCAAACTGATTCCATGACGTCGCGTCAGATCAAACGGATCACGCTGCTGACCAACCCGGCCGCCGGGCACGGTAATGCCCGGCATGCCGCCGAGCGGGCGCTGGCACGGTTCCAACAGCGCGGTGTCAACGTCAACCACATCGTCGGCTCCGATGCGCACCATGCACGACAGCTGCTCGATGAGGCGCTGGCCGCCGGAACGGACGCCGTGGTGGTAGCCGGCGGCGACGGCGTCATCTCGCTGGCGCTGCAGTCCCTGGCACTCGGCGACGTGCCGTTGGGGATCATCCCGGCCGGCACCGGCAACGACCACGCCCGTGAATACGGTTTGCCCACCGGCGATCCCGAGGCGGCCGCCGACGTCGTCGCCGAAGGCCAGACCGAGACAATCGATCTGGGCCGCATCGTCGAAGACGGCGGCGCGGTGTCCTGGTTCGGCACCGTGATGGCGGCCGGTTTCGATTCGCTGGTGAGCGACCGCGTCAACCGGATGCGCTGGCCGCACGGCCGGATGCGCTACAACGTCGCCATGGTCGCGGAGATGTCCAAGCTGCGGCTGCTGCCGTTCCGGCTGACCTTCGACGACGATGAGCCGCTGGACATCGAGCTGACGCTGGCGGCGTTCGGCAACACCCGCAGCTACGGCGGCGGCATGTTGATCTGCCCGGGCGCCGATCACGCCGACGGCCTGCTGGACGTCACCATGGTGCACTCGAGCTCGCGCACCAAGCTGATCCGCCTGTTCCCCACCGTATTCAAGGGCACCCATGTACTGCTCGACGAGGTGAGCACCCGGCGGGCGAAGTCGATTCGGGTGGAGTGCCCTGGAATCAACGCCTACGCCGACGGCGACTACGTGGCTCCGCTTCCCGTGACGGTGTCAGCGGTACCGGGCGCGCTGCAGATCCTGCGTACGCCCTAATCGGTCTCAAGAGGCCAGCGAGGTCCACAGGTCACCGAGCTGACCGGGCAGCGTGTCAACCGAGGTGCTGAAGTCGGCTGGCGCCGGTGCGTCCGTGTGCAGCCATGGGTATGCCGGGATGTAGGTGCCTCCGGGAAGGAATGGGTTCAGCATCACGTACCACGCTGTCGCGACGTCGATCAGCACATGGAATACGTTGGGCATCGACACCAGCGGGTCCGCCGACGGGTCGGCAGTCAAGTGGGTCCAATAGTCGGCCCACGGCTTCCCTAGATCCAAGGTGAACGTCGTGCCGGCCCACGGGTAGACGTCCGAGCCGTCTGAACCGATAACTGTACCGGGGAAGCCCAACGCACCCTCGACCGCGCCGTGCGGGTCGGTGATAGTCGGTCCCTCTGTCGGGAAGGTGTAGCCGTTCAGCAGCTCCGAGATCGGCACCTGGCCGTAACCTTTGAGCAGCGCTATCCAACCGTCGAGAGTGCACCACACGCCGCTTTCGCAGGCGGTGTTGGTCGGGATTTCGGCCGCCAGGAAACCGACCAACTGCTCACCGATCGGCTTCGAGAGCGCCGGAATCGGGATCTGAAAGTCGACCGTTGCCTGGAATTTTGGCGGGTCCGCGAGGTCGACACCCAAGAGGTTTGTCGCGCTCTCGACTAACCAGGAGCCGGAGAAGAACTGCGCATAGGCGAGCGCGTCAAGGGCCTTCAGCGCGTTGGCCGGGATGTTGATGATGTCGTAGAGCAAGTTCAGCGGAACGTTGGTCAGATCTCCGTCAGCTGTCAACCGCACGGCGACACTTGACGTGGCGATCTCGGGTGTGACCGGGTTGGCGGCGATCAGACCAGCAGCCACCAGTGTCGCGTTGGCGATCGCAGCCGAGCACATCAGGGCACGCATCATTAACTCCTTGACGGTGAGAACAGCGTGCGGGCGAATCTACCCTAAGAAGTAGCTGTGGACGAGTTTAGCGATCCTGCAAGCTACCCCACACCACGGCTGAGCCAGGACACCTCCGCGCCCTCGCCGCCGTCGCGGTAGGCCTCCAGCGCATCGTCCCAGGCCGTGCCCAGCACGGTCTCCAGCTCGGCGGCCAGCGCGTCGGCGCCGGCGGCCATCAGTGTGCGCAGGCGGTTCTCCCCCACCATCACGTCGCCGTTGGCGCTCATCGTCCCGCTCCACAGGCCGAGCTGCGGGGTGTGGCTGAACCGCTGGCCATCGACTCCGGCGCTGGGGTCTTCGGTGACTTCGAAGCGCAGCACCGACCAGGAGCGCAGCGCACTGGCCAGCTGGGCGCCGGTTCCCACCGGTCCGACCCAGTTGACCACGGCTCGCAGCTGTCCCGGCATGGCAGGTTGCGGCGTCCAGTTGAGCTTTGCCTGGCCGTTTCGGGCACCCAAAGCCGAGGTAAGTGCCCACTCGACGTGCGGGCACACCGCCGCGGGCGAGGCGTGGATGTACACCACGCCGCTGGTCACGTCGGCGAATTGATTCGTCGCGCGCATCAGTTGCTCCTTCGGATCCACGAGGGACGTCTTCCCCAACGACCTGGCGGACCGAATTTGAGCAGTGTTGCTGCAGAAACTGGAGTGTATTCAGTGTTGTATGTGTCTATTGTGCCTTGTGTGACGCGTGTTGGCTAGTCCCGGCTATACGCAGCCACCACGGCGTCGGACAGCTCCGGCCACCGGCCGGTGACCCAGTCCCCGAAGTCGCGGTCGGTGAGCACCACCAGCGCCCGCTGGATCGCCGGATCAGCCCAGATCAGGGTGCCTGACTGGCCGAAATGGCCGAAGGTCCGCGGCGAGTTGTCCGCACCGGTCCAGTGCGGCGTCTTGCCGTCCCGGATCTCGAAGCCCAAGCCCCAGTCGTTCGGCCGCTGCGGCCCGTAGCCGGGCAACACTCCGTCCAGGCCGGGAAACTGCACGCGGGTGGCCTCGGCATGCAGCTCCGGCGACACCGTGACCGGGGTCAGCAGGTCGTAGGCGAAAGCGGCCAGGTCCGCGACGGTCGAGGTACCCCCGAATCCAGCCGCCGGCGCTCCCCCGTCCAGGCGGCTGGCCGTCATGCCCAGCGGCTCGAACACCGCCTCGGTCAGGTAGCGGCCGAATTCGATCCCGGACTCCTGTTGTACGGCTTCGGCCAGCACCGCGAAGCCGTGGTTGGAGTAGACCCGCCGGGTGCCGGGCTTGGCCAGGATCCGATCGGAGTCCGCCGAGAGTCCGGAGGCGTGCGCGAGCAGATGTCGCACCGTGGCACCCGGCGGCCCGGCCGGGGTGTCGAGTTCGACGGCCCCCTCCTCCACCGCGACCTGCACCGCCCGTGCCACCAGGGGCTTGGTCACCGACGCGAGGTAGAACGGTCGAGCGGTATCGCCGTGGGTGGCCAGCACCCCGTTCGGGCCGATAACGGCGGCGGCCGCATGACCGACCGGCCAGTCGTCGAGGGCGGCGAGAGCGTCAGCGGCGGGCATCGCCGGTCAGCCTAACCTCGGCGCGGACCGCCTTGCGGTGACTGGTCGCACTGCACCCGAACCAGCGCTGACATGACCGGCTGAGCACGCTCTGCTCGGCGTAGCCGAGTTCGCGGGTCAGGTGCGCCAGGCTGATGTCGGTGTCACGCAGGTAGCGGTGGGCGGCATCGCGGCGGACGCCGTCGACCAGGGCCGCGAACGTAGTCTCTTCGGCGGCCAGCCGCCGATGCAGTGTCTTGGGGTGCAGGCCGAGCTGACCTGCGATCAACTCCAGGCTCACGGCGCCGGTGGGCAACAGCTGGCGCGTCATCGCGCGGACCGAGCCCGCGATGCCCGGCGACTCTGACGTGATGCCGCGCAGGTAATGCACCATCGCCTGATGCGCTTGGTCGTCCCGGTGCAGGGGGCGGTCCAGATCGACGGTACGGAAGGTGAACCCGGCGATCGGCTGCGCGAAGTAAGGCCGGCAGCCGAAGTAGGCGAGATAGTCGCGCACCGGGGTGAGCGCCTCGTGCGGAAGGTGTACCGACAGCGGCGCATAGGGCTCGTCGAACATCATCCGCATGATCCCCAGCGACACCCCGAGCGACAGCTCGGTGGTCTGCGGATGCGGCGGCGACCGCTCGATGAGCACCTCGAACGCATAGAACGATTCGCCTGGTTCATGCGGCGGTCCCAGCTTCCCCTCTCCTGCGCCGAGCCTCGCTGAACCGCCGGCACGGCCGCCCGGGATGATGCGCGCCGAGATCGCCGGGCTGTAGGCGGACAAGAACCGCTCCACGATCGAGAATCCGCCGCCGACGGTGGCCGCGGTGCGTGCAGCCACACCCAGCGGCCCGAAGTTGCCGATGTCTTGGCGTAGGGCCAGGCGGCGCCCGAAATCCGAACAGCCGGTCGCAGTCGCCGCAGATTCAACAGCGACGATCACCGCGCGGTACGGCACGAAGATGTCGTGGGCTCCGACGGACCCGTCTGGCACCCCGGCGGCCAGCAGCAATGCCCCTGGATCACCGCCGAGCTCGGTGACCAGCTCCGGGTATCCCGACAGCGCGGTGCCGCGCACCACCGACATGTCCGCAAATATCAAAGAAATGTCCGCAGATGTCAAGACTTCGGCCGTCTTGCGAGACATGCTGGAACGGCATTCGGCGGAAAGGAATACCCGTGAGCTTTGACACCGTGATCCGTGGCGGTCGGTGGTTCGACGGCACCGGGGCGCCGTCGGCGATCCGCAATATCGGTATCCGCGACGGACACGTCGCCGTCATCTCGGCCGAACCACTCGACGAGGCGGGCTGCGACCGGGTGATCGACGCGGCCGGCAAATGGGTGATGCCCGGACTGCTCGACATCCACACGCACTACGACGTCGAGATAGTCCTCGCGCCCTCGCTGTCGGAGTCGGTGCGGCACGGCGTGACGACGGTGCTGGTGGGCTCGTGCTCGCTGTCCACCATCCACGTCGACGGCCAGGATGCCGGCGATCTGTTCGGTCGGGTGGAGGCCATCCCGCGCCAGTACGTGGTCGACACCATCGATGCGCACAAGACCTGGTCGAGTTGTGAGGACTACATCACCAGCCTCGAGAAGCTACCGCTCGGCCCCAATGTGACGGCGTTCATCGGGCATTCCGACATGCGCGCCGCGACCATGGGATTGGACCGTGCCACCCGCGCCGACGCTCGACCCACACCGGCCGAGCAGGCCCGGATGGAACAGATGCTGGACGAGGCGTTGCAGGCTGGATTCGTCGGAATGTCTTCCCAACAGCTGCTTTTCGACAAGATGGATGGCGACGTCTGCCGCTCGCGCACGCTGCCGTCGACATACGCCAAGCCCAAGGAGCTGCGCCGCCTCAAGGCGAAGCTGCGCCGCAGCGGACGGATTCTGCAGGCCGGGCCGGACGTCAAGAACCCGTTAGATGTGGTGTCTCAGCTGGCGCAGGCCCTGGGGATATTCCGCCGGCCGCTCAAAACCACTCTGCTGGCCGCCGCCGACGTCAAGAGCAACCGGTTGGCGATTCCGGCGATGGTCAAGGCATCGCGCATGTTGACCCGGCTGGGCGCTAATTTCCGCTGGCAGCACCTGCCGGTGCCGTTCGAGGTGTACGCCGACGGCATCGACCTGGTGATCTTCGAAGAGTTCGGCTCCGGCGCCGAGGCCCTGCACCTGCGGGAAGCCGTTGAACGTGACGAGCTGATACGCGACGAGTCCTACCGACGGCGCTTCCGCAAGGATTACGAAAACAAGTACGGCCCGCGGGTCTGGCACCGCGACTTCTTCGACGCCGAGATCGTCGACTGTCCGGACGCCTCGGTGATCGGAAAGTCCTTCGGGCAGGTCGGGATCGAGCGTGGCGGCGTGCATCCCGTCGATGCGTTCCTCGACCTTGTGCTGGAACATGGGACCGCGCTGCGCTGGCACACCACGATCTCCAACGACCGGCCCGAGGTGCTCAAGAAGCTTGCTGCCGAACCGGGCATCCAGATCGGCTTCTCGGACGCGGGCGCGCACCTGCGCAATATGGCGTTCTACAACATGGGTCTGCGGTTGCTGCGCCACGTCCTCGATGCCCAGCAGGCCGGCCAGCCGTTCCTGTCGGTCGAGCAGGCGGTGCACCGGCTGACCGGTGAACTTGCCGACTGGTACCGGGTCGACGCCGGTCACTTGCGCGTGGGCGACCGAGCCGATGTCGTGGTCATCGATCCCACCCACCTCGACCACACCCTGGACGCCTACGCCGAGGAGCCCTTCGCCCCCTACGGCGGGATGTCACGCATGGTTAACCGCAACGACGAAGCCGTCAACGCCGTGCTCATCTCCGGCCGCGCGGTGGTGCTCGACGGTCAGCCCACCAGCGTGCTCGGCACGCAGCGCACCGGGAGTTTCCTGCGTGCCGACACGCGCACCCCGGCGGTCGCCGGGCAAGCCACGGTCTCAGCACCGGGCGCGCAGGCGGCAACATAAGGTTGACTCCATGAGTCAGACAGTGCGCGGGGTGATCTCCCGTGAAAAGGGCAAGCCGGTCGAGGTGACCGACATCGTCGTCCCGGAGCCCGGTGCCAACGACGTGGTCGTCGCCATCAGCGCCTGCGGGGTGTGCCACACCGACCTGACCTACCGCGACGGCGGTATCAACGACAGCTACCCCTTCCTGCTGGGCCACGAGGCCTCTGGCACGGTCGAGTCGGTGGGATCGGCGGTCACCGCGGTCGCCCCCGGCGACTTCGTGATCCTGAACTGGCGCGCGGTGTGCGGACAGTGCCGCGCCTGCAAGCGGGGCCGCCCGCACCTGTGCTTCGACACCTTCAACGCCTCGGTTCCGATGACCCTGACCGACGGCACCGAGCTCACCCCGGCACTGGGCATCGGGGCGTTCGCCGACAAGACGCTGGTTCACGAAGGTCAGTGCACCAAGGTCGATCCCAGTGCTGATCCCGCGGTGGCCGGTCTGTTGGGCTGCGGCGTGATGGCAGGTCTGGGCGCCGCGATCAACACCGGCGGAGTCACCCGCGACGACACCGTCGCGGTGATCGGTTGCGGCGGCGTGGGCGACGCCGCGATCGCCGGAGCGGCCCTGGTCGGTGCCCGGCGCATCATCGCCGTCGACACCGACAACACCAAGCTGAACTGGGCCCGTGAATTCGGCGCCACTCACACCATCAACGCCCGCGAGCTCGACCCGGTGGAGACCATCCAGGATCTCACCGACGGTTTCGGCGCCGACGTGGTGATCGACGCGGTCGGTCGGCCGGAGACCTGGAAGCAGGCCTTCTACGCGCGTGATCTGGCTGGAACCGTTGTGCTGGTGGGGGTTCCGACTCCGGATATGCAACTGGAGATGCCGCTGATCGACTTCTTCTCCCGCGGCGGTTCGCTGAAGTCCTCGTGGTACGGCGACTGCCTGCCCGAGCGCGACTTCCCCACCCTGATCAGCCTCTATCTGCAGGGCCGGCTTCCGCTGGACAAGTTCGTCTCCGAACGCATCGGGCTGAACGATGTCGAGAAGGCCTTCGGACGCATGCACGGCGGCGAGGTGCTGCGGTCGGTCATGGTGCTGTGACCTCCAGCAGCCCGATTCAGCGAGTCATCACCCACGGTACTTTCGAACTCGACGGCGGCAGTTGGGAAGTGGACAACAACATCTGGATCGTCGGTGACGATTCCGATGTGGTGGTCTTCGACGCCGCCCACGACGCCGCCCCGATCATCGAAGCCGTCGGCGGCCGCAACGTGGTGGCCGTGGTGTGTACGCATGGGCACAACGACCACATCACGGTGGCCCCGGAGCTGGGCCGAGCACTCGATGCGCCGGTGCTGCTGCATCCCGGCGACGACATGCTGTGGCAGATGACGCACCCGGACAGCGACTTTCGGGCCGTATCCGATGGTGACACGCTCGCTGTCGGAGGTTTGGAATTGCGGGCGCTGCACACGCCCGGTCACTCGCCGGGCTCGGTGTGCTGGCATGCGCCGGACCTGGGCGCGGTGTTCAGCGGCGACACTCTGTTCTGCGGCGGCCCGGGGGCGACTGGCCGCTCGTTCTCGGACTTCCCGACAATCTTGGCGTCGATCTCCGGGCGGCTCGGCGAATTGCCGGCCGACACTGTCGTCTACACCGGGCACGGCGACACCACGCGTATCGGTGACGAACTGGTCCACTACGACGAGTGGGTGGCGCGCGGCCGGTGACGATGCGCCGCGAGGTACGAGCGGCGAGGAGGAAGAGGCCCATCCAACCGCGGCCGGTGACGATGCGCCGCGAGGTACGAGCGGCGAGGAGGAAGAGGCCCACCCAACCCCGCCGGTGACGATGCGCCGCGAGGTACGAGCGGCGAGGAGGAACCTCAGTGCCCGCGCAGGATGCGCCGCTTCTCTTCGGCGAACTCCTGCTCGGTCAGCGCTCCCGAATCACGCAGCGCCGTTATCGTTTTGAGCTGCTCGATCCGAATTCCTTCGCCCTCGGAAACCAACCGATCGTGGCTCAATTCCCTGCCCGTGCCACCCGTCTCCACCGACGGGCGGCGACGCCGGGCCGCCAACAGCCGGCCTGCGATCAGATCCACGAGCCCCAGAACGAAGATCACCGGAAACACCCACAGCAGTGTCGAGTGGCCGGCGGGCTTGCCGAAGGCCAACCGTGGAGCGATATAGGCGCCGACCTGCCCGTCGGTGACGATCTGGTAATCACCGGCCTCGGCCACGGATATCCGCCACAGCCGCCGCCGGCTGTCGTTGTTGACCGTGGTGGTCATCCCGACGCTTTCCTCGAACTCCGGATCGGGCACGCCGTCTGGTGGTGTCACCGTCACGCTGATGGGTGGGACCGGCAGTCCGCCGCCGGTGGGACTCGAGATGACCCGGGTGTGCAGATTCACCGTCACCTCGCCCGCCGGCAGATGCACCCTGCCTGAGCCCGGAATCGGCACCTCGCCGTAGGCGTCGTAGCGGTCCAGCACAAAGACGTTGAGAATCAGCGCAACCACGAAGCCGATCACCCCAAGGGTCATCAGGCCGGCTGCCACCACGATCGGAACGCGTCCGATCGCCCGCTGTGCACCCACTTACGGAAGTGTGCCACGGATCGTCGATACGGCTACCGTCAGTGGTGAATATCGATGACGGCGTTGCCGGGGTCGGAGGTGCCATGCCAGAGTCGAGCATCGTGGTCCGCCCCGAGTCCGGCGGCGCTCCGTCGAGCCGGTTGCAGGCGGCCGGACTGGCCCACGCGAGCGGTGTCTTCGAACAGCTCGCGGCGACGGTTCCGCTGCCCCCCGCGCCGCGGCCGATCGTCGTCGCCGACTATGGCGCCGCCACCGGCTACAACTCACTGCTTCCGATCGGGGCCGCTATCGCGGCATTCCGACGGCGAACCCGGACCGACCATCCCGTGTTGGTTGTCCATACCGACCTGCCCGACAACGACTTCACCGCACTGTTCACCACGCTGGCTGACGATCCCGACAGCTATGCCCGCAAGGACACCGCCAGCTTCCCCTCGGCGATAGGCCGGTCGTTCTACAGCCAGATCCTGCCCTCGCAGAGCGTCAACCTGGGCTGGACGTCCTGGTCGACCATGTGGCTGCGCCGGCCCGCCGGGGAGCTGCCCGAGTTCGCCGACCACGTCCATGTCGAGCACAGCGACGACGACGCCGCGCGGCACGTCTACACCCGCCAGGCCGCCCAGGATTGGCACGACTTCGTGGCGTTCCGCGGCCGGGAATTGAGCCCGGGCGGCAAGCTGCTGGTGCTGACCGCCGCCGTCGACGCCGCCGGCCGATCGGGCTACCAGCCGCTGCTCGACGCGATCGTCGCGGTTCTCGGCGAGCAGGTGCGCGACGGCGCACTGACTCGTGATGAGGTGGCCCGCATGACGATTCCGGTGCTCGGCCGCAGTGAGAAGGAACTTCGTGCGCCGTTCGCCCCCGCGGGGCGGTTCGAGTCGCTGACCATCGAGCGGCTGGAGGTTTTCGACGCCGAGGACCGGTTCTGGGACCGATACCTGCACGACGGCGATGCGGTCGCGCTCGGCACCCATTGGGCCGCCTTCGTCAGCGCCGTCGTCTTCCCCACGCTGGCCTCCGCATTGGCCGGTGGCACCGACGACCCGCGCGCAGCCGACTTCGTGCGTCACCTCGAAGCCGGCGTCGCCGCCCGGCTCGCGAGCAACCCCCAGCAGGTGCAGATTCCGCTGGCGCTGATCGTTCTCGCCAAGCAACGCTAGGGGCTGACGGGACTCTCAGTGGATTCCGGCGTCGAGCTCTCGGGAATCTCGGGCAGGCTCGGCGAAATGGGTTCCGGGCTGGGCGCGAACGCCGGGGGCAGCTCGAACGTCGAGGACGGTGCGGTGGTGGCTGTCGTCGACGACACTGGCGTCAGCTCGCTCGGGCCCGGTCCGGTGTCGGCGGCATGCCGCAGCACCAGCACAGCAACCGTGCCCAGCAACATCGCGACCAGCGCAGCCAAGATCACCACCGGGACCGGCCGCCGATACCACTCCACGCCGACCTGGCCGCCGATCTCCTCGGGTTCCGGTGCGGCGGGCTGGCGCGGCGCAGCGGGTGCCGGGCGCGGCGGCGGTGGTGTCACCAACGGCTGCAGCCCCTCATCCGGGATGCTGTCGGGCACCGGTGGCGGAACGTGCTCCGGCGGCGGCGCCGACTCCGGGAACTGCAACGGCGGCGCCACCGGCGGCGGTGCCTTCTTCGGGACGGCCACCACATTGCCGGCAACGCTCAGCGCGGCGCCGATGGCCGCCGTCAACTGTGGTCGTGGCGAGCTGATTACGGCGACCCCAAAGCGTTGCGACAGACCGGTCGTGACCGTCGGCATGTTCGCCCCGCCGCCGACCGACACGATGGCCGACAGCGCATCGGGAACAATCTCGTTGCCGTCCAAAGTGTTCTGCAACACGGTGTAAAGGCCCTCAAGCGGCTGACGCAAGGCCTCGTCGAGTTCTACCCGGGTCAGCCATACGCCGCCGTGGAATCCCGCGAGTTCGGCCACCGTCTCAGACGACAGCTGCTCCTTGGCATCACGGCACTGGCTGCGCAGCCGGGTCAGCGACCCCACTGTCGGAGGCCCGTCGCCGTTGCCACCCAGATCGGCAACCACGTGATCCAGCAGCGCCTGGTCGATCACATCGCCGGAAAAGACCGCGCTGCGCCGGGTGGCACTGATCGGTTCGAAACCGCGCTCCGCGTCGACAAGAGTGACGTTGGTTCCGCTCCCCCCGAAGTCACACACCGCAATGATCCCGTGATCGGGTAGGCCCGGATTCGCTTGCAGCGCAGTCAAAGCTGCCGTCGTGTCAGAGATCAGCGACACCGGATGCTGCGCCCACTCCGAAACCCGCCCCAGCGCGGTGCGCAGCGCGCCGACGGCGTCACGCGACCAGTGCGCGGGATAGGTGACCGCTACCGCCGGCGGAATCGGACGTCCCTCGGTCACCGCGTACGCCAAGGCATGCAACCCATCTGCAAGCAGTTGCTCGGGACGGTGGGTCGATCCGTCGCTCGCCACCACCGGCCTGCCGCCGCCGACGCGATCCACGAAATCGGTGACTACGAGGCCACGGTCGTGCAGTTCAGAACTCACTGCGGAGTTCTCCGAGGGCATGCCGATTTGGGATGGCCGATCCCGGAACAGCGTCAGCACGGGCCGACGGGTGATCGCGCGATCGGCGGTGACCGCCGCCAATGTGGTTGCCCCGACGGACATCCCCAACGCGGGGCCTGTCTCTTGCGCCATGCTGTCCCATCCACGGTGTCATCCGGCGGTCAGAGCACACCGGTCTACGTAATTTTACCGACGAATGTCCGATATACCTCGCATTGCAGCGCCGTTGGTGCGCCGGAGAAGTCACGCCGAGGACTGCCGCAGACGTCTGGTATCTGATCGCATGCGAGCGCCGAGCCACGGTGCATCCCGCCCGACGTTGAGGGCCTGGCGGTTCGTCTGGTCAACCATGGTTTGCTGCCGGCCGCGGCAGTGCCGGTGCGGTACGCGGCAGCCATGGGCGCCAACGCGGTGGCAGCCCTCGCCTCGGGGTAGGTGCTACGGCCGGTTCGGCGGCAAGGTCGTGTTGAGTCTGCCGATCCTGCCGGCTGTGGCGGTGTTCGCCTTCGCCGGCAGCGTCACCGTGGCGGTGGCCGGGGCGACGAGCCAGCGCCTGCCGGGCGTTCGCCGCCGGGCCGGGTGCGGCCGGGGTCGGCGGGGTTCTCACCGGTTGGCTCTACGACGTGTCGGTCGGCGCGCTGATCGCGTCGGTCCTGGGGATTCAACTGCTCGCACTCGTGGTCGCGGGCGCATCCAAGGTTTGCTGGATACGCAATCCTCAGACGTCACCTCGAGGACACCCGACGGACAACGCCCGGTAACACAAGGCCGCATCTGAACCGATCTCAGCTGTGACTCAGATATCCGATATGAACTACTCAGCATATCGCAGACGATCGGTCAGCAACCACTGAATAGGTTCACTGCCTGGGGTGTCCGCTGCACACGAGGCGCTTCGTATGCCACCATGTACCGGTGAACCCACGACGGATCCTTCGCTCCCTCGGTGTTGTTCTGGCCCTGACTTGGCTGCTGCACAGCACCGTCGCGCCCCCTCCCGCTGCCTTCGCAGACCCCTGTCCGGATGTCCAAGTCTTGTTTGCTAGAGGCACTGGCGAGGAAGCCGGCCTGGGCGAGACCGGGCAAGCATTTGTGAACTCGCTACGGAACCGACTGCCCGAGCGGCCAGTGGACGTCTACGCCATCGATTACCCGGCCACCAACGACTGGCCGACCGGCATTCAAGGCATCCGTGACGCCACTGCCCACATCGAGGCCACGGCAGCGAATTGCCCCAAGACCAAGATGGTGCTCGGGGGCTTCTCGCAGGGCGCTGCGGTGATGGGCTTCTCGACCGCCAGCGCCATCCCGGACGGGGTGGAAGGGGTCGACATACCACGGCCGATGCCCCCGGAAGTGGCTGACCACGTCGCCGCCGTGGTGCTCTTCGGAACCCCGAACGACCGGGCTATGAATTTCCTCGGCCAACCGCCCTTGGTCATCGGCCCGGCATACGCCGCCAAGACCATCCAGCTGTGTGCGCTCGAGGACCCGGTCTGCTCCGAGGGACTGAACTTCTCCGCGCACGCTCCCGGCGCCTATGACGGCATCGCCGACGAGGGCGCGGCGTACGCGGCAAACCGCCTTTAACCTCCGTTTTCGCTCCGCACGGCCTACTTTGCGGTTTGCTGATTCGCAACCCGCAGGCCAGTGGCCAGCAAGACATGTCAGCATTTAGGGATGAATTTGCGTAACACTGTTCGCAGCTTCGCTGCCGCGGCGATGCTCACCGGAACCCTGGTGGCCGCGCCGGTGGGCCTGCCCATCGCATCCGCAGAGCCTTGCCCGGACGCCGAAGTGGTGTTCGCCCGCGGCTCCGGCCAGCCCGTCGGGCTCGGTGACGTCGGTGACGCGTTCGTCGGCTCCTTGCAGGAGCAGCTGGCAGGCCTCAACGTGAACGTCTACCCGGTCGAGTACCCGGCGAGCACCGACTACCGCAACAGCGCGGTGCTCGGTGAGTCTGACGCCACCGCCCACATTCAGGCCACGGTCACCAACTGCCCCAAGACCAAGCTCGTGCTCGGCGGCTACTCCCAAGGCGCCAGCGTCATCGCCATGTCCAGCAATGCGCTGCCGGCGCCGGTCGCCAACCACGTGGTCGCGGTGGCGCTGTTCGGCCCGCCGTCGAGCCCGTACTCCACCTCGTTGTGGGGCGGCCCACTGCCGGTCCTCGCCTCGTCCTACCGCCCGAAAACCATCGACTTCTGTCTGACGGGCGACATCTACTGCGAAGACAGCGGAAGCGTCGTCCCGCACCTGATGTACGTGCAGGACGGCAAGACCGTGGAAGCCGCGACATTCGTAGCGAGCCGACTCAGGGCCGGCCAGAGCGTCAGCTAGGCCCGACGCGGTCAGAACAGGGTCGGGACCCGCGCGTCGATCAGGTGCGGCCCCGGCTCGGCGACGGCGCGGCGGAACTGTTCGGCGAGCTCCTCGCACGTGGTGGCCACCGTGGCCGGCACCCCGAACCCCTCGGCGATCTTCGCGAAATCCATGTTCGGCCGCGACAGGTCGAGCAGAGCCTCTGCCTTTGGGCCGCGGCCGCCCCCTTCGCCCTCGGCGCCCACCCGGGCCAGCTCCATGCGCAGGATCGCGTACGAGCTGTTGTTGATCAACACGACGGTCACGTTGGCGTTCTCGCGTGCCATGGTCCACAACGCGGAGATGGTGTAGGCCGCACTGCCGTCGGCCTGCAGCGCGATCACCGGCCGATCCGGCGCCGCGATGGCAGCGCCCAGCGCCACCGGCAGGCCCTGTCCGATCGCCCCTCCGGTCAGCGTGAGCACATCGTGGCGAGGTGAGCCGGCGGTAGCCGCCGGCAGCATCAGGCCCGAGGTGTTGGCCTCGTCGGAGATGATCGCGTTGTCCGGCAGCAGCGCCCCGATCACCTGCGCCCAGTTCTGCGGGGTGAGATCGCCGGTTGGAAGCTCGGGGACGGCGGCCGGCGCCGGCCGCGGCGGCACACCGGGCGCCACCGCCTCGGCCAGCTGCGCCAGCGCGGCCGTCACGTCGGTCTCCAGACCGGCCAGGTTGTGCACGACGCAGCCCTCGGGAACCAGGTCGCTGGGCTTACCGGGGTAGGCGAAGAACGACACCGGCGACCGGGTGCCGGCCACCACCAGGTGCTTGATCCCGTCGAGTTGGAATGCGGCCTGCTCGGCCAGGTAGCCGAGACGGTCGATCGGCGGGACCCCGGCACCGCGCGTGAGCCGGGCCGGGAAGGTCTCGACGAGTGCGCGCGCGCCGGTCGCGGCGGCGATACGGTCGGTGGCCTCCAGCGCGCGCACATCGCCGGCGGCAGGGCCACCGATCAGCAGTGCCGCGGACTCACCGCTGCGCAACACCTCGGCGATCTCGGCGACCGCCTGCTTGTCGGGCGCGGCCGGCGGCACCGGCTGGACCGGGCCGGCGGCTCGCGCACCGTCGTCCCAGGAGATGTCGGCGGGCAGGATCAGGTTGGCTATCTGCGCCGGGCTGGCCATGGCCGCCGCTACCGCTTCGGCGGCATCGCGGCCGACGTCACCGCCGGAGCCGGTGCGGCGCACCCACCCGTGGGTCCAGTCGGTCAGCGGCTCGATGTCGGATTCCAGCGGTGCGTCGTACTTCTTGTGGTAGGTGGCGTGGTCACCGATGACGTTGACCACCGGCACGTGTGCGCGGCGGGCGTTGTGCAGGTTGGCCAGGCCATTACCCAGACCGGGCCCCAAGTGCAGCAGGGTGGCGGCGGGCTTTGCGGCCACCCGGGCGTACCCGTCGGCGGCACCGGTCACCACGCCTTCGAACAGGCACAGCACCCCGCGCATCTGCGGCACCGAGTCCAAGGCGGCCACGAAATGCATCTCGGAAGTACCTGGGTTGGCGAAGCAGACCTGCACCCCGCTGTCGACCAGGGTGGCGATCAGGGCCTGTGCTCCGTTAGTCATATGACTGCCTTTCTTGCCGAGCACCAAAAATTGCGGGACGCGCAATCTGCTGCCTATAGAAGCACGCCCGGATTGAGGATCCCGGCGGGGTCGAAGGCATCCTTGATCCGGCGCATCAAAGCGATCTTGACCGGGTCCTCCAGCTCCAGGAAATGCTGCGTCTTGACCCGTCCCAGACCGTGCTCACCGGAGATGGCGCCGCCGAGGTCCATCGCGGTCGCGAAGATGTCGTGCAGCAGCCGGTGGCGGACCTCGTCGTCGGCGCAGAACACCGCCAGGTGGACGTTGCCGTCACCGGCGTGTCCGCAGCCGACCACTCCGGCTCCCGCCGTTTGGGCTAATCCCTGTGCCTTGGTGAGGAACTGGTGCATCTCGGCCCGCGGGACCACCACGTCGATCACGTCATGCGCACCGGCGGCCTTGGCCGTCCAAAACGCCTTCTCGCGGGCCTCGATCAAGGCATGCGCTGAATTGCCCTCCAGCACATATACATCGTCGGCGCCGAGTGAGGCGAGCAGTTCACCCAGCATGGCCACGTCGTCGTCGAGGCGCTCACGGTCACGGTTCTCCACCCCCACCACCAGGTAGGCCTCGGCGGTCTCACGCACCGCGTCGGGGATGCCCAGGTTCAGGTTCTGCGAGTAACTGATCGCGGCCAGAGTGAGCTTGTCGACGTATTCGAGGATCACCGGGTCCACCCCACTGCGCACCACCGCCGGCACCGCGCGCATCACCGCGGGCAGATCGCAGAACGGCGCCAACAACGTGGCAGAGTGCCCGAGCCGAGGATAGAGCCGCACGGTGACCTCGGTGGCCAGCGCGCAGGTGCCCTCCGAACCGATGATGAGCTGGGTCAGGTCATAACCGGTGGACAGCTTGGTGATTCGCCCCCCGGTGCGGATCAGCTCGCCGGTCGGCAACGCGGCCTGCAGGCCGAGCACGTTGTGCCGCGTCACCCCGTATTTGACCGCGCGCATACCGCCGGCGTTGGTACCGACGTTGCCTCCAACACTGGCGGACAGTTCCCCGGGGAAGACGGTGTACATCAGCCCCGCCTCGGCCGTCGCGGTGTCGAGGTCGGCCAGCGTGACCCCGGGCTGCACCACCGCAACCTGATTGTCGGTGTCGATCTCCAGGATCGCGTTCATCCGCTCGAAGGAGATCAGCAGACCGTCGGGGCACGGCCGCGCGCCGGCCGACATGCCGGTGCCCGAACCGCGAGCCGTCACCGGAACCTTCGCCTCGGTTGCCGCGGCCAACAGCGCCGCAACCTGCTCGGCGGTCTGCGGGCGGGCAACGTAGCTCGGCGTCACCGGGGCTCCGACCAGTGCCTCGTCATGGGCATAGTCGGGGCCGATCTGCTCGCCGGTGAGCAATGCGCCTGCTCCGACGATGTCGGCGAACTTGCGCGCGGCCTCAAGACGTGAGCTGTCTACCGTGGACATCCGTCCCTACTTTCCAAATCCGGCGTCACGCAACGCCTGAGCCATCGACCCGCCTGCCGGTGCCGCATCCCGGCGTCCGGCACTATTGCCGGGACGCCGCCCACGATTCTGCTTGGCCGCGTCACTGCGCGCAGCCGGTTTGGCACCCGGACCCCGGGAGGATGTGCCGGGCTTGTCCGCCGGCTTGTCCCCCAGCCGCAGGGTCAGCCCGATGCGCTGACGGTCGACGTCGACGTCGACGACCTTGACCTTCACTACCTGGCCGGAGCGCACCACCTCGTGCGGGTCGGAGACGAAGCGGTCCGCCATGGCCGAGACGTGCACCAGGCCGTCCTGATGCACCCCGACATCAACGAAAGCGCCAAAGGCGGCGACATTGGTGACCACGCCTTCCAGGACCATGCCCACCCTGAGGTCGGCCACCTTCTCCACGCCCGCGGCGAACGTCGCCGTGGAGAACGCCGGCCGCGGGTCGCGTCCCGGCTTCTCCAGCTCGGCGAGGATGTCGGTCACCGTCGGGACCCCAAACCGGTCGTCGGCGAAGTCGCCGGGTTTCAGCGACCGCAACACTCGCTCATCGCCGATGATCTCGGCCAGGGCGACTCCCGAGCGGTCCAGGATGCGCCGGACCACCGGGTAGGCCTCGGGGTGCACCCCCGACGAATCCAGCGGGTCGTCGCCGTCGCGGATGCGCAGGAACCCGGCGCACTGCTCGAATGCCTTGGGGCCCAACCGTGGCACGTCAAGCAGGGCGGCGCGATTGCGGAAGGGTCCGGTCTGGTCGCGGTGGGCCACGATCGCTTCGGCCAGCGACTCCGACACTCCCGACACCTTGGCCAGCAGCGGGGCCGAGGCGGTGTTGAGGTCGACGCCCACGGCGTTCACCGCGTCTTCGACCACCGCATCGAGGCTGCGCGCCAGGGTTCCCGGTGTCACGTCGTGCTGGTATTGACCGACACCGATCGACTTCGGCTCGATCTTGACCAGCTCGGCCAATGGATCCTGCAGCCGCCGCGCGATCGACACCGCACCGCGCAGGGTGACGTCGAGGTCCGGCAGTTCGTGAGCGGCGTAGGCCGACGCCGAGTACACCGACGCGCCGGCCTCGCTGACCATGGCCTTGACCGGTGCCGGGGCGCCGGCGCTCTTGAGGTCGGCGATCAGCTCGCCGGCCAGGGCGTCGGTCTCGCGCGACGCGGTGCCGTTGCCGACCGCGATCAGGTCCACACCGTGGCGGGCCACCAGTGCGGCCAGCGCCGCCTTGGCCTGATCCCACTGCTTTTGCGGTTGGTGCGGGAAGATCGCGCAGGTGTCGAGGACCTTGCCGGTGCCGTCGACGACGGCCACCTTGACCCCGGTGCGAAAGCCGGGGTCCAGTCCGAGGGTGGTGCGGTTACCCGCCGGCGCCGCCAACAACAAGTCTTTGAGGTTCTTGGCGAACACCGCCACCGCGTCCTGCTCGGCGCGTTGGCGCAGCCGCATCCGGGCATCGACTGCCGCCGAGAACGCCAGCCGGGTGTCCCATGCCCACCGCACGGTGTCGGCCAGCCAGGGCGTGGCCTGGCCGGAGGCGGTCATGTTCACGCCCAGCGATTTAGCGACCATCGCCTGGTAGGGCTCGTTGTCGCCGCCGTCGAAGGCCAGCGCCAAAGCATCTTCCTTCTCGCCGCGCAACACGGCCAGCACCCGGTGCGACGGCATGGTCTCCAACGCTTCGCTGAATTCGAAGTAGTCCCGGAATTTTTGTGCTGCAGCACTTTTCGCCGTGTCTTCGGAGCGCGGCGTCGTCCGCAGTGAGCCCGCCGACCAGAATTTCTCCCGGACCGCACCCACCAGCTCGGCGTCCTCAGCGGCACGTTCGACCAGAATCGCGCGGGCGCCCTCCAGTGCGGCCGCGGCGTCGGCGACCTCTTCGCCGGTGTACTCCGACGCGAGCTGCTGGGGGTCGAGTGCGGGGTCGGCGAGCAGCCGATCAGCCAACGGCTCCAGGCCCGCCTCGCGCGCGATCTGCGCCTTGGTGCGGCGCTTGGGCTTGTAGGGCAGGTAGATGTCCTCGACGCGGGCTTTGGTGTCGGCCGACAGCAGCGCGTTTCGCAGCTCATCGGTGAGCTTGCCCTGCTCCTCGATCGAGGACAGCACCGCGGCCCGACGGTCGTCGAGCTCACGCAGGTAGCGCAGCCGCTCTTCCAGGGTGCGCAGCTGCCCGTCGTCGAGGCTGCCGGTGACCTCTTTGCGGTAGCGGGCGATGAACGGAACCGTCGCGCCCTCGTCGAGCAGCGCGACAGCCGCCGCGACCTGTCGTTCGGCTACTTCCAGTTCGTCGGCAAGGCGGGCATTCACCGGTTTGAGGGTCACGTTCGCGGTCACGCCGACGGACCCTACCGAACGCCGCTGACGATTCCTGGGTGCGGGACGGCGTGGGCCCGCCGCGCCACTTAGATGCCGACACAGATCCATAGCCGCGACTTGAGGCATCCGAGCCCGAACCGCGAGAAGATGGCACCGTGACGACCTATGCCGAGATCCGCAACAACGCACCGCTGTGGCCGGGGGTGATGGACCGCTCACTGCTGGGCAACCGGCAGGCGCAAGCCGCGCTGTATCTGGCCGACATGGCCAAGCGGGGCAAGTGGAGCACGGTGATCCGGGAACTCGACCGCGGCGATCACGTGGTCGATGTCAAGGCGTGGCGGCCCGGAGGCAAGACCTGGCTGACGGTGCTGCATCAGGCCGGCTGGCACGGCGCGTCTGTCGACGTCGCGTCCTGGCTGATCGAGCAGGGTGCGCTGCGCTCGCAACCGGACGCCGCCGGTCGCACGGCTTTCGACCTGGCCGTTGAGCACCAACGGTCGGCCGAACTGCTGGAGGTGCTCAAGCCTCCGCCGGCCGCCCTCGACCCGGACCGGATCGCCGCGCTCAACTTCCAGCTCACCACCGTGATCGACGACCTGGTCCAACACCTGTTCCGCGGTGGCGAACTGCGCCAGATGCTCCGCTATCCCCCGGTCGAGGTGCTGCACGAGCTGCCCAGAAAACAACTGTGGTTCCCGGTGCCCTACCTGTGGGGCGGATTTCGGATCGGTCTGTGCGATGACGACATCGAAGTGGTCGGCGGTTATCGAGAACTCGACCCGGTCGGCGATGTGCACGTCGCGACGGTCGGCTACCTCATCACACCCGAGGGCCCGTCGCAGATCTACGAGGGTTACGAATAGCCACTGATCTGACGCAACTGTCCCTTGGCGATCTTGCCGCCGGATGAGCGCGGCAACTCGTCGATGACGACAAGGCGCTCCGGCAGCAGCTCTTTGGACACCCCGAGGTCCAGCAGGTGCTCGACGAGTTCCGCCAATTCCAAGGTACCGGCGCTCGCGCGTGCCACCTCCGCGAGTTCGACGTAGACACAGACCTTTTCGCCGAACACTTCGTCGCGCATCGGCACCGCGGCCGCCACCGCGATCGCTGGATGGGTCATCACCGCGTCCTCCACCTGGGCGGCGCTGATGTTCTTGCCGCCGCGCAGAATGAAATCCGAGGTCCGGCCGGTGACGCTCAGATAGCCTTCGGCGTCGATCTCGCAGATGTCGCCCATGCGCATCCAGCCGTCGGCGGTGAACAGCTTGTCGTGGTCGATCCCGTTGAGATAGCCGAGGCTGGTGGCCGGGCCGCGGCAGGCGGGCTGCCCCCGGCCGGTGTCGGTCACGTCGGTGTTGCCGTCCTCGCCGCCGAACAGCCGGACCGCCATCTCGTCGACAATTCGCCCACCGGTGCGCAACCGCCGCTCCAACGAGTCGGCGAGTGTGGTGGCGCTGAGCACGCCGGTCTCGTTGGATCCGTAGAATTGCAGGATCTTCGCCCCGGTGAGCTCCTCGAATTCCGCGGCCGGCCGGTAGGGCAACGCCTCGCCGCCGGTGAACACCACCCGCAACGAGCTCAGGTCGAACTCACGGCTGGCCGGATCCGCCATCATCATGGTCAATTGAGTGCTGACACAGCACAATACGGTGACCCGATGCCGCGCTATCGCGGCACAGGTCGCGGCTGCGGTGAAGCGGTCCAACAGGATTGCCGCGGCGCCGAGGTGGATCGGGGTGGTGTGGCTGGTCCAGAGCCCGAAACCGAACGGTGTGGGAATGATCGGCAAGAAGACGTCGTCGGGACTCAGTTCCCCGTTGGCGACGGCCAGCTGGTGAAAGTAGTGCCAGCGATTCTGGGTGTGCACCACACACTTGGGCAGCCCGGTGGTACCGGAGGTCGAGTTGATCAGGAAGACGTCATCGGGGCCGAGTTGCGGACCCGGTACCCCGATTTCGGCGACGGCCTGCAGCTCATCGATGCTCAGCGTCGCGATCTCGAGTCCGGCTGCGGCGGCGTGCCGCTGCTCATCGGTGATCAGTAGCTGGGCCTGCGAAGCGGCCAGGATCGCAGCCACCTCACGGGTGCCGGCGCGGGCGCCGATACCGACCACGATCGCCCCGCAGCGCTCGATCGCCACGAACAGCACGTGGATGGCGACGGCATCGCGATGCCACACCGCGATCCGGTCTCCCACGCGTACCCCGACACCCGTCAGCCGAATCGCCAATTCATCTGCCGCGGTATCGAATTCCTGCCATGTCAAGCCCGCGCCGAGATAGTCCACATAGGCGTCCCGGGCGGGGAGTCGCTGGGCGTTGCGGCGCACCGCGTCCGACAGCGTGGTCTGCGACCACCAGCCGACGGCGTGATAGTGGGCGGCTTCGGCGGCGGTGTAAGCCGGTGTGTTCCAGCCGGTGTCGGAAGACATCTCGCCGGCCGCCTCCGATCAGTCGCGTTCAGTCGAAATCAGTAGATGTAGTCTTCGCCGCTCGCTCGCACGGTGATGTCGCTGATGCTGATGCCCCAAGGCTGGTCGATGACGTGCACCACCGCCTCGGCGAGGTCTTCGGGGGTGATCAGCCAGTACTTCACCGAGTCGATGTCGGTCTGCTCAGGGTCCAGGGTGCCCTCGGCGAACGCGGTGACCGACCGCAGGTAGCTCTCACCGCGGGATCCCACGATGCCCATGATCGCGGAGCCGTTGACCACGCCTCTGCCGAGATTGGTGCCCAGCACGCCGGTCGGCTTGACCGTGGTCACCTTGATCTTTCCCTTCGCCTCGGTGCGCAGCGAGTCCGACAGGACTGCGACCGCGGCCTTGGTCGCGCTGTAGACCCCCGAACCGGCCACACCAGCGTTGCCGTAGATCGACGAGATGTTGACGACGTGACCGCGGCCCTGCTCGATCATCTGGTCGTAGACGGCGGAAATGCCGTTCACCACACCCTTGATGTTGATGTCGATCGCACGGTGCCAGTGCTGCCAGGCCTTGTCGTGATCGGCGAAATAGGCCAGCGGCATCACACCGGCGTTGTTGACGATGACGTCCACCGCACCGAAGGTCTGCACCGCGTGCTGCACGGCGGCCTTCATCTGCTCGATGTCGGTGACGTCGGCGACGTGAGAGGTGCCCAACAGGCCGGCCTCGCGGATCCCGTCGAAGACCGCCGCAAGGTTCTCGGCACCGATGTCTACGCCGACCACGCGGGCTCCGGCGGCGGCACACTTCTCGGCGATCAGTTTGCCGAATCCACCGCCGGCACCGGTGATGACGACGACCTTGTCCTGCAGGTGCTGCGACATAGTCGGCCAGTTTAGGTCGCCGCTGTCGCCCCAGGCGTCACCGCCCGATTTGCTCGGCGACAGGCGGCGCGTTCGGATGCCCGCTAACAGGTCCGGAGGCTATGGTCACTTCGTGAAGCGTCGAACGGCACTGGGGCTCCCCCTCCTGCTGGCGGCGGGTCCCACCTTGAGCCGGCTCCCGCGCGCCGGCGCGGACCCCGGCCGGTGGTCGATCGACCGGGTGAACCGCTGGTATCAGGCGCAGGGATGGCCGGTCGGCTCCAACTACATCACCTCCACCGCGGTCAATCAGCTCGAGATGTTTCAGCCGGGCACCTTCGATCTGCGGCGGATCGACTCCGAGTTGGGCTGGGCCCGATCGGCAGGCTTCAACACCGTGCGGGTGTTCCTGCACGACCAGCTGTGGGCTGCCGATCAGCGGGGCTTCCAGTACCGGCTGGGCCAGTTCGTTGCGGTCGCCGCGCGCCACCGCATCAAGCCGATGTTCGTGCTGTTCGATTCCTGCTGGGACCCGCACCCCAAGGCCGGACCACAGCTGGCCCCGCGAGTCGGCATCCACAATTCACGATGGGTGCAAAGCCCCGGCGCAGATCGGCTCGGCGACCGCAACTACTACCGCACCTTGCATGACTACGTCACCGGTGTGATGACCCAGTTCCGGTACGACGAACGGATCCTGGCCTGGGACCTGTGGAACGAGCCGGACAACATGGCCCGCGAATACAGCGCCGTCGAACGGTCGGACAAGTTGGATTACATCAGTGACCTGCTGCCCCAGGTGTTCAGTTGGGCCCGGTCGGTCGATGCCCGTCAGCCGTTGACCAGTGGGATCTGGGAAGGTTCGCGTCAGGGCAGCACGATCGTCAACACTCAACTCAACAGCTCCGACGTCATCACGTTCCACTCGTACGACAAGCCGGCGACGTTCAGTGAGCGCATCGCCGAACTGGCGCCCCTGGGCCGGCCGATGATGTGCACCGAATATCTGGCTCGTACCCGCGGCAACACCATCGACGGGATTCTGCCGATCATGAAGCGCCACAATGTGGGCGCCTACAACTGGGGCTTCGTCGCTGGGCGAACCCAGACCTACCTGCCGTGGGACTCCTGGGACCACCCCTACACCGCCGAGCCGCAGGTCTGGTTCCACGATCTGGTGCAACCCACCGGTCGCGCATACCGGAATCTGGAGATCATGACGATCAGCAACCTCACCGGGCGCTGACCGGCTGATAGCGGCGCGGTTCAGTGATGAAATCATTGGCGGCAATGTCGTCGTGAGGAGTCGGTGATGGGCGAGACCGCGTCGGGTTCGCGGGCTGGGTCACGGGTGGGGCGTTACCTCCTCAAACGACTGCTGGGACGCGGCACCACCGGCGAGGTCTACGAGGCGCTCGACACGCAGAAGGACCGCACCGCGGCGCTCAAACTGCTGTCGCCGGCGTTTGGCGGGAATCCGGCGTTCCGTGAGTGGCTGCAGCGCGAGGCGCTGGTCGTCGGGCGGGTGCAGGAGCCCCACGTGGTCCCAGTTCGCGACTACGGCGAGCTCGACGGCCAGGTGTTCATCGATATGCCGCTGGTGGCCGGTGCCGACTTGGCCGCGGTGTTGAAGCGCAACGGGGTACTGCCGCCCTCGCGTGCGGTGAACGTGGTGTGGCAGGCGGCATCGGCCCTGGATGCCGCGCACAGCGCCGGCTTGATCCACCGCGGTGTCAAACCTCGCAACATCCTGCTGACCAGTGATGACTTCGTCTATCTGGTGGATTTCGGGTTGGCCGGCGCGCCCGGGGCCGAGGCGGCCGATGCCGAGAACGCCGGTGCCCGCTGGAAGTACGCGGCGCCGGAGCTGTTCTCCGGCAGTGACTTCGGGCCGGCAGTCGACGTCTATGCGCTGGCATGTGTGCTCTACCAGTGCTTGACGGGTTCGCCGCCGTACCGGGCCGACAGCCTCAAGATGCTGGCCAACGCGCATCAGACCAAACCGATTCCGCGGCCCAGTCTTGCCGGCGCGACCATCCCGGCAGCGTTGGACGAGGTCGTCGCCAAAGGTATGGCCAAGGATCCGCAGGGCCGTTATGCCAACGCCGCGGAGCTGGCGACCGCGGCTTATCAGGCGCTCAGCGCGCCCGACCAGCACCGGACGCTGCAGATCTATGAGACCAGCCAGCAGTCCACTCCGCCGCTGATCGAAGCGCCACAGCCCAGCGCGCCGCCGACGGTACCGGACGAGGTGGCTGCGGCCGAGCCGTCGGCACCGTCTGCTGCGGCAGCCGAGGTTGCCCCGGCCCCGGTGCGTGAGGTGCCGCCGGTGCCCGAGGTGCAACCAACCACGCCGCCGGTCCAGCCCGCTCCGATTCCCGAACCCGTGTCCGCGGCACGCCCCGCCGGGCAGTCCGGTCTGCCCCGGGTCTCGACGGCAGCCGACGACTGGTTCAGCGCGTCACGGCGACTGCGGCTGCAGCACGATCCCGCCAAACGCAAGCTGCTGCTGCGCCTCGGTGCGGCACTGATCGTGGTCGTCGGGTTGATCACCTGGATGACGAACCGATCGAGTTCTGACGAGCTGGCCGCCGACACCGACACCTCGCCGTCCGCCGCGGGGGCGAGTCAACCCACGACGACGGTGTCGTCTGCCGAGGCCCAGGCTCGTCTGCTCAAGCTGCTGCCGTCGGGCTATCCGCAGGACACCTGTACGTCGTCGACACCGACGGGCGGGGCCATCGCCGAAGTGACGTGTGGCCGCAACACCGACGTCGACGGCCCGCCCGCTGCGACTTACACACTGTTCCCCGATGCCACTTCGCTGCGCCAGAGCTTCGACAACACGGTGCAGGCCACCACCGTCGTCAACTGCCCCGGCCGGATCCAGTCGCCGGGAGCCTGGCACCGCACCGCCACCCCGGACAAGACGGCCGGAACACTGCTGTGCGGTATGCGGCAGGGGTCGCCCGTTCTGGTCTGGACCAACGACGCCAACCTGGTGATCGGCTCCCTGCGAACGGAACGAAACACACCCACGCTGGAACAGTTCTACACCTGGTGGAGTTCCCACTCCTGACCGTCGATCCTGAAACACGAGCAAGCGCGGCTGTCAAATCCACTGGTTCGGAAGGCACCGCGTCGGCTGCCTCCGGAAACCAGGGCACGCCGCTTCCGGCCGCCGCCCCGGGTACCCCCGCCGCCACCGGCGCGAACACCTCGACCACGTCGAACTGACCGAAGTTCATCGCCAATCCGGCCCGGCCTCACTACCGCGAGGTCGGGCCGGACTCGTTCCTGGGTAGCCTGACCCTTAGCCCGTTACGATTGAAGTACTTGAGTACCAATATCGTCGGCATGCAGCCGACTTGAGGAGACAGTCCCATGAAGTCCATCTCGACCGCCCTGGCCGCGGGAGCACTGGCCGCCGCGGGCGCCCTCACCACCGGGATCGCCGGCGCGGACCCTGACCCGGCCCCGGCGCCCGCCCCTGCCACCCAACCGATCGGCACCCAGGGCACCGTGCCCGAAGGGCCCGGAGTCCACGGCTGGACGGTCAGCGATCTGCGACCCAGCTCGGACGCCATCCCCTATCAGCCGCGCGGCGCCCTGTGGGAGGCCACCGCCACCGACGAGGCGATCCAGGGCGCCGTCTTTCCGATCGTCGCCAACCTCAGTGCCCGTTCGGCCAGCGGCCAGAACTACCAGGCTTTGTTCACCGTGCCCACCGCACAGGGCATCGCTCCCGCCGCCCTGACTCAGGGCCAGAAGGCCAGCGGCAAGGTCTACTTCGACGTCACCGGCGACGCCCCCAACAGCATGGTGTACCAAACCGGCGGCAACGATCTGATCCGTTGGGTGGCGCCGGCGCCCCAGGCGCCGCAGCCCCAAGCCCCCGCCGGCGGGTCACAGATCCCGGCCAACGGCGGCAGCAATCGGGCGCCTGCCGCACCGGCTCGTCCCCCGGCGTCGCGGCCCGCGCATCCCGCACCGTCAGCTCCGCCGTCCGGCAGCTCCGGAACTCCACTGCCCGAGGGCAGTTCCGGGACTCCGCTGCCCTGATTGCGCGGCTGATCAGAGCCCGAACTGGTCGTCGATCAGCCCGAGCCAGATCTGGGCCGCATCGATAGCCACCTTCTCACTGATGAAGGCGTGCTGGGTTCCGGTGTAGATGTCTCGGAAGGCGCGTTCCAGCCGGCTGCCTTCGCGGATCGCCGTCGTTCCGGCCGCCAGGTGTGCCCACTCGGCGCAACTTCTGGCGGTATCGGTGGCGTAGACGGCCGCCACGCGCATGTCTGCCCGCAGTCCCGGCGTCAGGTCTTCGCCTGCCGCGACAGCGGATTCGGCCGTGTTGAAGGCGTCGAGCACCAACAAGTGAGCGGCCCGCCACGCGGCGACGTGGTGAGCCAGATCCTTCTGAAACGTAGGGCGGCTGGCCAAGGCCGCCATATCGCTCATCCGGTATTTGGTGGCTGCCAGCTCGGTCACATCGTCAAGCATGCTTTTGGCCACACCGAGCGCCCAGGACGCGTGGCCGGCGGCCGTGACCGGCATCAGGCCCATCCGAGCTGCCGGCGAGGCACCCCGAAGCGGAGTACGGCAGAACAGCGGAAAAGTCCGGCGGGCCGGTACGAACACGTCGTGGGCGCTGTAGTCGTAGGAGCCGGTTCCCTTGAGCCCCTGGACATGCCAGCCATCGTTGAAGGAGATCTGCTCACGTGGCAGCACCGCGACCTGCATGTCGGGTATTCCGTCGCTGACCCAGCGCATCTCGCCGTCGTCCATCGGGAAGAAGCCGGCGGCCAGGTATTGGGAGTGTCCAATACCCGAGCCGAAGCTCCACGATCCGCTCAGCCGGTACCCGCCGTCGACGGCGACGCCCTGGCCGTTGGGGAAATATTGGCCGCCCAGTGTGACGTGATTGTCGTGGGAGGTGAACACCTCATCGAACCCGTCGTCGGGTAGGTACGTGGCAACAGCGAACGACGACGGCATGTTGGCGATACCGACCCAGCCGAACGAGCCGTCCTGCCATGCCATTTCGATCCAGGTCTCGATCATCTCGGCAAACGACGGCTCGGCGCCACCGGCAGCGGCGGGATTGAACGCCGACATCAAGCCGGTGCGCCACATCTCGTCAACGATGGGATCGGTCAGCGTGCGGCGCTGCTCGGACACGCCGGCCTCGGCCGCCACCAGCTCGCGCATGCCGCGCGCCAGCGCGACAACCCCGCCGGCCTTGCTCACTTGCGGAATCGCCCGGCGAACCCGCGCAGCGGCAGGTCGGCGCTGGTCAGCAGGCCCGGCGGCGCCGCCACCACCGACTTGATCGCATTTAGGGCGGGTAACCCGGTCACGGTCATGCCGATCGAGGCGAAGTTGTCCGGGTTGGACAGGTCCACGCCGGGCTTGGGGAAGATCATGTGCTTGTTGTAGACGCATGGATCACCGGTGACCCGGGTGATGTAGCAGCCCTTGATGTTCCAGTTCGGCTCGGTGAACGGCGTCATCTGCCACTCCAGATGCGTCTCGACCCGCGGCACACCGTTGACCATGCCCTGGTACTTAATGTAGTTGCCGCCCAACGAGCCCTTGGGCAGGGTGTACCAGCCCAGGTCGACGTCCCGGGTGCACACGCCGAGCTCGTAGTCGAACGTGACCTCGTCGAGGGTCAGATCGAAGCAGTCGGCCATCATCAGCACACTGTCGGCGAACACCCGGGTGAACTTCTCCAGCTTGCCCGGGATTTCCGGGTCGTCGGCGGGCTGGCCGTAACCGACCTCGATCCAGGTGTCCTTGGAGTGGTGGCACGACACGTCGACGGATTCGAGGGTGGTGATGTTCTCGATCTCGGCGACATCGGCCGAACACACCACGCCCAGAATCTGATTGAGCCCCGGGTTCATTCCGGTGCCGTAGAAACTCGCGCCGCCCAACTCGGCGGCTTCAGCCAGCAGTTGCGTCACCGGTTTGCCTGACGGGTGCGGATGGTTGCGGTCACGGTGCCAGCCGGTGATCCAGTCCGCGGTGGTCACGATGTTGATGCCCGCTTCCAAGACCTGGACGTAGAGGTCCTCATCGGGGAACACCCCGTGAAACGTCAGCACGTCGGGCTTGGCGGCGATGATCTCCTCGACACTGCCGGTCGCGATGATTCCGTTGGGCGCGATCCCGGCCAGCTCGCCGGTGTCTTTGCCGATCTTGTCCGGCGAATAGCAGTGCACCCCTACCAGTTCGAGATCATCGCGGGCGGTCAACCGCCGGATCATCTCGGTCCCGACGTTGCCGGTGGCGACTTGGAAGACCCGGATGGGTGCGGCAGCTGCATTCATGCGGTGAAACCCTTCTGCGCGTAGACGTCGGCAGCACTGCCGCCGATGCCGTCGGGATAGAACTGCTTGGCCCACTGGCGGATTGCGGTGAAGCCCTCATATTCGGCGGTTGCCAGGGCCGGCGGATCCGAATAGCGCTGATGCGACCAGATGTGGATGTCCTGCTCGAATTGGCGGATCACTTCGCGACCGAAATCGGCCGCTCGGGCCTCGGCCCGGTCCGGGTCGCCGCCGGCGCCCGGTGAGCGGCCGATGTAGACCATGAAGCGAACGTCGGAGGTGGAGTCGTCAACGGGCGTGATCGCGGAGATGGTCCGGTTGTCGATCATCCCCCAGCTCTTGGTCACCGCGATCCCCAACCCGCCGTTGATGGCTTCCACGCCGCTGTTGACGTCCTCGATCAACTGAGCGTCGTCGCCTTCGAAGGTGATGGTGAAGTCGACGTAGGACACCGGTTCGGCGAAGTCGTGGCGGGTGAAGACCGGCACGATCGGGGTCTTGTGCACGTATTTGAAGTGGGCGAAGTCCACCCCGTTCTCCAGCACGTACTGCGGGTGCAGCTCAAGACCTGTGCGAAGCAGCCGCTGCTGCGGGTAGTAGTCGTCGGCGCTGCGATCGTCGAAGCTGGCGAACACATCCGGCGCGTCGAAGAACGGCGCCCGCCCCTGCGCGTCGTTCCAGATGTAGACCGACGCGTTGCGTTCGGTGACCGGATAGGTGGAGATGCGCCGGCCGCGGTTCGGCTTGTCCTGGTAGGGGATGCAGACGTTGCGGCCCTGGGAGTTCCACTGCCAACCGTGGAACGGGCATTGCAGCACCTCGCCGCAGACGGTGCCGCCGAAGCCCAGATGCGCACCCAGGTGTTCGCAGTAGGCGTCCATCACGGTGAGCTGACCCGACTCGGCCCGCCAGCCCACCATCTCCCGGCCGAAGTACTTCATGGCATGGACATCGCCAACGCCGATCTCGTCGGACCAGGCGACTTGAAACCAGCCTGTCGGGTTCATCGACAACGGCGGTTTAGCCATGTCAACGGTGTCCTCTCTGTGGTCTCCGAGCGGGCCGACGGTCGCAGCATAGTGCGGATTGCAATGGAATCATAGTGGGTGCTATGTAAATGTTGTTAGGATTCGGCGGATGGCTCAATCGCAGGCGCGGCGCAGCAATAGGCGGGGGCTGGCGACCCGCGAGGCGATGCTGGACGCCGCGGTGCGCTCCCTGTCCACCGGGGACCCCGGCGCGGTGTCGGCCAGCCGGATCGCTAAGGAGAGCGGCGCCACCTGGGGCGCGGTGCAATATCAGTTCGGCGACGTCGACGGGTTCTGGGCGGCGGTGTTGCACCGCACCGCCGAGCGCCGCGACGCCGCGATCTCGGCGTTCGGCAGCGTGAAATCGGATGCGCCGCTGCGGGAACGAGTCGCGGCCATCATCGACACGCTCTATGACGGGCTGGCGTCACCGGATTCACGCGCGATCGAGAACCTACGTGCCGCACTCCCCCGCGATCACCGCGAACTGGAACGGCTGTATCCGCGCACCGCGGCCGAGTTGTACTCCTGGGGCAAGAGCTGGCTGACGACATGCCATGCGGCCTTCGCCGACCTAGGAGTCGATCCCCAACGGGTGCGGGAGGTGGCTGCCCTCATCCCCGGTGCGATGCGCGGACTGGTCTCGGAACGCCAGCTGGGCTCCTACGCCGACCTGGACGAGGCCCGCCACGGCCTGACCAATGCACTGGCGGCATACCTCGAGCAGTCCCGGCCCGGCTGAAACCGGGGGCTGCGCAAACCGGGGCCGCCACGTCAGGATGTGATGATGTTTGGCCTCGTCGTTGTTGTCACCCTCGTCGCCACCGTGGTCGCCGGCACGATTCTGGGCAAGCGCTATCGCGTCGGCCCCCCGGTGTTGCTCATCCTGCTCGGCGGCATGCTGGGTCTGATCCCCCGCTTCGGCGAAACCCAGCTCGACGGGGAGATCGTGTTGCTGCTGTTCCTGCCGGCGATCCTGTACTGGGAGAGCATGAACACCAGCTTCCGGGAGATCCGGGCCAACCTGCGCGTGATCGTGCTCGTCAGCATCGGACTGGTGATTGCGACTGCGGTAGCGGTGTCCTGGACGGCGCGATCGCTGGGCATGGAGCCACATGCGGCGTCAGTTCTGGGCGCCGTCCTCTCGCCCACCGACGCGGCCGCGGTGGCCGGCCTGGCAAAGAAGTTGCCGCGCCGGCCACTGACCGTGCTGCGCGCCGAAAGCATCATCAACGACGGCACCGCACTGGTGCTGTTCGCGGTGACGGTCGCCGTCGCCACGGGCAGCCCGGCGATCGGCCCCATCGACCTGGTGGGCCGCTTCGTCGGCTCCTACCTCGGCGGTATCGCGGCCGGACTGCTCGTCGGTGCCGCGGTCACGCTGCTGCGCCGCCGCATCGACGCGCCGCTGGAGGAAGGCGCCCTGAGCATCTTGACACCGTTCGCGGCATTCCTGCTCGCCCAGACTTTTCACTGCAGCGGCGTCGTCGCGGTGCTGGTGTCGGCACTGGTCCTGACCTATGTCGGCCCGCGGGTGATCGCGGCCCGTTCGCGGCTGCAGGCATACGCCTTCTGGGACATGGCGACCTTTTTGATCAATGGCTCACTGTGGGTGTTCGTCGGAGTACAGATTCCTGGGGCGGTGCACGGGATCGTCAATGTCGGCGACGGTATTCGTCATGCCACGGTGCTGGCCCTCGCTGTCACCGGTGTAGTCGTCGTGACGCGAATCGCCTGGTCAGAGATCACCACCGTGCTGCTGCGCACCCTGGACCGGCGTGCCGTGCAGCGGACCCGCCGGGTGAGCTGGCGTCAGCGCGCGGTGTCGAGTTGGGCGGGCTTCCGCGGCGCGGTCTCCCTGGCCGCGGCACTGGCCGTCCCGCTGTCCACCCGTGCGGGCACCCCTTTTCCGGATCGCAATCTGATCATCTACGTGGTCACCGTCGTGATCCTGGTGACGGTGCTGGTCCAAGGCAGCACACTGCCCGCGGTCGTGCGGTGGGCGCGGATGCCCGAGGATGCCGCACACGCCGAGGAGTTACAGCTGGCACGTACCCGGGCCGCTGAAGCCGCCCTGGAAGCGTTGCCGCGGGTGGCCGATGAACTCGCCGTCAGCCCGGATCTGGTGGTTCGGCTGCTCAAGGAGTATCAGGATCAGGCCGAGCTGGTGGCGGTCTCCGATCAGCCCAGCGCCGCCGCGGAACGCGACGACATGGTGCGCCGAGTCCACCTGGGTGTCCTGGAGCACAAACGCCGTGCCGTGACCGAGCTGCGCGACCGAAATCAGATCGACGACATCGTGTTACGTGAGGTTCAGGCCGACATGGACCTGGAGGAAGTGCGACTGCTGGGGCCTGCCGACACCGAATAGCCGCCGGACTCCTCGACGATGGGACTCCTGCGTTGAGCGGGCCCCGGTCGGTGGCGACAGGATGTCCACCGACCACTACTATCCACTGCGTGAGCGATTCCTCGGCCCGCCGATTAAGACTCACCAGGCGAGGCACTGTGCTGGCGGCAGTCTTGCTGACCGCTCCCGTTGTGATTCCCGCCGGGACGCCCGGTGCTGTTGCACCGGCCAGCGCGGCCTGCCCCGACGTCGAAGTGGTGTTCGCCCGTGGGCGGTTGGAATCGCCCGGGGCCGGCGCGGTCGGCAACGCGTTCGTCAGCGCACTGCGCTCCAAGACCTCCAAGTACGTCAGTCTGTATGCGGTGAACTACCCCGCTGACAACCAGATCGACCAGGGCGCCAACGACATGAGCGCCCACATCCAGAACACCATCAACGGATGCCCCAACACCCGCATTGTGCCGGGGGGCTACTCACTGGGTGCAGCAGTCACCGACGTAATGCTTGCGGTCCCCTTCTCGGCATTCGGCTTCAACAATCCCCTGCCGCCGGGCGCCGACGAGCACATCGCCGCGGTGGCGCTCTTCGGCAACGGCAGTCAATGGGTCGGCCCCATCACAAACTTCAACCCGATCTACAACGATCGGACCATTGAGCAGTGCCACGGCGCCGACCCGATCTGCAACCCGGCCGACCCGAACACCTGGGAAGAGAACTGGCCGCAACACCTAGCCAGTGCTTACATTTCGTCAGGGATGGTCAACCAGGCCGCTGACTTCGTCGCCGGAAAGCTGTAGCCGGTCGGAGCTGACCGCGGTCAGCCTTTCGAGAGTTCGGGGGTCCCACGGCCCAAGCCGCGAAATCCCTCGCAGGGTTCCTTGGCACCGACCACGAATGGCAGCGCCTTCCAGCGAAACCGCATCCTGCCGCGAAATCCCATGGCGTCCGGCGGCGGTGGTACCGCCGACTTCGCCAGATCCAGGTAGTACGTGGACGTTTGGCCCAATCCTTCGAAGTCGTGCACCAACGGTGTGCACACCGCACGAACCGGCTCGTCTAGCCGTTGCGCGACGGCATCGGTCATCAACACGTATTCGGGAACCGGCACCAGGTTCTTGAGCATCCGATGCACCAGGATGACGTCTACGCCGGCAAGTTCGGTGTGGCGCTTGACCTTCTGCTCGGCCACCTCGCCCTCATGGGCGACAAACTTCAACGAGAGGTTCATCAGCTGCTCGCAGCTCTCGCAGTGACAGTTGCGGCCGTTCTCAATACGGGCCCGACGATTCAGGAACGCCTGATGCATCCGCGACAACCGCTCACTCACCAACACCTGGGCGTCACCGTCGGGCGCCCAGAAGAAGGCGGCGTCGCCCTCCAGCTTCGCCAGTTTCATGCCCTTGGCGGCATCGATGACCGATTCCAGTAGCGCGGCCACTGCCATCTGGGCGTGCACCAGATGGGTCCGGTTCCAGTTCATGTATGCGGTGTATCCGCCGATGTCGGCAATGACGAGCACGGCGCGCCGGATGGCCATGAACTCAAGATTCTAGTCCGAGTAGCTAGCCGTAGCCACGCTTCACCAGGTGGCGGGCGCCTGCCTCCATGGCAGCTGGGCCGGCCACCTCGAAGCCAAACGCATTGGCCAACCGGTCGGTGATGTTGAAGACCAGGCTCACCGCCAGGGCATCCTTGACCTGCTCGGCAGTGACGCCGCTCGCCAGCACGGCACGTACATCGTCGGCGTCGACGCGGTGCTGGCGCGTCAGCTTGTCGAGCAGGCGAAGCGCAGCCCGCAACTCTTCGGTGATCGGGGCGGTGTCCAGATCGGCGAGGGTGGCGGCTGCGGTCGCGTCGTCGAAGCAGATGTTGGACGTGGCGGTGTGTGCGGCGACGCAGAACGGACAGTCGTTGGCCTTCGAGACGTAGGCGGCCATGAGTTCTCGCTCCCCGATCGTCCACACCGATGGTCCGCGCATCGCCTCGTTGGTCAGCGGTCCTCCGCCGTAGAACTCCGGGCGATAGAACGCGAGTTTGACGGCGTCGACCACCGGTTGCCGTGACACCAGCCGAATGATTGCCAGCAGGGCCTTGGTGCGCAGCCGGTGGCCGCGATCGAGGATGGCCAGTCTCATCGCTTTCCCCGGTCCGCGGTGGCGTCGGTGAGCGCGTCCAGCGCGCTGGTGTACTGCCGGGTCGCCTGGCCGACGGCGGCGCACACCACGATCTCGAAGATCTGGTCTTCGCTCAGACCTGCGGCTCCGACGGCGGCAACGTCCTGGTCGGACACGCTGTACGAGCGCACGGCCACCTTGTCGACCAGGGTGCTGATCGGTCCTTCAAGACCGGCGTTGTCATAAGCCGCCCGGCGCAAGTCGAGCGGCGCTGTTCCGCCCTTACCCAAAACGCGGTCCAGCAGCGCTTGATGTAGTTCGGTGATGTCGGACATGGGTTTTCGTGGACCTCCTCGTCACGCACAGGGTCACCTCGGCGAGTCGTTACCCGTCCATTGTGCGACCGCCGGGCCATCGCAGTCCAGATCAGCGCGACAGATTCGCCGGCGGGGTGTGAACGAGGCCGGGATCGGGTGCCCCGGACATGCGCAGCAGACCCCGCACAACGCGGAAGACCAGCGGCCAGGAGCGCGGATCGCGCAGGTTGATGCCGCCGATCAGTTGTTTGACCATGGACAACGTGTCGAAATAAATGCGCTCGACGGTCAGGTTCTCGTGCTCGTCGAAGATGAAGTAGGCGGTCATACGGGTGCGGTGTCGTGATCCGGTGGCCGGAACAGTGCCCAGCGGCCCCAGATGTGTTCCGGTCAGCCAGAATTCGACGATCACCGCGTCGGCACTGTGGCGCAGCGCGATGATCTCGTGGTTCTGGTCCGGGAAGGCTACTCGGGTGTCGTGGTAGTAGCCGCGCACTTCGGCATCGCCGTCGTGCACGGTCAGCGTCGGGATGATCTCGTAGTGCGGGTGCGGGAACGTGGCCAATACGTCGTCCCAGTCCTTCCGCACTTCGTCCCGGAAATGATCGAGGACCAGCTTTTCGCGGGCTTGCAGGACCTCAACGGACGGGATGGCGTAGCGGTCGGTCACGGTGTTCCCCTCGTGGAGTCAGGCGTTGTCCTGCAAGCGCCCTTCGTGCTCAGGGCTTGTCTGCCGATACTGCCGCAGCTCGGCGCGCACCGCCGCATCGAATGCCCGATCCAGGCTGGCGTGCGCCGACCGCCGTGCCACCCTGCGCATGGCGTCGACCAGGTCCGCGGCCCAGGCGAGTTCCTCGTCATTGCTCGGCAACCACCCGGGTCCGCGCTGCCGAACCACCTCGGCGTGTCCGGTGCGGGTCAGAAGCTCGGCGGCGGCGTCCAGTTTCTTGTCGACGGCGGTCACGGTCTCCAGCATCTCCGCCAACGGCATCCCGCGTGACATCAGCGTGGCGAGATCATCGATCTGATCCGTGTCGGCCACCCGGTAGACGTCGTCGGCGTCGGTCGGTTCGATGACTCCACTGGCGGTCAGGCGCCGCAGCAATGGTGCGTCCAACCGACCCAGCCGCGCCTCCAATTGTTCGAGCGTCATGGTCTGCGACACCGGACGTGACCATGGCGCGGTCACCAACTCTGCCAGATCAGCCAGGTCCAAAACTTCGACCAAGGCCTCCCCGCGCTGCAGCCCGGTCAGGAACTTCAGGATGTGCTTGACCGTGAATCCCTCGCCGAGCAAACGGATGATCGCCTGCAACTGCTTCAGGTGCCGGTCGGTATAGATCGCGACCCGGCCTCGGCGCTGGGGCCGGGGCAACAGACCGCTTTCCTGGTACACCCGGACGTTGCGAGTGGTGGTCCCAGCCTGTCTCGCAAGATCGTCGATCCGGTACTCGGTCACTATGACATCCTAGGCAGTCAGGACCGGGTCACTGCTTGTCTTCGCGGCGGTGATCTTGAAGTCTTCCAGTTCCAGCGTCTTGAGTTGGTTGACGAATTGGGTCGCGAAGCCAGGGAACATGGTGGCGTTGAAGCCGTCCTCGGTCAGGTACCAGCTCTGGCATCCGGAATTCCACGTGGTGGACTTCAGGCGCCGCTGGATGTCCTGGTTGTAGCGGTCCTGCACCTCGGGTCGTACATCGAGCGACTTCCATTCGTACTGCAGCAGTTTGGAAATGGCGCCGACGATGTAGTCGATCTGAGCCTCCATGTAGACCAGAGCCGAGCTGTGGCCGGGACCGGAATTTGGTCCGAAGGTGAAGAACAGATTCGGATAGCCCGATACCGCCACACTGCGGTAGGCGTAGGCGCCCCTGCTCCACTCCGATGCCAGGTCGCGGCCGTCGATTCCGGTGATCGGGATCGGGGTGCCGGCCTTGGATACCTCGAAGCCGGTCGCGAACACGATCGCGTCGAACTGGTGCTCGATGCCTTCGACGGTGCGAATTCCCTTGGGTGACAAACGAGCAATGGGCCAGGTCACCAGTTTGCAGTTGTCCTTCTGCAGTGCTGGATAGTAGTCACTGGTCATCAACAGTCGCTTGCAGCCGGCGGAGAAGTCCGGTGTGAGCTGTCGGCGCAGCCACGGATCCTTCACCTGCGCCCGCAGGTTCGCCAGACTCAGGGCTTCCACCAGCCGGGTGAAGGGGCTGTCCCACACCACCCCGACCGCGACCGACTCATGGCCCCAGAACCAGGCGGACCGCATCAGCTTCTCGGCCAGCGGCACGTCCTTGTAGATCTTCTTCAGCCAGCCACCGGTCGCGGTGTTCAGCCTCGGCAGTACCCATCCCGGCGTGCGCTGAAACACCTTGACCGACTCAGCCACCTTGACCAGTTCGGGGATGATCTGCACACCGCTGGCACCGGTGCCGACTACCGCCACCTTCTTGCCGGTGAAGTCGTAGTCGTGATCCCAACGGGCGCTGTGGATCTTGTTCCCCTCGTAGTCCTCGATGCCCGGGATGTTCGGGAAGCTAGCATTGGCCAGCGGTCCGGAGGCGACGATGACAGACTTGGCGCGCACCGCTTCCCGACCATCTAGGTCGATGGTCCACTCGCCGGCTTCCGCGTCGTAGCTGATCCCGGACACGTTGTGCTCGAACCGGATATACGGTGCGATTCCGAAGGATTCGACCATGGTGTCGATGTAGCCGAGGATCTCGGCGCTGCCCGAGTAGGTGTGCGACCAGTCGGGGTTGGGGGCGAAGCTGTAGGAGTACAGCCGCGACGGAATGTCGCAGGCTGCGCCCGGGTAAGTGTTGTCGCGCCAGGTTCCGCCGACCCGCGAGCCCCGTTCGAAGAGGACGAAGTCGGTGATTCCCTGCTCTTTAAGGCGGATGGCCGCACCGATGCCGGCGAAGCCGGCGCCGATGATGGCTGTTGAGATAGTCACAGTGATCGTTCCTCTTACTTACGCGACCGGTTACTTACGCGACCGGCTCGTAGGTCAGTTCCTGCGACCAGGTCGGGGTGTTCTGCACCAGCGACGGCGGGATGACGCCGGTGATCTTCACCAGCGAGTCGGCCAGCCAGTGGTACTTGGAGCTGCGGTCGATCACCTTCTTGCCGTGCCAGGAGATGAACTGATACATCGGCACCCGACGGGCGAAAGCGCTTCGCTCGCCGACGTTCTGGAAACGCCGCATAGCCTGGTACAGGCGTTCTTCGTTGACGCCCATCGCCACGATGTTGTCGCGCATCTTGTTCAGCAGCGGGAAGTAGCTCAGCGTTCCGATCAACAGCGCCGGGTTCATCCAGCTGCCGACGAACTCGACCGCCAACTTGCGCAGGTTGGCGTGGCCCAGAATGTCCATCACCTCGAAGTCGACCGCCAGGTGGCGCGACTCGTCGGAGTTGATCCGCTTGAACACCTCTTGGGCCACCGGGTCTTTGACCTCGTCGGTGATGAACTTGATCAGGGCGCCGTCCAGGGCCACTTCCAGCATCGGGATCACGGTGCCCAGAATCGACAGCGACATGCCATCGGAGAACTTGTCCAGCCAGGTGATCACCAGCTGGACGTTGACGCTCGGAGGCGGAATCTCGTCGTCGTCGAGCATCCCCCACCGGCGCATCAGGGCGAGCTCGGCGTTCGCGTGCTTCTGCTCCTCGGCGTGGAAGTGCTCGTAGATGCTCTTCAACGTCGGGGTCGGGGCCTTCTTCGCGAGCGCGGCGAAACCGCGGGCGCCGACGTTCTCGATCCACATCAGGTCGGTCATGAACGGCTTGAGCTTGGCCCACAGTTCGGGCTCGATCAGCTCGGCTCCCGGTGCGTCCCAGTCGATATCGACCAAGGCCCACTGCTTGTCCTTGATCTTCTGCAGCATGTCGTCCAGGTCCATCGCCATGATCGGCTGTATTCCTTTCGCGAGACGGGTCAGTTCTTGGGAAGGACGCGGCCGAGCAGGCCGGCGCCACGGGCGTACAGCGCGGGGAAATGTCGCTTCAGGTGCCAGATGACGGTGGCGTCGATCTGCGGCACCACATACAGCCGGCCGCTGTCGTGCGCGTCCAGCGTGCGCGCCGCGACACTGTCGGCGGACAATCCGGTCCAGCGGGCCAGCTGCTGGCTCAGGCTCATCGAGCCCGGGGTGATCCGGCCGTCGGTGAAGACGTTGGTCTTGACAAAGGTCGGGCAGAGCACGGTGACGGCGATGTCGGTGCCGTCGAGTTCAGCGGCCAGGGTCTCGGACAGCGACATCACCCCGGCTTTCGACACGTTGTATGCCGCCATCGACGGGGCGGCGGCGAATCCGGCCGCTGAGGCCACGTTGATGATTCCGCCGCGACCAGCCTCGCGCAGCAGCGGGGTGAAGACCTCGCAGCCGTAGACCACGCCCCACAGGTTGATGCCAAGGGCCCAGTCCCAGTCCTCGAATCCGATGTCGCCCACGGGTTTTCCCCCGATACCGACACCGGCATTGTTGATGACCAGGGTCGGCGCACCGCCGAATATCTCCCGAGCCTGCTCAGCCAGCCGCTCGACGGCGGCACGGTCCGAGACATCGCACTGCACCGCATGCCCGGCGCCGGTGGACAGCTGCTCGATCAGCGCCACGGTCTCGGCTGCGCGTGCTTCGTCGATGTCTGCGCAGATGACCTCTCCGCCGCGACGGGCCAGCTCCAGGGCGAACGATCGCCCGATGCCACTGCCGGCGCCGGTGACCACTGCCTTGGCATTGGCCGTCCGTCGATCATTGCGGAACAGGGACAGCACCGTGTCGAGTCCGAACATCAGCGTGCCGCCCCGAGTTCGTCGGATCGCTGGTCGGCGTAGACACCGGCGATGAAGGCCGCCACGCGACGCAGCGCGGGTTTGGCCTCCGGGGCCAGCCGCGGCAGGGCTTGGAAGACATGGACCATTCCCGGCCACACCTCCAAGGTGCTCGCTCCGCCGTTCCGGCGGATCTCGGCGTCCAGATAACGCGAGTCGGCACTGAGGATCTCGAAGCCACCCACCTGGGTGAAGACCGGCGGTAGCCGATCCGCCCGAGCGAAGTCGAGCCGAAGACGCGGATGGTCAGGGGCTTGGCCCCTCACGTAGAGCTCCACCAGCCGACGAGCCGAGGCCGCCGACACCGCCGGGTCACGCCGCACCTTCTCCTGCTGCTCGGCCAGCTTCAGCGTGAGGTCGATCAACGGCGAGAACAGCACGACCCCGGCCGGCTGAAACGCCGGCTCGTCGGCATGCGCGAGCAACATGTCACAGGTCAGGTGGCCGCCGGCCGAGTCCGCACCGATCACGACCTCGAAGGCGGCGTACCCCTGGGCCAGCAACCACCGGTAGCCGGCTTCGACATCGTCGGCGGCCGCCGGGAACGGGTTCTCGGGAGCCAGGCGGTAGTCCACCGAGAACATCGGCAGTCCGGTTGCCTCCGAAAGCCTGGCGACCAGCTTGCGGTGGGTCCGCGTGGAGCACAGCACGTATCCGCTGCCGTGCACGTAGTAGCCCGCCCGCCGGCCGAACTCGACGCCGGGCCCGAGCACCCATTCGCCGCGCACCCCTGCCTCGCGAACCGGAATGACCCTGGTGCCAACCGGAGTCGACCCGAGCGTGCCCATGATGGTGGCGATCAGACCGCGTGCGAACGCGATACCCGGGCGGTTCATCGGAATCAGGTTGTTGAGAACGTGCAGCGTCCAGCGCGTGGACGTGCCAGCCACCACGGCACGCATCGATGCGCGGGTGGGTACTGGCGGCAAGGGCAAGCCATCAAGTTCCGTCACGGCACATACAACACCAGCGATCGTGCCATTTGTCAATGGCACGATGGATGATGTAGGCGTCGCCCGATCGGCGGATGTCACCGTTTTGGGACGGCCCCTAAGCGAGACCGTGTCGAGTTCTTGAGCGCCATTGCGGTCTTGACGAATCTCGGTGTGCGAACAGCATTGTCCCCGATACCGACAGCTCGGGCGCTATCCCGACTGCCGCTAAAGCCAACCGAAAAGTTGGCTAACCCAGTCGATGGACATGGTGTCGGTAGCGGCATCTTCTAGTCCGACAGGGGAAACAGCTCCGCTCGCGATCTGTGCGGCCAGCGAACTAAACTCGCTCAGCTCCTCCGGCGTCACGGCGGGAAGCACCTCGCCCGGGGAGACCTCGACAACGTGCAGCGACCCGTTCACGTCGTCGAACGTGTACCAGTGGTTGCTGATCATGTACTCAAACGGATGCAGGCTATCGCCGTATCCCGCATCAACCTGCAAGGTGTTCTGCGGCAGGAACTGCTCGTAAAACGACCTGAACCACAAGGAGTTGTAGGCACTGGGCAGCAGCGAGTCGTAGTCGGGATTGGAGTCGGAGCCGTAGTTGTACACGTCGGGCATCAGGTGAAACACCGTCTCCCCAGCCGGGGCGGTGGCACCCGGGGCGATGATGCTGACGCTGCCATCTGAACCAATGGTGTAGTTGGTGGCGTGGGTCATCTCGTAGGTGAACTCATTAGCGGTCAGCGAACCGTATCCATTATGGATGTAAGTCATCGCGTCCGAGGAATTGGTCTGAGCAGTCGCGTTTCCCGTCGTGGGAAAGTCACAGACCGCGTCATATATACCGCAGTACACATCGGCGTTGGGAGCGTTGATAGGGAAGATCTTGGCGACAAGCTGACCGCCGCTTCCGGTGGTGTACATGTGCGGGTACATCACTCGGTAGTTCAGACCCCCGTCGGGGGAATTTGTATACGTTCCTGGAGGGTAGGGGACGGTGAACAGACCGGCTGCGTTGCCGTGCTGGCCCATCGACGGCGGGGCAAGGGCGATCCAGTGGATGTCTTCATTGGACAAGATTGCCTGCGCCCCGGGAGCCAGGTTCTGGGTGAAGGCACCGATGCCCTGAGTGGGGATGGTGTTATTCGCAATGTCGTCGATGAGCAGCCCCATGGCGCCAGCGCTTTGGGAAATACCGAAGACGGTTATCGGGTCGGCGGGGTCGATCACGTTTGCGGGAGTGTTCCCTATCAGCCCGTTAGCCAGATAGATTTCGTCGTCGACGTAGGTACCCGAGTAGATACCCTCCGGCGTGAACAGGTCCAGTCCGGTGCTGTTGGAATAGGAGTTGGTGCCGGCTATCGGACTCACGGGCGCGTCGCTGAAATCGGTCCCGTAGACCCGATTAATCACATCGGCGATAAGGCTGAAGGTCGTGCTCGGCATCAGCTGTTCAAAAGTGCCGCCCATCTCCACCAACTGATCGGAGGAAGTCAAGGTCACCGTACGGTGTTGGACAGTCGACACCACGCCGAGGGTAGAAGCTGCCGCTAGTACTGCCATTCCAGATACAGCCGTGATTAGGGCGGGCTTTCCCACCATTCTGAAGGTGCTGCGCATGCGTCCTCCCGCAACTACCGGTCGGTATTATCGCGAAACGATACTTGTCACAGGCCATGCTTGGAAAGCACTAATTTTTGCCGTGGAGCAAAAAGTGCTGACTGCGACCTTCAAGAAAGGTCGGAGGTGAGCCAAGTCGGGTAAAACGCGCGCTATCGGCGGGCCCTAACGGGGCAGTCAGCCCGGGCGGTCAGGACACCGTGACCGGGCCCAACAGCTCGGGCACCTCGGCCTGATACGGCGGCAGACTCGGCGTTGCCGGCCTCAACTGAGGCGACGGTGCCGGCGGCGGCGTTGATCCCATGCTCCAGTTGCCGTCGTTACCGGCGGTGTAGGCCAGCCAGACCCGGTCGACGCCGGCCTGGGCTTTGGCCGCCTTGAGCAGTTCGTTCTGATATCCGGTGCGGGGTACGGCGAATGTGCCCTGCCCAATACACGCCAGGGCTCCACCGGCGAACTGGCCGGCGCCGGAGCTGATGTGCCAGCCGTCAGGGGCTTGGCAGGCGTAGCGCAAGAACTGGCCGCAGGCCTCGGCCTGGAAGCGGCCGTCGCCGTTATGCACGGCGCATTGTTGCGTGGGGCTGGACAGCGGTTGACCATAGGACCAGCTCCAGGCGAAGCCCGCCAGCTGGTCGGCTTGTGGGTCTACGAAGTTCGGGCCAGGCGCGTTGGCACCGCATTTCATCATCTCGTGGATCTGAGCGGAAGTCATCGGCTGGGCATTGCCGCCGCCGGCGAGCACGTCGACCAAAGTGTTGGAGTCGAAGAACCGCGTGTAGGAACTCTCGAACTGCGCCCTGCTGAAGTAGCAGTCGGGGTACTGCACGGCGACCGGCATCCCCTTCTCCTCCACGTTGCTGTCGTTGAAGCCCAGGGCGTCCCACGCCGCATTGTGACCACAACCGCTGTTGGTGTACATCAGCACCTGTTTGCCGCTCGCGAGGATCTGGGCCATGCTCACGTCCCGCGGAATCGGCTGGGTCTCGCACGACGAGCCGGGCTGCACCTGCGAGGGGCGGAACAACAGGTCACGCGCCGAGGTATTGCCCAGCGTGCTCTCGATGACCGCGGCCCCGGCCGGCAGCGACTTGGTGATGTCGTCGACCGGGTCATCGAGCCGGTTCTCGATGTAGAGGACGATCACCTGGTCAGGGTGGGCGTCCAACCAGCGCCGTATCTCCTGCAGGCCCGACGCGGCGGTCCGTTCGAAGGTGCAGCCGAGGTGGTTGTCGAAGCCGTGGCACAGGATCGGGGCGTAGCCGCCGGGGGCACCCAGGCTGGGGTACCAGTGCAGATCGAGCTCGATGAACCGCATGTCCAAGTCGAGTTGGTCGACCAACGAGTACAGCTGGTCGGGATCCATACCCGACAATGTCGGCGGGACATTGGCATTCGTGTAGTTGAACGAGTTGTGGGTGGCGGGTATCTGGGCCTCCCCCAGCGGCAGAGTCAGGTTCAGCCGGTACTGCTGGGCCAGCGCCTTGTGCACCGGCCCGGCCAAGTAGGTCTGCACAGAGCGATTGCCGATGGGACTGCCGTTGCGCAGGGCGCAATAGTCGATCGGGCCGTTGATCACCCGGCACTGGCTGGCTACCAACTGCGCCGCCGCATCAAGCGTCTTACAGGTCGACGCCAGCTGACCGGTGGCGATATCGAAGCAGGCGCTGATCAGTCCGTGCTTGTTGCCGCCGAACCAACTGCACGCCTCGACGGAACCGACCGTGCTGCAGGCATTCACCAGCGGATCGGTGACGCCGCCGATCGCCGTACACACCGGGGTGAACGCCGGACCCAAGTCGGTACAGGCGGTAGCCAACGACGGCGGCGCGGAAGCCTGCGACATCACCGTGACGCCGACAGTGGCCGGCGTCGAGAGCCCTCCACCGTCGGTCGTGGCGTAGCTGAAGGCGTCAGTGCCGACAAAGCCGTTGGCCGGGGTGTAGGTGAAAGTGGCGCCGGTGACGGTCGCCGTGCCGTGCGCGGGCGGGGTGACGATGGCGAACTGCGTGGCCGGGTTCGCCGGAACGGCAACCAGCCCCGCGCTGACCGGAGTGGCGGTGGTGGTCACGGCCGCCACGTTCTGCGGCTCAGCGCCCGCTGCCGACGCCAACCCGGGAAACCCCACCGCAGCCCCGGCGCCTCCGGCAAGTAGTGACAGCACCGCGATTACCGCGGTCCAGCGCAACCTGCGGGTGGTATCCCCGGTCGTGGCGGTCCACCCGAAGTGGCGCCGAGAACGCTCAACTGTCGCCCCATCGACCACAGGCCAAACTCCTCACACGGTTACGACCCCCGGAACACTCAGGCAACTTCCGTAACAATGGGCAACAAAAATCACACTGGTAACACGACACGATCACAGATCGAGCTCAATGAATTCTTCGGATTAACTTGGCTTACGCTCACGCCGGCGACGCGCCTTTCGATGCGGCGCGCCCGCCGCCGGCTCAGAAGTCCGGCAGTAGAGCGCTCGGCTCGCCCGAGTCCCCCAGGTCGACGTCGCCGACGTCCGGTGCCAGCGAACCATCGATCGGCGAGTACGAAGCACCGATCGACTCGGCGACAGCGCGCGGCAGATAGTTCACCAGGGCATCGACGAAACCCGTTTGGTTCACATCCTCGAACGGCGCCAGCAGTCCGGCCAGGCCCGGAGCCTCACTGTTGAGATAGGCGTTGAGGAGATCGGCCGGTGCGCCGATCAGCCCAAACAGTGCGCCGGTGATATCGCCTGCCGACAGGTCGTCGACGAAGTTGCGGGCGAGCGTCTCGAATTCGGCGGCAACGGCCTGCAGGGAGCTGAGCGCGGCAAGGCCGACCGGCACCTGTACTGCGTGCAAGGTGGCCATCGCCGCATTTACGACGTTCCCGACGATGTCGATGGGGATCGCCACCAGGCGATCCACCAGCCCCAAGACCGGAAAGGCGCTGATCACGATGATGATCGCCTGCCCCAACGCCGCCGTGATCTCGCTCGCCGAAATGGCGCTGAACAGGGTGTCGAGCTGGTCGGGCAGGTTGATCAGCCCGTCCACGAACGACTGGGCGGTGGCCCCGAATGCCTCGAACGTCCGCTGCGCGTAGTCAAACCCGTTGGTGGCCAGCTGGACCACTGTGGGCAGCGGGTCCTCCAGCCAGTGCGCGCCGATCACGCCCAGATTGTTAAAGGTGTTGGTGATCAGGTCCACATACGGATCGAAGGGACTGGCCGTCAGCTCGACGGCGCGCGCGACGACGTCAAGGGGCGGCGCCACCGACGGCGTCGCGATCAGGGTGCCCGTGGCCAGTGCTGCGATGCCAACGGTGATCCGGGGGTGACTGACTGATCCCACAACACTCATTTCATGACTGGAGCCACTACGGTAACTCTGGGCACGCTGGTCAACCGCGTGAATGGACGATTTTCGGGTAACGCCGGTTGCGAGCCGGGCCACCCCCATCCGACGCCCGGGGACGCCGGAGATATGGCGAGCGCCGGCACGGGGCCGATCGCCGCTGGAGGCATGGCAGGGCGCGGGCCCGTAGCGGCCGACCACTCCTGGTTGAGTCATCAGAAGCGGACCTAAGTCTTCTTATTCCCGCCCGCCGACTCCGTTAGCACATCAACGGGCCGGGCGTGGCGGTTTCATTCAAGGAATCTTTCAAATCCAAAGACGGTTATTGACGCCTCTTGCAATACTTCTGCCAGTTGCCAACTGAAGGCGCGGCGTACGGTGCGACATCTGCTGGGGGCATGTCGGACGACGTAATGGCTTGCCGTGCAATCAGCTTGGCGACATCGTCAGTGACTGTTGCGATCTAGGGGTATCGATGAAGCAAATCATCTTCGGCGCAATGCTGTTTGGCGCCGCACTGGGTTTGGCCGGCGCAGCCAACGCCGCCAACGACAACCAGTACGAATTCCTTTACGGCTCAACAGACGCGTTGGTCCTGGGCCCGACCGGAATCCCTACACCGAGTGCCAATTACATCAGCAACGGCGTCGATCTGTACCTCGGTCCGCTGGGGTACAGCGGCACCGTCGCGTCGACGTTGCCGCTGACCATGCCCAACAGCTTGGACTTCTTGAACAGCGTCCCACAGGGGCAAGCCATCCTCGTCAACGCGATCCTCGCCGACTACAACGCCGGCGAGATGGGCTGTGACGCCTCCGGCGTCTGCACCGACCCGCTGACCATTTTCACCTACTCGCAGAGCAGTCTCATCGCCTCCTACGCCCAACAGCAACTCACCGAAGCCGGCGTCCCCAGCGACGCTTTACGTTTCGTGATGCTCGGCGCCAACCCCGAAGCCGTCCCCACCAGCCTGTACCCCACCGAAGTATTCAACATCCAAGGCGACGTCTACACGAACCCCATAGTCCAAAGTTGGATAGACCTGCTGTTCGGGGGAACGAGTTGGCAGGACTTGCTGTACGGGTTGGCTCTGCATAGCGCCTACTTCGGGTTGACGGCAGACCAAATCGACTCGGCCACATCGGTTGTCGATGGGATGACCACGTTCAACGAGATTCCAACGCTCGACTTCGGCGACCTGGGGCAAGCGCTGTGGAATGCACTCTTTGCGGTGTGATGCCTAGGTGAGGAGTTGGGCCGGGCAGCACTCGGCTCAACTCCGCCTGGGGGGCGTCAACATCGCGCCACGGGATACCAAGACCGTTGTAGGGCGGGCGGGGCTCGAACCCGCGACCAATGGATTATGAGTCCACGGCTCTAACCAACTGAGCTACCGCCCCTGATACGCATGTGCGCGGGAACCATCGTGCCATGCCGCGTCAGCGGCGTCTCCATGCGCCGTCGCCGCGATCCTCCACGTCCGGGAACCGCCGAACCCGTCCGCAACATCACGCACCAACGGCGTGCCTACTCATCGTTATATTGCAATGCTTGCATATTTCAGGTATCGTCGCTGCCATGAACACGACAGAGCACCAGACCCACTCGCACACCGAACACACCCACGGCCCCGGCTGCGGCCACGAGGCAGTGCAGCACGGCGACCACGTGGACTACCTACACGATGGTCATCGTCACGCCGCTCACGGTGACCACTACGACGAGCACTGATCACTCACCAACCAGCAAGCGGCGTAGGCGTGTCCGCAACCTCGGCAATGGACAGTACGCAATCGATGAGGAAGGCTCCGCAATAGCGGGGCCTTCCTCATCAGCGCGCGGGGAAGGCTGGCTAGTTGCCACTGTCCGACTCCTGGGGCGGATCGGGCAGCTCCATACCGGCCAAGCGGACCGGGTCGGCGATCGAGACGATACCCACCAACCGACCATCTCGGACCGTGCACGCCATCAAGGCCAGCGGCCGGCCCGTCGGGCCCCAGCCCAAGATTCCGGGCTCGCCGTTGACCAGGACACGACGCGCCGTGATCCGCGCCCCCTGGCCTCGACGGACCGCCTCCAGGACCGCACTGGCTCCGGTCGTGACGGTCACCCCACGCACTGTGTGTTGACGCCAAGTGACGTCGGGGTCGAGTACCCCCAGGAGAGCCTCGAAGTCCCCGCCTTGCGCGGCGGCCAGAAAGGCGTCGACGACCTCGCGCTGCGCCCGCCGATCCCCCGCCGGGGTGGGTGCGTCCTGGACTTTGCGGCGTGCCCGGCTGGCCGCCATCTTGGCGGCATCAGTCGATTTGCCGATGATTGGCCCGATCTCGGCGAAGGACACCGCGAACATGTCGTGCAGGACGAACGCGAGTCGTTCGTCGGGGCGCAGCGAGCCCAGCACCACCAGCAGCGCCAGCCCGATTGAATCCGCTAGCACCGCAGCGTCTTCGGGGGTGTCGCGGTCATCGGTCACGACGAGGTCGGGCAGGTTCTGATCGATCGAGACTTCGGGCTGAGCGGCACGGGAACGCAGGGTGTCGATGCAGATCCGGCTGATCACCGTCGTCAACCAGCCCGGCAGGTTGTCGATCACGTCGACGTCCTGGCGAGACAGCCGCAGCCAGGCCTCCTGGACCGCATCTTCGGCGTCCGAACCCGAGCCCAGCACGCGATACGCCAACGCCAGCAGGCGGTGACGCTGCTCCTCGAAGGCCTGTGCCAGCTGCGTCTCGGTGGTCATCGGTTACCTCTCGTGGTGTCGGTCCGTCATAGGTAATGACGAACCCCACCCGACCGAGGTAACCACGAACACAAAGGAGCACGCCATGAACACCACCCTGTGGATCATCGCCGGCGCCGCCGCGGCCGCATACGCCATCGGCGGCGCCACCCTGCTACTGCTGCCCCGGGCGAAGTACCGCACGTTGGGCACCAACCAGCACTGGGTCGACGATTTCGGCGACGGCCACCTCACGGCCATTGGCATCATCAAGCTGCTCGGCGCAGCCGGGCTGATCCTGCCGGCGGCTGTCGGAGTGGCACCACTGCTGGTGCCGTTCGCCGCCACCGGTCTGATGCTGTTCATGGCCGGTGCCGCCACCACCCGATTCCGCCGCAGCGAGTGGGCCTATATGGCCGGCGACGTCGTCTTTATCGCGATGTTCGCGTTCCTGGCCTGGGGCCGATTCGCGCTGCACCCGTTCACCTGAACTCGCGGCGTCATCGAACCACCGAACCCGCAGTTCACCATAGGTTTTGTCGGGCAAGTGATCGAGCATTACCAAGCTAGGCTTACTATCCCAAGATGACCGCGGAAACCTTCGTCACCCATGCGCCCGGCGACGTCCGAATCATCGCCGACCGCCACGGTGACCCCGACGCACGCGCCGTGGTGTTCCTGCACGGCGGCGGGCAGACCCGCCGGTCCTGGGGCCGGGCCGCCGCGGCGGTTGCCGAGCGCGGCTGGCAGGCGGTCACCGTCGACCTGCGCGGCCACGGCGAGTCGGATTGGGCAAGCGAAGGCGACTACCGGTTGGTCAGCTTCGCCGCCGACGTCCACGAGGTGCTGCGCACCCTGCCTCCGGACCCGGTGCTGGTCGGCGCCTCCCTGGGCGGGTGCACCGCGATGCTGCTCGGCGGCGAACTGGCGCCGGGGGCTGCCAGCGCAGTGGTGCTGGTCGACATCGTGCCCAACATGGATGCCTCCGGCGCGCAGCGCGTTCAGGCGTTCATGGCCGAGAACATGGAGTCCGGCTTCGACTCCCTCGATGAGGTCGCCGACGCGATCGCCGCCTACAACCCGCACCGGCCCCGCCCCGCCGACCTCAACGGGCTCACCGCCAACCTGCGTCGGCGCGGCGAGCGCTGGTATTGGCACTGGGACCCGCAGTTCATCAGCGGTCCCGAGCACCAGGGACCAATGGAGATCCACGACGTCGAGCGGCTCAACACCGCGGTGCAGACCATCCTCGACGACGGTGTACCGATGCTGCTGGTACGCGGCCAGCTCAGCGACTTGGTCAGCGCGGCCAACGCCGAGGAGTTCTTGGCCCGGTTCCCGCAGGTGGAGTTCGTCGATGTTGCCGGGGCCGGTCACATGGTCGCCGGGGACCGCAACGACATTTTCGCCGACGCCATCTTGGGCTTTTTAGCGCGGCACTCCGCCTAGCTCAGCCGAACACGGTCTGGCCGTCGGCACCCAGCAGGTAGCGTTCGGTGCCGTCGGCCACCCGGGGGGCATCGGCGGCCAGTGCCACCGCAATCTTGTTGCCGGCGTTGCGCATCACGTCCAACGTCAGCTCGACGGCCTGCTCGTCGGTGAAGTGCCGGCGTACCCCGGCGGCTACGTCGGCGTCGATGTGGGTCGGCGTCCAGATCAGCGCGTCGACGTAGCGCAACGCGGCCTTCTGCGCGTCGCTGAGCAACGCGGACTCCTCAAAACGTTCGATGTCGTCGTAGAGCGATTCGGAGCCTCCGGCGTCCAGCGCAGTCGTCTCGCGCAGTGACTTGCACAGCCGGCAGTTGTGCTGGGCCGCGCCGCGTAGCCGGACCACCTCCGAGGTCACCGCATCCAGGGACCGTAGCCGGGCCACGGCGGGCATGAACCCGTTGAACAGCGCGTCAGCCAGCTGACCCGCGGTATCCCCGCCCCTCGCAGCTGACGGCAGCGCCACCCCGAGGGCATCGAGGCCGGCCCGCACCCGCGGCGCGAAGTCGGCGATGAACATCTGCACGACCGCACCGAACGTCTGCTCCCCCAACGCCTCTCGCAGCCGGTCCCGCTGAGCATCGGTGATCATCGAGACGTCGACACGGAACTGCTCGGCGAAGTCGGCCACCGCGGGATCGGAGTCGGCCGCCGGCTCGCCCGACAGTGTCTCCAACCGGTTCAGCTCAGCGAGAACGTCCATCCCACCGAGTTTATGCGGCGGTTCCAGCTTCGCCTCTCCTTCGTCGAGGCCCGCTAAACCACCGAGTTTATGCGGCGGTTCCAGCTTCGCCCCTCCTTCGTCGAGGCCCGCTAAACCACCGATTATGGACGCTGCGGCAATAGGGTGAAACCCATGCGCGTTGTCGTCATCACCAAGACCGGCCCCCCATCGGTCCTACAGGTGCAGGACCGCCCCGACCCGCCGCCGCCCGCCAGCGGGCAGGTACGGATCGGGGTGCGGGCAGCGAGCGGCGGGCGTGAACTTTGCCGACCACCTTGCCCGAATGGGTAGAGCCAGCAGGCCGCTACGCCGGGCGGGCAGACTGGCAACCGCTGGCCAAATCGCCCTAGCTAGCACTAACCCTTGCCTCAGTTGTTGGTAGTCGTGGTGTCGTGAGTTTGGACTCGGTTGCGCATGACTCCATTGATAACTACTGCAACCTGGTACAACACCTTGACAGCTGCCAACATTTGAGCGCCGGCATAGGTCGCCGTCATCGCCACCAACGCGGCCAGGATGCTGTTCTCGACAGCATGGCTGGTCAACAACGGGTCTCCGCCAGCAACAACAGCCCACAGGATTGTTACCACGGAGGCAATCACATTGGCTATCGCGGTAATCAAGAACACCGCTACCAGGTCGAGGTATGCCGAACTGTCATCAGCATCGACTCGGCCACGTTGGACAATGCTTCGTGCGAGCGCGACTGTGCTCTTCTCGCCATCTTCGGTGACCTGTGCAGGTGGCGATTTAAGTGTATTGACAACTAGCAGCGCGGTGACACGATCGAACGGCATAGCAAGGATCAACGCCACGGCAGCCAATGCGATCGCGAAACCCATCGAGGTAAACGAAAGCAATGGCCCAGCGACTTCCGCGACTTTCACATCAATGTGGCGTGGTTTGGACCGAAGACCACACATCAGCCCTAGCACCGTCAGGCCGCTCATGGCCGAGAGGTAGAAGTTGGGGTGTTTGACAATCCGCTTCCACCGCGATGCGATCAAAGATGCGTTGGCCATAAGGTTGTTACCCTTGCGACCCATTGGTAAATGTCTTTCGTGCCGACTCAATCAGCGCAAGGACCCGATCGCGTATCAGCCCTTCGGTATCGGCGTCGGCAACCGTCGGCACTTTGACAAAGACGCGTTGCTGGTGCTTACTGCTCGTAATTGTGGTCTCTTTGTCGGAGTTTCCCTTACGGCCCGTGATTTTAAATTTGCTCATGGAGGCAGCCGCATGCGTTAGGGAGCTGCGGATCGCCCTGACAATACCGCTGTCGATACTGAGGGCCTGTTTGCGAGCGGCACGCACCCTAACTTCTGCTTCGTGACCACCAGATTCGTCGGCAAGCTCAGCGAGCTTGTGACTGTGGTCGTCCCAGTCAAAGTTCGGCCGTGTCACTGTGGCGGTTGCCTCTCGGATCCGCGAAAAGGACTCGATTTCGGTTAGCAGTGAAGGTGACTGTACCGGATTGATGTCGAATTCAACTGCGCGCTTGCTCCAGATCTCTTCTGCAAGTAGCTGAAAGTAACGAGCTAACCGCACGGCCGTGATTCCATTCCGGGCGCTCTCGAACGCGATGAACCGATCTTCTGGGGTGATCGACACCACGATCGCGGCCACTTGTGCGAGCCACTTTCCGTCAGGGGTGGTACCACTGTCAGTTTGCCCAGTGCGGTAATCGAAGTAGACCGGCACCTCGTCGGGGGTCCCGGCCACTATGGTGCCGTAGAAAACTTGGCGTGGCGCCTCACGCGCATCGGGCCCGTCATCTGTAGACGCTTTCAGGTCGATCGCGAACGTGAGATCTCTAGAAACTGCTTGCAGGGTCTGGGGCGATTCTCTGGCCGCGATTTCCTCGAAAAGCTCGCCGTAGGGAAGCAATTCGTCACCTTCGCGGGCGTTCATCGTCCACAGCCTGAAGGTGACGGTACGGTGACTCGGGGGCATGCAACTCCTTAGGTCAAAAAGCACAGAACTGGTCCCGGCTGAGATAGCGTTTCCAGGCGCAGACCCGTTGGTCGATCTCGTGGGCTAGATTGCCACGCGTTGCGCAGAAGCAGGTACAGCCATGGTCACGCCTACGTTTCCGCATCTCCCTCGGGAAGGAGGGCGATACAATCGGCCCTCGATAAACAACGGGACTAGCTATACCAGAAGGCGACACCCTTATCGACGAGGCCCCGCAGAGTTATATCAGATTCGATCGATCACGATCAGAGGATCGATTCACTCCGCATCAGTTCATGACATTCGGTTGGAGTGGGTCTATGCGACACTCGCGGTCACGAACACAGTTTGCGGACCGCAGCGCCAATACTGATGTGCCTGCAATTCTAGGCCCAAAATGGGCGGCCCCGGTGAACTGCAGGACCGCGTGGGCTACCTTGCGCGGATACGGGTGACTAAGGCCGGCGGGCCGGTGCTGGCGCACGCAGAAACCGAAGGCTGCCGTTCGCGAATGCCCCGGAAGCCCACCGCATTCTGGCCGCGCGGGAAAACGTCGGCAAGGTGGTGCTGGTGCCCTGAGGTCACGTGCTCAGACGCTGCGGGCCAGCCGGTGCGCCAGCAGCTCGGCGAACCGCGCCGGATCCTCCAGCGCCCCGCCCTCGGCCAACAGCGCGGTGCCGTAGAGCAACTCCGCGGTCTCGGCCAAGTCGGCGTCCTCGCCGCCCCGCTCGCTGTGCGCCTGGCGCAGGCCGGTGACCAGCGGATGGCCCGGGTTGAGCTCGAGGATGCGCTTGCCGACCGGGACCTCCTGGCCGTTGGCGCGGTAGATGCGGGCCAATGCCGGGGTCATCTCGAAGGTGTCGGTGATCAGGCAGGCCGGTGAGTCGGTCAGCCGGGTGGACAGCCGCACTTCTTTGACGTGCTCCGCCAAGGCCTGCTCCAGCCAGGCGATGAGGTCGGCGAAATCCTTCTGCTGCTCCTTGCGCTCGGCCTCGTGCGCGGCCTTCTCCTCCTCGGAGTCCAGGTCCACCTCGCCCTTGGCCGTCGACTGCAACGGCTTCCCGTCGAAGTCGGCGACGGTGTTCACCCACACCTCGTCGATCGGGTCGGTGAGCAGCAGCACCTCATACCCCTTGGCCTTGAAGGCCTCCAGGTGCGGCGATTTCAGCAGTTGCTGGCGGGATTCGCCGGTGGCGTAGAAGATCTGCTCCTGGCCGTCTTTCATGCGTTCGACATACTCGGCCAGGGTGGTGGGCTCGGTGTCGCTGTGCGTCGAGGCGAACGAGCTGATCGCCAGCAGCGTCTCCTGATTGTCGAAGTCGGAGAGCAGTCCCTCTTTGACGACGCGGCCGAACTCGGTCCAGAACGTGCGGTAGTCCTCGGGCCGCTGCGACTGCAGCTCTTTGATGGTGGACAGCACCTTCTTGGTCAGCCGGCGGCGAATCGCGGTGATCTGCCGGTCCTGCTGCAATATCTCGCGAGACACGTTGAGCGACATGTCCGCTGCGTCGACGACGCCCTTGACGAACCGCAGGTACTCGGGCATCAGCTGGTCGCAGTCACCCATGATGAACACACGTTTGACGTAGAGCTGCACCCCGACGTGGGCGTCGCGGTTGAACAGGTCGAACGGGGCGTGCGACGGGATGAACAGCAGCGCCTGGTATTCGAAGGTGCCCTCGGCCTTCATCGCGATGACCTCCAGCGGGTCATCCCAGGCGTGCGCGATGTGCTTGTAGAACTCGTTGTATTCCTCTGGCGAGACTTCGTCTTTGGGGCGCGCCCACAGCGCCTGCATCGAGTTCAGGGTCTGGGTTTCAACGGTGACTGTCTCGTCGCCGCCGTCCGCCTCTCCCTCTCCCGGCCCGGTGGCCGGGCGCTCGACCTGCATCCGGATCGGCCAGGCGATGAAGTCGGAGTATTTCTTGACCAAGCCCCGGATCGTCCACTCCGCGGTGTAGTCGTGCAGCGCGTCGTCGGCGTCTTCGGGCTTGAGGTGCAAGGTGATCGACGTTCCCTGCGGAGCGTCCTTCACCGCCTCGATGGTGTAGGTGCCGTCGCCACTGGACTCCCAGCGGACCGCCTCGCTCTCCCCGGCCTTGTGGGTGACCATCACGACTTTGTCGGCCACCATGAACACCGAGTAGAAGCCGATGCCGAACTGGCCGATCAGCTCTTCGGAGGCGGCTTCGTTCTTGGCGTTCTGCGCTTCGCGCAGTTGCTGGCGCAGCTCGGCGGTACCGGATTTCGCCAGGGTGCCGATCAGGTCCACCACCTCCTCGCGCGACATGCCGATCCCGTTGTCGCGGACGGTCAGGGTGCGGGCGGACTTGTCGACCTCGATCTCGATATGCAGGTCGGAGGTGTCTGCCTCGAGGTCCTTGTTGCGGAACGCCTCGAGTCGCAGCTTGTCCAGTGCGTCGGAGGCGTTGGAGACCAACTCCCGCAGGAACGCGTCCTTGTTGGAGTAGACCGAGTGGACCATCAAATCCAGCAGCTGTCGGGCCTCGGCCTGAAACTCCAACTGCTCCACACGTGCGTTCATAAGCGCCAAATTTTACCGACGGCCTCATCGCGTTGATCGGGGGGCCAAGCCGCCCGCGGGGGAGCCCCCGACTGCGGCGGACGGTGTCTTTACCGGATCTTGACCGCCCGTTGAATCGCCCCACCGACTATTGCCCTCGTGACTACCATTCAAGCCGTGGAGCTGGGGGTTTTGGGACCTCTACAGGCCCGGCGGGACGGCGCCCCGGTCACGATCCCGGGTGCCAAACCGCGTGCGATCCTCACGATGCTCGGTCTGCACGGTGGCTCCGTCGTGTCGGCCGAAACACTGATCGATCTGCTCTGGGGCGATGAGCCGCCGCGCACTGCGTCCAAGGCGCTGCAGACTCACATCTCCTCGCTGCGGCGGGCCTTGGGCGACGGCTTCGTTCTCACCGAGGGCACGGGCTGGATCCTCAACACGACGGAGGTGGATGCCCCGCGCTACAAGCGGGCCACCAAGGCAGGACGAGACGCCACGGCCACCGGCGACACCGGCCAAGCGGTGCTCCGCTTCGAGGAGGCGCTGAATATCTGGCGCGGAACACCCGAACTGCCCGATTCGCGCCGCGGAATCTCGGAGAAGACCCGCTGGATCGAGGGGCACGCCGCCCTGGTCGAGGACCGTGCCGACGCGTTGCTCGCGACGGGGCGGGCCGCAGAAATCATCGGCGAGCTGGAAGCCGCGGTGGCCGACGCACCGTTGCGCGAGCGGCGATGGGCACAGCTGATGCTGGCGCTCTATCGCGCCGGCCGCCAGGGTGAGGCCCTCGGCGCGTATCAACGAGCCCGGTCGCTGCTCGCCGACGAGCTCGGCGTCGATCCCGGTCCCGAGCTTCGACGGCTCGCGGCCGCGATCGTCGCTCAGGACTCCGCACTAGACCACCCCGTGACCCAGCATCTTTCATCGGTGACCCGGGCCGTGACCTTTCTGCTCACCGACATCGAGGGGTCGACTGCCGCGTGGGAGGCCGATGCCGACGCCATGGCGATAGCGCTCGCTCGCCACGACGAACTCGTCGAACAGGTCGTCACCTCACGCGGCGGGCGGCTCATCAAAACGCGTGGCGAAGGCGACGCCACCTTCTCGGTGTTCGACCGGCCCTCAGCGGCAGCCGCCGCGGCTATCGAGTTGCAAGACGCAATCGTCCACGAGCCGTGGGGTTTGCACGAACCCATGCGCATCAGGATCGCTCTGCATACCGGCGAGGTAGAGCTGCGCGACGGTGACTATTTCGGTCGCGCGGTCAATCGCGCCGCTCGCCTGCGGTCGCTGGCCGTGGGCGGCCAGATTCTGTGCTCCGGCGCTACGGCCGAGCTCGTCATCGACACGCTGCCCGACGACGTCGGCCTTGCCGACCTCGGGATGCGTGCACTGCGCAACCTGCCGCGCCCGGAGCATGTCTTCGAGCTCCGCCTACAGACCGCCGAACAGGTCGAGGAGCCCGTCGACGAAACCTTTGAGCGGCCAGCACTCCCCGCGGTACTGACCGGCCCTGGGCGGTTCGTGGGGCGTGGCCCGGAGCTGGAACGACTTGCCACCGCCTGGCAGGCCGCGCTCGCCGGTGGCATTCACGCAATGCTGCTTGCCGGCGAACCCGGTGTGGGCAAGACGCGCCTGGCCGGCGAGTGGTCTCGACAGGTTTACGAGCAGGGCGCCACCGTGCTGTACGGCCGTTCCGACGAAGACCTCGGCGCGCCCTACCAGCCGTTCGCCGAAGCGCTGCGTTCGCTGGTGCCCTGCATCGACACCAAGCGACTGCGGGGACTGCGGGGCGTTGAGGCCCTGATCCCACTGATTCCCGGGCTGACCGATCTGCTCCCCGATCTGTCCGCGCCACCGCGCGCCGATCCCGACACCGAACGCTATGCCCTTTTCGACGCCGTGGTCGCGTTGTTGGAACTCGCCTCCGCGAGCGCGCCCGTCGTCCTGATACTCGACGACCTGCACTGGGCGGCCAAACCCACGCTGTTGCTGTTGCGGCATCTGCTGCGCTTCGGTGATCACACCCGAGTGCAGATCGTCGCGACGTACCGCAGCACTGACCTCGACCGTTCCCATCCGCTGGCGGCGATGCTCGCCGATCTGCACCGGGACGGCACCGCGAATCGGCTTGCGCTCAGCGGACTCGACGAGGATGACGTTACCGCCTATGTCACCGAAGCCGGTTACGACGACGAAGAGCTCGCCCGGGCATTGGCGTCCGTCACCGGCGGCAACCCGTTCTTCTTGATCGAGGCGCTGCGACACGTCGAGGAAAGCGGCGGCGTATGGGATCCGAGCACGTTGCCGCAGGGTGTTCGGGAAGCCGTGAGCCGCCGGCTTTCGCGACTCCCCGCGGAGACCAACAAGGCACTCGCCGCGGCCGCGGTCGTGGGCAGCCGCTTCGCTGTGGACCTCGTGGAGCAAGTGGTTGAACAGGACCTCGTCGACGCCTTCGACCAGGCCTGCAAGGCCGGCATCGTCATCGAAGAGTCCGGCGGTCGATACCGGTTCAACCACGCCATCGTCCGGCAGGCGCTGCTTGCCGAGCTGGCATCCGTGCGACGTATGCGACTGCACCAGCGCATCGCCGCGACACTGGAAGCCACGTCCGGCGCCGACGACGAGCTGCTGTCGGAACTGGCGTACCACTATTTCGAATGTGCCTGGGCGGGAAATGCGGCGAAGGCCGTGGAATATTGCCGGCGAGCAGCGGACCAGGCGATGTCTCGGCTCGCCTACGAAGGCGCCGCCGACCTGTACGCCCGGGCACTACACGCGCTGGAAGAGATCGACGACGAGCTGCCCGACCGCGCCGACCAGGCCGCCGAGCTGCTGATCGCCCACTGCGAGGCGCTGCTGGCCGCGGGTGAGGCTGCTTCGGCCGCAGGTGCGGTCTCGCAATTGCAGGCGGCGACCGTCGATTCGGTCCGATTGGCGGCGTGGGCGACGTGCTTCGACGGCCAACTGTCGATGCTGATCCATCCCGAACGGTTGGACGAGGTCGAGATCGCGTTGAGCACAGCTGCCGACAGGCTGGCCGGATTGAACGATGCGGCCGGGGAGGCCAAGGCCCATACCGTACGGGCCGGATGCCTTGCGCGCCTGGGGCGAATCGGCGACTGCGAGATCGCATTGGACAACGCGCTGACCGCGGCGCGGCGTGCGCGTGAACACCGTCGGGTGAACGCTGTGCTGGCGGGTGCGCCTCTTGCGGCACTGTGGGGGCCCAACCCGGTTCCGCGGGCCGGGGGACGTTGTCTTGACGTGGTCCGGCTGTTGCGAATCACGACGGATTCGCCTGCGGTCGAGGCGACGTCGACGCGATGCCAAGCCGTGTTGGAGGCTTTTCGCGGCCGCGCCGCCACCGCCCGACGAATGATCGACTCGGCGCGGCGCACGGTGACCGAGCTGGGCCTGCGCCATGCCCTGCTTGAGGTGGAGCAGTTCGCCGGGATCATCGAGCTGATCGTCGACGACCCGGGCGGGGCCGAGCCACATCTGCGCCAGGCCTACCACGGGTTCCGCCGGATGGGGCTGGACGCTGACACCGCCGAGACCGCTGCCCTGCTAGGCCGGACGTATCTGGCTCTGGGCCGAGATGCCGAGGCCGACGAGTTATGCACGGAGAGTGAGCTTCTCTCGGGGCATGCACTGAAGGCGTCGATCGCCTGGCGCACACTTCGGGCGCTGCTGTTGGCACGCCACGGTGATCATGGCGCGGCACGGCAAATGGCCGAGTCCGCGGTCGATCTGGCGCAGCGCACTGACGCGTTGGTCGATCACGGCGATGCCTGTCTGGCGCTGGCAACGGTGTTGAATGCCGCCGGAGACGAGGCGGGTGCGCGGGCCGCCGCCGATCGGGCGGCGGGCCTGTACGAGCGGAAAGGCGCGGAGGCGCTTGCCGCAAAGGCGCGTGCCACGCTTGGCGAGTCCGTCGCGACTCCCCCTGCCGAGCCACCCGAATCACCGTCCGTCGACCTCGACAATGCGGCCGTCCGTGCGGGCGATCGCGTGATGGCGGCTATCGAGCGCAAGGCCTGGGACGAGTTCGAGCAGCTGTTCGTGCCCGACGGCACCATCGAGAGCCGCCGGAAGATCGTCGGCTTTCCGCAGAACGAGGTCTCGGCGGGCGGGGTGATGCATCAGACACGGCAGGACCTCGAGTCGGGACTCATGCGGATCGAGCGGGTCGTTGTCGCCGTGCGAGGCACCCGCTTGGCCCTTGCCCGAACGAGCCTGTGTACCCCCGATCCGGGCCCCGGCGCACCGCACGACGAGCTTCTTCAGCTGTACGGCATCGACGAAGAGGGACGAATCGTGCTGCAGGTGTGGTTCGACGTCGAAGACTTGGACGCGGCGATCGCCGAACTCGACGCACTGCATGCCCAATTCGAAGGCGAACGCCCACCGGCGCGGCGGCCGGAAAATACGGCCAGTCAACTGTACGAACGATTCAAGGCTTGCTTCGCCGTCCGCGACTGGGACGCCATAGCCGCGACGCTGGCCGAGAACATTTCGACCGAGGACCGGCGCCGGGTGGTCAATGCCGGCCTTCGACAAGGGCCAGCTGCGGTGATCGCCGAGGTCTCGGGCCTCGTCGACGTCGTCAGATCGATCACTTCAGAGGTCGTGGCAACCCGCGGTGCGCGTCTATGCCTCAATCGTTCGTGCACTGAGGGTTACGAGGACTTCCGCACCTACTTTCTCGACGTGGTCGAAGTTGATGCTGACGGTCTAGCCGTGGCCCGTGTTGTGTTCGACCCTGAAGACTTCGACGTCGCCATCTCCGAACTCGACGCCCGCTACCTCGCCGGCGAGGCTGCCGCCTGCGCCGACACGTGGTCGGCGATCACCGAAGCCTTCGGTGCTCTCAATCGAGGTGAAATGCCTCCGACCGTGTCCGGCTTCACCGACGTCGACCATCGGACGCTTGCGACGGTCGGGACGGGTGACCTGATGGCATACCTGCGCGTCGCGCTGCAAGACACCACGCAGAACACCATCTATGTCGAGGCCGTGCATCACTTGACCGACCGCGGCGCGGTCGTCACCCATGTGGCCAAAGGAACTTCGCGAGACTGCTTGGACGTCGAGTGGCGCCTTGTCGACACTCTCACCGTCGATGGCGATCTGATCAGCCATTGCGAAATGTTCGATGAGGCAGATCTCGATGCCGCGCTCGCGAGGTTCGAAGAGCTGCAGCCGCAGAAGGCGCGTCGATTGCACAATGCGGCAAGTCAGGTGTCCCAACGCTTCCTGGCCCAGTTCGCCGTTTGCAACTGGGACGCGATGGCCGAGCTATTGGCTGACGATTACTACCAAGACGATCGCCGACGTACCGTGAACGCCGGAATTCGACGCGGTCGAGATGCGGCCCTCGCAAATATGCGAGTTGTCGCCGGGCTTGGCATCACCGACGTCATGGTGAGCGATGTCGCGACACGTGGGGACTCTCTCATCCTCACCTGGAGCGTCTTCTCATTCCGGGATCAAGACCCCGAAGCCTTCGTCGCCGAGCAACTCGACGTCGGTGAGGTCACGTCGGACGGGAGATTGGCGGCGAGCGTCTCCTTCGACCCCGACGACTTTGACGCCGCCATCGCCGAGCTCGACGCCCGCTACCTCGCCGGTGAAGCGGCAGCCCACGCGCAGACATGGTCGGCGGTCGGAGCGGTTCTCGTCGCGCTCAGTCGAGGTGAAATGCCTCCGATAACTCCCGACTTCGCCGACGTCGACCATCGAACGCTTGCAACCATCGAGCCTGGTGATCTGGTCGCGTACCTTGGGGTCGGACTGGCCGACATGGTGCAGAACATCCTCTACGCCGAGGCGGTTCATCGGTTGACCGACCGCGGCGCGGTCATCACCCACGTGGCCAAAGGGACATCCCGAGAGGGAGTAGATGTCGAGTGGCGCATGGTTGACACCCTCACCGTCGACGGCGGCCTGATCAACCGCTGCGAGATGTTCGACGAGGAAGACCTTGACGCCGCGCTAGCCCGATTCGACGAGCTGAGCCGACCGAGGCCTGCGCTGGAGAACGCAGCCACGCGGAACTGCGTACGCGTCGCCGAAGCTTTCAACCGCCGCGACGGGGACGCGATCTTCGCCCTTGCCAACGAAGATGGCCGTTACGAAGATCGCCGAAAAGGTCTGCGCTCCGTCCTCGACGGCCCCGAACGGCGGAAGGTCATCGACGCCACGTTGAATACGGTCCCCAGCACCTGGCGGTTGGAGGTGGAACCCATCGCCATTCGAGGATCTCGGCTCTCGCTGACCCGCGACCGTTATTGCGACATAGGTGTTTCCGAACGAACGGTCGTCGTCGAGATGTTGCATCTTATGGACGTCGACGCCGCCGGTCTTATGCAGTACACCGTGACTTTCGATCCCGACGACATCGACGCCGCCCTAGCTGAGCTAGACGCCCGTTACCTCGCCGGGGAGGCGGCCGCCTGCGCGCAGACGTGGTCGCTCGTCACCGGCGCTTATGCCGGGTTCAACCGGCGCGATCTTGCTGCAACAACGCCGGACTGGGCAAGCATTGATCACCGTCGCGGGGCGGGTTTCGCCACCGGTGACATGGTCCCGTACATCGAGGCTGCCTGGGACGACTCTCCCGAAACCAGGATCTACGTCGCAGCGGTTCATCGGCTCAGCTCAATCGGAGCGGTCGTCACCCATGTGGCGCAGGGGATTTCCCAGGATGGATTCGACGCCGAGTGGTGCGATATCAACGTATTGACCGTCGACGGCGATTTGGTCAATCGCTCCGAACTGTTCGACGAGGACGACCTCGACGCTGCGCTCGCCAGATTCGACGAACTCAGTTGATCACTGCGCCTGGCTCACCGACGACATGTGGAAATCGGGAATCCGCAGTGACGGCATCACCGCCCGGGTCGCCCAATCGCCCCATTCCCGGGGCAGCGTCGGCTCGGCGATACCGGCCTGAGTGGCACGGCGCAGCAGGTCCAGCGGACTCTCGTTGAACCGGAAATTGTTCACCGCCGCTGTCACTTTGCCTTCGTCGACCAGGTAGACGCCGTCGCGGGTCAGCCCGGTCAGCAACAGCGTGGTCGGATCCACCTCGCGGATATACCACAGTGTGGTCAACAGCAGCCCACGCTCGGTCGAGGCGATCATCTCGTCCATGCTGGCCGAACCGCCCGTCATCAACAGGTTGTCTGCGGCCAGGGCGACCGGGACGCCGAATTCGGCGGCAGCGGCCCGCGGATAGGCCAGCGCGTTGATCACCCCGCCGCGGATCCAGTCCACACAACCGATGTCCAGGCCGTTGTCGAACACCGAGGCAGTCTCCGCCGAAGTGCCGGTCGCCACGAACGGTGCACACTCGAGCCCGAACGCATGCGGGTCCGAATACAAGGTCAGAGGCAATTCAGACAACCGCTCCCCCACCCGGGTGCCGCCGCCGGGCGCCGACAACGCGGTACGGCCTTCTTGGGCCCCGCGGCCGCTCATCGTCCAACCGAGATAGATCATCATGTCGGCAACGGTGGAAGGCGGCATCAACGTCTCGTAGCGTCCGGCCGGCAGTTCGACGCTGCGCGCCGCCCAGCCCAAGCGCGTCGAAAGCTGCTCCAGCAAGGAATCTGTCGGCACGTCAACGAAATCCGGAGTGCTGATCCCCGCCCACGCGCTGGCACCATTGCGTTTGGCGTTGATCTCCACCGTTCCGGTGGGCTGGGTGAAACGCCGCCGCAACCCGGTCGACGACGCCAGGAACGTCGTCTCCACCTCGTGGCGGGCGAACCCGTAGAGCTGGTCCGCGTCCCGAAAACCTCGACTCAACGAGCTGGCCAACCCAGCGAAGACCTCCGCGCCGGTCTGCGGGACCGGGGCGTCCCAGTCCCCCGGGACGGCGGTGCCACCCAGCAGTTCCGCCGCGTCGCGGGCCTCCGGTGCGCCCGCGGCCGCCTCTACTGAGGCCGCAACCAGCTCGGGGATCAGCGCCGGATCCACTTCGGCCGAGCACAGCGAGCCGACCCGAGCACCCTCGTCGTCGGAGACGATCGAGATGACCGTAGTGGTTCGACTGCTCGACACCCCGTTAGTGGTCATCGAGTTACCGGCCCAGCGCAACGACGCCTCGGTCCGGTCGGTGACCAGCACGATGGTCTCGGTGTTATCGCTCTTGGCCGCCGCCAGCGCGGTGTCGATGACTTGTTGTGGCCCAATCATTCCCGGCCCCCCTCGCTGCGCGTGTTGAGCACGTTGATCCCCCGGAACAGCGCCGACGGGCAGCCGTGGCTGACCGCGGCCACCTGACCGGGCTGCGCCTTGCCGCAGTTGAACGCCCCGCCCAACCGCCACGTCGAGGCGCCGCCGACGGCCTCCATCGCGTTCCAGAAATCGGTGGTGGTCGCCTGATACGCCACATCGCGAAACTGCCCGTCGAGACGGCCGTCACGGATCCGGAAGAACCGCTGTCCGGTGAACTGAAAGTTATAGCGTTGCATGTCAATCGACCACGATCGGTCTCCGACGATGTAGATGCCGTTGTCCACTCGACCGATCAGATCCGCGGTGGACAGGTCCTCGGTTCCCGGCTGCAGGGACACATTGGCCATCCGCTGGATCGGGACATGGTGCGGTGAGTCGGCGTATGAGCACCCGTTGGAACGAGATCGTCCCAACCTGGGCGCGAACACCCGGTCCAGCTGATACCCGACGAATCGCCCGTCGCGCACCAGGTCCCAGCTCTGAGCCGCCACGCCTTCGTCGTCGTAGCCGATGCTGGCCAACCCGTAGGGCACCGTGCGGTCCGCGGTCACGTTCATCACCGGCGAGCCGTATTGCAGGGCGCCGAGCTTGTCCGGGGTGGCGAACGATGTGCCCGCGTAGGCCGCTTCATATCCGATGGCTCGATCGTATTCGGTTGCATGCCCGATGGATTCGTGGATGGTCAGCCACAGGTTGGTCGGGTCGATCACCAGATCGGTCGGTCCGGCGGTCACGCTGGGCGATTTGACCTTCTCGGCCAGCCAGACCGGCAGTTCGGTCAGCTCGCCCGACCAATCCCAGATCTCGTCGCCGGCCACCGCCTCCCAACCGCGCGCGGTCGGCGGCGCCAGCGTGCGCATCGAGTCGAAGCCGTCCGGTCCGACGGTGACTGCGTCGCAAACCGGCATCAGCCGCACCCGCTGCTGAGTGATCGACGATCCGAACACATCGGCATAGAAGGTCTGCTCCTTGACCGCGGTCAAGGAAGCCGTGACGTGGTGCACCCCATCGGCGGCGAGCAACCGACCCGAGTAGTCCTCCAGCACGTCGATCTTGTCAGCGGTAGGTACCTCGAACGGGTCGATCAGGTAGTCCGACACCCACGTCGCGTCGCGGTACACCGGTTCGGCGGCCAGCTCGACACGTTCGGCGTTGAGCACCGCCAACGTCTTGGCGACCTGCACCGCACGGCGCGCGGTGTCAGCCGCTACGGGCGTCGCCAGTTCGGCATGCGAGGCGAAGCCCCAGGTGCCGTTGACCACCACCCGCACCGCGAAGCCGAGCTCGCGGTTGACCACGGCGGTCTCCAACTCGCCGTCTCGTAGCCGAATGACCTCAGTGGCGATCCGGTGAATCCGCAGGTCGGCATGCTCGGCGCCGGCCGCTCTGGCCGCCGACAACGCGGCGTCGGCCAGCTCGTGGCGGGGCAGGGCCAAAAACTCGGCGTCGATCCCCCGGTTCGCTGTCACCCGTCCACCGTAACGACGTACCGATGGTTGACCACGGCGTAGGTGTCAATAAGGATCACGACGTGACAGCGCCCCAGCGACTGGTTGAAGACGGCATTCGACGCTACGGCCGATTCGAGGGCCGGGTCCGCGACACCAACCCGGTCGATGCGCACCGAGGTCTGTCGCGCCTCTGGCGCGAGTTTCGGCTCAAAGAGTGGGTCGGATTCGCGGCCGCAATGGCCGGCGGTGTCGTCGGCTCCAACTTCGTCGACCGGCCGGAGTTCAGCGACGACGATGACGAGTCGTCGAACTGGGTTCCCGGTGCCGTGGAGCCGCTCGCGGGAGTCCAGTTCGATTTCGGGTCCGCCGATCCGCGGTCGACCGCGCGCGTGCATGACCGCGACGGCCGGCTCGATGTGACCTTCACGCCCGCGGGGCGCAAGGCGGTCAAGGTCAACCTGGTCGCGGCCGCGATCGACTACTGGCAACTCGCCGGGATCTACCGCGGAACGGTGACTTCCCTGTCCGGTGAGTCCTACTCCTTCGACAACGTGCCCGGGGTGCTCGAGCGGATGAAGACCCGATTTTGAGTCGGCGCAAGCGCTTTAATACACCTATGAGTCGCGCCCCCCGTTCTGCGGCGCTGGGCTACGCGCTGCTCGCCCCCAGCCTGTTCGGCGTGGTGACTTTCCTGCTGCTGCCGATGCTGGTGGTGGTGTGGCTGAGCCTGCATCGCTGGGATCTGCTGGGACCGATCAGCTATGTGGGCGCGGCGAACTGGCGATCGGTGATGACCGATCCGGTGTTCGGCAATTCCCTTGTGGTGACGGTACTTTTCGTCGCGTTCGTCGTCCCGCTGCAGACCGCGTTGGGGTTGGGTGTGGCGCTCTTGCTGGCGCGCGGGTTGCCCGGCAGCGCCGTGTTTCGCACCGTGTACGTGCTGCCGTGGATCTGCGCACCGCTGGCGATCGCGGTGCTGTGGCGATGGATTCTGAGCCCCACGGACGGCGCGGTGAGCACCGTGCTCGGTCACCGCATCGAATGGCTGACCGATCCGGGGTTGGCGCTGCCGGTGACTTCGGCGGTGGTGGTGTGGACCAACGTCGGCTACGTCGCGCTGTTCTTCCTGGCAGGCATCCTGGCCATCCCCACCCAAGTGCTCTCGGCGGCGCGCATCGACGGCGCCAGCGGGTGGCAGCGGTTCTGGCGCGTCACCTTGCCAATGCTGCGGCCCACGATGTTCTTTGTGCTGGTCACCGGCGTGGTCAGCGCGGCGCAGGTGTTCGACACCGTGTACGCGCTGACCGGCGGCGGACCGGGCGGCCGCACCGACCTGATCGCCCACCGCATCTATGACGAGGCATTCGGGGCGGCGGCGATTGGCCGGGCCGCGGTGATGGCACTCGTGCTGTTCGCCGTCCTGGTTTCCGTGACGGTTGTTCAGCAACTTTCGTTGGGCCGGCGGGTCAGCTATGACCTCACGTAACGGTGTCGTCTACGCGCTGCTGACGATCGGCGCGCTGATCACCCTGGCGCCCTTCGGGCTCGGGCTGTTGACCTCGTTCACCCCGGCGCGCCAATTCGCCACCGGTTCCCCGCTGTCCTGGCCGCACCCGCCGACACTGGACAACTTTCGTGATCTGGGCGGTGCCGGATTCGGCCGTGCGGCGGCGGTTACGACGTTGATGACGGCGGTAATCGTGGTGGGACAGTTGAGTTTCTCGGTGCTGGCCGCCTACGCGTTCGCCCGGCTGGAGTTTCCGGGCCGCGACAAGTTGTTCTGGGTGTATGTGGCGACCCTGATGGTGCCGGCCACCGTGACCGTGGTGCCGCTGTATCTGATGATGGCGCAGCTGGGTCTGCGGAACACGTTCTGGGCGTTGGTATTGCCGTTCGTATTCGGGTCGCCGTATGCGATCTTTCTGCTCCGCCAGCATTTCCGCACCGTCCCCGATGATCTGATCAACGCCGCGCGACTCGACGGAGCCAACACTCTGGACGTGATCGTGCACGTGATGCTGCCGGCGAGCAGGCCGATCCTGGTCACGCTCGGGTTGATCACCGTGGTCTCACAGTGGAACAACTTCATGTGGCCGCTGGTGATCACCAGCGGCGACAAGTGGCGGGTGCTCACGGTGGCCACCGCCGCCCTGCAGTCGCGCTACAACGCGCAGTGGACGCTGGTGATGGCGGCAACCACCGTGGCGATGATTCCACTGATCGTGTTGTTCATGGCGTTCCAGCGCCGAATCGTGCAGTCGATCGTCGTTACGGGGATCAAGTGAGCCGGCCGCGGTTCTCCACCGTGTTCGCCGCGGCGGTGGTGACCCTGGCCGCCCTGCTCGGCGCCGCGGCGATGCTGCTCGACGGGGCCTCGAACCGGTCGGCGGCCGGCACGACGGTGGTGACGGTACGACTGTGGGACGAACAGGTCGCGAACGCCTACCGGCAGTCGTTGGCCGCGTTCCACCGCACCCACCCCGAGATCGAGGTCCGCGTCAACGTTGTCGCCTACCGGACCTACTTCGACACGCTGCGCACCGATGTCGCCGGTGGCGGCGCCGACGACATCTTCTGGCTCTCCAACGCCTACCTGGCCGGCTACGCCGACAGCGGACGGCTGATGAAGATCGATGCGGCGGGCTCGAATTGGGAGCCGTCGGTGGTCACTCAGTTCACCCGTGACGGCACGCTATGGGGAGTCCCGCAACTGACCGACGCCGGGATCGCCGTGTACTACAACGCGAATCTGCTGGCCGCCGCCGGGATCGCGCCCGCACAGTTGGAGCAGCTGCGCTGGGATCCCCAAGGCGCGCGCGACACCCTGCGGCCGCTGCTAGCCCGACTCACCCGCGACAGCGCCGGACGCACCGCCAACTCCCCCGGCTTCGACCAGCGGCGCATCCGACAGTGGGGCTACAACGCCGCCAACGACCCGCAGGGCATCTACCTGAACTACATCGGCTCTGCCGGCGGAGTGTTCCAGCGCGGCGACGATTTCGCCTTCGACAACCCGGCAGCGATCGGCGCCTTCGGTTACCTGGTGCGGCTGATCAACGACGACCACGTGGCACCGCCGGCCTCTGAGACCAACACCAACGGCGACTTCTCCCGCAATCAGTTTTTGGCCGGCAAGATGGCGCTGTTTCAGTCCGGCACCTACAACCTGGCGGCCGTCGCTGAGCAGGCGGCGTTCTCCTGGGGGGTGGCGATGCTGCCCGCCGGGCCGGTCGGACGAGTCAGTGTCACCAACGGGATCGCCGCCGTCGGCAACGCCGCATCGCCGCGTCCCGCGGCGGTACGGAAGGTGCTGGCCTGGCTCGGCAGCCGCGACGGCAACGCCTACCTGGGGCGCCACGGGGCGGCGATACCGGCGGTGCTCAGCGCACAACGGGTCTACTTCGACTACTGGGCGCAGCGCGGGGTCGACGTCACACCCTTCTTCACGGTGCTCAACGGACCCCGCATCCCCGCCCCGGGCGGCGGTGCGGGCTTTGCCGCCGGAAACCAGGCCATCAAGCCCTATTTCGACGAGATGTTCCTCGGCCGCTCCGACGTTGACACTGCCCTACGCCAAGCGCAGGACGCCGCGAACGCGGCCGCACGCCGGTAGCTGCCCGCGAGATCGGGTCGACGCAGGAAAACTGCGAGTAGCTACCTGCGTGAGCGCGATCTCGCGGGGTATGCCGGATGTCCCTTCCATCCCCGTGACCACAAGGCGCTGGCTACCCGATCGATGACCCCGGCCGCGGTGTCCTCCTTGATCACCCTGTTGTTCAGCCAGCCGAGTTGAGGCAGCGCGCGTTCTCGGTAGTGGTCCTTGACGTAAGAGCTGCGGACGGTGCGGTGCACCTCGCCGTCGTACTCGGCGGCGACTTTGAACTCCTCCCAACCCATGTCCAGGACGGCGAATAGACGCCCGTTGACGTGCACTGGAATCTGCGTCTTCGGAACGGGAAACCCAGCGTCGATGAGAAAGAGGCGGAGCCAGGATTCCTTTAGCGACTCCGCTCCCCTGTCCACCAGCGGCATCAGCTTTCGAAGTTGCTTCAGGCCCCTTGCACCGGGATAGCGCTGGGCCAGGCCCAGCACATCGTCCACGCAGAATTGCGTCGCCCGCGCTAAGGCATCGAGACGAGCCAAGGCTTCTCCCCGCGGCAGATGACGAGCCAGATCGAACGCGGTGCGTGCGGCGGTGGTGACGGTGAGCCCCTCGATGATGCTGGCCTCATCATCGCCTAGCCGTTCATTGCGCACGATGACCCCGCGTGGAGACGGCGCCTTTCGGCTCAGTAGCTCGATGGGGATATCGGCGTCCACCCACTCCGCTCCGTGTAGCGCGGATGCGGCGACGCCGGCGATCACAGCGCCCCGTCTAGACCAGAGCCACGCTCCGACGATCCTGTCGTGCAAGGTCACCTGCTGGAACTTCGGAAAGTACACATCAGGGTGAAGTCGACGGAACCAGCGCGTTAGCCCGTGCCTAGTCACCGCGCCGACCGCGAGGGCCTCACTGCCGATGAAGACGCCCTTCATACCCGCGAGGATGCGTGCCGGATCGGCCATCCGCACTTCACCCGGCCGCGAAATCGAATTCACGCAGCAAAACTGCGAGTGGCTACCTGCGTGAGCGGGATCTCGCGGCCGTCAGGGCGTTGTCAACACGGTCAGTTCAACAGCCACTGCCGCACCGCACATCACGACCACCACCGCCAGGGCAACCAGGTCGGACAGACCGGGCCGCGACGGCGACGCGGAAATCTGGCCGATGCCACCACGAGCGGTGATCGCGTCCCCCATCTCGTCGGCCCGGCGAAGAGTCACGGTGATGGCCGCAGTCATCAGATCGACGGCCTCGCGTGCCCAATGGCGCCGGCGTTGCCGCCGGGTCCGCGGCCGGAACCGGGGCCGCAGGCGCCGCGCGGCGTAGAGCACCCGGAACTCATCGACCAGCATCGGGAAGGCACGCAGTGCCAGCGCCAGCGCCACCGCCCACTCGTCGACGGGAATGCGAAGCAGCCGCAGCGGTCGACCCAGCGTGGCCACCGCGGGAGCGATCTCCGCGACATTGGTGGTCCACGACACCATCGCGCCCAGCCCCAACAACACAATCGACAACGCGGTGATCCGCAGGAAGTACAACAGCCCACCCAGCCCAGCCGGGTCGCCGCCGGACATGGCCGCAGTCCCGCCGCCGATCAACAGCAATACCCACAGCCAGCGGGGTACCGAGGGCAACGCACCCCGAGGGATGCGAGCAATCCTGGCCGCGCCGAAGACCAGCAGTGCCACCGCACCGATCGTCGCCCAGCCGGGATAGAAGGTCAGCAGCACCGAGATGCCGAAAACCACGATCAACTTTGTGCCAGCCCACAGTCGGTGCATCGCGGAGTCGCCGGGAACCGGCCGCAGCAAAACCACCGGCCGAGGGGCGCTACGCGCCTCCCCCGTCACGCCGCACCTGCCGGCGCCGGCACCAGTACACCGTTGTGCAGGTGCAGAGTCCGCGGGCACAAGTCGCCCAGGCCGGCGAAATCGTGCGAAATGACCACCACCGTCAGACCACTCTCCCGCCGCAGATCCTCCAGCAGTCGCAACAAGCCTTCCCGGCTGGCGGCGTCGAGGCCCGCCAGCGGCTCGTCGAGGATCAATGCCCGCGGCGACCGGGCCAGCAGGCCGGCCAGCACCAGCCGGCGCATCTGGCCGCCGCTGAGCTGGTCGATGCGCCGTCCGGCGAGCGCCGCGTCCAAGCCGACGGCGGCCAGCGCGGCGCTGACTTTGGCGTGGTCACGCGGTGAAAAACCCGCAGCCGAAGCCACTTCCCGACCGACGTAGCTACGCATCAGCTGCAGCCGAGCCGCCTGGAACGACAGAGCGACAGCTCCGACCTGCTGGTCGGCGGGCCGGCCCCCGAGCAGGCAACGGCCGGTGGTCGGCGTCGTCAGGCCGGCCATGATCCAGGCCAGGGTGGACTTGCCCGAACCATTGCCGCCGTGGATCAACAAGCCGTCGCCTTCGTCGACGCTGAAGCTGATGTCCCGCAGAGCGGTCTTGGCCCACGGCGTGCCGCTGGCGTATTCGTGCCCCACGCCGGACAACTCGAGCACCGGCGTGCGCTCGTGTCCCGGTGCGCCGCCGCCGGACGCAGCGGGGACCTCGGCGGTCTCCACCATGGCGGTGTTGTCGCGGGACCCGGACAAGTCGATGGTCCGGTCGGCGCTGCCGGCCTCGTCGTTGTAGTGGGTGATGTGCACCAAGGAGGTGCAGCGCCGGTCAGAGCGCCCGGCCAGCTTCGACAACAACCCCAACAGCGCCTCGCGTCCTTGCGGGTCGACCATGCTGGTGACCTCGTCGGCGATCAACAGTGCGGGTTCGCGCGCCAGCGCCGCCGCAACCGCCAGCCGCTGCAGCTCCCCGCCGGACAGGCTGCCGGTGTCGCGCTCGGCGAAGCCCGCCAGGCCGACCTCGCCGAGCAGCCGCTCGACGTCGGTGCTGGTCCCCGGCGGCAGGCCCCACACCACGTCGTCGGCGACCCGGGTGCCCAGCACCTGGCTCTCCGGATGCTGCATGACCACCGCGGTGCCCCCGGGCGCCCCAAGCCCCACCGCGCCGGGGCGCTCAACGGTGCCCGCCGTGGGGGCCCGCCCGGCCAGCAGCAGCATCAAGGTGGTCTTGCCCGACCCGTTGGCGCCGGTGATCGCGACGTGCTCACCAGCGACGACTTCCAGGCTTACCGGCCCGAGGGCGTCATGGTCGGACTGCGGATAACGGAACCGCACCTGATCCAGCCGGACGGGGACCGGCGCTACCGGACCGCTCTCGGCCAGAAGGTCCAGTTTGTGCACATCGGGCACCCCGCGGAGTCGGTGCAGCACTCGCGACAACGCCCACCACCCCAGCAGCGAGACGATCATGACGCCGATAGTCATCTGGGCCAGGATGAGCCACTGCCAATAGTGCAGCAGCGCACCGAGAAATCCATTCAGATCCTGGGCTGCTCGCTGGAATTCCGGCAGCGGAATACGCGCCACAGCGGCCGCAACCCCGTGCACATTGGCGGTGATCGCATCGAAGATCAGGTGGCGCAGCCGGGACAACACCGTCAGCGCCAGCACCATAGCGGTGCCGAAGACGGCGCCGGCCACCGCGGAGGCCGCGACCACGGTGGGCAGGCCGCGGCGATGGCGCTTGATGACGCCGGTCAAGCCGCCGATGTAGGCGCTGTTGACCACAGTCATGAAGCCGCCCATGCCGGCGATCAGAAACGCGATGGTCGCGGCGGCGACGGTGGCGGCGATCAACACGCGAATCCGGTAGCGGTAGGCCAACAGCCCCATCGGCACCGTGCCGAGCAGCGCCAAACCAGCGGCGAAGGGCACCACAACCGCGATGATCGCCGTCGCCGCGCACAGCGCCGCCATCACAGCGGCCTGCGCAATCTCGAAGGACTGCATCGACCGCGCCCGGACTCGGTTGATGCCCTGGCCGGTCTTGGTCACCCGTCGATTCTGCCAGTCGCTCGGACTGCCCCACGCGGAGCGGACCGAGCTGGTCCACTTTCGTTCACGCATGTGAAATACTTGCCCGATGGTAGCCCCCGCCCAAGCCAGCCTTGGAGCCGATTTGCTCAGCGTTGTCTCGCGGCTCAACCGGCTCGCTACCCAACGAGTCGCGCTGCCCATTCCGGGGGCACAGGCTCGACTGCTGTCCACTATCGAGGACCTGGACGTGGCCCGGATCTCCGACCTGGCCGCGGTAGACCACTGCTCCCAGCCGACGATGACCACCCAGGTGCGCCGACTCGAGGACGCCGGCCTGACCACCCGCACCCCCGACCCGCTCGACGCCCGAGCCGTCTTGATCCGAATCACCGACAAGGGCGTCGAGACCATGGCGCGGGTCCGTCAGGACCGGGCGGCGGCGCTGGACCCCGAACTGGACCGGCTTTCTGCCGAAGACCGCCGGACACTTGCCGACGCGGTCGAGGTGCTGCAGCGATTCCTGGCCGAAGCCGGCCCGACCCGACCGGTCCGCTAACGGCGCCATTGGGCCGCGCCGATTGCAAGCGCGGCGAAGCCGGGCGAAGCGGGTCGGCGCCATCGGGCACCGCCGATCGCAAGCGCGGCGAAGCCGGGCGAAGCGGGTCGGCGCCATCGGGCACCGCGCCGATCGCAAGCGCGGCGAAGCCGGGCGAAGCGGGTCGGCGCCATCGGGCACCGCCGATCGCAAGCGCGGCGAAGCCGGGCGAAGCGGGTCGGCGCCATCGGGCACCGCGCCGATCGCAAGCGCGGCGAAGCCGGGCGAAGCGGGTCGGCGCCATCGGGCACCGCCGATCGATCTAGCAGCCGCAATTCGGCTGAGAAGTTTCCAGCTTGAGCGCCTTTTCGAATATGCTCAACAGCGGCATCGGCCCGAAGCGATCCTAGGCCTCCTGCGGCCCTCGCGGCTCGCCCTCTGGGCTGCCGGTCTTCGGGGGAAGGACATCGTGGCGGATAGATTGGCGCTGGTCACCTCAATCGCCGCCCAACTGATGGCCACCACACCATCAACGGCTGCCGCGGTCAGTGAACGTGTGCTGCAGACTTTGGTCGAGCAACTCAACGTCGACGCCGGATTCCTACGCCACAACGACCATGAGATCAGGGCCTCCAAGCTGGTGGCCGAATGGCCGCCGCGCCTGGACACCCCGGAGCCCGACCCTTTGGCGGTCGTATCCTTCACCACCGCCGATCCGGTCTTCACCACCTGTGCGCACGGCAAGCGGGTGGCCGTCATCCGGCCGGAGGCCGACGAGTCCGGCTATGTGCGCCAGATGTCGATGGACCATGCCATCGAATCGCTGTCGGTGGCCACCGCGCCGCTGATCTCCGGACCGGTGACCATCGGGATGCTGGGCCTGGTCAAGTTCCGCCGACCCAAGTGGCGACCTGAAGAACTCAACACGATCGAGGCGATCGCGTCGCTGTTCGCGCAGCTGCAGGCGCGTGTCGCGGCCGAGGAGCGGCTGCGTTATCTGGCCGACCACGACGACCTGACCGGCCTGCACAATCGTCGCGCGCTGGTGGCCCATCTGTCCGAGCGCCTGGTCGCCGGCAACCCCGGCCCGGTCGGCGTCTTCTACATCGACCTCGACCGGCTCAAGCCGATCAACGACTATCTCGGTCACGCCGCCGGCGACTGGTTCATCCAGGACTTCGCCCGCCGGCTGCGTGCGTACGCCGGAAACCGGACCATGGCGGCCCGGATCGGCGGGGACGAATTCGTCGTCATCCCGGACTGGCCGATGTCGATGGCCAGCGCCGAGACGTTCGCCGACCGGCTGCAGGGCGCGCTGCGCGAGCGGGTGGAGATCCAGGGCCACACGGTCAACAGCACGGTCAGCGTGGGCGTGACGGTCGGTCTGCCCGGGGAAGACACCAGCGCCGGTCTGCTGCACCGCGCCGACGAGGCCGTCCTGGCCGCGAAACGCGGCGGCGGCAACCAGACCGTCAGCTCCACCGACGACATGTCCTTGAAGAGTTTGTTCCGCAAGGACATCGAACTGCACATGCAGGGCAAGATCGACGACGAGTCGTTGTTGCTGTACTACCAACCCGAGGTCGATCTGTGGAGCGGCGCCATCGTCGCGGTGGAGGCGTTGGTCCGCTGGCGGCACCCCACCCGCGGGTTGCTGTTGCCGAGTTCGTTCATCAGCATCGCCGAATCCGCCAACCTGGCCGATGATCTGGGCCGGTGGGTGATGCGCACCGCGTGCGCAGAATTCAGCCAATGGCAGACCAACGGCGTCCGCACCAACGCCACCCTGCGCGTCAATGTCTCGCCGGTCCAGTTGGCCGCCCGCGGTTTCGTCCAGAACGTGGTGGAAACCATCAACGAATTCGGACTACGCCCCGGTTCGCTCTGCCTGGAGATCACCGAGCGGGCGGTGGTGCAGAACATCGAAAACACCCGTCGTACCCTGGCGGAACTGCGCGAAGCCGGGGTGCAAATCGCGATCGACGACTTCGGGACGGGTTACGCGGTCTTGTCACACTTGAAGGATCTGCCGGTCGACACTCTGAAGATCGATACCGTGTTCGTGCGCGAATTGGGCGTCAATCCGGGCGATCTCGCAATTGTCCGAGCGATCATCGCCCTGGCCGAGGCATTCGGCCTGCAGGTGGTCGCCGAGGGTGTGGAAACGTCCGCGGCCGCGCTCACCTTGATGCGGCACGGCTGTCACCGCGCGCAAGGATTCCTGTTCTCCCGCCCGGTGCCGGGGCCCGCCGCCGAAGCAATGCTGGCGTCACGCTGGATGGCGATGCCTTTCCTGGCCGACAGCCAGGCTTTGGTGATCTGACAAGAACATCGCCCGGTAGAAAGTGGCACGCAACCGCACCCCCGTCTGCCTGCCGGCGAGCGCTGCAGTCGGTGCGGTGCACCAATGCGGCTCGGCGTGCGGCGGCACACGGCGATGCGGACCCCTCAAGGTGCCCCGGGCGAAGCTTCGGGAGGAACTCGCCGGCCTCGGCGCACGCCGCAGCGCACCCGATCCGCACAAACCAGTCCCTCGCATAACCGGAGATAGTACATACCTTTTGGATGATGTTCAATCCATACGAGACTGTGCGTCACATCACGTCGACTGCCTATGTATCGCGCGCGGCGCAGTCAACGCCCGACAGCGGCGAACCCTGCCCACGCCGTCTGCGGAGCCCGTCATAATCAGACGCATGGAGCGACGGCGGAACGCGCAAACCCCTCTGGCACCGATGGACACGCTGCGGCAGTTGCCGGCCCTGGTCGCGCTCGAGCGGATCCCCGTTCCGGTGCTCGCGATCGCCGACGACGGCACCATCTTGTTCGCCAACAGCGGGTTCGCCGCCATGCTGGGCTACACCCAAGAAGAGGTGCTGGCCCTGGAGTTTCGGCAGATCTTCGGCCAGGTTCCACCGGCCGAGGAATCGGCCCTGTCGGTGATGCATTCCCTGGCCAATCTGGTTGTTTCCCTGGAACATCGGGACGGCTCGACGGTGCGCGCCCTGATGAGCAAGTCCGCGCTCGAACGTGCCGATGACCGGGTTGCGCTCGCCACGTTCCAAGATCTCACCGAGCAACTCTGGCTGGAGGAGCGCTAGCACCCTCAGCGCTCGGCGGACGACGCGCCGTCACTGCCGTTCTGATAGCGCAGCGCGTCGCGCGCCAGGAACTGTCGGAAATACGGCAGCGAGTCGGGCACCACGATCGCCGGCAACAGCGTCTCCCACATCCGGGTCACCCGGCCGATACTGTCACCGGCGTAGTGCGTCAGCAGCCACGTCCCAAGCATCGCCGAGGTGATCGACTCGGCAACATGGCGGGCATCGAGTTCCTCACACAGGTCACCCTCGCCGATCGCGCGCGCGGTCTGGGCGGCGACCGCGTCCGCCCATTCGCCGCCGACCTCAGCCCCCAATTCGTTGGATTCGGCCAGTGCGAAGACCAGATGACCCGCGGCCCGCGCCTCCTTGTCGACGGACAACAGCTCCGTGACCGCGAACATGCCGTGGATCATCCCCTCCAGAGCGGGCGAGGACGGCTGGCACATGCTCCGGAACGTGGTCAAGACCGTGGCGAAACCGCCCTCGATGATGGCCGTCACCAACGAATCCATCGAGTCGAAGTGGTGGTACAGCGCTCCCTTGGTCACCCCGGCCCGCTCGATGATCGCGGTTCGCCCGGCAGCGACGTAGCCAGCCTCGCCGAAGACGTCGATGGCCGCATCGAGTAGCTTGCGCCGAGTCGCCTCGGACCGGACCTGGCGCGCCATCAGCCGGTCTCCCCTTCGGGCGCCGCCGACTTCGCCGCCGCGGTGGTCTTGACTGCCAAGGCAGTGCGCCGACGGACGAACTGAACGAAATAGTCGATGCGATCGGCAGGCACCACGCTGGGCAGCACAACCGACCAGACCCGCTCCAACTCAAGCAGGAACTGTTCGGGCTCATCGAGATTGCCGGCCTGTCGCAAACCCAGGTACAGCGCCACCATCATCCGGGCCACATCGTGCGGATCGCGGTCGAGGACGTCGCCTTCGGTGATCGCTCGCTCAGTCACCACGCTCAACGCCTGAATCGCATTGTTGAGCGTGGTGGCCTGCAGCCCCTCGGCACCGCCGACCACCGGCAGCAGGTGCAGCATTGCTCGGGCGCCATCACTGGTGAGGTCTTCGACCGCCATGAGGTAGCCCACGTCAAGCAGCGTTTCCAGGCCGGAAAGCTTGCGGTCCACCAATACCCGGATCGCTGTGCCCGTCTTGGCGAGTTGTTCGTCGATGACGGCCAACGCCAAAGCATGCTTAGATCGAAAATGGAAATACATCGCGCCCTTGGTCAATTCCGCTTCTGCCAGAATGTCGTCGAGGCCGACGTCGTGAAAGGGCCGCTGGGCGAACTGATGCGCAGCGGCACGGATGATCTGCTGGCGCGTCGCATCGGCGCGCCGGTCGGTCGACTCAGCCAACGCGCAATCTCAGCCTCGTCGCTGACCAGCAGTCGTACCACACCCGGGTTACGGTATCAGTCGAATGACGAAGTTGACTCATTTCTATACTTGAAATCGTCATTCACCTCTGATGACATTCCAAAAACGCCAATTCCGTGGTGCCAGATTGTATTCGGTCTGCTTGGGACTGTCGCGCCGGCGATCACCGTTGTCCGGCTAGTCGGCGGGTACCGCGAAGGCGACGAACTGGGTTATCTCGCGCGGCGAGAAGTTGTCGTCACTAACCAACACCACGGTCTGCCTGCCATCGGACAGACGCGGGCCCAGCGTCAGCCCCTCGATGTTGTCTAGCGGGTCCAGACCGGGTGTGGTGGACAGGTCGGCCACCAAAGTCTTGGTCATCGGAGTGACTGCTGCACCCGTCAGCGCCGGCATACCGAGCACATCGGTGGCACCGGCGATCTCGGCGCGAAACAGTCGTACCGTCGGGCGGTCACTGAATGCACGCTCGATCACCAGGAACGCGGTGTCCGACAGGGCCACCAGATCGGTGAGGCCGTTGGTTTTGGCCGGTACAGCCGCAGGCTCCAGCGGATAGGCGTACTGGGCGACCGGGGCGCCGGGGCCGGCGTCAGCGTCGAGCCGGTAGGCGGTGATGCGCGTTAGCGCGCCACGGTCGCGATCCGGCAGCGGGCCGTCGTCGTATCCCGGGCCCTCCATTGCGGCGAAGAGCATTCGTCCGTCGGCGGTCACCGTCAGGCCCTCGAGGGTGGTGTTGCGGCGCGGCCCGGTGGGCTGCGCCGACATCGACAGCTGCGGCGGCATGGTGAAGCGGCCGAGGTAGCTGCCGTCCAGCCCGGCGGTACGCACCCACGGGTCGGCCAACACCGCACCGCGGGGGCCGTCGGTGCGCCGCTCCCCCTCTGAGGACCAATACAACCGCTGCCGACCGGCATCGAACGCGATGCCTTCGGGGTCGGGCGGTATGACCGGCGGCCTGGCATCGAAGGCCTGGGGCTCAAACGGGTGCCCGCCCGCGTCCAACAGCGGGTTCATGGCGGTGATCGCCACCTCGTCGACACCGCGGTCGGACACCGAGAGCCGCACCGTGTAGAAGCGGGCCGGCCCGTGGGCCGACCGGTCGTCGCTGATCACGTAGTAGCAGTCGCGGCTGGCGTCGTAAGTGATCCCAGACAGGCCACCCACGATGGTGCCGGCGAACCTGGTGTTCGGCGCCAGTAAAGCTTGGCCGAGATACTGCAGTCCGGCTGTCGCCGTGGGGATCTCGCACGGCGCACAACCCGCAAGCGCAACACCGCCGGTCAGCAGCACACCGCACAACGCCGGCAACCGGCTCCGCTTCCCACGCACATCCGTAATCTAAACCCGGTTTACCGGTGGCCCCGCCTGGATACGGTGCATGAGGTGAACACTTCCGATGCCCTGCGCGACACCTTGGACGGCCGCTGGCGGACGGTGAAGAACCAGGTCCGGGCCACTCTGTGCGATGAGAAGTTTCGTCCGCACTACACGCCGAACACGGTGATCGCCCGCGCCAAGGTCGCCGAACAACTCCGGATCATGGCCGGCTCCGGCGTGGCGGCGGACAGTTTCCGCAAGGAGCACGGCGGCACCGGCGACGTCGGCGCGGCGATCACCATGATCGAGATGTTGGCCATGTCGGATCTGTCGCTGATGGTCAAGGCCGGGGTCCAATGGGGGCTGTTCGGCGGCGCAGTGGAGAACCTCGGCACCGAGCGCCACCACCGCGCCTACGTCGAGCAAATCATCGACCTCGACCTGCTCGGGTGTTTTGCGATGACCGAGACCGGTCACGGCAGCGACGTGCAGTCGCTGGAGACCACTGCCACCTACGACCCGGCAACCCAGGAATTTGTGGTCGACTCCGCGACGGGATCGGCACGCAAGGACTACATCGGTGGGGCCGCCGAAACCGCCACCGTTGCGGCGGTTTTCGCCCAGCTCATCACCGATGGCGCGAACCACGGTGTGCATTGCTTCCTGGTGCCGATCCGCGACGCGCAGGGCAACGATCTGCCCGGCGTGACCACCTCGGACTGCCATTACAAGGGCGGTCTTCCCGGGGTGGACAACGGACGCATTGTCTTCGACCACGTCCGCGTACCCCGGGAGAACCTGCTGAATCGCTACGCGGATGTGGAGCCCGACGGCAGCTACCGATCCTCGATCGAGAGCGATGGCCGACGCTTCTTCACCATGATCGGCACCCTGATCCGTGGCCGGGTCTCGGTGGGCGGCAGCGCGGGTGCGGCCGCCCGGGTCGCCCTGGATATCGCTACCCGATATGCGTTGCAGCGCAGGCAGTTCAGCGCCCCCAGCGACGACGGGGACGACCACGAGGTGCTGATCATGGATTACCTGGTTCACCAGCGTCGCCTCTTCCCGCTGATTGCCCGCTCCTACGCGCTGCAATTCGCCCAGAACGAGCTGGTGGGACGCTGCCATGATCTGCAGACCGCGGACGAGCCCGACGCCGAGGAGCAGCGCGAACTGGAGGCACGAGCAGCCGGACTCAAGGCGGCCAACACCTGGCACGCGTCCCGGGCCATCCAGGAGGCGCGCGAAGCCTGCGGCGGCGCCGGTTACATGGCCGAGAACCGGCTGATCGCCCTGCGCGCCGATATCGATGTGTTCACCACCTTCGAGGGCGACAACCACGTGCTGACGCAGCTGGTGGCCAAGCAGCTGCTGACCACCTACGCCGATGACATCGCCGACATGAGCCCGGTCGGGTGGGTGCGGTTCGCGGCCGAAGCTGTCGGGGATCGGGTGCTCAAACGCACTGCGGCCGAGACGATCATCCAGACCATCGTGGATGCCAGGCAGGACAGCGAGGAGGAGGGCAGCCTGTTCAACCGGGGCACCCAGGTGCACATGTTCGAAGACCGCGAGGAATATCTGCTGACCTCGGTGGCACGGCGGCTCAGGGGCAAGTCCCAGGAGATGAGCGATTTCGACGCCTTCAACGCGGTCCAGGACCACATGCTGCATGCGGCCACCGCACACATCGACCGAGTCGTGCTGGAGGCGTTCGTCGCCGGAATCGACTCCTGCCCGGATCCCGACGCCCGCGACCTGCTGGAGCTCGTGTGCGACCTGTACGCGCTCAGCGTCATCGAGGACGACAAGGCGTGGTACATCGAGCACCGGTATCTGTCCACCGATCGGGCCAAGGCTGTCACCCGCGGCATCAATGACCGCTGCCGGAAATTGCGCCCGCACGCACAGGCGCTGATCGACGGGTTCGGCATCCCCGAAGAATTGCGGTACGCCGAAATGCTGCATCCCGAACACTTGTCAATACCGCCCGCCGGTGCGTCCACCGGCTAGCCGTCTTTATAGGCTGTCTGGACCCCAGACCGAACAAAGGAGTACCTCTCATGGCGTGGTTCCTCGCCCTGAATGCCACCCCCACCAAGGGCGTGCAAGCGCCCACCTATGAGCTGCACGAAACCGCTGATCTCGAGCGGATCACCGAGGAGATGGCCACCTTCGCAGCCACCGACCGGGCCGTGGCAGTTCCCGCCGTCTTCAACAACGGCCGCCAGCAGGTCACCGTGTACGTGCGTCCGGCTGCCTGGGGTGCGTGGGCGATCTACGAGCTCAGCGAAGAAGAGCGCCGCGAGATGATGGCCAACAACCCGCTGGTCAACGCGCTCGCCCAGGCCCGTGCCGCCAAGCAGCAGGGGGCGCAGTCACAGCAGGTGCCGGGGATGTTCGCACCGCAGCAGCCGCCTTCGCAGGCGGGTCCGTCGGTGATTCCCCGGCTGGACTAACGCCGGGTTCATGCGGCGGTCCCAGCTTCGGCTCTCCTTCGTCGAGCCTCGCTTAACCGCCGGTTTCAAACGTGGCTCCCCCGGGTGGACTCGAACCACCAACCCTCCGGTTAACAGCCGAATGCTCTGCCAATTGAGCTACAGGGGATTGCTGTCCTCGCGGACTTGCAAGACTCTAGCGCATACCGAAACCACCGCTGTGCAACGGGGGTCGCACCCGGCCCCCGTTGCACCGCGTGAGGCAGGATGGAAGCACTGCATCGACTGTTCTAAGGGGCCGCATTGATCGGGTATGTCGTGGTGATGGGGGTCGGCTACGTGATGGGCACCAAAGCCGGCCGCCGCCGCTACGAGCAGATTGTCGGCACTTATCACGCGGTGACGAGCAGCCCGGTCGCCAAAGCGCTGATCGACAAGGGACGACGCACCATCGCCGACCGGATCCATCCCGATCCAACGATGGTGACGTTGACCGAAATCGAGGACGGTACGTCGATCATCACGCCGGTCGAACCCGAAGACGACCGCTAGGACACTGCGGCGGCAGCAGATCGCCCACGTGGCCTGGTTCCAGGTGGTCAGCGTGTGGAGCCCACGTTGTCCCCCGCGCTTGCATGAAGTCGATTACCTCCCACGTCATGGTGGAGACCATGAGCCTGGGGAAGACTTGCCCGCATGACGACGACCCGAATACCTGCCCCGGTCCCGTTCGGTGCGCTGCTGCGGCAATGGCGCACGCATCGGCGGGTCAGTCAGCTCGACCTGTCCAACGAAGCCGCCATCTCCACCCGCCATCTCAGCTTCGTCGAGACCGGGCGTTCCCAACCGAGCCGGGACATGGTGCTTCGCATCGCCGAGCATCTCGACGTCCCGCTGAGAGACCGCAACCGACTGTTGCTGGCCGCCGGCTTCGCCCCGGTCTACCCCGAACACGGCCTGACCGCGCCGGAAATGGCCTCGGCCCGGGCAGCGATACGCGAGGTGCTCGCCGCCCATGAGCCCTACCCTGCGCTGGCGGTGGACCGGACGTGGAATGTGCTCGACGCCAACGCCGCGGTGGGCGTACTCACCCAGGTCGTCTCCCCGGCCCTGCTGGCCGAGCAGCCGCTCAACGCACTGCGTCTGACCCTGCACCCCGATGGCATGGCGCCGCACATCGGCAATCTCTCCCAGTGGCGCGCCTTCGTGCTCGGCGGCCTGCGCCGCAGCGCCATGGCGCGCGCCGACGACGAGATGCTTGCACTGCACGACGAGCTGGCCGCCTACCCGCACGACGATCCCGGCGATCCGCTTGCGCCAACCCCGCCGGGCACCGTCTACGTACCGCTGCTGCTGCGGGTCGGCGAGACTGACCTGTCCTTCCTCGCGATGATCGCGACGTTCGGCACCGCCGTGGACATCACCTTGTCCGAGCTCGCTATCGAGTCGTTCTTGCCCGCCGACGCCGCCACGGCCGCGTACCTGGGCGCCCCACGACCACTACCTGAGACGTAATCGACACGCGCGGCCTGCTCGGTGATTGTGGAAGACGCCCAGGCCGGAACGGTCCGGCCAGTCAACTGAAGGAGGCACCGCATGAGAGCGTTCGAGGACTTGGCACAGCGCTACATCGACGCATGGAATGAGAGCGACCCAACCGTCCGGCGCGCAGCCGTGGACGCATTGTTCAGCGCCGACGCCAGCTTCGTCGACCCACTGGCGGTCGCCGAGGGCCCCGAGGCGATCAACGCCACCATTGCCGCTGTACAAGAACAGTTCCCAGGGTTCGAGTTCCGCCTCGTCGGCCCGGTCGACGCGCACCATGACCAAGCCCGGTTCCGCTGGGAGCTCGGCCCGGCCAACCAGGAGGCGCCGATCGTCGGGTTCGACGTGCTGCTCACCGACGGCACTGGCCGCATCCAGAAGGTACTGGGATTCTTCGACAAGGTCCCCGCTGCCGCCTAAGGTCCCCGCCGAGCGTACGGAGACGGCCGGTCTCACGGTCGGCTCCGCACGCTCAGGCGGTCAGATCATCGCCGCTGGCCTGCTCCAGGAGGCTGCGCCGGTAGGCCTCCATGGCCACCAGGTCGCCGAAGAGCGCGTGGTATTCGTCGCTGTGCTCCACCGGTGACATGCGCTGCAGTTTGGACTTGACCTCGGCGATCTGTCGGCCCACCCACACCTCTTGGAGGCGGGCCAGCACGCCGCCGATATACCGCGGCAGCTTGTCCTCGTCGACGCGGATGGCCTCCACGCTCAACTCGTGGATCAGTGCGGTGGTCAGTGACGAGGCCGTCTGCTCGCGCACCGTCTCGATCCACTGCGCGCCGCCGGCGCCGGCCACCCCTGCCGTCCCCCCGGCCGCGTCTATCGCCGAGCGCACCGCGGCATAACCGGGGTGGGTGAAACTCTCCACGGTCAGGGTGTCGAACACCGGCCCGGCCAACGCCGGGTACTGCAGAGCCGCTTTGAGCGCCTCACGCTGCGGCCACAACGTCGGATCGGTCGGGTTCGGTCGGGCGACCGTCGGCTGTTCGGCGGGGCTGGCGGCCGCGCGCGACGCCTGACGGTCCCGGGCCGACCCGCTGTCCCTGGCATCGCCCTTGGCCGCGTTCTTGGCCTGCGCACGTACCCGGCCGATCACCTGCGCGACGTCGTCCCAGCCCACCCAGCCGGCCAACTGCCGCGCGTATTCGTCGCGCAGCGTCGGGTCCTTGATCTGAGCGACCATCGGCACACAGCGGCGCAGCGCAGCGACCCGGCCCTCGGCCGTCTCCAGGTCCATCTCGGTGAGGGCGGTGCGCACCGCAAACTCGAACAGCGGGGTGCGGCGTGCCACCAGGTCGCGCAGCGCCTCGTCGCCGTGTGCCAGGCGCAGATCACACGGATCCATGCCGTCGGCGGCGACCGCGACGAATGACTGTCCAGCCAGCTGCTGCTCACCCTCGAGCGCTTTGACTGCGGCGGCGCGGCCGGCCGCGTCGCCGTCGAACACGTAGATCAGTTCACCCCGAAAAAACTTGTCGTCCATCATCAGTCGGCGCAGCATCGCCAGGTGCTCATCGCCGAACGCGGTACCGCACGAGGCGACCGCGGTGGTGACGCCTGCCAGATGCATCGCCATCACGTCGGTGTAGCCCTCGACGACGATCGCCTGGTGTCCGCGGGCGATGTCTCGTTTGGCCAGGTCGAGGCCGAACAGCACGTTGGACTTCTTGTAGAGCGTGGTTTCGGGGGTGTTGACGTACTTGGCCTCCATCTGATCGTCGTCGAACAGCCGGCGGGCACCGAACCCGATCACCTCTCCCGCCGACGAACGGATCGGCCAGAGCAGCCGGCGATGGAATCGGTCCATCGGACCGCGGCGTCCCTCCCGGGAAAGGCCCGCGGCCTCCAGTTCCTTGAACTCGAAGCCCTTGCGCAGCAGATGTTTGGTCAGGCCGTCCCACCCCGACGGAGCGAAACCGCAGCCGAACCGCTCGGCGGCCGCGGCGTCGAAGTTGCGTTCGGTGAGATATTTGCGCGCCGGCGCGGCCTCGGGGGTACTCAGCGCCGCGGCATAGAACTCGGCCGCAGCCGCATTGGCGGCGATCAGCCGGCTGCGGCCGCCGCGCTCGCGCTGGATGTTGGTGGCCGACGCACCGGTGTAGGTGATGGTGTGGCCGACCCGGTCGGCGAGCAGCTCGACCGCCTCGACGAAGCTGGCATGCTCGATCTTCTGCACGAAGGCGTAGACGTCGCCGCCTTCCCCACAGCCGAAGCAGTGGAAGAGGCCATGGTTGGGCCGGACGTGGAAGGACGGAGACTTCTCGTTGTGAAACGGGCACAGGCCCTTCAGCGAGTCCGCGCCGGCACGCCTGAGCTGGACGTAGTCACCGACCACGTCCTCGATCCGGACACGTTCGCGGATGGCGGCGATGTCGCGATCGGAGATACGGCCTGGCACTGGGTCAGTCTAGAGCGCGCCGCCTGCTGCACCGCGGCGATCGCGAGGGCGACGCGGGTCGCCGCCTTCTGCACCGCGGCGATCGCGAGCACGGCGGAGCCGGGCGACGCGGGTCGCCGCCTTCTGCCTAGCCCTCGATGTCGAAACTGCCCATGCTTTAATGACGGGTCAACTGCTGCGTCAGGGGCGTGAATGAACTCGAAACGGGTCTGGTTGGTGACCCTTGTCGCCGTCGCCGTGCTCGCCGCGGCCGCGGTGACGACCTGGCTGGTGCTGCCCGATCGGTCACGTAGTACGGCCGCGGTCACCGGCGAGACCGTCAAGCAGGTGCTGCTCAATGGCACCGAGCTGACCGCGATGCTGGATCAGCCCTTCACGGCCGTCACCGGCCCGCCGTCCTACGGCGGCCTGGAGGCGATGGACGATTCGGCAACGCCGGGCGACTGCGTCGGAGTCCTCGACGTTGCGCAGCGAAGCGTGTACGCATCCGCACCGGTCCAGAGCTACGCGCGTGAGACCTGGATCGACCCCGAGCCCGCCCGCGACAGCTTCAAGCCGCTCGACACCCGGGTGATGTTCGTCAAGGAGGCCGTGGTCGCGCTGCCCACCGCCGCAGACGCCCGACAGCTGTTCGAGAAGTTCGCTCAGCAGTGGAAGCACTGCGATGGGCAACCGGTCAACGCGGCCGACCCGGACACTGCCGGATCGCCCCACCTTCCCGGCACCGAAATGCACATCACCGACGTGCGGGTCACCGACGATGTCCTGGCGGCATCGATCGTGCTCGACAAGAGCCCCAAGGCGCCGGACACCCGCGCCATCGGGCTGCAGGACAACTGCATCGTCGGAGTCCTGATCGCCTTCACCGGAACCGAGAACGCCAGTGGTTCCGGTGACCCGCAGACCAGCAGCACCGATGTCGTCCGCGCGATGATGGGCAAGGTCGCCAAGCTCGGCTGAGTTCGCCCGCGGTGGTCGCAAGCGCGGCGAAGCCGGGTGCTGGGGGCACTCCCCTACCTGCGGTGGAGCCCACCCGCTTACGGGGGGCGCCGCTATGTCACTAACCCGCGACGAGGCGTTCCAGCCGCCCCTCGGTGCACGACGCGATCTGATCGACGATCACCCGCAGCCGTGCATTGTCGTCAGCGGCGGCATCAAACGCCGGAACGAAGATCGGGTCCAGGCTCGCCGGTGCCGTGGCGAGCAGCCGATGCGCGACCTCGTGCACCTGCTCACGCTGGGCGGCCTGAATCCTGCGGTGCTGGTCCGACGAAATGATGAACTGCACCGCAAGAGTTTTCAGCACGGCCACTTCGGCCCGCACCAGTTCCGGAACTTCGAGGTTTGCCTGGTAGCGGGTCAGCGGCCCGGGGCCGGCGGCATCGTGGGTGGCGGTGATCGCCGCGGAGGCGAAGCGTCCGACCAGTTCGCTGGTCAACCGTTTGAGTGCCACCGACGCCGACAGAGTCGCGTCGTAATCACCCACCGCAGCCACCACCGGCAATTCGGTGAGCCGGCGAGCCGCCTCGGCCAGATCGTGCACCCCACGCGGGTCACCCAGACGGGTCAGCTCGGCCACGGTCGATGCATCGGCGAGCACCCGCAGGTCGATCCGGCCGGAAATGACGCCGTCTTCAACGTCATGCACCGAGTAGGCGACATCGTCGGCCCAGTCCATGATCTGCGACTCCAGACAGACTCGTCCCTCCGGTGCGCCGCGGCGCATCCAGTCAGCGGCATCCCGGTCGTCGTCGTAAAAGCCGAACTTGGTCCGTACCGAACCGTCTGCCGCGCGACGGCGCCACGGATACTTGGTGACCGCGTCCAGCGTCGCCCGGCACAGATTCAGGCCCGCGCTTGCACCGTCCGGACCCAGAACCTTGGGCTCCAAACTGGTCAGGATTCGGAAGTTCTGCGCGTTTCCCTCGAATCCACCACAGCTCGAGGCGATTTCGTTGAGCGCCTGCTCACCGTTGTGCCCGTAAGGCGGGTGGCCGATGTCGTGAGCCAGCCCAGCCAGGTCCACCAGGTCTGGGTCGCAGCCCAACCCGATCGCCATCCCCCGCCCGATCTGCGCGACCTCCAGCGAGTGAGTCAGGCGGGTACGCGGGGTGTCCCCGTCTCGGGGGCCGACGACCTGAGTCTTATCCGCCAGCCGGCGCAGCGCAGCACTGTGCAGCACCCTGGCCCGGTCGCGGGCAAAGTCGGTGCGGTGCTGGCCGCCGGTTCCGGGTAGGCCGGCGGTTTTCGACGACTCCGCCACGATGCGTTCGCGGTCGCGCGCGTCGTAGCTGTCGCAGGAGTTTGTGGCCACCGCCGCCAGTCTATTTTGACCCGACCGGAGACCGTGACACGGCGGGCCGAAGTTTGGCACCCGACGCTGCGAAACCGGGTAGGTCGGTCGCAGAATTCCGTCGATCACCCCCGATCGCATATAGATTTACCGACATGCGCATCCCCCGCCTGGCCGGCGCCGCCCTGGCGTTTCTCCTCGCAGTGTTGCTGGTAGCTCCCAGCGCTGCGGCGCAGCCTCCAATGCGGCTGCCTACCTTGATCACCGACAGCGCCGGGGCGCTCTCGCAATCCGAGCGCGCCGAGGTGCAGAACGCGATCGACAGGCTCTACGCCGACCGGCACATCCGATTGTGGGTGGTCTACGTCGACGTGTTCTCCGGGCAGACGGCTGAGGACTGGGGACGCAGCACGGTGCGACTCAGCGATCTCGGCAACAATGACGCCTTACTCGCCGTGGCCACCGCCGACCGCAGCTACGCCTTCCTGGTGTCCAACGGGATCTCCGAGATCAGCTCGGGCAAGGTCGACGCGTTGCGGCGCAACCAGATCGAACCGGCCCTGCACCTGGGCAACTGGGCGGGTGCGGCCTCAGCGGCCGCCGCCGGACTCGACGCCGCCGCCGCACCCACCGAGGTGAGCTGGGCACCGATCCTGATCGCCCTGGCCGCGGTGGCGGTCGCCGGCCTGGTGTTGCTGCTGGTGGTGCGTCATCTACGGCGCCGGCGCCGCGCCGCGGCCCTGGCGGCGGCCCGGCGGGTCGACCCCACCGACCCCAACGCACTGTCCGACGTGCCGGTGTTCGCGCTGGACGCCTTGTCGCGAGAGAAAGTCGTCGAGGTCGACAACGCGGTGCGCACCAGCGCCAACGAACTGCAACTGGCCCTCGAAGAGTTCGGTCAAGAGCGCGTGCGCCCCTTCGCGCAGGCCGTCTCCTCCGCCAAGTTCGCTATGGAGCACGCCTTCACAGTGCGCCAGCAGCTCGACGACGATATCCCCGAGACACCGGCACAACAGCGTGACCTGCTGACCGGGGTGATCGTCACCGCCTCGAAGGCCGACCGCGAACTGGAGACCCAGCGCGCCGCGTTTGAGGAGTTGCGCGACCTCGTACTCAATGCCGGTGACCGCCTCGACACCCTGACCCAGCAACTGGTCGAGCTGACCGGGCGCATCCCGGCCTCCGAGCAGCACCTGGTCGAACTGCACACCGAGTTCGACGCCACGGCGCTCAGTACGGTGTCCGGCAACGTCAAGACCGCACAGGACCGGGCCGCCTTCGCCGAACGCAACATCACCCGGGCGCGCAGCCTGGCCGATCACCCGGTGACCGGCGGACAGAGCGAGCTGGTGGATGCGGTGCGGGCCGCCGAGTCGGGTCTGGGCCAGGGCCGGGCCCTGCTCGACGCGGTCGACAATGCCGCAAGCGACATCCGTCACGCGGTCGCCACGCTGCCGGCGACCATCGCCGACGCCGAGGCCAGCATCGCCCAAGCCACCGCACAGCTGCAGGGCGGGGCGGGTACGCATAAGTCCGAGCTGTTCGCTGTTCGCGATGTCGTAGTCAAGGCCGTGGCCACCGCGCGCACGTCCGGCGATCCCCTGGGGGCCTTCACCGCGCTGATCAAGGCCGATGCCGACCTGGACCAGCTGCTGGACACCGTGGCCGAGGAACGCGCAGCCGCGGAGCGGTTGGCCCGCACGCTCGAGCAGGCCCTGTTCACCGCGTCGTCGCGCATCCGCGCCGTGTCCGATTACATCGACACCCGTCGCGGCAGCGTCGGCCCGGAGGCACGCACCCGGCTGGCCGAGGCACGCCGCCGCCTCGACGCCGCCCACGACAAGCGCGCCACCGATGTCGCGGGCGCCATCACCCAGGCCAACGGCGCGGCCACCCTGGCGGCCGCGGCGCAGTCGCTGGCCAAGGCCGACGTACAGGACGCGCAGCGGGCCTACTACGGGCGTTACGGCAACGGCCCCGGCGGCGGCAACGATACCGGCGCCATGCTGGGCGGCATCATCATCGGCAACATCCTCTCCGGTGGGGGCGGCGGCTTCAGCGGTGGCGGCGGAGGGGGCGGTTGGAGTCCGACCTCGTTCGGCGGCTCGTCTTCGGGCGGGGGCTTCTTGGGCGGCGGCGGCCGGTTCTAGCGCTCGGGTAAACCATGTTCGGACTTGTTGATGTCGTCTTGGCGGCGGCCTTAGTGGCCTGCGGGTATGCGCTGTGGGTCCGCCGCCACTCCTGGGGTTCGCGCTGGGACACCAATCCCTCGCGCATCCTGGTACTGATCGGATGCGCGGGACTGCTCATGTCCCCGTTGGGGCCCAGACATTTCGACCCGCTCGTCCATTTCGTGTCCGGGTTCTGGAACGTCGCGGGCCTGCTCGCCGTGCTCTGCATGTTCGCCGCGGTAGCGGCCATGTTCGACCATCTGGCGACGCGGTTGACCAACGAGGACCAAGCCCGGTTGCTGGGACGTCGCCACGTCACGGCGCCGCTGAAACTCGTTCTGCCGCTGATGGTCGTCGTGTTCTGCGTCGCCGATCGAGGGCGTCCCGAGTACCTGGATGTCTTTGCGCCCCGAGGCCCGTGGTTCACCGCCTATTGGACGCTGGTCGCAGCGTTGGCGCTGCATCTGTTCGGGTTCACCGGCCGGATACTGCTGGCCCTGCGCAGCGATCCGCGCTCGAAGACTTCCGCGCAGTACTACCTAGTGTGGGTCGTCTTCAAAGTCGCGGCGATCATCGCGCAGTTGACCAGCGTGCTCCTCGGCAGCGCGGTCACGCTACCCACCTGGATCTGCGCAGGCGTGAGCACCGCCGCGTTCATCTGCGCATCGGTGCTGTCCTGGCGCGCCCGAATCGACTGGTTCAAGCCCGTCCGGCCGCCTGCCCCCGAAATCGCCGGGGACTGACCTCGATCAGCAGCCCTTGAGGCGCACGGCCAGGTAGTCAGAGACCGCGTCGATGGCCACCCGCTCCTGAGACATTGTGTCGCGCTCACGCACCGTGACGGCATGGTCCTCGAGCGAGTCGAAGTCGACCGTGATGCAGAACGGGGTGCCGATCTCGTCCTGGCGCCGGTAGCGCCGGCCGACGGCCCCGGCGTCGTCGAACTCCACGTTCCAGGACTTGCGCAGCTCGGCCGCCAGGTCCCGCGCCTTCGGCGACAGGTCGGCGTTGCGGCTCAGCGGCAGCACGGCGGCCTTGACCGGCGCGAGCCGCGGGTCGAGCCGCAGGACGGTGCGCTTGTCCACCCCGCCCTTGGCATTGGGGGCCTCGTCCTCGTGGTACGAGTCGACCAGGAACGCCATCAGCGAGCGGGTCAGGCCGGCTGCCGGTTCGATCACGTACGGCACGTAGCGGGTGTCGGATGCCTGGTCGTAGAACGACAGGTCCACACCGGAATGCTCCGAGTGCGTGGTCAGATCGAAGTTGGTGCGGTTGGCGATACCTTCCAGCTCACCCCACGGGTTGCCGGCGAAGCCGAACTTGTATTCGATGTCGGTGGTGCCGGCGGAGTAGTGCGACAGCTTCTCGAGCGGGTGTTCGTAGAGACGCAGGTTCTCACGCTTGATACCGAGGTCGACGTACCACTGCAGGCGCGTGTCGATCCAGTACTGGTGCCACTCCTTGGCCGTGGAGGGCTCGACGAAGAACTCCATCTCCATCTGCTCAAACTCGCGGGTCCGGAAGATGAAGTTGCCGGGGGTGATCTCGTTGCGGAAGCTTTTGCCGATCTGGCCGATTCCGAACGGCGGCTTGCGACGTGCCGTGGTCACCACGTTGGCGAAGTTGACGAAGATGCCCTGTGCCGTCTCGGGGCGCAGGTAGTGCAGACCCTCTTCGGACTCGATCGGGCCCAGGTAGGTCTTGAGCATCATGTTGAAGTCACGAGGCTCGGTCCACTCGCCCTTGGTACCGCAGTCCGGGCAGGCAATCTCGCTCATCGGCACGTCATCGGGGTTGCCACCCTTTTTGAGTGCCACCGCTTCCTGCATGTGGTCCTGCCGGTGCCGCTTGTGGCAGTTGAGGCACTCCACCAGCGGGTCGTTGAACACCGCGACGTGACCGGAGGCCACCCACACCTGACGCGGCAGGATGATCGCACTGTCCAAGCCGACGACGTCGTCGCGGGACGTGACGACGGAGCGCCACCACTGGCGCTTGATGTTCTCCTTGAGCTCTACCCCTAGTGGGCCGTAGTCCCACGCCGACTTTGTGCCGCCGTAGATTTCGCCCGACTGGAAGACCAGGCCACGTCGCTTGGCCAGGTTGGCAACGGTGTCGATGATGGACGCCACGAGGGGGTGCACTCCTGTCTTGACGGGACCGCGCCGGCAACGCCGACACGCAAAACATCAGTCATCGTATCGATACCGCCCACGTTCTTTGACATGCGTCATCACGCATGGAACAGTGGAGACCAGCTGAAAACGATTTCCAACACGTGCGGAGGTGGTGCTGTGTCCTCCTCAGCGTCTGATTTGGTGGCCGACGGCCATCGACACACCGGCCCTGCCTTCCCCGCCACACCACCGCGGGAGATCCTCGACGCCGCTGGGGAATTGCTGCGCGCGCTGGCCGCTCCGGTGCGCATCGCGATCGTGCTGCAGCTGCAGGAGTCGCACCGCTGCGTGCACGAACTCGTCGACGCGCTCGGAGTCCCGCAGCCCCTGGTCAGTCAGCATCTGAAGATCCTCAAGGCCGCCGGGGTGGTCGCCGGGGAACGTTCCGGCCGCGAAGTGCTCTACCGGCTGGCCGATCATCACTTGGCACACATCGCCATCGACGCAGTGGCCCATGCCGGTGAGGACCGTTGAGCACCCCCGGCGTGCGCTCCACCCGGCAGCGGGCGGCGATCTCGGCATTGCTGGAGACCGTCGACGATTTCCGGTCCGCCCAGGAGCTGCATGACGCGCTGCGTGAGCGCGGTGAGAACATCGGCCTGACCACCGTCTATCGCACCTTGCAGGCGATGGCCACGGCTGGCCTGGTCGACACGCTGCGATCCGACACCGGTGAATCGGTGTACCGGCGCTGCTCGGATCATCATCACCACCACCTGGTGTGTCGGGACTGCGGGGCCACCGTCGAGGTGGGCGACCGCGAAGTCGAGGAGTGGGCGGCCCGCATCGCCGCCGAGCACGACTACTCCGACGTCGGGCACACCATCGAGATCTTCGGCACCTGCGCCGACTGCCGGAAGTGATCCCCGCACGCCTCAGGCGTTGAGTACGTCCCGGATGTCGACGCCTTTGGCCAGTACCAACAGGACCAGCGTGCGCAGCGCATCGTCGGTCAGGCCCGATCCGGGAAAGTTATAGCGCAGCATCGCATCTGCGGACTCGGCATCTTTCTCGACCAGGGTGACGGTCCCGAGCTGACTGAGGGCCGCCTGCTCGGCGGCGCACTTACGCAGCTTCTCGGTCAGCGGCAGATCCCACCCCAAGATCTGGGTGAGCGACACCAACTCGAGACCTTCCGCGATCGGCACCACCCGCAACGACGCCAGCGTGCCGTCGTGGCGGACGGTAAGCGCACCGTCCGGCTCGGCGTCAACGGCCAGCACCTCGGCGAGCACCGTGGCGAGTCGGTCGGCCAGGGCCGTCATCACGCCGTTCCGAACCTGCGCTGCCGCGAGGCGTACTGCTCGCAGGCCTCCCACAGGTCGCGGCGGTCGTAGTCCGGCCACAGCTTCTCTTGAAAGATGTACTCGGCGTAGGCCGCCTGCCACAGCATGAAGTTCGACGACCGCTGCTCACCGGAGGTGCGGATCAGCAGGTCCACGTCGGGCATGTCGGGCCGGTGCAGATGCCGCGCAATGGTGGCCTCGTTGATCCGGCTCGGGTTCAGCTTGCCCGCCACCGCCTCTTCGGCGATAGCCTGGGCGGCTTCGGCGATCTCAGTGCGCCCACCGTAGTTGACGCAGTAATTGATGGTGATGACATCGTTGCCGACGGTCATGGCTTCGGCGATCTCGAATTCTTTGATCACGCTGCGCCACATCTTCGGCCGCGAACCCACCCAGCGCATCCGGACGCCCATCGCGTTGAGGTTCTCCCGGCGTCGGCGCACCACCTCGCGGTTGAAGCCCATCAGGAACCGGACCTCTTCAGCGGAGCGCTTCCAGTTCTCGGTGGAGAACGCGTACACGGTCAGCCATTTGATGCCGAGTTCGATGGCACCGCAGGTGATGTCGATGAGCACCGTCTCGCCCATCTTGTGTCCCTCGGTGCGACCCAACCCCCGCTGGGTCGCCCAGCGGCCGTTGCCGTCCATGACGACAGCAACGTGGTTAGGCAGCGCATCAGCAGGGATCTGCGGGGCGACGGCCTTGGAAGTGTGCTGTGGGGGGCGACACGGCCCCCCACCCGGCGGCGACGGCAGCTGCGGGAACACCACCGGCCAGGTGGACTTGTCCGGGAACACCGGGTAGTCGTCGGGTGCCGCGGGCAGTTGTGGGAAGGCAGCCTTCCGATTGGCCCGATTCAACACCATGCGCCCTATCCTGCCCGACCGTGCCGGCGCCGCCCGCGGCGACCATGCGGTCGCCGCGGCGGCTTACCGGCCATACCGACGATCAGGAACCGGCACTCAGATCGATCGCGACGAAGTCCAGGCGCCACAGCGACTGGAACAGCTTGCGACCGAACTTCTCCAGGTCCGCCGCACTGCCGCGCGCGGGGCCGGCGGCCTGCGCCAGGTCCGCGGCGATCTGGCGAATGCTGCGACGACCGTCGATGCTCTGAACGAACGGCAGCTGCGCCGGGTTCAGCGGCATACGCCAGCCCGAACGGAAGATCTCGTTGCCGTTGAGGCCGCACTTGAAGCGGAACAGCGGCACGTAGTCGAGGCTCTCGGGCGTCGAGAAGTCGATCGTGTAGCTGCTCTTGGGCCGCTCGGGCCGAGTGGCGATGAAGAAGTGCCGCGCGTTGAGGGTGTGGATGCGCTCCATCACCGACCAGATCTTCTCCTCCGGCAGGGCATTCACCTTGTCGTAGAAGCCGGCCGACGGCACCGCCACATCGTGGGCGTAGTACGGCGCCTTGAGCAGCCAGCCCTGGAAGTCCAGGCCGGCCGAGTTGGCCAGATCGATGCAGCCGTCGACGTCGTAGCTCTTCGCCCGACCGTGCAAGAACGTGTCCACCAGACCCGAGTCCGAGGCCAGGTCGCCGGCGATCTTGAGGTACGGCTGGACCGGGTGGTCCTGCGACAGCAAGCGGATGGCCTGGCGGACGGTCTGAATCGACTCGTCGCTCTGCTCCAACCCGAGGTCCTGGAAAACCGTCTCCAGGATCTCGATGCCGATGCGGCCGTAGCGCGCGTAGAGCATGATGCCGGCGACGCCGTCGGGCCGCAGACGGTCCGCGATCGCCTTCATGCCCACCTTCGGGTCGGCCATGTGGTGCAGCACGCCCGTCGAAATCGCCAGGTCGAAGTCCCGGCCGAGCGTGGACAGCTCCTCGATCGGCAGCTGGTGCAGCTCCAGGTTCCACAGCCCGTGCTTGTCCTTGAGGTACTGCTGATGCCCCAACGACGACGCGCTGATGTCGACGGCCACCACCCGCGCCTGCGGGTTGTTGTAGGCGAAGACCGCGGCCTGGTTGGTGCCGCAACCGGCGATCAGGATGTCGAGGTCAGGGCGGTACTCACGATCCGGCCACAGCACCCGGTGCGCGTGGCTCGGGTCGAACCACTCCCAGTTTCCGGCCGACCAAGCCTGCAGGTCGCTGATGGGCGGCGGGTAGGTCCAACGCTCGTACTGCCGGGAGACGACGTCTGCACGTGGATTCTCGGTCACTTCTTTGTGGCTCCTTGTCGAATTGCCCCCCGCCGGATCGGATCAGACTTTAGCGGGGGCTGTTTATGCCGGCGCGTCGGGAGGCGACTCCGCAGGGAGCGCTCAAGGCACCGGAATGCTTCGGTTGCGGCTGGCTTAGCCGGCACGTCCCGGCTGGCCGGGCTGCCCGGGCTGACCCGGCGTTCCGCCCGGTCCAGGCGCACCACCAAGGCCGCCGGCACCACCTTCGCCGGGCTGGCCGCCAGGTCCTGCCGCGCCACCGGCACCGCCGGCGCCACCGGCACCACCATGACCACCGTGGCCGCCCTGGCCGCCTGCGCCGCCCTTACCGCCTTGGCCTCCGGCACCGCCCTTGCCACCCTTGCCGCCCTGGCCACCTTTACCGCCCTGGCCGCCCAGGCCACCGGCTCCGGGGGCGCCGTCAGCACCGGGGGCGCCGTCGGCACCGTTGGCACCGTCAGCGCCATCGGCACCGTCAGCACCGGGGCCGTTCGACGGCATCGGCGCCGTGATCCCGGCAACCGGACCGGGTTCGGCTGCCCGCGCGCAGGAAGCCACGGCCGGGATCATTCCCACGACGAGTAGCGCTCCGGCCGCCGCACCGATACCGGCTCCGTAGCCCGGTGTCGTCCTGTGCGCCCAGCGCCCCCACCCGGTGTCGTGAAACATTCGGCCTGCCTTCCTGATTGAACCTAAGGATCGTTGAAGTCGCATTAGCCTACAGCCGACGCCCGCATAGTCCACCGAAACGGACACAATCCCCAGGTAGATGCCGGTCGATCAGCCGTCACTGCCGGTGGCCTGGGGTTGAACCTCTGACTGGGCCCCGACGTCGCGCCCGGCCACTCGCTGCTGAACCCGCTCCACCAACGGCAGTGTCCGCAGCCGTCGCTCCAGGTGCCACTGCAGATGCGCGGCCACCAATCCGCTGGCATGGCTGCGATGCGCCGCCGTGGAAAGCTCGGCGACCTCCCAGTCGCCGTCGTGCAATGCCGCCATCAGGTCCAGCACACCCATCGGCGGGGTGGTCGACCCAGCCGGGCGGCAGTGCCCACAGACGCTGCCGCCGGCCGCGACGTGAAACGCCCGGTGCGGACCGGGGGTGGCGCAACGAGCGCACTCGGTCAGTGCTGGCGCCCACCCGGCCACCGACATGGCACGCAGCAAATAGGCGTCCAGGACCAGTTCACGCGGTCGCCGACCGTCGGCCACCGCGCGCAGCGCACCGACGGTGAGCCGGTGCAACGCCGTCGCCGGGGCTCGCTCGGCACCGGCCAGGCGTTCCGCGGTCTCCAAGATCACGCAGGCGCAGGTGTAGCGGCCATAGTCGCTGACGATGTCGGTGGCGAACGCGTCCACCGACACCACCTGGGTGACGATGTCGAGATTGCGGCCGGGGTGCAGCTGAACGTCGATGTGGGCGAATGGCTCCAGCCGGGCACCGAACTTGCTGCGGGTACGACGCACCCCCTTGGCCACCGCGCGGACCAGCCCGTGGTCGCGGGTGAGCAAAGTGACAATCCGGTCGGCTTCGCCGAGCTTGTGCTGGCGCAGCACCACCGCCCGGTCCCGGTACAGCCGCATCGGACCAGTTTCGCATCGCGAGGCGGTGTTTCGACGACACCCACCGGTACGGCACGCCGATACTCTCATCACCGATGACCCACCCGCCTGCGCCGTCCGGCACCCGCTTCCCCACCCTCACCGAGCAGCTCTACCAGCTGGCCAGCGGCGAGGCGACCTCTGTCGACCTGGTGCGTCGGGCGCTACACGCTATCGACGCCAGCCAGTCCACGCTGAACGCGTTTCGGGTGGTGTTCACCGAGTCGGCGCTGGTCAGCGCCGCTGAAGCTGACCGCCGTCGAGCCGCGGGCCACCGCGCCCCGCTGCTGGGCATCCCGATCGCGGTCAAAGACGACACCGACATCGCGGGGGTGGCCACCTCGTTCGGCGCCGCCGGCTACGTCGAGCCCGCCGGCCACGACGCCGAGATGGTGCGCCGCCTGCGGGCCGCCGGCGCGGTGATCGTGGGCAAGACCAACACCTGCGAGTTGGGTCAGTGGCCGTTCACCAGCGGCCCCGGGTTCGGCCACACCCGCAATCCCTGGTCCCGCCGGCACACCCCAGGCGGGTCGTCGGGAGGCAGCGCCGCCGCGGTGGCCGCGGGTCTGGTCGCCGCGGCCATCGGATCCGATGGAGCCGGTAGTGTGCGCATCCCCGCCGCGTGGACACATCTGGTCGGTATCAAACCCCAGCGTGGCCGCATCTCCACCTGGCCGCTGGCGGAGGCGTTCAACGGGCTCACCGTCAACGGAGTTCTGGCGCGCACCGTCGAGGACGCCGCGCTGGTGTTGGACGCAGTCTCCGGCAACGCCGAAGGGGACCTGCACAAACCGCCGCCGATGAAGGTCTCTGACCATGTGCGGACCGCACCGGGACAACTGCGTATCGCGCTGTCGACCCAGTTCCCCTACACCGGGTTCCCGGCACGGCTGGATCCGGAGATCAAGGCCGCGCTGGACCGCACCGCCGAGCAGCTGCGGCTGCTCGGACACACCGTGGTCCCGGGGAACCCCGACTATGGGCTGCGACTGTCGTGGAATTTCCTGTCCCGGTCCACCGCCGGAGTGTGGGCCGCCGCCAACCGACTCGGCGGTGGTGTCAATCTCGACCCACGGACGCATGCCAACATGCGTACCGGCCGACTGCTGTCGCAGGCCGTGCTGCGCAAGGCCCGCGCCCACGAGACGCAGGATCAGCGTCGGGTGGGCTCGATCTTCCGCATCGTCGACGTGGTGCTGGCGCCCACCACTGCCCAGCCGCCCCCCTTGGTGAACACGTTCGACGACCTGGGCAGCTGGGAGACCGACCGCACCATGATCGCGGCCTGCCCGGTGACCTGGCCGTGGAACCTGCTGGGGTGGCCGTCGATCAGCGTGCCGGCCGGGTTCACCGCCGAAGGGCTGCCGATCGGAGTGCAGTTGATGGGACCGGCCAACAGCGACGGCCTGTTGGTCTCGCTGGCCGCGGAGCTGGAGGGCATCAACGGCTGGGCGGCCCGGCAGCCCACACCGTGGTGGCGTACCGAGCCCGGCCACAGCTCGTAAGCACCCCAGAGCGCCGCTAGCTGCGACTTCAGCGGGTTGCGCGGAGGTCGGCTAAGCTTGGCCAGTCTTGACTTAGGTCTTCATATCCCCGTAAAGGTGCACTGGTGAAAGGCGTCCGCAAAATGGCCTCTCTGTCGTTGACCAGGTTCGCTGTCGCAGCTGGCAGTCTGGCTCTGTCGCTCTCCGCCGGAGCTGGGTTCGCATCCGCGAGCCCTGACCTCGGCCCGATCATCAACACCACCTGCAGCTACTCGCAGGTGCATCAGGCGCTGGTCGCGGAGAACCCCTCCGCAGCCGCCGAGTTCGACGCCAACCCGCAAGCGCAGGGCATGGTGCAGATGTTCCTGAACTCGCCGCCCGCCAAGCGCCAGCAGCTGGCCACCATGGTCCAGGCCATGCCGGAGGCTCAGGCATACGTCGGGACCATCACTTCGGTCGCCGGCTCCTGCAACAACTACTGAGCGGAATCCCCGCGGTGGGTCCGCGCAGCAAGGTCCTGATCACCGCCGCGGAGCTCACCGAGCTCCTGCGGTCCGGTGATCCGGTAACCATCCTCGACGTTCGCTGGAGTCTGGAAGCACCGGACGGGCATCAGGCATATCTGCACGGTCACCTGCCGGGCGCGGTGTACGTCTCACTCGAAGACGAGTTGTCCGACCACGCCGTGCCCGGCCGGGGCCGCCATCCGCTGCCGACCGGCCGCAATCTGGAAGCCGCCGCCCGCCGATGGGGCGTGCGGCGTGATCGGCCGGTAGTTGTCTACGACGACTGGAATCGGGCCGCATCCGCACGACTGTGGTGGTTGCTGACCACCTCCGGGGTGGCACACGTCCGCATTCTCGATGGTGGCTTGCCGGCCTGGGCAAGGGCCGGCGGCGCGTTGGAGACCGGAGAGGTCTCCCCCGAGCCGGGCAACGTCACGCTGCTGCCCGAGGACCTCTATGAGGGTCTGCGGCCCACGCTGACCGCCGACGAAGCCGGCCATCGTGCTCGCACCGGTGCGATGTCGCTGCTCGACGCCCGCGGCCCCGATCGGTTCCGTGGTGAAGCGGAACCTCTCGATGCGGTCGCCGGTCACATCCCGGGCGCGAAGAATCTGCCGTTCACCGCCCTGCTGGCCGCCGACGGCACTTTCCTGCCCGACGACGCGATCGCCGCGCTGCTGGCCGACCGGGGTGTCGGCGCCTTCGACGAAGTGGGCGCCTACTGCGGTTCGGGGATCAGTGCCACGGTGATCGTCGCGGCATTGGCCGCCGGCGGCCGCTCCGCGGCCATGTTCCCGGGGTCGTGGTCGCAGTGGAGTGCGGATCCGTCCCGACCGGTGGCACGCGGCGAGGACTGAGGACCGCCTCAGCCGAGGTGGCTGGGTCAGCTGAGGTGGAAGGCCGCCGGATCGGGGCTGTCCAGCATCGCCTTCATCGTCGCGCGGTCGAACGGCCACAGATCCACGTTGCCGCCCTCGGTGAGGTACCAAGAGTTGCAGCCGGTGTTCCATACTGTCGGGCCCATCGCGATCGCGACATCATCGTTGAACCGGGTGGTGGCCTGATCGGTGACCTCGACGGTGGTCAGCTCGCCGGTCCGGAACTTCGCCAGCCACTGCGCGATGTAGCGCGCGGTCAGCTCCGAGGTGTACTGCAGCGAGATCGACCCGGTGGGCGAATTGGGCCCCAACACCGTGAACAGGTTCGGGAATCCGGGAATCGCGGTCATCTGGTAGGCGCGCGGGCCCTTCGCCCAGGCGTCCTCGATGCTGATCCCGTCGCGGCCGTGCAACCGCATGGGGCGCATGTAGTTGTGGGCGTGGAAGCCGGTCGCCAGCACGATGACGTCGGTGTCGCGGTGGGTGCCGTCGGCGGTGCGAATACCGTTCGGGGTGACTTCGGCGATGTCGTCGGTGACCAGGTCGGCGTTATCGGCGCGGATGGCCCGGTAGTAGCTTCCCGATACCACCTGGCGTTTGCACAACGGCTCATAGTCTGGTTGAAGTTTGGCCCGTAACGTTTTGTCGCGCACCTGGATTCGCAGGCAGGCCCGGGCGTAGGCCTGCACTGCCCGGCGTCGCCAGGTGGGACGAGTGGTGACGTCGGTCAGCAGTCGGGATCCGCCGAACGCCATCAGCCGGTAGAGCCTGCGATGCAACTTCGGCCAGCGTGCCAGTACCGCGGCGACGCCGGGCGCCTGCCGAAGCGACATGGGCGCCCACAGGATCCACTGCGCCGACCGCACGTAGTGATCGATCGATGCGGCATCGGGCTGCAGGGCGGAGACCACCTGCACACCGGTGGAACCGGTGCCGATCACCGCGATTCGCTTTCCGTCCGTGTCGAGCTCGTCGTCCCAACGGGCGGTGTGTACCACCGGCCCGGCGAAGTCGGTCAGTCCGGGAATCTCGGGGATAAACGGGTGGTGCAGTACGCCGGTCGCGCAGATCAGGAAGTCGGCGACCAACTCTTCACCGGCAGCGGTGGTGACAACCCAATGCCGACGCTCGTCCCATTGGGCGTCGGTCACCTCGGTGTCGAGCCGGATCAACTCCGCCAGCCCTAGCTGTTCGACGACGTCGCGGTGATAGCGCTGAATCGCCGCGCCGGTGGCCCAGGCATGCCGCCAATCGGGTTTGGGCGCGAAACCGAACTGGTAGATCTGCGAGGGCACGTCGCATCGCAGACCCGGGTAGTGATTCCAGTACCAGACCCCGCCGACGTCGGAGCCCTTCTCCAGCACGGTGATATCGCTGAATCCCTGCTCCCGCAGAATGTGGGCGGTGGTGATACCCGCGACGCCTGCACCGATGATGAGAATGCGCGGCTCGCGCTCGGTCACGGGGCCGACTCGCCACGATGAGCGCGGGCCTGCCGGTCCACCCGCTCGAGGTAGGCACTGCGGGCTGCGGTGTCGATGGACGTCAACGCCCGCCGGTCGTCGATCAGCCGCCGGGCCAGACTCTGCAGCCGCTCGGGCACAAACGCGGTCATCGACCACGCGGGAGCCACCCAGCGGGGCACCGACCGGCGAGCGGCACGGGATCGCAGTACCGCCAGGATCGCCGCAGCCACATCTTCGGGATCGACCGTGGGCATGCCTCCGCCCAGCGGGGCGCCGGAGGTCAGCTCGGTCCGCACCGCCGAAGGCAGCACCGCCGAGACTGCGACACCGGTGCCGGCGTACTCGCGTCGCGCGGATAGCGACGCCCCCAGCGCCGCGAATTTGCTGGCGTTGTAGGTGACCATGCCCGGCACCGGAATCATGCCGGCCATCGAGGCGACGTTGACGACGTGGCCCCGGCCGCGCCGGGCCATACCCGGCAGCACTGCCTGCATGCCGTTGAGCACACCGCGGATATTGACGTCCAGGATCAGATCCCTGACCTGTTCGGTCTCGGCTTCGAAAGCTCCGAGCGGCATGACCCCGGCGTTGTTGACCAGGATGTCCAGTGGGCCGTCAGACGCCTCAATCCGCGCCAGCAGATCCTGCCAGGACGCCGCACTGGTTACGTCGAGCCGGCCACCGCAGACGCCGAGTTCGGCGGCGGTCTGCAGGCAGGTGTCCTCGTCGACGTCACCGATCCACACGCGGGCGCCGCGGGCGGCGAGCAGCTGCGCGGTGGCCGCCCCGATCCCGCGGGCGCCGCCGGTGATCAGCACTCGGGCGTCGACGACCGACCGCTTCGACGGCATGGACTAGTCGCGCAGCGCCGATACCGCGTCGACCAGCAGCTGGCGCGCCCGATCGGCGTCGACCATCGTCGGCGGCTGGCCGCGGACCGGCTGCGGATTGGCCGTGACCTGCACCAGTGCGCTGCCCAGGTAGGCGGTGAAGGTGTAGGACTCGCGAGACTGCTGCTGGCCGTCCTTGCCGGTGATCTCGATCTCGGAATGCGAACCGGTCGTCTTAGCGTGGTCGATCTGCGGCGCGTCCACCTCGTCGAGGTAGCCGGTGAGCTTGCCGGCATTGAACGAGACGTGCTTGCACTTCTCGGCGTCCTTGTCGTCATACGGCAGGTCCTGGTCGGACTGCATAGCGATCGCGACCAGCTGGTTGCCGTTGCCCAGGATCGAGACCATCGACATCTTGCCCCGGATGCCCTTCGGCGGCCGTCCGCTGTTGGCCGCGTAATCGGCGCAGTCGGCGGGATCGAACGTCACGCCGGGCGGCATCTTCTGAGGCCCGAGGATCTTCGGGTCGATGTCATTCGGCCCCTTGGTCTGGGTCTTGAAGTCCGAGCCGAACGTCGATTGGACGTTGAACAACTTGGTGGTGTCGACCGGCTTCTGACTTCCCCCGCAACCGGCCAGTGCTTGCGCACACACGATGAGGCCAACCGAGGAGACAAGCAACGACTTGCGTACGGGCATCCATGGAATCTACCAATGCCGATTCCTCGGCCGCGGGCGGTGGCCACCCCGATTCGGACGCGATACGCGCCACGCTGCCCCCGCTCTAGAAGCCCAGCCGCCCGAGCTGCTTGGGGTCGCGCTGCCAGTTCTTGGCCACCTTGACCCGCAGGTCGAGAAAGACCTTGGTACCCAACAGCTTCTCGATCTGAGTGCGCGCGGCCGTACCCACCTCACGCAGCCGGGCGCCGCCGCGGCCAATCACGATCCCCTTCTGGCTGTCGCGCTCTACGTACAGCAGCGCGTATATCTCGATCAGGTCCTCGCGATCGTCGCGCGGGCGCACCTCCTCGATCACCACCGCCAGTGAATGCGGCAGTTCGTCCCGCACGCCCTCCAAGGCGGCTTCTCGGATGAACTCAGCCATCAGGGTCTCTTCGGGCTCGTCGGTCAGTTCACCGTCGGGGTAGAAGGCGGGCCCGACGGGCAGCGCGGCGGCCAGCACGTTGATCAGCACGTCGACCTGCTCGCCGCTGACCGCCGACACCGGCACGATCTCGGCTTCCGGCGCCAGCTCGCCGACCGCCACCAGCTGGGCGGCGACCTTATCGCGGGTGGTCTTGTCGATCTTGGTGACGACGACAACCAGCTTGGTTCGCGGTGCGATGACGCGAATCTGCTCGATGATCCAGCGGTCCCCCGGCCCGATGGCCTCGTCGGCGGGAATGCACAGGCCGATGACGTCGACCTCGGAATAGGTGTCTTTGACCAACTCGTTGAGCCGCTTGCCCAGCAGCGTCCGGGGACGGTGCAGGCCGGGAGTGTCAACCAGGATGATCTGGAAGTCGTCGCGGTGCACGATGCCGCGGATGGTGTGCCGGGTGGTCTGCGGACGGTTGGAGGTGATCGCTACCTTCGCGCCCACCAGGGCGTTGGTGAGAGTCGACTTGCCGGTGTTAGGCCGGCCGACGAAACATACGAAGCCGGAATGGAACCCGGAGTCCGATCCAGTCACGAGCCGCCTTTCGCCGAACGTGTTCTCAGCACGAGATTTCGAGTGAATTGTCGTCGTGTGTGCACGTTCGAGACGCGCACGACGGGTGCGTCACTGCTCAACTGCGGCCTCCTCACCGGCGGGCTCGACCGGGCTGACCAACACCGTGCTGATCCGCACCCGCCCACGACTGTCGCGGCTGCCCTCGGCCCGCAGGCGCAGGCCGTGTGACACTACCTCGGCACCGGGCAGTGGAACGCGGCCCAGCTCCAGCGCGAGCAGCCCGCCGACCGTGTCGACGTCGAGGCCGGAGTCGAACTCCACCCCGTAGAGCTCCCCGACGTCTTCGATCGGCAGCCGCGCGGAGACTCGAAATCTGTTGCCGTCCAGCTCCTCTACGGGAGCAACTTCGCCCTGGTCGTACTCGTCGGCGATCTCGCCGACGATCTCCTCCAAGACGTCCTCGATGGTGACCAGTCCGGCGATCGCGCCGTATTCGTCGACCAGCAGAGCCATGTGATAGCGGCTGCGCTGCATGTCCTCCAGCAGCGCGTTGAGTGCCTTGGAGTCGGGCACGAAGACCGCCGGTCGCATCACCTGCGCCACCGTGGTGTCCTGCCCCCCGTTGGTCGAATAATAGGTTTGTTGGACAAGGTCTTTCAGGTAGACGACGCCGAGGATGTCGTCGACGTTCTCACCGATTACCGGGATGCGGGAATGCCCACTGCGCACCGCCAGAGACGTGGCTTGACCTGCCGACTTGTCCCGTTCGATCCACACCATCTCGGTGCGCGGCACCATCACCTCACGGGCCGGAGTGTCGGCGAGTTCGAAGACCGACTGGATCATCCGGCGTTCGTCGGCCGCCACCACGCCACGCTGCTGGGCCATGTCGACCACTTCGCGCAGCTCGATTTCGGAGGCGAACGGCCCGTTGCGGAAGCCGCGCCCCGGGGTCAGCGCGTTCCCCAACACCACCAGCACGCGGCTGATCGGGGCGAGCAGCACCGACAGGACTTGCAGCGGCAGCGCTGCGGCCAGCGCGATCGAATAGGCGTTCTGCCGGCCCAGGGTCCGCGGTCCCACCCCGATCACCACGAAGCTGACCACCACCATGGCCGCCGCGGCGGCGAACAATCCCCAGTCCAAGCCGAGCACGGCGTTCAGCAGATACACCAGCAGCGCGGTCGCGGTGACCTCGCAAGTGATGCGCAACAACACCACCAGGTTGATGTAGCGCGGACGTTCGGCCATCAGCTTGACCAGCCAGACCGCACCGGGTCGCTTCGCTCGCACCAGCTCCTCGACCCGCGCCGGCGAGACGGTGCTGACCGCGGCGTCGATTGCCGCGAACAACCCGCCCAGACCGATCAGCGCAATCACGCCAAGGAGCAGCGGTGTTCCGGTCACGGTTCGTCGAAATACCTGGACTTGTCCAGCAGCCGGCGGTCTTTCTCGCTCTGGGTCTCGGCCCGGTAGGTCTCCACCTGGTCGGAGACCCACTCCTCGAGCAGACGGCGCTGCAACGCGAACATCTCTTTTTCTTCATCCGGCTCGGCGTGGTCGTAGCCGAGCAGGTGCAGCACGCCGTGCACGGTCAGCAGCGCCAGTTCCTGGCCTAGCGAATGGCCGGCCGCCGCAGCCTGTTCGGCGGCGAACTCCGGGCACAGTGCGATGTCGCCGAGCATCGAGGGACCGGGTTCGGGAGCGTCCGGCCGGCCGCCGGGCTCCAATTCGTCCATCGGGAAACTCATGACGTCGGTGGGCCCGGGCAGATCCATCCAGCGCATGTGCAGGTCGGCCATCGCGGCGGTGTCCAGTAGCACCATCGAGAGCTCGGCACCGGGATTGACGTCCATTTTGGCCAGCACGAACTTGGCGACGCTGATCAGCTCGACTTCGGAGACGTCGAGGCCGGATTCGTTGGAGACCTCAATGCTCATCGACGTGACCTGCCTTGCGAGGCGCGCCGTGACGCCCGGTTCATGGCCAGCCCCGGCTGGACCTGTTCGGATTCGTGGCGTGAGTATGCGTCGACGATCTCCGACACCAACCGGTGCCGGACGACGTCGACGCTGGTGAGCTCGGCGACGTAGATGTCGTCGATGTCGTCGAGGATGTCCACCGCAGCCCGCAGCCCGGACTTCGCCCCGCCGGGCAGGTCGATCTGGGTGACGTCACCGGTGACCACTATCTTGGCCCCGAAGCCCAGCCGGGTGAGGAACATCTTCATCTGTTCGGCGGTGGTGTTCTGCGCCTCGTCGAGAATGATGAATGCGTCGTTGAGCGTCCGGCCGCGCATGTAGGCCAGTGGCGCCACCTCGATGACACCAGAACTCATCAGCTTGGGAATCAGCTCCGGGTCCATCATGTCGTGTAGCGCGTCGTACAGCGGGCGCAGATAAGGGTCGATCTTCTCGCTCAGGGTGCCGGGCAAAAACCCCAGCCGCTCACCGGCTTCCACCGCCGGACGGGTCAGGATGATGCGGGTGACCTGTTTGGTCTGCAGCGCTTTGACCGCCTTGGCCATCGCCAGATACGTCTTGCCGGTACCGGCCGGGCCGATGCCGAACACGATGGTGTGGGCGTCGATGGCGTCGACGTAGCGCTTCTGGTTGAGCGTCTTGGGCCGGATGGTCTTGCCGCGCCGCGACAGCACATCCAGGCTGAGGACTTCGGCGGGCGACTCGTTGCCGGTACCCACCAGCATCCCGACACTGTGCCGCACCGTTTCGGGCGTCAGGGACTGCCCGCCTGCCACGATCGCCACCAGCTCGGAGAGCACGCGCTCGGCAAGGGCGACATCGGCCGGCGCTCCGGAGATGGTGACGGCGTTACCGCGCACATGCAGGTCGGCAGCAAGCAGGCGTTCGATGGCACGCAGGTTCTCATCTGCAGAACCCAGCAGGCCCACGACCAGGTCGGGTGGAACATCGACGCTGCTGCGAACCTGCGAGGCCGGCCCGGCAGCGGGGGTATCGCGGGGCGTCACGGGGTTTCCGATGCCTGCTTCCTGGGGGTTTGGGCCGTGGGTACGGCGACGAGTCCGACGCTTGAGTCTACCGCCTACCGTCACCGATGAGCGGTTCGTTCAAGACGGGGTGGTGCCGCGCGGGCGAAACTGCCGGGTATGAGCGAGGAAACCTTCACCCCTGCCCTGGGTCGCTTGGCGCCGGCCCGGTTCTTCGACTACGTCGTAGCGTTGACGCGCGAACGGCTGTGGCGAGGCCTGACCGTCATGCATCTGGCGCCGCGTCCCGGCGACTCGATCCTGGACGTGGGCTGCGGCACCGGATCGTTGGCGCTGCTGGCCGCTCGGGTGGAGCCGCAGGCGACGATCGTGGGCCTGGACCCCGATCCGGAGATCTTGACGGTGGCGCGCGAAAAGGATGCCGACGGCCGAGTTCGTTGGCTGACGGGGCTGGGCGACGACTTGGTGGCATCGGTCGGCGCGGAGTCGATGGACGGCGTGACGTCCAGTCTGGTGCTGCACCAATGTCCGATGGACGTCAAGCGCGCCATCTTGGCGTCGATGTTCGCGGTGCTGCGGCCGGGTGGGCGGCTCGTGATCGCCGACTTCGGGTTGCAACGGACTCCGCTGATGCGCCTGGCGTTTCGGTTCGTCCAGTTCGCCGACGGCAAGACCGATACCCAGCCCAACGCCGATGGTGTTCTCCCGGAGCTGATTTCAGCCGCCGGCTTCACCGATGTTCGCGAAGCCGACGTGGTGGCCACGATCAACGGGACGATCTCGATCTATACCGCCCGCAAACTGTGATCACGCGAGGGCCTGCAGCACCACCGACGGCGTCAGGCCCATCATCTCCCGCATCTGCCGGGTGAAGTGGGCCTGGTCGGAAAACCCTGCGGCAATGGCGGCTTCGGCCAACGGCATGCCCGACTGCAGGGCTTCGACGGCCCGGCGCAGCCGTGACCAGACCCGCCAGCGGGTGAGCGGCATCCCCAGTTCCCGGCGCGCCAACGCGCGCAGGCGCTGCGGCGAGAGGCCGATCTCGGCGGCCAGGCTCGGCATCGCAATGTTGCTGTCGGCCAACAGGGCCAGCGCCGTCACCAGGCGCGGATCCAGTTCCTCCGACTGGCCCCGGCAGGCGGCTGCGACATCGGACTCGCGCAGTTCGCCCAGCTCGGGGGCGGCGGCGATCCCGGCGTCATAGCGTTGCCGCAGTCGATCGGCGAACAGGCAGTGCGGCTCGATGAAGTAGGTGATCAGGTCACGGATGGCCAGGATGCGGTGCGGCGCCATCGGCGAGACGACCAGCGCGGCGGCCTGATGATGCGTTCCGGCCGGGTCCACCATCGCCACGTCGTCTCGCCCGGCGACCACGATCTGGAAGGCGCCGTGGCGGTGAATCGGGCCGCCGCCGCCCACCGGGCCGCGATACACCGCGTAGCCGTCGCTGATGCTCAGCGACGGCGCCGAACTCTCCAGGCTATTCACTCCCCCAGCGCGGGGTCAGCACCCCGAGCGCGCCCAGCGCGACCGCCGCCGCGGTCGAGGTGCGCAGGACGGTGGGCCCCAGCCGGGCGGCCACGGCACCTGCGCCGGTCAACGCCGCCAGCTCCGCCTCGGTGAGTCCGCCTTCGGGCCCCACTATCAGGGCCAGTGCCGGCGCAGTGGGCCCGATCACGTCGGCCAATGCGACGCCGGCCGCGTCGTGCAAGACCAGCACGGTCGCACCGGCGGCCACCTGTGCGCGCACCCACGACACCAGCCCGGCGCCGGTCAGCACCCCGCGAACGGGCGGAATGTGGGCCCGGCGGGATTGCCCGGCGGCCGCTTGGGCGACCGCCTGCCAGCGTCGCACTCCCTTGTCGGCGCGTGCGCCGTCCCAGCGGGCCACACACCGGTCGGCCTGCCAGGCTATGAAAGCGTCAGCGCCGGCCTCGGTGGCCAGCTCGATCGCCAGCTCGGATCGTTCGGATTTGGGCAGCGCCTGCACGACGGTGACCGGTGGACTGGGCGCCTCGACCTGGGAACGCTCCAGTACCCGGGCCCGCAACCCGCCGCGGTCGGCCTCCTCGACCTGGCATTGCGCCACCACCCCGGCACCGTCACCGAGGGTCAGTTGCTCACCAGGCCGAATCCGACGCACCGTCGCGGCATGGAACCCGGCGTCGCCGCCGAGTACGGCCAGCGCACCCACCTCGGGCAGCGCATCCACGTAGAACAGGCCTGCCACCGCGGGCTCAGCGCCCGGTGAAGGTTTCGCGCAGTCGGCTGAACAGCCCGCCGCTGTGCGGCGTGTGCGCCGAGCGGACCTCGGCGGTCTCGCGGTCGCGGTGCTCTTTGAACTTGCGCAGCAGCTCGGTGTCGTGGCTGTCGAGACGCTCGGGGACCACCACTTCGATGTGAGCGTGCAGGTCACCGCGCGCCCCGGTCCGCACCTGCGGCATGCCTTGGCCGCGCAGCAGGATGATCGACCCCGGCTGGGTGCCGGCCGGGATGGTGATCTCGGTGGCTCCGTCGAGGATCGCGTCCACGGTCACGGTGGTGCCCAGCGCCGCATCGACCATCGGCACCGAGATGTGGCAATGCAGGTCGTCACCGTCGCGGGCGAAGATCTCGTGAGGCTGTTCGTGTACCTCGACGTAGAGGTCACCGGCCGGTCCCCCACCCGGGCCGACCTCACCCTGGGCGGCCAGCCGGACACGCATGCCGTCGCCGACGCCGGCCGGGATCTTGACGCTGATCTCACGGCGCGAACGCACCCGGCCGTCGCCGCCGCACTGGTGACACGGGTCCGGGATCACCTCGCCGACGCCACGGCAGGTCGGGCACGGCCGCGAAGTCATGACCTGGCCGAGCAGCGAGCGCTGCATGCTCTGCACCTCGCCGCGTCCGTGGCAGGTGTCGCACGGCATGGGACGCGAGTCCCCGTTGGTGCCGCGGCCCTGGCAGCGATCGCACAGCACCGCGGTGTCGACGGTGACGCGCTTGGTCACACCGGTGGCGCACTCGGTGAGGTCCAGGCGCATGCGCAGCAGGGAGTCCGATCCCGGCCGGACCCGTCCGATCGGGCCCCGAGAGGCCGCGCCGCCACCAAAGAACGCTTCGAACACGTCCCCCAGGCCCCCAAAGCCCGAGGATCCGCCGAACCCGCCGAAGCCATTGCCACCGCCGCCGCCCTCCAGCGGGTCACCACCGAGGTCGACGATGCGACGTTTCTCCGGGTCGGACAGCACCTCGTAGGCGGCGCTGATCTCCTTGAACTTGGCCTGCGCCGCCTCGTCGGGGTTGACGTCGGGGTGATAGGTGCGCGCCAGCTTGCGATAGGCGCGCTTGAGCTCGGTGTCGGTGGCGTCCTTATCGACGCCCAACAAGCCGTAATAGTCGCGTGCCACGCCTGACCCTTCCCAACTTCTGCCAGCCGGAGATTAGCGAGCCCCGAGCACTTCACCGATGTACATAGCAACTGCTGCAACACTGGCGATCGTTCCCGGATAGTCCATCCGGGTGGGACCCAGCACCCCCATGCCCCCGTACACGGTGCCCTGTGACCCGTAAGCGGTGGACACCATCGAGGCGCCGGCCATCTCCTCAGCCTCGGTCTCGTGACCGATGCGCACCGTGACTTTACCGGCTTCCTGCTGCACGGCGAGCAGCCGCAGCACAACAACCTGCTCTTCCAGCACTTCCAGCACCGACCGCAGCGAGCTGCCGAAGTCGGCAGCGTTGCGGGTCAGGTTGGCGGTACCGCCGAGCAGCAGGCGTTCCTCGCGGTGCTCGACCAACGATTCCAGCAGCACCGTCGCCGAGCGCCCCACGGCGTTGGCCAGGCCGGGCGACAGCCCGCTGCGCCCGTCCAGGTGCCCGGCGAGTTCGGCGACAGCGGTGGAGGCCGCTGAGATCCGTTTGCCCTCCAGCGCGGCGCCGAGGATCTCACGCAGCTGGCTGAGCTGGTGGTCGTCGATGGGCTCGCCCAACTCGACGATCCGTTGATCGACCCGACCAGAGTCGGTGATGACCACCAGCAACAGCCGAGCCGGGGTCAGCGCGATCACCTCGAGGTGGCGCACGGTGGACACCGACAGCGTCGGGTACTGCACGACGGCCACCTGGCGGGTCAGCTGGGCCAGGGTGCGCACCGCCCGGCGCAGCACGTCGTCGAGGTCGACACCGGAATCCAGGAACGACAGGATCGCCCGGCGTTCCGCGCTCGACAACGGTTTGACGTCGTCGATTCGGTCGACGAACTCGCGGTAGCCCTTCTCGGTGGGCACCCGTCCGGAACTGGTGTGCGGCTGGGCGATGTAGCCTTCGGCCTCCAGCACCGCCATGTCGTTGCGCACGGTGGCCGGAGAAACCCCGAGGTTGTGCCGTTCGACCAGCGCTTTGGAGCCGATCGGCTCTTTGGTGGCGACGAAGTCGGCGACGATGGCACGCAGTACCTCGAAGCGGCGGTCATCAGCCACACCCATGGGCGCTCACCTCCTACCTCGAACAGCTACGGCCGCTCTCGATTTTACGGTGAAGCCGCCAACAGCCGGTGTTCGATGCCGTGCACGATGCCAGGCTCGCGATCTCGCACCAAACAGGCGACGTCAACGAACCGGGAGACGAGCGGGGACGACTCGTCGTCGATCCAGCCCACCGCGATCGCCGATCCGGGCCAGTCCTCGATCGGCAGGAACCGGACCCCGGTCACCGGCATGAAGTGCGCGGCCGCTGCGCTGGTGACGGCGATGGCCGCACCCGCGGCGACCACTTGCGCCTCCTCGGTGATCGAATCGGCGCGCACCACGTCGACCTTCGTCGCATCGGTGCGCGCCGCGGCCAGGCTCCAGAACGCGTGATGGGCGTCGTCGGCGCTGGACGACTGGGTGATCGGATCGTCGAGAAGGTCGCGCACCGACACCGACGCCCGTCCGGCGTGCCGGTACGAGGTCGACACCATGGCGACGACGGGATCGACCGCCAGGATCTGGGTCTTGATGTTGGGTGTGCTCTGGGGCAGCCGTAGGAACGCCACGTCGGTGGCCCGCGACGCCAACCCGGCCGATGGATCGCTGACCTGGAATTCCCGCATCTCGATAGTGACGTCGGGGTGACGTTCCCGGAACTCGGCAATGATCGGTGCGGTCAGTTCGAGCGCAGCGCCCGGTACGTAGCCCAGCCGCAGCGTGCCGACCACCCCGCGGGCTGCCTGTTTCGCGGCGGCGGCGGCGCTGTCCAGAGCGGCCAAGACGCCGCGCGCTCCCTCCAGAAAGACTTCGCCGGCGGGCGTCAGCGTGACGTTGCGGGTGTTGCGTTCGAACAGCTTGACGCCGAGTTCGTCTTCGAGATCCTTGATCTGGCGGCTCAGTGCCTGCTGTGCTAGGTAGACACGCGCTGCCGCCCGACTGAAGTGCAGCTCTTCAGCAGCCACCACGAAGTGGCGCAGCTTTCGCGTGTTGATGTCGATGGTGCCCGATCTTAAGACACCGGGTGTTGATCAGGCGTGGTTCGATCCGGCGGTTCAGCGAGGCTCGACGAAGGAGAGGCGAAGCTGGGACCGCCGAATGGATCCGGCCCCGATCCGTCCAGTGCACCCACCGACACCGCTTTCAAGTCGACACCCGATCGGCCCAGTTGCCGCGCACCGGTGATCAGGGCATCGATGACGCGGGCAGCTTCGCGGTAGCCGAGGCCGTCCGGCGGGTGCACGTTGGACACGCAGTTGCGTTCGGCGTCGGTGCGTCCCGGCCGCGGCAGGTGCGTCAGGTACAGCCCGAGACTGCTGGCCACCGACAATCCCGGCCGCTCGCCGATCAGAACCACGACGGTCTCTACCCCCATCGCCTGCCCGATGTGGTCGCCGAGTGCCACCCGGGCCCCGGTGGCGATCACCGGCGCGGCGAGCGTGCGATGAGCGCCCACCACATCGGTCAGCGCGCGCAGCAACGCAACACCGTGTTCGGTCAGCGCCGCCGGAGACAGCCCGTCGCACAACACGAATCCCACCTGCGCCGTGCTGCAAGGGATTTCACTCAGGTCGTTGGGTAGCCGACCAAGGTCGGGACGCCGCAGATATTCCTCGCGGCCACTCGCCCGGCTGGTCACCGCCACGGGTTCACCGAGCCCCACCCCGGTCACCTGCTGCGCCAGGAGCCCGATGTCGAACGGTTGGCGCACCGCATCGCGGGCCAGGGCATGCGCGGCCCGGAACTCCAGCACGCTGCGGGTCGGCTGAGCGTCACCGGCGCGACCGAGTCCGATCCGCGCCTGGGTGTGGCGACGCAGCTCCTGCCAGATGCGTGATCCCGAATCCGCCGGCGCAGCGAGGCTCATGCCGGTGCCGCCAGCGAACGCAATGGTGAGCGCTCCACAGCGCTGGGAAGCACCCGACCGGATTCGTCGGCGATACCGAGGCGCTGCAGCCACGCCTCGAACTCGGGGGCCGGCCGCAACCCAAGCGCACGGCGCACATAAAGCGCGTCGTGAAAGGACATGCTCTGGTAGCCCAGCATCACGTCGTCGGCGCCGGGGACGGTGATGACGAAGTTGCAGCCGGCAACGCCGAGCAGCGTGAGCAGGGTGTCCACGTCGTCCTGATCGGCTTCGGCGTGATTGGTGTAGCAGACGTCGACACCCATCGGCAGGCCGAGCAGCTTGCCGCAGAAGTGGTCCTCCAACCCGGCCCGGGCGATCTGCTTGCCGTCGTAGAGGTATTCGGGCCCGATGAACCCGACCACGGTGTTGACCAGCAGCGGCGAGAACTCGCGGGCCACCGCGTAGGCCCGGGCCTCCAGGGTCTGCTGATCGACGGGCCGGCCTCCGCTGCCCAGGTGGGCGTGTGCGCTCAGTGCCGAGCCCTGGCCGGTCTCGAAGTACATGACGTTGTCCCCGACGGTCCCGCGCTGCAGTGAAAGCCCGGCCTCGTGGGCGGTACGCAGCAGATCAAGGCTCACGCCGAAGCTGCGGTTGGCGCCCTCGGTGCCGGCGATCGATTGGAACACCAGGTCGACCGGGACGCCCTGCTCCATCAGCTCGATGGTCGTGGTCACGTGCGAGAGCACGCAGGACTGCGTCGGGATCTGGTAGCGCAGCCGGATGTCGTCGAGCAGGTACAGCAGATCGGCGGTGGCCTGCGGCGAGTCGGTGGCCGGGTTGATGCCGATCACCGCGTCGCCACATCCGTGCAGCAACCCGTCAAGCGTGGCCGCGGCGACACCCCGAGGGTCGTCGGTCGGATGGTTGGGTTGCAGCCGGGTCGCCAGGCGGCCCGGCAAGCCCAGCGTGGTGCGAAACGCGCTGGTGACCGTTGTCGATCGCGCCACCGCGATCAGGTCCTGGTTTCGCATGAGCTTGCTGACCGCGGCCACCATCTCGGGGGTCAGCCCGGGCGCGACCCGGCGCAGGGTTTCGGCCGCGGTCGGCGTCGCCGCCACCTCTAGCAGCCAGTCCCGCAGGCCGCCGACAGTCAGATGCGATATCGCGGAAAAGCTCGCACGGTCGTGGCGGTCGATGATCAGCCGGGTGACTTCGTCGGTCTCGTAGGGCACGACAAGATCACGCAGAAAGGTGTCCAGCTCGACGTCGGCCAATGCCCATTGCGCCGCGGCTCGTTCGGCGTCGCTGGCGGCGGCGCAGCCGGCCAGTTCGTCACCGGATCGGCGCGGTGTGGCCTTGGCCAGGAGGTCGATCAGGCCGTCGAACCGGTAGGTGGTGCCGGCCAGCGTCTGCGTGTACGTGGTCACCGCAGGCCCCTTCCACTGTGCCGAGATTCCCCTGATCGCATCGACGACTGCACGCAGGTGTGACGAGGAAATGACGTCGTGCCGATATGAGCCACGGGTGAAGAAATGCAACCCGCGGCCCCCAGTTTTACATATCGGCGTCGCGATCCCATAATTCGCTTATTTCGTCGGCGAGCAGGAAAAAGCTCGACTCGGTGGTACTGTCCCCCGTTTGTGGGAATTGCAGCAGCAGGCATCAATGACGATCTGACCTTGGCGCTGGGCCTGGCGGACCTGGCCGACGCCATGACGATGGACCGATTCGGGGCACTGGACCTGCGGGTCGATACGAAGCCGGACCTCACTCCGGTCACCGATGCCGACCGTGCGGTGGAGGTCGCTCTGCGCGACGTGCTGGCGCGCGATCGGCCCGATGACGACGTGCTGGGCGAGGAGTTCGGCGGCAGCGCGACCTTCAGCGGCCGCCAGTGGGTCATCGACCCGATCGACGGAACCAAGAACTTCGTGCGCGGCGTGCCGGTGTGGGCCACCTTGATCGCTCTGCTCGAGGACGGCGTGCCGCGCGTGGGTGCGATCAGCGCCCCCGCGTTGGACAGGCGGTGGTGGGCCGGGGATGGCCTGGGCGCATTCGCCGCGGTCGGCGGCGCAGCGCCGCGACGTCTGTCGGTCTCCGCGGTGGCCGAACTCGGCTCGGCAAGCCTGTCGTTCGCCGGACTCACACAGTGGGCCCACCTCGGACTACGGCAGCGCTTCCTGGACCTGACCGACACCGTATGGCGAACGCGCAGCTACGGCGACTTCTGGGCCCATTGCCTACTTGCCGAGGGCGCAGTCGACATCGTTGTCGAGCCCTCGTTGTCGCTGTGGGATATGGCAGCCCTGGACATCCTGGTGCGCGAGGCGGGTGGCACCTTCACCGACCTCAACGGCACCGCCGGCCCCCATGGCCGCAGCGCGGTGGCCACCAACGCCCTGCTGCACTCAGCGGTCCTGGACAGCCTGGGCGTGGCCTGGCACCGCGCATGCCCCACCCACACACCCGATTAACAACAAAATTTTGTCAATGCTGTCATTTTTTGGTGTTGGAATTCTCAAGCGCGATTTGAGATTATCGGCCCGCGGCCATTGAACAAAATGTCGCGGCAATTCTTGCTATCCCCGCAGCCGCCATTCAGACGCGCAGGAGATCATGAATTCAGGCATTTCACCGCGGGCCCGCGGCGGGGCAGTCGGCGTGGTAACGACGCAGCGGGCGCGACGTCATGTGACGCCATGTCGGCCGGCCGTGGTTAGCTCTGCTATTGCGCGTGCGAACAACAACACGATGGTCCCTCGGGGTTTCTGACTCCGAAGGCTCCTCAGTCAGATGGAGGATCTGCTCTCACCATGTCCGACTTTCCCTACACGGACCGCTTCACCGTCAACCGCACGCTGCCCGAGCTGGGCCGGCCGCGTGACGAAGTGCTCGCGGAACTGCGTGAGATGGCGCAGGCCGAGGATCCCACCTGGGAAACCGGCAAGGTGTCCGGGACCATGTACTGCGGTGACCACGAGCACTACCGCTTCCTCGATGAGGCATTCGGACTGTTCGCCCATGTGAACGTGCTGCAGCGCGACATCTGCCCGTCGGCGACCAAGTTCGAGGGCGAAGTCATCGCGATGGCCCTGGACCTGATGCACGCCGAGGCCATCACCGACGGGGAGCCGGTCGGCATGGTCACCACGGGTGGCACCGGCAGCATCATTCACGCGCTGCTGGCCTACCGTGAGCACGCCGCCAAGCACCGTGGGATCACCAGGCCGAACTTCATCAAACCCGAAACCGGTCACCCTGCCTTTGACAAGGGCTGCCACCTGTTCGGCATCGAGCTTCGCAAGGCGCCCGTCGACCCGCAGACCGCTCAGGTCGATGTCGAGTGGGTGGCGAACAACATCGACGAGAACACCATCGCGATCATGGGTTCGGCCTGCAATTACGGCTACGGCACCGTCGACCCGATCCCGGAGTTGGGACAGTTGGCCTCCGAGCGCGGGGTGGGCTTGCACGTCGACGGCTGCCTCGGCGGTTTCGTACTGCCTTTCGCGAACGAGTTGGGTTATGACGTACCGATTTTCGACTTCCGGGTGCCCGGCGTCACCAGCATCTCGGCAGACAACCACAAGTACGGCTACGCGCTGAAGGGCGCTTCGACGCTGCTGTTTCGAGACAAGGCCTACCGCAATGCGCAGTACTTCTTCCTGCCGGATTGGACCGGCGGCAAGTACATGTCCCCCGGCATCGAAGGCTCTCGGTCGGGCGGGCTGATCGCCGCCGCGTGGGCTTCGATGGTGCAGCTGGGCCGCGAGGGCTACCTGCGCTACGCCAAGGCGATCCTGGAGACCGCGTCGGCGATGCAGGACGTGGTGCGCAGCCATCCCGAACTGACGATTATCGGTTCGCCCACATTCTGTTTCGCCTTCCGCTCCGACGAGTTCGACATCTACCACGTCGCCGACGCGATGAAGCCCAAGGGCTGGCGGTTCAACGGCCAGCAGTACCCCAACGCCATCCACATGGCGGTGACCCGGCCGCAGACCCAGCCCGGTGTGGTCGAGGCATTCACCGCCGACCTCGACGACGCGATCGAGTACGCCAAGAAGCAGACCGCCGCCGGTGAGGCACCGATCAGCGCCGCGGTCTACGGGGGCGTCCCCGGCGGGATGACCGATGAGGCGGCTCAGTTCATCGAAGGGTTCATGGAGCGCATCCTCGACACCCAGCAGTCCTTGCCGCCCCTATGACGGGCCCCGCTGAGCGCGTCGATCGCGTGGTTCTGGCCGTCGACCTCGGTACCGGCGGCCCCAAGGTCGGTTTCGTGTCGTTGGACGGCACCGTGCTGTGGTCGGACCTGGTCGAAGTCTCGACCGAGTACGGGCCGGACGGGTCCGCCATCCAGGACGCCGCCCTGTGGTGGGAGATCATCCGCGACGCCACCAAACGCGGGCTGGCCGAGAGCGGAGTACGCGGCGAGCAGGTGGCCGGGGTGTCGATCACCGGACAGTGGGCCAGCACCGTCCCGGTGGACGCCGAGGGCCGTCCGGTGGGTCCGTGCGTGATGTGGATGGACACCCGCGGCGCGCCCTACAGTCGCAAGGTATTCGGAGGTCGGGTAGCCGGATACCGGCCACGGGTCCTGCTCAGTTGGCTTCGTCGCAACGGCGGCATCCCCTCCCCCAACGGCGATGATCCGGTCGGGCACATGCTGCACCTGCAGCGCGGCGACCCGGCGGTCTTCGCGGCAACCCGCTGGCTGCTGGAACCCGTCGACTATCTCGGCATGTGTTTCACCGGACGAGCGGCGGCATCGCGGGCCTCGATGATGGGCACGTGGCTCACCAACAATCGCACACTGAGCGTGCTCGACTACGACGACGTGCTGGTGCGGTTGGCCGGTGTCGATCGGGCGAAACTGCCACCGCTGGTGCCGACCGGTTCGATCATCGGTCCGGTGGCGCCGTCAGTCGCCGCCGAACTCGGCATATCGCCTGCGGCTCAGGTGGTCACCGGCACCCCGGATCTGCACGCCGCGGCGGTGGGTTCCGGCGCGGTGCGCCAAGGTGAGCTGCACCTGACCATCTCCACCACGTCGTGGATCAGCTGCCCGGTGGCGTTCAAGAAGACCGATGCCTTCCACCAGCTGGCCACCGTTGCGGGCCTCGACCCGACGTCCTATCTGCTGGTCAACAATCAAGACACCGCCGGCCGAGCGTTGCAGTGGTTGCGCGACAACGTTTTCGACGGCCTGGACTACGACGCGCTGACCGAACTGGCGGCGGGTGCACCGGCCGGCTCGAACGGGGTGATCTTCACGCCCTGGCTCAAGGGCGAGCACTCCCCCGTCGACGACCGCCGTGCCCGCGGCGGTTTCCATAACCTGTCGCTGGCCACCACCCGCGCCGATCTGGTGCGCGCGGTGCTCGAAGGGGTCGCCTACAACAGCCGCTGGCTGCTCGAATGCGTGAACCGGTTCACCCCCAACGCCGGACCGATCCGGATCGTCGGCGGCGGGGCACGTTCGGACCTGTGGTGCCAGATCATCGCCGACGTCACGGGTCGTACCTGCGAGCGAGTGGCCGATCCGTTGAACGCACAGTTACGGGGCGCGGCGCTGTTCGCCGGGATCGGGATGGGCGAGTTGGATCGCGACACGTTGCGCGATCTGATCCCGCTCGACGGCGTATTCGAGCCCGTGGCCGCCAATCGCGCGGTCTACGACCGACTGTTCGCCGAGTTCCCCCGGCTCTACAAGGCGCAGAAAGGCATGTTCGGCCGCCTCAACCGCTGACCAACCCGTTATGCGGGTTAGTGGGCAGCCATGATCTGCATCAGCTGCTCCGCCGAGTTGTGCGACAGCACCCACCGGCCCTGGTCGACGAGCTGCAGCGGGACCGTTTGCGGCGCGGGCATCTTGGGGCCGGTGATGGTGACATTTGCCAGCCCCTGCCCCTCACCGGTCTGCACGACGTTGATCACGTCAAAGTTGTAGGGCAGCTCTCCGTCGCGGTAGGCCCTACGCAGCTCGCTGTCGAGCCCGTGGCCCTCGTGCTGAGTGATGCCGTTCTCGACGAGGTCGGCCTTCTCCTTGTAGCCGATGCCGGCGTCGCTGAGCCTGGTCAGCATGCCCGACACCTCGCCGGTCGTGGGCAGCGGAACGCCGGACGGCGCCGGGGCGGGTGCCGGCGGTGCGGGCTCCAGCGGGGCGGGCGCACCGGCCACGGAATCCTGCGGTGCGGCCGGTTCTGCGGAGGCGACGCCTGCCCCGGACAGCCCGATCGCAGCCAGTGCCGCAGCGCTCAGCAGTAGAAGTCTTCCAGTCACGGTTCCCCCTTCAAACGACGGATACCGGGCCAGGTTACCCCCGTTCGGCCGCCATGGCATCACGAAGACTCTTGGGCCGCAGGTCGTTCCAGTGCTGCTCGACGTACTCCAAACAGGCCGCGCGACCGGCACCTTGTTCACCTCCGTAGACGACTCGCCACCCAGCGGGAACATTGGCGAATGTCGGCCACAGGCTGTACTGCTCCTCGTCGTTGACCAGCACGTAGAAGCTGCCGCTTTCGTCATCAAAGGGATTGGTGCTCATCGGATCTCCTCGGTATCAGTGGCGCGAGCAGTCGCAGAATCGCACGCGGCGGAGCCGTCGAGTGCGATTCTGCGTCTGCTCGCGGGGGAACTCGCGGGGGAACTCGTGGGGGATTTTGGTGGCGCAGCAGAAAGGTGGGCGCCCAGCACCCGGTCGGATAGCAGTCCCAAACAGCTCAGATTGGGAAAACCAGGCCCCTGGGTGAGCCCGGCCAAGTTGGGCAGGAAGAGCTTCGGGGTGACGTCGGCGACGGCCAGGTCATGCCCAATCGCCTCGGCCAGCCGGTCACCGGAGAGCGGACCGCCCAGGCCCAACTCGAGCAGGTCCAGGGTGTCCTGGCCGAACAGCGACACGAACCACAGCGGGTCAGCGCCGGAGCCGTCGATGACAAGGTCGAAGCCGTGCACGGTCTCGAAGTTCTCACCGCCTCGGTTGGTGCTCAGCGTCAGTCGGATTCGGCCGTCGCGAGCCACCGCGTGCGCCACCCGGCCCCGCAGGTGGCGGATCCGGTCGTCGGCCAGCAGCGCGTCCTGTACTCGGGCCGAGAACACCCCACGGTCGGTGCGGGCCAGCGCATCTCGCCGCTCGGCCAAGGTCAGCGCGGTCCAGTCGATGGGATCGGAGAACAGGGCGTTTTCGAAGAAACCCTCCCCGCGGGTGAACAGCGTCACCTGCGGGGAGATCACAGTGATCGTCGAAACCCGGTGCCGGAACAGCTCGTTGAGCATCGATGCCGCCGTCTCGCCGCCTCCGATGACGGCGACGCGCTCCGCGCTGATCCGGTCGGCGGCGGCCCGATGCCAGAACTGCGCGATCGAGAGCACCAACGGGTTGCCGGGCAGGATCGACTTCTCGGCCTGGCCCGGACCGGTGATCATCACCGCATCCGCGCCGACTGTAGTCTCCCGAGAGGCTTCCCTAGTGTGCAGCACCCAACCGGCGCCGTTCACCCCCAGCCGCTCCACCTCACCGGGGATCACGTTGAGCCGCACCGCGTCGGCCACCCAGCGCAGGTACTGGCTCCACCGCAGGTGCGTGGGGGCCGGCCGGCCCCGGTCCACCCATTCGGCGAACTGGCCGGTGGCGATCAGGTAGGACTGCCAGCCATAGCGGGTCATGCGCTCGTCGAGTTCGGCATTGCGGCCGGCTACCAGTGCCGAGCGGTAGGGGAAGCCGACGTCCTTTTCCGGGCTGGTGCCCAGCCGGTGCGCGCCGTCGGTCCAGCCTCCGGAGGCACGCCAGTTGGCGGCGACCTCGGTGCGTTCGACGGCAACCACGTCCGGTGCGGCGACGCCCATGTCGCGCAACACGGCGGCCTTCGCCGCCACCGCGACCGCCTTGGCCCCGGCGCCCACCACCGCAAGTGTGCTCATCGCAGTTCCTCCACCAGGTCGCCCAGGCTGTCGGTGAACAGCTCTTGCAGCTGCACGATCTCGGCGTCGCCGAGGATATCGGGCAGCGTGCGCCACTGGGTCATCAGCGCCTGCCCCGCTCCGAGGTCGGCGACCGCGGCGAAGACGCTCAGCTCATGGCGTACCGCCTGGCCGGGTTCGGGCACCGACGGCAGCCCGGCGATCAAGTCTGGCGCCACGGCCGGCCCGCCCCCGGCCCGGTCGACCCGGCCCAGGTAGTTGAGCAGCAACTGCGGCCCCGGCTGGGCAGCCAGCCGGTCGGCAGTGTCGGCACGCAGGTAGGCCAGCAGCCCGTAGTCGATTCCGCCACCCGGGATGTCGGCCAGTGTGCGCGCCACTCCCGCCGGGTCTGCCTGGGCCACCCGCAGCGGATAGATCGCCGACAGCAGTCCGGCGATGTCGGCGGTGTCTACACCGGTCACGATCTCCTCGGCACGCCCGTGAGTCTCCAAGGCCAGCAGCGGTGTCGCGCCGGCCTGCCCCCGCCGGGCCCGCCAGGCGTTGACCATCCGCGCGGTCGCCGCAACCAGCAGGTCATGCATCGGAACCGGCAAGGCCAACAGCGCAGCGGTCAGCGCCGGGGCGGCGACGGTCACCGACACCGTGAGATCACCGGCGCGATCGCGTTGCGGGTCGACCCGCCGAGCACCCAGATCCGGGTCATCGCCGGCCAGCTGGGCGGTCCAGAAGTCCACGGTGTCCAGGGACTGCGCACGCTCGTGCAGCGCGGTCGCCCAGCGCCGGTAGCCGCTGCGCTCCGGCAGCGGATCCGCCCCGGCCAGCGCGGCGTGCAGCTCACCGAGGATCACCTGCCACGACACCGGGTCCAAAGCCAGCACGTGGCCGCACAGCATCAGCACTCCCGTACCGTCGGCCCCACGTAGCCACACCGCGCGCAGCATGACCCCGTTCTCCGGATCCAGGCTCTCCAACAGCCGGATGCCGTGCTCGGTGACCACCGCAAGATCGGCCGCCTCAACCATGACCTCTGTCAAGACGTCGACGGGCTCGGTCGGATACAGGGTCAGCTCGGCCGGGACAAGCCGGGTATGCAGTAGCGGGTGAGCGGCGACGATCGCTGCCAAGGCGGCCCGCAGCTGTGCCGGTTCGGTGTCGTCGGGCAGCCGGATCGCTTCGACCTGGCCCAATCGGCGTGGACTGCCGTATTGGTAGAGCCAGCGACCGGCCGGCAGCAACGGAATCGGCCCGTCGGCCGCCTGCGACCCGTCCCGCTGCGCCGCCGCGTCGGCTTCGGCCACTTCGCGGTCCAAGGCCGCGGCCACATCCCGAATCGTGTTGCAGCTCAATATGGTCCGCGGACGCAACGGCAGCCCCCGGCGGCGGGCCGCCCGCACCATCGACAGCGCAACGATGCTGTCCAAGCCCAGTTCGCGCAGATCGGTCTCGACCCCGGGCGCTGCACCTGCTGCCCCCGCGGCGCCCTCCGGGCCGACGAACACCTCGGCGAGCAGTTCCACCAAGACCCGTTCGGTGTCGGTGGCCGCCTCTACTCCGCCGCCGACGAAGGGCCCGGCGAGCGTGAGCAGTGTTTCGGTGTCCAGTTTTCCGTTGGAAGTCAACGGCATCGATTCGACCGCGGTGATCCGGGCAGGTATCAGGTAGGACGGCAGCCGGGTGCCGATCTCGGCGCGCACCCGGGTGGTGTCCACGTGCGCGCCGGTGACGAAGCCGGCCAGTTGGGTGCCGGCCGGCCCCTGCACGGGCAGTACCGCGGCCGCGGTCACCCCGGTCGCGGCGGCCAGTGCCGCCTCGACTTCGGCGATCTCGACGCGGTAGCCGCGCACCTTGACCTGGTCGTCGGCACGGCCGAGGTAGACCAGGCGGCCATCGGTCCGGCGCCGGACCAGATCGCCGGTGCGATACATCCGGCCTCCGGCGCGTAACGGGTCGGCGACGTAGCGGCCCGCGGTCGCCCCGGCGCGGCCCAGGTAGCCGCGGGTGACCTGCGCTCCAGCCAGGTACAGCTCGCCGGCCACTCCGTCGGGCACTTCGCGCAGCGCGGAGTCCAGCACGTGGGCGCTCATGCCGCGCACCGCTTCCCCGATCACCGGTACATCGGTGTCGGCGACGTTGGCGACGACGGCTTCCACGGTGGTTTCGGTGGGTCCGTAGCAGTTGTGGACCGCCGTCGAGGGCGCCGCACGCAGTCGCGCCCAAGTGTGCGGGGCGATCGCCTCGCCGCCGAGCGCCAGCACGGTGAGGCGGTGGTCGGAGCCGGCATCAAGCAACCCGGCGTCGAACAGTTGGGTGAACATCGACGGTGAGGTGTCGATCATGTCCAGTCGGTGCCGGCGGATGCCGTCGATGATCGCCTCGGCGTCACGCATCTCCTCAGCCGAGAACAGGTGCACGCACTGACCACCTAGCAGGCCGACCAGCGGCTGCCAGCTCGCGTCGAAACTCAATGACCAGGCGTGCGCGACGCGCAGTGCCCGGCCCAGGCGCGCGACGGCGGGCGCGTACATGCGTTGCTGGTGGTCGGCAAAGTACGACGCCAGCGCACGGTGGGTGCCGACGACGCCCTTCGGTTCTCCAGTGGATCCTGAGGTGAAGATCACGTAGGCGGCCGAGTCGGGGTGGATCGCGACCGGAGTCGGGATCTGCACCGCATCTTCGGCACGCAACTCGTCCAGCAGTTCGACGGTCAATGTCATCTTCGGGCCGGCTTGGCGCAGAATCGATTCGATGCGCACCTCCGGCAGGCTGAGGTCGACGGGAACGTAAGCCGCCCCGGCCTGCAGCACCGCCAGGATCGCGATGACCGAATCCAGGGAGCGAGGCAGTGCTATCGCGACCCGGTCTTCGAGACCGATCCCCCGCCCGGCCAATGCCCGCGCCAGCGCGGCGGATTCGGCCGCCAGCTCGGCGTAGGTCAGGCTCCGGTCCTGGCCTGCGAGCGCCGGACTGTCCGGATGCGCTGCGGCAGCCGCGGCGAACAACGCGGGCACCGAGGTGGTCGGGTCTAGGCACCGGTCGACCGGAGCGGCGATGCGGGCCCGCTCGACGGGCAGCAGCACGTCCAGGTCGGCGACGCGGGGCCGTGCCGGGTCGGGAAGCTGGCGCAACACCTGCAGCAACCGCTGGCCCAGATCCGGAACCGACAACTCCCCCAGCGCGTCTGGGATCGCCTCGAGCAGCACGGTGAGACGGCCGTCGCGGGGCGGGTAGCTGACCAGCGTCAGCGGATAGTGCGTGAGGCTTTCCACCGCCACCGGGATGAAGCGCACCCCGTCCTCAGTGGTGACCCCGGCTGTCGCCGAGCCGATGGGCGCGTTCTCGAATACCAGCAGGGTGTCGAACACCGCGTTACTGCTGGCCCGCTGCACCGTCGACAGACTCAGGTATCCCAGGTCGCGCATGGCAGCGGTATCGCGTTGCAGCGCTTGACAGGTGGCGACCACCTCGGCGCGCGGCGGCGTCGACGCGGCCACCGGGACGGTGTTGATGAACAGGCCGACCATGGTCTCGACGCCGGTGAGCTGTTGGGGGCGGCCCGACACCACCGCGCCGAACGCCATGTCGGTTCGGTCGGTGAGCCTGCCCAGCAGCACCGCCCAGGCGAACTGCAGCACCGTGTTCAGCGTCAGACCGTGCCGGCGGGCCCATTCGGTCAGGCGCGCAGTGGCCTCGCTGTCCAGCGCGACCTCGTGGGTCTGCGGAACTGCACTGCCCACCGCGGCGCGCTCTCTGCCAGCCAGCATGGTCGGTGCGCTCAGCGGGGCCAGGTAGTCGCGCCACCGCTGTGTGGCGGCGGCAGTGTCTTGGCTTGTCAGCCAGCCGATGTAGTCGCGGTAGGGGCGCGGGGCGGGCAGCGGGTCGACGCCGCCGCCGCGGTAGATCGCCACCATCTCGTCAAAGAACACCGCCATCGACCACCCGTCGATCAATAGGTGGTGCACGGTGAGGATCAGTCGGTACTGCTCGGGAGCGGACTGGGCCAGCACGAAGCGCAGTAACGGTCCGCGGGCCAAGTCGAAGTTCGTAGCGCGTTCGATGCGCGCGATCTCTTCGAATTCGCTTGGTGCAGCTTCGATCTCTCGCCACGGAAGAACCGCTGTCGCCGGGATGATCTGTACCGGGTGCGGCAGGTCGACGTCCCAGAACGACGCCCGCAGATTCGCATGCCGAGCCAGCATCGCCTCGGCACTGCGGCGCAACAGCCCCGGGTCGACGGCGCCGACGATATCGATGACGAACTGCACGGTGTAGACGTCGACACCGTCGCGCCCGCCGCCGTCATCGGTGGCGAGTTTGGCCAGCGAGAACAGTCCTTGCTGCAGCGGAGAGAGCGCCAGCACGTCCTCGATCGCCGGGACCGGCCGTTGGGAGGTCTCGGTCATGGCGAATCACCCCATGCCGCGGTCAGATCGGCCAGTGCATCGCTGCTCAGCCCCGAGACGCTCATCGGTTCAAACGCCGTGTCGGCGGCTTCCGGGGTGCCGCCGGCCGCAGCCGCAGCATCGACGGCGGCGGCCAGTTCGGCGAATGTCGGGTGCTCGAAGATCATCCTCGGGTCAACGTCCAGCCCCGCCGCCCGAGCCCGCGCAGCCAGCTGCACCGACAGGATGCTGTCGCCGCCGAGTTCGAAGAAGCCGTCGCTGCGCCCGATTGCCGCGACATCCAACAGCTCGGCGCAGATTCCGACCAGGGTCGCTTCGGTGGCGGTGACCGGTGGGTCCGATTCCCCGCGGGTGACCACCGCCGGCTGCGGCAGCGCGGGCCGGTTCAGCTTCCCGGAGTCGGTCAACAGCATGGCGTCGAGCACGGTCAACGATGACGGGACCATGTAGCCGGGCAGCGTCGCGGCCACGGCCGCGCGCACCGAAGCGATGAACTCCGCCGCGTCGGCGACCGGGGCCGCAGGCACCAGATAGCCGGCCAGCGTGGTGACACCGCGCTGCTCCCAGGTGCGGGCAGCGGCCGCCGACACTCCCGGTGCGCCACGTAGTGCGGCCTCGACCTCGGCCAGCTCCACCCGGAAGCCCCGCACCTTGACCTGGTGGTCGGTACGGCCAACAAATTCAAGTACTCCGTCGACGGTCCAACGGGCCCGGTCGCCACTGCGGTAGAGCCGGTCACCAGAAGCGTTGGAGAAGGGGTTGGCGACGAAGCGGGTCGAGGTCAGTCCCGGCCGCTTCCAGTAGCCGCGGACGATCTGCGGACCCGCGTAGTAGACCTCGCCGACCACCCCGGGCGGGACCGGCTGCAGTGCGTCGTCGAGCAGGTAGGCCTGCGATCCGGGTGTAGGCCGGCCCAGTTTCGGTGTGGGCGGCTCCAGTTCACCGCGCACCACCGCACCCGAGGTTTCGGTGGCACCGAAGTTGTTGAGCAGTTGGGCATTCGGATCGAGTGCCCCGCCGAGCCGGGCCAGCAGGTCCGCCGAGACGGGTTCCCCGCTGCACACCAGGCGGCGCAGACCGCGCACCGCCACGGGAGCAGTGTCGACCAGCACCGAGATCAGGCTGGCCACCGCGGTCACCTGAGCCACCCGCTCGTCCACGATCAGCCGGGCCAACGCTTCGGGGTTACGGAACTCGTTGTCGTCGGCCAGAATCAGCGTCGCCCCGGCAGCCAGCCCGGCCAGCATCTCCATGCCGCCCTCCAGGAAGGTCATCGACGACTGGGCCAGCCGGATGTCGTCACCGCTGACCGGGTAGTGGGCGATCTGCCAGTTCAGGCGTGCGCTCATCGACCGGTGAGTGCCCAGCACGCCCTTGGGGAGACCGGTGGAGCCGGAGGTGAATACCAGATACATCGGGTCGTCGGGGTGCGGCACCGGAAGGCCCACCCCGGCAGTGTCTTTGGTCAGCTCAGCCTGCACATCGGCGTCGTCCAGGCACAGCAGCGTCACACCGTCCGTTGCCGGAATCGCATCCCGAGTGGCGCCGCTGACCAGAATCACCTTCGGCGCTGCATCGTTCAAGAAGACGTCGTCGATCATGAACTCGAGGCGCTGGCGCGGATAGCTGGGGTCCAGCGGGAAGTAGCCGGCCCCGGCCTTCATGATGCCCACCAGCGCCACCGGAAGATCCAGGTCACGGCGCACCGACAGGCCCACCAGGTTTCCGGATTCCACGCCGGCGGCGATCAGCAGCTCGGCAAGCCGGTCGGAGCGGGAATGCAGCTGCGGGTAGGTGAGCTCGGCTCCGGCGCAGCGCACCGCAACGCCCTCGAAGCTGCGGCTGGGCGCCAGCACGTCGGCGATCGTCTGCGGATCGTCCGCGGGAATCTCGGCGCCGCGGCTCCACTGGTGCAGGATGCGCTCGCGCTGCTCGTCGTCGACCAGGCTGATGTCGCGCAGCGCCCGTCCCGGATCGCCTGCCATGGTTGCCAATACCCGGCCCAGCCAGTCGGCCAGCCGCTGCACGGTGGCGCGCTCGTAGAGGTCGGTGCGGTAGATCAGATGTCCGTCATAACCGGCACCATCGGACGCGGTAGTGGTGAACAGGTTCACCGACAGGTCGGCGTGCGCGATGTCGAAGGTGGGCATCACGGTGCGGAAGACCAGGTCGCCGTCGGGCCCCGTGTCGATGACGTGGGTGACGTCGGCGGCCTCGCGGACGTGAACCACCACCTGGAACAGCGGGTTACGCGACAGCGTCCGGACCGGGTTGAGCGCCTCCACCAGTCGGTCGAACGGCAGGTCGGCATGCGCGTAGGCGCCCAGTGCGGCCTCCCGCGCCCGGGTCACCACGTCACGCAGTGTCGGGTTGCCGGACAACCGGTTTCGCAGCACCACGATGTTGACGAAGAACCCCACCAGGTTGTCCAGTGCGTTGTCGGTGCGTCCGGCGATCGGTACCCCGAGCGGGATGTCGTCGCCGCTGCCGGCCAGGTGCAGCAGCACCGCGACCGCGGACTGCACCACCATGAACTCGGTGGCGCCGGTCTCGCGGGCCAGCGCCGCCAGCCCGGCTCGCACCTGCGGGGGGACGGTGAATGCGACCGAATCGCCGGAGCCGTTCGCGGTGGCGGGGCGGGGAAAGTCCGGCCGCGGTCCGGTGTCGTCGGCCAGGCCGGCCAGTTGCTCGATCCAATAGCGGCGCTGCGCCTCGATCAGACCGGACTCATCACGCAGCAGTTCGCCCTGCCAGTGCGCGAAGTCCGCGTATTGCAAGGCCGGCGGCTCCCATGCCGGGACGGAGCCAGCGGCGCGGGACCGGTAGGCGATCAGCAGGTCGGTGAAAAGCACCTCGACCGACCAGTGGTCGGCGGCGATGTGGTGCACCACCAGGGACAGCACCCGCTCGTCGCCGGGCAGGTGCAGCAGCGCCGCCCGGATCGGCCAATCCCGTTCCAGGTCGAACGCGGCGCCGCGCTGCTCGTCGAGTCGGGCCCGGGTCCACGCCGTGACGGCGCCCGGATCGGTCTCCGGGCAGTGCAGTTCGGTCACCGGCACCGCCGCGGGCGCATTGATGACCTGGTGGGGCAGCCCGTCGATCTCGCGGAACGTGGTGCGCAGACTGTCGTGGCGGGCCACTATGTCACCGATCGCGGCGGTCAGGGCGGCAGTGTCGCAGGGTCCGGTGAGCCGGGCCGAGAGCGGAATGTTGTCGCCGGTGGCGCCGGGGTCCAGGCGGTAGGCGAACCAGGTTCGCAGCTGCGATGCCGAAACCGGAAGGTTTCCGGAGCGCGGTACGGCGACCAACGGCGGTCGGCCGGCCCCGTTCTCGTCGGGTTGCGCGGCCGGCGCCCGGTCGATCGCGGCGGCCAGTCGGGCCACCGTGCTGGCCTCGAAGATCTCCCGGATGCCGATCTCCACCTCGCAGCGGGCGCGGATCGCCGCGACCAGTTTGGTGGCCAACAGCGAGTGACCGCCGAGGTCGAAGAACGAGTCGTCGGCTCCCACCTTGTCGCGGGAGAGCAATTGGGCGAACAGTTGCGCCACCACGTGTTCGGTGTCGGTCTGCGGCTCCCGGTAGGGCGTGTTCTCGATGGGTTGCGGGTCGGGCAGCGCGGCCCGGTCGATCTTGCCGTGCGCGGTGATCGGGATGTCATCCACCACGACGTAGGCCGCCGGCGCCATGTATTCCGGCAAGGCCGCAGCGACTCGGGCCCGAATCCGCGGGATCTCGACGGTGTCTTCTGTCGCGCTTGGCTCGGGGCCGTCCCCGGCGCCGGGGCCGGCGGGGGTCAGGTAGGCGACCAGGCTGCGGCCCAACCCGGGCAGATCCGACACCACGACCACGCACTGGCCGACGCTGGGATCCACCGAGATCGCCGAGGCCACCTCGCCGAGCTCGATCCGGAAGCCGCGGACCTTGACCTGGTCGTCGGCGCGGCCGATGAATTCCAGGTCGCCGGCGGCATTGCGGCGGGCCAGATCACCGGTACGGTACAGCCGCTGGCCGGGCGTCCACGGGTCGGCGACGAAGCGCTCCGCGGTCAGGCCGGGGCGGTCGAAGTAGCCGCGGGCCACATGTGTTCCGCCGATGTAGATCTCGCCGATCACCCCGACCGGAACCCGCTGCAGGGCATCGTCGAGCAGCCACATGGTGGTGTTGATGTTCGGGCTGCCGATCGGCACGATCCGATTGCCCTGGGGGCCTTCCACCTTGTGCCGGGAGGAGTTCACCACGGTCTCGGTGGGGCCGTAGAAGTTATGCAGCAGGGCATCGAAGATGGCGTGGAACTTGTCTGCGAGTTCGCCCGGCAACGGTTCGCCACCGATCGGGATGCGCCGCAGGGTGCGCCACTGGTTCACGCCGGGCAGCGACAGGAACAGGCCTAGCAGCGACGGTACGAAGTGCATGGCGGTGACGCCTTCGCGCTGCAGCAGGTCGGTCAGGTAGCCGATGTCGCGGAGTCCGTCCGGGCGCGGAATCACCAGCCGGGCACCGTTTCCGAGGGTGCCGAACAGTTCGCCGATCGACACGTCGAAGCTCGGCGATGCGACCTGCAGCAGAACGTCGGTGTCGTCGATGCCGTATTCGCCGCCGAACCAGATCAGGTACTCGGTGATCGGGGCGTGGGAGACCTCGACGCCCTTGGGCAACCCGGTCGAACCCGACGTGTAGATTAGGTAGGCCAGATTCTCCGGACGCAGCGGGCGCACCCGGTCGGCGTCGGTCGGGTCGGTGTCGGGTTGCCCGGCCAGCTCGTCCGCGGTCAGAGGCTCACGCAGCACGATCGACGGCCGGGCGTCACCAAGGATGAATTCGATACGGTCCGGCGGGTATTCGGGGTCGACGGGAACGTAGGCGGCGCCCGCTTTGGCGATTCCCAGGGCGGTGACGACCAGATCGGTTGACCGGCCGAACAGCACCGCAACCTTGTCCTCGGTGCCGATGCCCGCGGCGATCAGGTGGTGTGCGATCCGGTTGGCGCGCGCGTTGATCTCGGCGTAGCTGTACCGGCCGTGATCGTCGACGACGGCGATGGCATTCGGGGTGGCCGCGGCCCGGTCAGCCACCAGCGAGCCCAGGGTGGCCGGCGCCTCGGGAGGCGGGGCGAAGTCGGGTCCGCGGGAAATCGCGTCCAGCCAGGCCCGGTCGTCGTCGCCGAGCATGTCCAGCTCGCCGACGGTTGTCGCAGGCTCCGCCACGGCGGCGGACAACAGCTGCACCAGGTGGCGCAGCAACTGATCGACCAAAGCCTCGTCGAGCACGTCGTGCAGGTACTCGGCCTCGATCAGCGCACCCTCGGCGCCGGCCTCCACCATGATCCCCAGCGGTAATTGGGCGACCTTGCCGCGGTAATCGGCTCGGGTGCAGGTGATCCCGTCCGGCTCGAAGCCACCCCCCTGGGTCGAGCGGAAGCCGAAGCTGAGCCGGGTGAGTCGTTCCACGCCCCCATGCCGGCGATCCGGGTTGAGTTCACGCACGACCCGATCCAGGTTGATGCCCTGGTGGCCGAAGGCCCCCAGCGCGGCGTCACGGGTGTGCGCCAGCAGTTCGCTGAACCGGGCAGCAGCGTCAACCTTCGCGCGCAGCACCACGGTGTTGCCGAAGTAGCCGATGGCCCCTTCAGTACCGGCGGTGCGGTTGAGCACCGGTGAGGCGATGAGGAAGTCGTCGGTGGCGGTGTACCGGTGGATCAGGGCAGACAGCGCCGCGGCGATCACCATGTAAGGCGTGGCGCCGTTGCTGCGCGCCAGATCGGCGATGTCGGACATCAACTCGGCGGGCAGGGTGCGGGTGCACAGACCGGCGCGCAGCGTGCTGGGTATCGCCGAGCCGTGCGGGCCGGGCAGCTCCAGCGGGTCCGGCGGATCAGCCAAAAGGGAGCGCCAGTAAGTGAGTTCGGCTTCGTGACCGGAGCCCGCCGGAGTTGCAGGGTGCGGGACGGGCGGGCGGGTGGCGAACTGCTCGGGATCAGCGTAGGCAGCTGTGAGGTCGGCGAAGAAGACCGCCCAGGAGTCGTCGTCCCAGGCGATGTGGTGGGCCACCAGCAGCAGAATGTGTTCGTCCGGTGCAACCCGCACCAGAGTCAGCCGCAGCGGGGCATCGGCGTCCAGCCGGAACGGGGTGCCGAATTCTCGCTGGGCCAGGACTTCCAGACGCAGTGCGCGGGCCTGTTCGGCGAGGTCGGACAGGTCGTGTGCGGCAAAACCCGGCGTCACGTCGGCGACCATCGGGTGCGGTTCGCCCGCGTCGTCGACGGAATAGACCGTGCGCAGCACTGAGTGGCGGGCAGCCACCGCGGCCAGCGCGGCCTGCAGCCGAGCGCCGTCCAGCGGTCCGGTGAGCCGGTAGGAGACCGAGATGTTGGCCAGCGCGCCGTCCGGGTCGAGCGCCTGCACGAACCACATCCGGCGCTGTCCGTCGCTCATGGTCAACGGCCCAGACCCATTGGCCGGCCCAGACTGCGGCTCCGAAGATGCAGCGGCCAATCCGCGTTCGGCGAGTCGGCGGCGCAGCAGTTCCAGCCGTAGCTCGTTGGCGTCGGTCGCCTGGTCGACGGCATCAGTCATGGGTGAACACAGTCCTTTCGGTCGCCGCGGCCGGCGCTGCGTCATCGGTCAACATCGCTGTCAGCTGGGCTCCGGTCATTCCGGCCAGCAGCGGACCGAGCGCCACACGCAGGCCGGTGGCCCGCCCCAGGCGCTTGCGCAGGTCCAGTGCGAGAAGTGAATCCAGGCCAAGGTCGACCAGGGCTCGATGCATGTCGATGTCGTCGGGGCCTTCCAGGCCAAGCACCGTCACCAGTTCGTCGGTCACCACCTCACCGATCGGTCGATCGGCGTTGGCGTCAGGCGGGGCGGCGGTCAGTGATGCATCGAAGGGCGAGGGCACGCCCTGGCTGTCGAAGAACACCGACAGTCGATCGAAATCGGCGGCCAGGATCGCCGGGTCGTTCGGCGCGGCAAGAAGTCCCGCGGTGATCGCGGCCTCCGGGGCCATCGGCGTGAGGCCGGTGCGAGCGATCCGGTCCTTCTCCTCGCCGCTGACCACGGCAACGCTGCGCCATAATCCCCAGCGGATGGAGGTGGCGCCCAGGCCCTGCGCCCGCAGCTGTCCCACCAGCGTGTCAGCCATCCGGTTGGCCGCCGCGTAGAGTCCGTGTCCCGACCCACCCCACAGCGCCAGCACCGAGGAGCACACCAGCACCCGTGCATCGGCGTCCAGCGGCCAGAGCCGTGCCAGGTTGTCCAGTCCGATCACCTTGGCGCCGAACGCGTCCCGGACCGCCTCGGCGGTCACCTTCGAGGCGGCCACCGCTTCTGCCGACGCCGTGTGAACCAGCAGCCCGGCCGGTACCGGGCGATATTGCGCGATGACCGCCGCCACCGCAGCGTCGTCGGTGATGTCGCAGCGGATCGCGGTGATGCGCACTCCGATTCGCGCCCGCAGCGCCTCCAGTTGCGGCGTACTCGCATCGGTGGCCCCGCTGCGGCTGAGCAGGATGACTTCGCGGGCGCCGTGTTCGGCGCAGAACGCCGCGTAGGCCAAGCCGATGGCGCCGGTTCCGCCGCTGATCACCACGGTCTCCGGGACCGTGGGAACCGTTGCGGCGGCCCTGGACTCGACGGACTCGACGAATCGACGGGTTGCCAGGCTTCCGGCACGTACCGCAACCTCGGTGTCGGTCAACCAGAGTGCAGCACCCACGGCTCGCAGGTCCGCGACCGTGGGCTGCACCGGCAGGTCCAGGTGCGCGAACGTGTGGTCGGGGTAGTCGAACCCGGTGCTGCGATGCAGCGCGGCCAGCGCGGCCGCACCTGGGCGCGGTAGCGGATCACCGTCGAGTTGCTCGGCGCCGCGGGTCAGCAGCCATACCCGGCGGCAGTTCTGTCCTGGCCGGACAGCGCTCTGGCCGGCCGCGTGTTCGGCGAACTCGCCGGTTGCGGTGGCTGTATCGGCCGCGTCGGCAAGCGGAGCGAGCAGTAGCAGGAATTCGGCGTCGGCCGGGTTCACCAGCTCGGCGTCCAGCTCGGCCGCCAATTGCGCGGTCAGTTCGGCCGATTGCCCGGCATAGTCGACGATGGACACCCGCGCGGGCCGCCGCTGCGGCTCGGTGACCGGCAGCCAGCTTTCGGTCATGACGACCGGCATCCGGTGGCGCGGCGCGGGTGTCTCCGTGCCGGCCCACAGCCGGTTGGTGTGCATCGGTGCGTGCGGGAAATGCCGCAGCAGCCCAGGAGCATCCGGCGCAAAGTCGCGCCAGCGGTAGCCGGGGTCGGCAATCGCCGCGGCGGCGATGTTCGCTGCCAGCGCCTCACCGGCGGACCGGTCGCGGTCGGTGCTGCCCAGCACCTGTGCGGCACCGACGGAGTCGCCGAGCGCCACCACCAGGGTCGGGTGCGCCGACATCTCGATGAACGTTGTGACGCCGCGCGCCACCGCGGCAGCCGCGGCCAAGTCGAACCGGACCTGCCGGCGCAGATTGTCGAACCAATACTGGCGGAACGTAGTCGCGGGCGGGATCGGTCCGCCGTACACCGATCCGATGAATTCCACCGGGGTGCTGTGGAATTGCGCCTCGGGAAGCTGGCCGGTCAGCTGATCTCGCAGCGGCTCCAGGGCGCTGGTGTGCGCCGGATAGCGCACCGGCAGCTCGCGGGCAAAGACTCCGCGCCGGTCGGCGGTCTCCAGAACCTGCTGTATCGCCGGTAATTCGCCCGACACGACCACCGATTCGGGGCCGTTCACCACCGACAGCTCCAGCCAGCCAGGGGTCGCGGCGATGAGATCGGCGGCGGCGTCGGCGTTCAGGGCGATCATCGCCATGCCGAACCGGACCGGTGCGTTGGCGGCCAGCTGGTCGGTCAGTTGCGCCCGTGCGGCCACCACCGCCACGGCGGCGTCCAAGTCCACCACGCCGGCGGTGTAGGCGGCGGCCAGCTCCCCCAGGCTGTGCCCGACGGCGATGTCGGGCAGCACGCCGAAATGCCGCCAGGTGGCTGCCAGTGCCGCAGCATGGGTGAACTGGGCTGCCTGTACCACCACGGGGTTGGTGTCCTTGGTGCCGCGCAGGTAGCTCAGCGGCGAAGCGTGACCGGCTCGCAGGAAGGCGTCATGGCAGCGGTCCGCCTCGGCACGGTACGCCGCCAGGCCGAGCAGCTCGGCTCCCATGCCGGGCCATTGATTCCCCTGGCCGGGGAATACGAACGCGGTGCGCGCGGTCGCGGGTTGATGCGACTGAGCCACCAGGGAGTGTTCGACGCCGCGATAGACGGCATCGAGGCCGGCGATGAGCTCAGCGGTATCGCGGGCCCGGATCACCGCGCGATAGCGGCGCACCGGACGGGTGGCCCGCAGAGTCTGGGCAACCGCCTCGACCCCGGCGGAATGCGTGTGCAGGTAACGCGCCAGCGCGCCGGCCTCGGCAGCCACCAGGTCGCGGGCGTGTGCCGAGATCAGCACGGGGATCCGGCCGTCGGGCAGGGTGGTCGGGTGACTGTTCAGCACGGCGCGACCTCGTCCACCCCGACGATCAGGTGCGCGTTGGTGCCGCTCATCCCGAACGCCGACACCGAGCCGATCCGGCGGCCGTCGCTCGCCGGCCAGGCGGTGATGGTTTCGGCCAGCGTGATTCCGTGTTCGTCCCAGTCGATGCCGTCGTGCCAGCCGTCGCGGACATGCAGGGTGGGTGGGATCGTCTGGTGCTCGGCGGCAAGGAGCACTTTGGTCAGCCCGAGTGCGCCGGCCGCAGCTTGGCTATGTCCGATGTTGGACTTCACCGAGCCGAGCCGCGGGCCGGCGCCGGCCGTGGTGTCGGTGCCGTAGACGCTGATCAGCGACCGCAGCTCGACGGGATCTCCGACCCGGGTCCCGGTTCCGTGACCTTCGATCATCCCGACCTGGCTGGGATGCACGCCGGCATCGGCCAGGGCGTGCCGGAAGAGTCGCTGCTGGGCCTGTTCGCTGGGGGTGAGCAGGCCGGTGGTGTGACCGTCCTGGTTGAGCCGGCTGGCCATGATTTCGCCGTAGATATGGCGGCGGTCGCGCAGGGCAGCCGATTTTCGTTGCAGCACAAAGATGCCAGCGCCTTCGGCCCACACCGTTCCGGTGGCGGCGGCGCTGTAGGGCCGGCAGTGGCCGTCGTCGGAGAGCGCGTGCTGTTTGGAGAACTCGACGAAGAAGCCGGGTGAGCCCATCACGCACACCCCACCGGCGAGCGCCATGTCGGTGTCACCGGTCTGAATCGCCTGCACCGCCAGGTGCAACGCGGACAGCGCCGACGAGCAGGAGGTGTCGACGGTGATCGCAGGGCCGGCCAGTCCCAGGGTGTAGGCGATCCGGCCGGAGATCACCGACAGTGCGGTGCCGGGCAGTAGGTGACCGCTGTGCGCGCTGAACTGCGCCATGTCCGGGCCGTAGCCGGTGACGGACGCACCGAGGTACACGCCGACGTCGTGGCCGCTGAGCTCGTCGGGATTGATGCCGGCATCTTCCAAGGCGCGCCAGGCCACCCGCAGTGCCACCCGCTGTTGCGGGTCCATCGCGACCGCCTCGCGTGGTGCGATCCCGAAGAATCCGGGGTCGAATTCGGCAGCGCCGGACAGGAATCCGCCCGCATTGCAGATCGGCTTGAAGCCGTCGCGGTGCGATCCCTCGATGAGTTCGCGCACCGCCCAGTCCCGGTCCTCGGGGATGGTGCTCAGCGCCTCACGGCCGTCGGCCAGCAGTGACCAGTACTGCTCGGCGGTGTCGATCCCACCGGGCGCCTCGACGCCGAGGCCGGTGATGACGACCGGGTCCTCGCGCCGATCATTCATCGGCAATGATCCGCTTCGCCAAGGTCTCGATGTGCTCGTAGTGATAGAAGTGCCCGCCGTCGTACAGCGACATCGACCAGGCGCCAGTGGTGTGGTCGGCCCAGCGTTCCAGCAGGTCGGCGCCGACCCGGTCGTCGGAGCGGCCGCCCAGCACGCTGATGTCGGCACGGATGGTGGCGTCGGGTGCGCACTGGTAGCGGTTGAACGCCAGGTAATCCGAGCGCACCGGGGTCAGCAGCAGGGTGAGGAATTCCTCGTCGGCCAGGATCCGCGGGTCGGTGCCGCCCAGCTGGGCCAGTTCGGCGCGCAGGTCGGCGTCCCCGGTGGGCACCTTGCGCAGCCCGGCCACCACGCCGGGCGCCGGCGCCGCCGAGGCCCACAGGCGCTGGATCTCGATGCCGCGCTCTTCGGCGAGCCGGGCGAACTCGAACGCGACGAGTGAGCCCATGCTGTGCCCGAACAGGCGCAGCGGCCCGAGCCGGTACCAGGGCGCGGCGTCGAACAGACTGCGGGCCAACTCCGGCAGGGTTTCGGCTGCCGGCTCGCGGAAACGGTCGGCACGCTGCGGATACTGCATGACGTAGGTGTCGGCACCGGCGGCCAGGGCCAGCGCCAACGGGCGGTAGTTCACCGCGGTCCCGCCGGCGTGGGGGAAGACCAGAGTGGGGGCGCCGGGTCCGGGAAAGCGGCCGATCCAGGAGGGGAACTGCGCGACGGCCGAGGTGTCGTCGACGGCCATCCGATCCCCTCGCAAGTATTAGTAAAGGCTGCCCTAATTTCCCTGCGTTAGGTTACCCCGACCGGCGGCCGGCCGGAAATCCGGGCGTCTGCGGGATGGCCGAGGCCCGCCGCTGCGTCGAGCGTGCACTGAGAGCGATTTTCTGCGCCATTCCTCGCCCTGAATGCACGTTCGGCGAAGGTGCGGCCGCGCCGTGGGCCACACTCCCCTGATGGACGTCCGCACCACGATCGATACCTACCTGCGAGCCTGGACGCAACAAGACCCCGAGCTCATCGTCACGATCTTCACCGACGACGCCACCTACCAGGAGCGGGTGCTGGGCGAACCGATCCGCAACCGAGCCGGAATCCGTGACTACTGGCAGAGCAAGGTCGTCGAGGGCCAGGCCAACATCGATGCCTGGCTCCTCAACCTCTACATCGCCAGCGACGGCACCACGGCGATCGCCGAGTGGGAGGCGACGTTCGACGACCGCGTCCAGAACGTGCGCAAGCGGATGCGGGAAGTCGCCATCCTGGAATTCGCCGGTGAGCGAATCGCCAGCCTGCGTGAGTACTGGGCTTCAGAGATAGTCGGGTAAGCCCCGCCGTCAGAGATGGCTCGCCACGAAGCCCGCGGCCTGACCGGGCATCGGCGACTGCGCATAGGACAGGTGCGGCGCGGAGAACATCTCGTCATGCGACGGCAACGCCAGGGCTCCCGGAGTGCAGACCGGATCGCCCTCGGCACACAGATCGATGGCCTTGGCTCCGTACCAGGGGCTGATCTCGCTGATCGGTCCGCCCAGGTACCGGTCGGTGGGATTGCCGAATACCGCAACCGCAGCCACGTGTGCGGCCTCCTCCTCAGATAAGGTCGCGGCGTTGAAGCCTGCCACCGATGCCCGCGCAATGGTGATCAGATCGATGACCATGGCGCCTTGCGAATAGCCGCCGAGCACCAGCTTGGTGTTGGGACAGGTCGCCACCATGGACTGAACGTGCGCGTTCGCATCACCAGCGCCGTCAGACGCCGACGGCGGCCAGTCCTCGCCTGCCGGGTAATTGACCGCATACACCTCGACGGACCGCCCGCCGACCTGCGAGCGCAGGGCATCGACGAACTTCTGGCCGACCGCGCCGACGCCGGGCGCTTCGCCGGTCCCCCGAGCGAAGGTCACCTCGATGTCGGGACAGCTGGCGGCCGAGGCGGAGGGGACGAGCGGGGCGCTGGGCAGCGCGGCCAACGCCGACACCACCGGTATACCGAGCAATAGCAGCGATCGGCGCGCGTTCATATCACCGATGCTGGCACACGGCGACGACGTTCACCTGCCGTTTTTCCTGGATCACAACAGGCCCAACAGACCGTCCAAGGCATCACCGCCGGCCGCGGCCACCGCGCTGCCGGTGTCCGCCGCGGTAGCACCCAGCGCCGTGGCAAGCATCTGCGGCCAGGTCACCAGCAGGTCCTGCAGCAGGCTGCCGTCGTTGAGCAGGCCCGTGAACGGGTGGTCGTTGCCGTCGTAGGGGTTGACTTGGGCGTAGCCGTTGAGCAGGTCGCCCAGAGTATCGGCGGGCAACTTGAAGATGTCGATCGCCGCCTGACTGAAATTGCCCGACGACAGGTCCGTGCCGATCGTGTCGAGGTCACTGGTGAACCCGAATGCCACACCGATCTGCGGAGCCATCAGGGCATCGCCGAGGTGTTTCAGGTTCGTGTAGGTGAAGAACTCGTTGTAGATGGCGGTCAACTTCGGCAGCTCCTCGGAGATCACCGACGGCGTCGTCACTCCGTGGGTGGTGACGGTGAGAATCGGGTTGAGCAAAGGCTTCAGGGTGTGGTCCAGCGTCTCCAGCGACCACTCGTCGAAATAGCTGTACGCCTGGAACGCGTTTCCCTGCTGGAGCGCGGCCGTGATCTCCTGCAGGGTGCTGCCAGTCTCGCTGACACCGGTGCTCGGGTCCGTCACGGTTCCGCCGAACAACCCGAAGACATAGCCGTCGTCGCCGCCGTGCCAGCCGCCATCGAGGGAGTTCTGCAGGCCGGTCTCCGCGCCGCTCAGCGCGTTGCTGATGGCATCGCTATAACCGGAGAACGTGCTGGTGAGCTCTTGGGTCAGCGCTGAGTTCGCCGCCTGGGCGTCGCTGAAAAGCTGTTGCAGGTTGGTGGACGCAGCAGCGAATACCGCCTGGTAGTCCGCCGTCACGTCATCGAATCCACTGGTGAGCCGCACCGCCAGGTGTTCAACCGCGGACCCCGCAGCGTCCGACGAACCGACGACGGCCAAGCCGGAACCCGCCAACGCCAGGCCGGCGCACACGAGCGGCCCGACTCGACTGAAGGTGCGATCGGCGCGGATGAGGCCGGGAACTGACTGCATGAGATCTCCTTCGCAAGTACGTGAACAGGGCCTCGGCAAACGCCAAATACATGTGAGGCTTGCCTAATATAAAGTAGGGTTGGCTTGCCTTAGCTGCATGTTTTCGTAGAGCCTGCTTGTGATTTGCTCGAGGCATGGAACGCCACGAGCAAAATTGACGAGCCGGGTCAGTCGATGTCGGCCAGCGCGTCGGCAATCTCCGCCGAATCAAGCTGTGCCACTTCCAGATACACCTCCGCGACCGCGTCCAACCGACCAGGGTCGGCCTCAGCAGCAGCCAGCCGAGCAGCCAGCCCTGCGACGGTTCGGGTGGCGAAGATGTCGGCGACCACCGCGCCGGGAGCGTCCAGCCAGGTGCGGATGCGTGCCACGGTGGCGGTGGCCAGCACCGAATCGCCGCCCAGGGCGAAGAAGTCGTCGTCGGCCCCGACTCGGGCGGCGCCGAGCACCTCGGCGATGATCGCGGCCAGGGCGCGCTGCAGCGGGCCGGCCGGTTCGCGGTAGCCGTCGCCGGCCGCCATCGCCGCGGCCAGTTCGGCCGTCACCGCCCGCCGGTCGATCTTGCCCGAGAGGGTGTAGGGAATCGCCGAAACCAGTTGCAGCTGACGGGGAATCATGTGCTCGGGCAGCGACTCGGCCAGCCCGGCATGCAATCCGGCAGCGGTTACCGCGGGATCGGCGCTGCGCACCGCAGCGGCCAACACCTCACGCCCGCCGGGCTCGGTGAGCGCCACCACCACCGCCTCGGCGACCCCGGGCAGCCGGCGCAGTGCGGATTCGACCTCACCGAGTTCGATGCGATAGCCGCTGATTTTGACCCGGTGATCGGCGCGGCCGACGAACTCCAGAGTGCCGTCGGGAAGATAGCGGGCCAGATCGCCAGTGCGATACCAGGTTCGGCCGTCGTGCTCGACGAACTTCTCGGCGGTCAGGTCGGGCCGCCCGCGATAGCCCGAGGCGATGCCGCGTCCGGTGACCCACAGTTCGCCGGCCACCCAGTCCGGGCGGTCGGCTCCGTCGGCGCCGACAACCCGGCAGGCGATGTTGGGCAGCGGGGTGCCGTAGGGCACCGCGGCCCAACACGCCGGCGGATCACCCTCGACCTCACACAGCGTGGCGTGGATGGCGGTTTCGGTCGCCCCACCCAGCCCGGCGAACCGCACCCCGGGCGCCACCACGGCAAACCGCCGCGCCAATTCCGGGCGCACCCAGTCGCCGCCGGTCAACACCGCACGCACCGAAGACAGTTCGCCGCCGGTGGCGGCCAACATCTCCAGCGCCCCCGGCATCAGGTTGAGCACGCTGACCCGGTGCCGCGCCACCAGCTGCGCCCACACTTCGGGGCTGCGCCGGTCGGCTTCATCGACCATGACGATCGCTCCCCCGGCGCGCAGCATGGCGAAGACGTCGAGCACCGACATGTCGGCGTCCAGGGTCAGCAGCGCCAGGCTGCGGTCCCTCGGAGCGAATCCAAAACGAGCGCTGAGTGTTTCGATGGTGTTCATGGCGGCGTCGTGGGTGACTTCGACGCCCTTGGGCTCGCCGGTGGAGCCAGAGGTGAACACCACATAGGCCAGCCCGGATGGATCGGTGCGAACCGGCTGTACTGCACCGGGGTGCTGCAGGGCATCGGGCACGGCCACCACCGGAATCTCCAACGCGGGCAGTGCGTTCCCGGTCGCCAGGGCCAGCACCGCACCGCCCAGGCCCAGGATCCGCTCTCGGCGCTCGGGCGGCTGATCGGCCGCGATCGGCAGATAGACCGCCCCGGCGGCCAGGATGCCCAGCAGCGCCGGAATCTGGTCAACTCCCTTGGGACCCAGCAGCGCCACGGTGTCACCGGGTCGGACGCCACGCTCCTGCAGGGCTGCGGCCACCGCCAACGCCTGGACGCGTAGCTCGCCGTAGCTCAGTTCCCCCGAATCATGCAGCAGCGCGACCGCCTGGGGATCCCGGTCGGCCTGGCGAAAGAACCCGTCCTGCAGCGTTTCCCCACTCGGTTCTGCGCTGCCTGCGTTGACCGACGCGCGCACCTGGGCCTGGTCGGCGGGTAATGCTGCCGGTACCGGCTGCTCCCAGCCGTCGCCGCCGGCCAGCCGGGTCAGGTCGGCGATGTGATGGGCGAACATTGCGTCGATCACGCCCGGCGCGAACATGTCCTCACGCACGTCCCAGTTCACCAAGATGCCACCGTCGAACTCGGTGACCTGCGCATCCAGCAGCACTTGCGGACCCTGGGAGATGATCCACACCGGGGTGCCGAACGCGCCGGTGACCTCATCGGCGAACAGCTCCCCGAGTCCCAGCGCACTGGTGAACACCACCGGCGCCAGCACCTGGGTGCCGCGGTGGCGGCTCAGGTCACGCAGCACCGCCAATCCGGGATAGTCGGCGTGCGCGGCGGCGGTGCGCATGGCGTCCTGCACCGCGTGCGCGCGCTGCGCGCCGGTGCTGGCCTGACTCAGGTCCACATCCAGCAGCAGCGACGAGGTGAAATCACCCACCAGCCGGTCGACGTCGTCGTGCAACGGTTCCCGGCCGAACAGCGGCACATTGAGCAGGAAGCGCGGTGCGTCCGACCAACTGGCCAGGGTGTGGGAGAACGAGGCGGCCAGGGCCATGGCCGGGGTGACGCCGTGCGCGCGAGCCTGACCGAACAGCGCGTCGCGCGTGCCCGGGTCCAGCCAGTGCCACCGCCGGGTGCTGCGGCGCGGGTCGGTCGGAGCCCCGGCGGGCGGCGGCAGCTTGGGCGGGTCGGGCAGCTCGGGGATGCGCTGCGCCCACCACTGGCGGTGGTTCTCGTCGGGTTGGCGGTCGGCGGTGGCGTGGCGGTACTGCCGATAGGTGTAGCCCAGCTCCGGCAACGTCTCTCCCCGGTAGGCGGCGGCCAGATCCGCCATCAGGGTGCGGTAACTCATCGCGTCGGCGGCCTGCATGTCCAGGTCGACGTGCAGACGCGCGGTGCCATCCGGCAGCAACGACACCGTGAGCTCGAAGACCGCGTCGTCGAGTTGCTGATGCGATTTCGCCACCCGGGTGGCGGCCAGCCGCTGGGCCACCTCGCTGGCGTCCAATGCGCGCAGGTCCTGCACCGCGACGGGAAGTTCGGCATCGGCCCGGATGTGTTGAGTGCCGTCGGGTGAGAACTGCACTCGCAGCATCGGGTGGCGGGTGGCCAGCGCGGCTGCGGCAGCGGCCAGCCGGTCCGGCTCGATGCCGGGCCCATCAAACTCGACATAGAGGTGTCCGGCCACTCCGCCGAGTGCGACGTCGTCGTCGCGTCCCACCCACATGGCGTGCTGCATTGGAGCCAGCGGAAACGGTGCGGCGGCATCGCTCGGCTCGTCCGTCGGCGCGGTGGCGGGTGCGGGTTCGCCCCGGTCGCCCACCAGCGCCTGCCAGGCGGCGATGCGCGGGTCGGCGGCCAGCGCAGCGAAGTCGACGTCGATGCCCTGTTTGCGCCAACGGCCCGCCAGGCTCATCATCCGGATTGAGTCCAGACCCTGTCCGACCAGGTCGGCCTCGGGATCGACGGCACTGGCGTCGGCGCCGAGCAGGTCAGCGACCTGTGCGCGTATCTCGTCCGGCCCCACGGCGCCACTCCCACCCTTCGTTAGGCTGCCCTAATTTCTCGAAGCTACTCTATCTAGGTTCGGCCGCCGGTAAGCCAGGGAGCACACATGCACGGGTTCGTACCGTTTCCCGACGAGCGGGCCGCCGCCTACCGCGCGGCCGGTTACTGGAACGGGCGGCCGTTGGCATCGCTGCTCGACGACGCAGCGTCGCGCTGGCCCGAGCGGCCCGCGGTGATCGATGGGGGCACGACGCTGTCGTATGCGCTGTTGGATGCGGCCGCCGATCGCGCGGCGGCCGGTCTGCACCGGCTGGGTGTCGGCGCCGGGGACCGGGTGTTGCTGCAGTTGCCCAACAGTTGCGCGTTCGCCATCACGCTGTTCGGGCTGCTGCGGGTGGGCGCCATCCCGGTGCTGTGCCTGCCCGGGCACCGTGCTGCCGAGATCGGGCATCTGGCCACGATCAGCGACGCGGTCGGGATCGTGATCCCTGACGCCACTGCGGGATTCGACTACCCGGCGATGGCTGCCGAACTGGGGCTGAGGCGGCTCATCCTCGACGATGCGTCCGAGGGCTCCCCCGCACCGCGAGTCACCCCCGATCCGGCCGCGCCGGCGCTGCTGCTGGTCTCCGGCGGGACCACCGGCATGCCCAAGCTGATCCCCCGCACCCATAACGACTACGTCTACAACGCCATCGCCAGCGCGCAGCTATGCGAGCTGACCTCCGACGACGTCTACCTCGCGGCGTTACCGGCCGCCCACAATTTTCCACTGGCCTGCCCTGGGTTGCTGGGCGCCATGTCGGTGGGCGCGGCCACGGTCTTCGGCGCCGATCCCAGCCCGGAAGCGGCGTTCGCCACCATCGCCCGTCACCGGGTGACAGTCACCGCACTGGTGCCGGCGCTGGCCACGCTGTGGGCGCAAGCCTGCGACTGGGAGCCGCAGAAGCCGACCACGCTGCGGTTGCTGCAGGTAGGCGGCGCCAAGCTGGCCGCGGGCGATGCGCGGCGGATTCGGGAGGCGCTGACGCCGGGCTTGCAGCAGGTGTTCGGCATGGCCGAGGGGTTGCTCTGCTACACCCGGCCCGGTGACGCCGCGGAGTTGCTCGACACCACGCAGGGCCGGCCGTTGTGCGCCGATGACGAGTTGCGGGTGGTCGACGAGGAGGGTGCCGAGGCGTCCGAGGGTGAGCTGATGGTGCGCGGGCCCTACACGATCAACGGCTACTACAACGCGGCCGAGGCCAATGAGCGATCCTTCAGTCCGGACGGCTTCTACCGCAGCGGGGACCGCGTCCGCCGGCTGGCCGATGGCTACCTGGAGGTGACCGGGCGGATCAAGGACGTCATCGTCCGCGGCGGCGAGAACATCGCTGCCGACGAGCTGGAGACGCATCTGCTGGCGCATCCGGCGGTTCGATCGGCTGCCGCAGTCGGTCTGCCGGATCAGTACTTGGGCGAAAAGGTCTGCGCTGCAGTTGTGTTCAATGGCGCACAAGTGACGCTGGCAGAGTTGAACCGTCACCTCGACGAATGCGGGGTCGCTACTCACGTCCGGATCGATCAGCTGGCGGCATTGCCAACGCTGCCCGTCACGGCGGTCGGCAAGATCGACAAGAAGGCGTTGGTCCGCCAGCTCGGCTGAACCGAATTCGCTGACCTAGCCACGCTCGACGACGTTGTCGAACCCCGAGGTGCTCACTTCCGGGTTCCCGGAGCGGTAGGTGACCCTGTTGTTGAGGCCGGACGCCGTGACCTTGGGCGTCGAGTCGACGGTGATGACGTTGCCGATGCCCGACACCGTCAGACCGGCGCACTGGCCGGTGAGTTCCACCGTGTTGCTGACCCCGCTCACCGACACGTAGCGGCCGTCGCAGGCCAGGGTCTTGTTCTCCCCGGCCCCGGCGATGGTGATGGTGACACTGCTGTCCGGCACCGGGATAGCCGGTGGCGCCGCCCCCGACGGCAACGGTATCGGGGTGAAACCGCTGGGTGTAGTGGGGCGCCCCGGCTCGGACCCGGTCAAGTCATGCGCGAACAGGAACACTGCGAATGCTCCGGCCATCACCACTACTGCTGCCATCACAGTGACGACGATGGCGAGACCCCGGCTGTTGCCTGACCCGGGCGGTGCCTGTCCGTCGACGGCGCCCGACGGGGCGGTGAGTTCCACTGGCCCGGCGGAGTCCGACAGCGGCCGCTCCAATTCCCGTATCCGGGCCTCGGGGTCATCGTCGGCGTTCACGCCTGAATGATCGCACAGGTGGGTACTAGCCGGCGTGGATCTGCCATCCGGCGGCATCGTTTTGCTGTCGCCAGAACTCGTCGAAACGTCCTCCGGCCGCGCGTAATTCGTCGATGGTCCCGTCCTCGACGACCCGGCCGTCGTCGACGAACAGCACTCGGTCGGCCTGGGAGATGCTGGCCAACCGGTGCGCGACGATCACCCGGGTGCGCGGGCGCGGTTCGGAGCTCAGCGCGGCGACGATCGCGGCCTCGTTCTCGGTGTCCAGCGCGCTGGTCGCCTCGTCGACCAGCAGCACCGGTGCGGGTTTGAGCAACGCCCGGGCGATGCTGACCCGTTGGCGCTCACCACCGGACAGCGCCGCGCCGGCTTCTCCCACCCGAGTGTCGGTGCCGTCGGGCAGTCGGGCGACCAGCTCATCGACGCGGGCCAGTTCGGTGGCCCGCTGTAAAGATTCTTGATCGGCGTCAGGGTTTCCGACCAGAACGTTGTCGCGGATCGTGCCGTCGAGTAGGTACGGATGCTGGAACACCACGCTGGTGGCGGCCCGCCGTGTCGTGGCGTCCAGCTCGGTGGCGTCCACCCCGTCAAGCAACACCCGTCCACCGGTGGGCTCATGCAGTCCGGCGATCAGGGACAAGATGGTGCTCTTGCCCGAACCGGACGGTCCGACGATGGCCGTGGTGGTGCCGGCCTGCAGGGTGAAGCTGACCCTGTCGAGCACCGGGGCGCCCGCCGAGTCGTAGCCGAACGTGACGTCGTCGAACTCGATCCGCGTGGCGTCGGCGTCCTCCGGGGCGCGGCCGGTGCCGACCGTCACCTCGGGCGCGGTGAGCACCGCGCGGATCCGCTCGAGGGAGGACCGCGTCGACTCCAAAGCCGGCGCCAGCTCGCTGATGACGGTGAACGGCTCCAGGTAGCGCGCCGCCACCACGATTAACGCGATGGCCTCTGGAACGCTCAGCGTGCCGGTCACGGTCAGCGCGGTGGTGCTGCCGGCCAGCAGGATCAGCGCGCCCTGGCTGGCCAGGCTGAACAGCAGTTGCCCCGGAATCTGCATGAGCAGCAGCCGCATCGCCGCGCCGTGTTGGGCGCTCAGCGCCTGTCCGACGGTGCTGCGCTCAGGTTCGACGCGCCGCGCCGCGCGCAGCGCCTGCTGGGTGCGCGCGAACTCGATGATTCGTTCCGTCAGAGCGGTGTTGGCGTCGCCGGCCGCGGCGTCCGCGCGGGCGCTGAGCCGGTTGGCCGCCCACAGCGCCCCCAGCATCAGCGGTACCCCGCCCAGGGCGGCCAAGCCCAGTTGCCAGGACACCCCGAGCAGGGCCAGTGCTATCGCCGGCGGCAGCAGGATCGCGCTGATCAGCGGGGTCAGCAGGTTGACCACCAGGCTCACCAGTTCGGGGCCGGTGGCAGCGATCGCCTGTCGCGCATCCGCAGTGTTCTCCGCGGTGAGCCAGCCCAGCCGGACGCCCGGCAGCCGGTCGGCCACGTCATGTTGGGTGTGATCGAGGACGGCGAAGCCCAAGTCGAATCCGATTCGGGCGCATGCGAAGTCGATCAGCCAACCCGCGACGGTCGCCACCGTCAGCCAGCCCAGCCAGGCCACCGCTCGACTCGGAGCCTCGGAGAACAGCGCGCTCACCAGCGGGACCAGCAACACGGTTCCCGCCGCCCGCACCGCCACCGACGCCAACGTCAACGCGGCGTAGCCGAACATCCGGCCGCGGCGGTCGTGCGGAATCAGCTGGATCAGGGTGCGGATCATCGGCTCGCCTCCGCACCGACGGTGACTGCGGCGCGGCCGGTCTCCCACAGTTGCAAATAGCGTCCCTGCGCGGCCAGCAACTGATCGTGGCTGCCCTGTTCGACGATGCTGCCGTGGTCAAGCACGACGATCTGATCGGCACCGGTGATCGTGTGCAGTCGGTGGGCGATCACCAGCACGGTGCGATCCCGGGTCAACCGGTTCAGCGCTTGCTGCACCAGGTATTCCGATTCGGGATCGGCGAACGCGGTGGCCTCGTCCAGGATGAGCACGGGCGTGTCGGCGAGGATGGCGCGGGCGATGGTCAGCCGCTGCCGCTCCCCGCCCGAAAGCGCTGCGGCGGCACCGAGCACGGTGTCGTAGCCGTCGGGCAGCCGCAAGATCCGGTCATGGATCTGGGCTTCACGGGCGGCGGCCTGCACCTGCTCGTCGGTGGCATCCGGAACCGCCAGCGCGATGTTGTCACGCACGCTGCCGTGCACCAGCTGAGTTTCCTGCAGGACGAACCCCACCCGGCGGTAGAGCTCGTCGGCGGTCAGCGACCGGATGTCTTGACCGTCAACCGATATCGATCCGGACTCGACGTCGTGGAACCGGGCCAGCAGCGCGGCCAGGGTCGACTTACCCGAGCCCGACGGGCCGACCAGTGCGGTCACCGTGCCCGGCCGCAGCGTCAACGACACGTCGCGGATCACCGGAACACCCGGGCGATAGCCGAAGGTGACTGCCTCGAAGCGCACCGTCCCGGGCGCGTCTACCGGCGCTGAATCAAGCTGCTCGACGGCGAGTTCGGGTTCGTCCAGGGCGATCTGTAGCCGCCGGGCCGCCAGCATGCCGCCGCGAATACCGCCGACTCCCAGACCGATGCCCAGCAGGCGGGCACCGAAGGTGGTGCCCAGCAACAGGAACGGCAGCAGGTTCACCGGGTTCATTCGGCCGGAGATGATCAGCGGGGTGCCGGTCAGCATGATCAGCCACAGGAAGGTCGACGGGCGGGTGACCAGATCCATCAGCGTCTTCTTGCCGATGAAGGGCCGCTGCCAGTCCACCAGAAAGTTGATGTACTCGTCGAGGCGGCGGCGGAAGGTGGAGGCGGCGGCGCCGCCGAACACCCGGATCACCGGCTGACCCTCCAGGTAGGTGCCGGCTTCGCCGTTCATCCGCTCGGCCCAGCGTTGCGCCTGACTGATCTTGGGGCCGGACTGGGTCATCATCACCGACATCAGCACCATGTAGACCAGCACCGGCACGAACAACACCAGTGCCACCCGCCAGTCGACCACGAACAGGTAGACCAGCACCGCGACCGGTGCCACCACGGCGGCGACGGCATCGGGGATGGCGTGGGTGACCAGGTAGTGCAGCGACAGGGTGTCGTCGGCGACCAGTTGCTTGATCGAGCCGGATCCGCGGGCGGTGAACCAGCCCAGCGGCAGCCGTGACAGCTTGCTCAGCAATCGGGTCCGCAGCGCGCTGGCGAAGCGGGCGTCGACGACGTGCAGCCACAGCGTCAGTCCCGCGCCCAGCAGGGTGCCCAAGCCCAGCAAGGAGAGTGCGGCGATTCCGACCGTCCACAGCCGTGACTCGTCGGCGCCGGCGACCAACAGTCGGGCCAGCTCCACCAGCAGCACGAACGGGGCCAACTGCAGCAGCGTGACCAGGGCCTGCAGGACACCGGAGATGATCAGCGGCACCCGCAGCGGACCGAGCAGCCGACCCGCGGCCTGCGCACGCCACGCCCCCTTCGCGCTGACTGTGCGCTCACCGCATGAACCAGGCGCCTCACTCGCACTTTTGTCTGGTGACGGCAGAGTCGACGGCACTTGTTGGGTGGCCGCGGTTTTCTCGGGGCCGCGCTGGGTGCCCATGGCACGTCCGGCGGTCCAGTAGGCCTGCGCGTGGATCTCGGATTTGGGGAAACCGAACTCGTCGCGCAGCCGGGTCCGCAGTGCCTTGAGCGTCGCGGCTTCCGGCGTGGCCCAGGCATACCAGTCCGACCAGTCCCGGGCCTCGATCGCCGCGGCCAGCGAGTTCGCGTCACAGCGGGGCACCCAGTGCACCCGCAGCCGGGGGTGCTCACGCAGCGGGATCAGCAGATCGTCGTCGTCGTGCTGTTCGAGGTAGAGCTCGATCGGTACCTCAGGTGCGACGGTGCCGATGATTCCGTTGATTCCCGGTATCGACGCCGAGTCCCCCATCAATAGGTAGCCGGCGGGCTGCGCGTCGGCGTCGGGCACCTCGAAGCGCGACGAGCCCATCAGCGACATCGCCGCGATAGTGGCTCCGGGTTCCACGGTGCGGGCCCAGCGGGTGGCCGGCCCGGCCGGTTCGTGCAGCACCATGTCGACCGCGAAGCGTCCGCTCTCGGCGTCGCCCTCGGCGATGGTGTACGCGCGCTGGAATTCGGTGTCCGATCCGTCCGGGTCCGGGAACCAGAACCGCAGCCAGGCGCTGGGCTCGACGGCCGCGTCGGTGAACAGGGTGGGTGAATGCATCCAGACCCGGATGCAATGTGGAGTAATCCAGCTGGTCTCAAGCACCGTTACGGTGTGGTCTCGAGCACCGAAGCCCCGCAGAATCGCACCCTGCAAGCCGCGCGCCATCACGGTCCTTTCGCCAACGGTGGCCCAACCCGCGGAATCGGGCTCGGCGCCCCGCCGCTAAGTCGAACCTAGGTTACCCTACCCTCACTTATCCGAATAGCCGCTCGGGTAAGCTGATTGCTCGTTATGACTGACGCCGCAACCATCCTGCACCGCGAGCTGACGGACATTTCCGACGAGGTTCGCAGTGTGCCGGCACCGCCCATTCCGGGCCTCGCCGAGCCTTATGCGATCCGGGTCGCCGACCCGGATGCCGACGCGGAGATGATGTCCGAGTGGATGAACCGGCCGCACCTGGCGCAGACGTGGGAGTCCGCGTGGCCACAGGAGCGCTGGCACGCCTACCTGAGCGCCCAGGTCGCCGGCAGCTTCACTCGGCCGCTCATCGTCAGCCGGCACGGACAAGACTACGGCTATATCGAGTTATACCGGGCGGCAAAAGATTCCATCGCCAAGTACTACGATGCCGACCCGCACGATCTCGGCATGCACGGCGCCGTTGCTGACATTGCGGCGGTCAATCGGGGGTTCGCAGCGATCCTGCTGCCGCGCGTCATGAGGAGCGTTTTCGAGCTGGAACCGCAGTGCCGCCGGATGATGTTCGAACCCGAGTACCGCAATACGGCGATGCGCCGGTTAGCCGAGTACGTGGGCGGTACCTTTCTCGGCGAACACGACATGGGTTACCGCAAGATGGCCTTGTACGGGGTGCTGCGCTACCCCGACGACGACCCGCTGGCGAATAACTCGTCGTAGCCGTGATAGTCGGGGCGCATCCCGGCTGCCACCAACTCCCAGAGCACCTCGTCGGTGCCGCCGCCGACACGGGCCAGCTTCATATCCCGCCACCAGCGCCCTATCGGCGTCTCGTCGACCAGGTAGCCGGAGCCGCCGAAGATGTGCATGCATTCGGAGAACACTTCTTCACCGAGCCGGGCCGCGGTGACCTTCATAGCCGCGGCGGTACGCAGATCGAGCCGCCCGTCAACGGCAATGCCCTTGAGTGCGTGGCGGAGCAGATCGACCCGGGCTTGCAGGTCAGCCATGCGCAGCCGTAGCGCCTGGTGCTCGAACAGGGTGGCACCGAACTGCCGGCGGCGCATCATCCGGGCGTGAGTGAGCCCCATCACCAGCTGACACGACGCGGCGACCTGCCCGGCGATCGACATGCGTTCATGGGCCAGGCCCCAGGAGATCGCGGCCAGGCCAGTGCCCGGGCGGGCGATCAAGGCATCGGCCGGCACCCAGGTGGCGATATCGACTGCTGCGGTGTCCAGCGGCCCGGCCCCCACTTTGCGGTACGGCTCGTTGATGTGCACTTGGGAGGTCGGGACCGCGATCACCATGACGTTGCCGTGCCGGCTGCTCTCGTCGTGGTCCACGCCGCGCGCCACCACCAAGATGTGATCTGCGATCGGAGACAGCGACACGAACTTCTTACGGCCTCGCACCTCGAAACCATCACGCACGGAACGAACTTCGGTCTCGACGATCTGCAGGTCCGAACCTCCGGACTCCTCCGAGGCCGCGATGCAGAGCACCGCCTGGCCCCCGATTGCCTGCTCGCAGATGTCCTTCAGATAGTCAGACCGCCCGAACCGGCGCAGGATCGCGATGGCGGAGTCGTGCAAGCTCACCCCGACCCCGATGCCTGCCGATCGCAGCTGTCCCAGCTTGAACGCCAAGGCCACCAGCTTTGCGACGTCGGGATGCTGGCCGTTGCCCCACTTACCCGCGAACACCCCGGTACGGCCCAAGTGCTCGATCAGCGCGCGCGGAAAGCGCTCGGTGGCTTCGGCTTCAGCTGTCCAGTCGGCAACCTGTTGGTCGAACACCTCGTCCAGCAAGGCGCGATAAGTGTCGATGCCGGACCCGGCGGTCACTTCGGTCACTTCGTAGCCTCCAGGTTCCGTTTGACTTCCAGCCGCCGCAGCTTCCCCGACGACGTCCTGGGCAACGAGCCGGGCGCCAGGAACACCACATCTGCGGGCACCACCCCGCACTGCGATGCCACCCGGGAGATCAGGTCGGCACGCGCCCCGGCCTCGTCACGGCCGCGGAACTCCGCGGCGATCACCAGTCCCGGCCGGATTCCGTCTGTGCCGACCGCCACTACGGCTCCATCGCGGACACCACGCACCTCCGCGGCCACTCGCTCGATCTCGGTGGGAAACACATTGCGTCCGGCGATCGAGATGATCTCTTTGGCGCGGCCGCAGACCACCACACCGGCGTCGGTGAAGTAGCCGAGGTCACCGGTGGCAAACCAGGTGTCCGGCTCCAGCGCCGGCTGACCCAGATAGCCCGACATCATCGAGGTTCCGCGGATCTCGATCTCACCGATCTCACGCTGCGGCAGCTCCTCGTGGCGCTCGGCGACCGGACTGATTCGGACCTGCATTCCGGGAATTGGTTCGCCGAGCACCGCATGCCTGCGCACCGCCTCGGCGCCATCGCTTGCTGCACCGATGATTTCGTCGTACTGCAGGCCGGTCCCTGGCCGTGGCGCGGTCACCGCGCAGGTGGCTTCGGCCAAACCGTAGGAGGGCATGAGAGCACCGGGGTCGAGGCCGAACTTGCCGAGTTCGGCGACGAATCGCTCCAGTCCAGCACAGTCGACCGGCTCGCCGCCGTTGATCGCGACCCGCAGTCGGCCCAGGTCCACTTCGGGGACTCGTCGGGCGTATTTGCCGATCACGGTGTAGGCGAAGTTGGGCGCGGCGGTCATGGTGGCCCGACTGTCGTGCAGCCAGCTCAGCCACCGAAACGGCGAGGCGGCGAACGCCGCCGTTGGCGCCAACCACTGTTCCGATCCGGTCAGCGCAGCGCTGAGCAGGAAGGTCAGCCCCATGTCGTGATAAAGCGGTAGCCAGCTGCAGCCGACGTCGTCTGCCGGATCGACGCCGACATGCGTGCTCAAGCCGGAGACGTTCGCCAGCACCGCGGCCGGTGACAGCTGGGCGGTGCGCGGGGTCCCGGTAGACCCGGCGGTGCCCTGCAATACCGCGGGCACATCGGTGTCCGTGACTGGCTTGATCGAGCGACCGGTGTCGGCAGCCGCGGCAACGTCAGCCACCGCCAGAGGCCGACCGCCCTCCTCGGCCCGCAGCAGGTCTAACACCGATCCGTGGCTCAGCACCGTGCCGACCCCAATGCCATGGAAGCGATCCAATGTCGCCTGTGCCCATTGCGGGGGGTCAGCACCGCGGACCGGTCCGGGCAGGATCGACACGCTGCGGCCGGCCAACCATGCGCCCTGAATCGCGGCGACCAGATCTGCGGTCGGCTCCCCGACCAGCCCGACGGCACCTTCATCATCGCCGTCAAGGATCCGGGCGGCCACGCTTTCGGCGCGGGCGTGCACCTGCTGCCACGGGTGGCGATTCCATGCTCCGGCTTCGGGGTCAAAGACCACCAGATCGTGCTCCGACCCGGTCATCGCCTGGGTCAGGGCGCCGGCCAGCACGCTCACGCGCCGGCGGGGGCTTTCGCCCGGATGGCGGCCTCAAGGTCCCCGACCGTGTCACAGGTCAACAGGTCTTCCTCAGACAGCGCGACGCCGAGCCGGTCCTCGATGGCCACCATGCCGATCGCGAACGCCACCGAATCCAGGCCTACGTCGTCCACCAGCCGCGACTCCGGCGTCACCCGGCTGAGGTCGACCTGCAGATCGTCGTGCAAGATCTCACGCAGCGCGGCGCTTACGGCGTCAGTGGGCGAAGAGCTCATGAGGTGCGACGCTACACCAGATCCCAAACTAAGGTTAGCGTGCCCTATCTTGTGACTCGCAACACTTAGGGTAAGGCAAGGCTTGCCTGATGTTTGTCCTTATGGTTAACGTTAGCCACCGTTCTACATAGACAGGAACCTCACATCAGATGAGGTAACGATAAGGAGAAGCAATGCAGTTCGCACTCGCGGCCGGGTCGACCGACTCTGGCACCGCCTCGACCGCCCGGGCCACCGGCCTCATGGCCGCCGGGATCGCCTTGGCCGGCGCCGGCGTGCTCGCCGTCAGCCCGGTTGCGCCGCTGCCCCCCGTGGTCGGCCACCAGCCCGCGATCGAGCTCACCGCGACCACCTCGGAGAACCTCGACGCGCTGTCGGCGCTGCTCTCCGGCCCGAGCCCCATCTTCTCTGCCCTCGGTGAGCTGGGCAGCTACTACGGCGGGGTCGCCAGCAGCAGCCTGGCGGAGTCGTGGGCTGGCATCGAGGGCATGTGGTCGGGTATCGGACCGATCGTGGGCCTTGAGACGAACCTCCCGCTCATCATCGACTTCCTCAAGGAAGGTGACGTCACCCACGCCTGGAACCTGATCAACTGGGACATGGTCTTCGGCGCGCAATATATCTTCCAGCCGCTGTTCAACTACATCCCGCGCGGCGGTACCGAAGAGATCCCCGGCATCTTGGGCATTGGGACCGACATGAGCCAGGTCTGGACCAACGTGCAAGACCTGTTCGACGACTTCAGCTTCTGGAAGAGCGCCGCCAAGTCCGTGTGGGAGCCCTTCCTCGGCTTCCAGTTCGCCCTGGCGGAGAACTTCAGCAACAACCCGGACCACGCACCCCAGGACCCGTTCGACGCACTGCTCAACGGCTATGTCGTGTGGGACGAGGACGGCGGTACCCCCCGGGCGCCGTGGCAGGGCCTGCTCACCTCGAACGGCACCTTCGCGTACCTGTTCGACAAGCTGCCCACCTTGATCGCCACTGCGTTGACCTCGACCATCCCGGTCGCAGACACCGACGTCGACGCTGGTGGGGCCCTCGCGGACCCGAACCTGGTGGCCACGTCGGACAGCAACCTGCTCGACCTGGGCTGGCTCGACAGCCTGTTCGGCCAGTCGTAATCGCACCACCCCGTCTCGGGGGGGGGGGGGGGGCGCCCCCGCGCCCGCGCGCCCCCCCCCCCGGGGGGGGGGCCGGCGCCCCGCCCCCCCCCGCCCACACCCTCGCCGGAACCCCCCCCCCCCCCCCCCCCCCCCCCCCCCCCCCCCGCGCGGGGGGGCGGCCCCCCCGCCCCCCCCACCCCGGCTCTAAACGTTGCCATTGACTAATGGCACCATTGACTGTTGACTCAGTCACATGATCCTTGGCCGATCGTCCAAACGCAGCCATGGGGCCTCCGCCGTCGTCACCGGCGCCGGAAGCGGTATCGGAGCCGCATTCGCCATCGAACTCGCCCGCCGCGGCAGCGCCGTGATCTGCAGCGACATCGACGATGACGCCGCCCAGCGCACCGTCGAGGCCATCACCGGCGCGGGCGGTCGCGCCACCGCCGTGCACTGCGACGTCTCGACGATCGACGACGTCACCGCGCTGGCCGACGCCGCACAGTCCTGGTTCGGCCACGCCCCCACCCTGGTGATCAACAACGCCGGCGTCGGCGCCGGCGGGCAGCCGATCGGCGAGATGGCACTGGACGACTGGAACTGGACGCTGGGTATCAACCTGTGGGGCCCCATCCACGGCTGCCACGTTTTCACCCCGATCCTGCGGGAGGCAGGCCCCGATCAGCCCCGCGGCATCATCAACGTCGCCTCCGCCGCGTCGTTCGGCGCCGCCCCGGATATGGCGGCCTACAACGTGAGCAAGGCCGGCGTGCTGTCGCTGTCGGAGACCTTGGCGGCCGAGTTGTCCGGTACGGGCATCGGTGTCACCGTGCTGTGCCCGACGTTCGTCAAGACCAACATCGTCGAATCCGGGCGGATCAGCGCCCAGTCCAGTGACGCGGCGAACCTGCTGATGCGCTGGACCGGGCTCTCCGCGCAACGCGTTGCCCGCGACTGCCTCGACACCCACGACCGCGGCGGGCTGTACTGCATGCCGCAGCTGGACGCCAAGATCGGTTGGAACATCAAACGTTTCGCGCCGGAGACCTTCACTCGAGCCATCGGGCTGGCATTCCGTGCCAGCGCGGCATTGCCAGGTAGGTCCGACTAAAGGAGATCACGATGGCTCTCGACATGGACGTCATGCTCACCAAGATCAAGGATCGGCAATGGGCGCTGGCCGATATCGACTGGGACGCACCTGGAGCCGAGCTGATCCGCCCCGAGATGGTGCCCAAGCTCAAGAAGTTCATGGCCGACCTGTGCTGGATCGAGAACATCGGCGCCCGTGGCTTCGCCGCCATGGCACGCAAGGCGCCCACCGCCACGCTGGCCGAGATCTACCGCTATTTCCATGCCGAGGAGCAACGTCACGCCAACGCCGAGCTGGCACTGATGAAGCGCTGGGGCATGCTCGAAGACGGCGAGACCCCCGAGCCCAATGTCAACATCCGGTTGGCCATGCAATGGCTCGACGACTACTCCGACGACCTGCCGCTGTCGGTGCTGGGCACGGTGATCCCGATGCTGGAAGTCGCACTCGACGGCGCCCTGCTCAAGTTCCTGCTCGACGAGGTCGACGACCCGGTCTGTCATCAGGTGTTCGAGAAGATCAACAACGACGAATCCCGGCATATCGCTGTTGATTTCGAGGTGCTGGAGATGATCGGGCACGCCGACGCCCGCAGGCTGGCGATCGAGTTCGTCGGCACCGTCGCCTCCCCCTCACTGATCGTCGGAGCGCTGATCTCGATCCCGCTGCTCACCCGGATCCGCAACGAGGTCATCGGCATGGGACTGGACCCCCAGCGGCTGTACTCGGCACTGATGCGCTTCACGCAGTTCGGCGAACGCGGCGAACACACCCGGCGGGTGCCGGCCTACCAGGCGATCAAGCGCTACTCGGGCTGGATGGCCAATCCGGACAGTCCGTATCACCTGTTGGCCAACCCGGCGGTGTGGCTGTCCGGCTTCTATCCCAAGCGCCTGCTCAAACCCATCCCGAGCTGGTTCAAAGAACTCACCCACGAACCGGCAGCCTGACGTGGCACGCGCACCCATCTACCAGACATTGATCGTGGGCGCCGGGTTCTCGGGAGTCGGCGCGGCGATCAAGCTGGCCGAGGCAGGCCTTGCCGGCAACGACGAGATCATCATCTTGGAGCGCAGCGACCGGGTCGGTGGCACCTGGCGCGACACCCGCTATCCCGGTGCGGCGTGCGACATTCCGTCGCTGCTGTACTCCTTCTCCTTCGTCGCCAATCCCGGCTGGTCGCGGGCCTACCCCTCGGCCGGCGAGATCTGCGCGCACATCGAGGACATGGTCGACCGGTTCGACCTGCGCCGCCACATTCGGTTCGGCACCGAGGTCACCGGGCTGGTGTTCGACGAGGGCGCCGGGGTATGGAAGATCACCGCGGTGGCGGCCGGGCGCAAGCGAGCCTCCCAGTTTCGGGCCCGCACCGTGGTGTTGGCATCCGGGCCGCTGCCGGACTCCAGCTTTCCAGCCCTCCGTGGCCTGGAGAGCTACACCGGCCACAAGATCCACAGCGCCCACTGGGATCCCGACTACGACTTCACCGGCAAGAGGGTCGCGGTCATCGGCACCGGCGCCAGCGCGGTGCAGATCATCCCAGAACTCGTCGAGCGGGCCGAGTTCGTCAAGGTATTTCAGCGCACCCCAGGCTGGGTGATCCCCCGCCTGGACATGACCATGCCAGCCGCAGTGCAGCAACTGTTCGCCAAAGTCCCAGCCGCCCAACAATTTGCTCGCCAAGCCCTGTTCTGGGGGCACGAGGCCAGCGCCACCGCACTGGTGTGGAACACCCCGCTCAGCGGCCTGGTGGCCCAACTGGGCAAAGCCCACCTGCGCGCGACAGTCAGGGATCCATGGCTGCGGCGTCAACTCACCCCGGACTTCACCCCCGGCTGCAAGCGCATGCTGATCTCCAGCGACTACTACCCGGCGCTGCAGCGCGACAACTGCAAGCTGATCGCCTGGCCGATCGCCACGCTCAGCCCGTCGGGCATCCGCACCAGCGACGGCGTGGAGCACCAGCTGGACGCCATCGTGTTCGCGACCGGCTATGACGTCCACCTGACCGGCCCGCCGTTTCCGGTCACCGGGCTGGGCGGCCGGTCCCTAGCCGTGGACTGGCGCGGCGGCGGTCAGGCATTCAAGAGCATTCAGGCCCACGGCTACCCGAACCTGTTCTTCATGACCGGACCGAACTCCGGGCCGGGCCACAACTCACTGCTGGTCTACGTGGAAGGCCAGATCGACTACGTGGTGCATGCCGTCGGCACGATCCGCAGGGGAAGCCTGCGCTACCTGGACGTGCGTGACGATGTGCAGCGCCGCCACAACGAGCAGATTCAACGTCGACTGGGCAAGACGACCTGGATGTCGGGCTGTCGCAGCTGGTATCTGACCGAGGACGGTTTCAACGCGTCGATGTACCCGGGGTTCGCAACGCAGTATCTTCGGCAGATGCGCAGTTTCCGCCTCGCCGACTACCACGCGGTGGCATGACCGCACCGGATCGTCACGCCAAGCCCGACTCCATCGCAGGGGTGCTGGCGAATCTGCGGCGGGTCCCCCGCCGGGTGCGGCGCGAGTCCCGCGAGGTGATCGAGGCTGCGGTAACACAGCTCTTCGAAATCGTGGTGCGTCATCCGGGCGGCAACACGGCGTCCCGGGAGTACCGAATCGATGACCTGGCCCGATTGGGCGGCACCACCACCCGCAACGTGCGCGTGTACCGGGACCGGGATCTGCTGCCGCCGCCGCGGCGGGTCGGGCGGATCGCGTTGTACAACGACACCCACCTGACCCGACTGCGCCTGATCACCTCGATGCTCGACCGCGGCTACACCATCGCGCACGTCAAAGAGATGATCGGCGCGTGGGAGCAGGGCAAGGACCTCGGCGACATCCTGGGACTGGAAAGCGCGATCGCCGGTAGCTGGACCACCGAACGGCCCGAGACCATGCCACGCGCCGAGGCCGAGCGGCGAATCGGCGACCCACCGGCGATGCGGCGCCTGGTGGCGCTCGGGGTGATCCGCCTCAACGAGGCCGACTCCCTGGCCACCATCACCCGGCCCAAGCTGATCGATGCCTTCAACGAGGTCCGCGGCTACGGCATCGCCATCGACAAACTGATCGACCTCTACGAGCAGTCATTGCCGCACATCGACGCGATCAGCCAGCTGCTGGTGCGAGCCGGCGCCGACCACGTCCTGACCCGAATTCAACCCGGTGCGCCCCTACCGGCCGACACCGAGATCGCCGAGCTGATCGGCATGCTGGTGCGATTCCGCACCCAGGCCGTCGCATCCGTGACCGCCACCCTAGCCTCGTCGATCGAATCGACTATCGAGTCGATGGTCAGCGGCCTGCTCACCGAGTCTCTGCTGCACTGACCCACGTCGCGCGCATCGGCTCCCCTAAAGCGTGTCGAATGACTGGCTGCGGTCGAGTCGGCGTAGCGGTAGGGCGATTTGGCTGAGGTAGAGGAAGCCTTCGTGGGCGGTGAGACTGGCTTCGTATTGGCGGTCGAGTCGGCGGCAGTGGTTGATCCAGCCGTTGGTGGGTTCGACGACCCAGCGGCGTGGCTGGATCTGGAACCCGCTGGTGGGTTTCGGCCCGGACACGATGTCGATGCTCACTGCGGCTTTGGTGGCTGCCTCGGCGACGGTGGGGCCGGTATAGCCCTTGTCCAGCCAGACGTGAGCAACGGTCGGAGTGGTGTTCTTGGCTTTGCGCAGCCGGGCCGGGAAAGCGGCACAGTCCGGCACGTTGGCCGGAGTCACAGTCGCGGCAATGCGAATGCCTGCGGTGTCGACGAGGATGTGGCGTTTGATGCCGCCGACCTTTTTGGCGCCGTCGAAGCCGCGTGGTCCGGCCACGGGCGATGCCTTCACCGACGAGGAGTCACCCCCGGCTGCTGAGGGCCGGCGCCAGCGGCCGGTGCGGGAACGAACCTCGCCGCGTACCGTGCCCCAGGTGCCGGCACGGCACCAGCGCAGGAAGCGCTTATGCGCGGACGACCAGGACACGGTGAGGTCGTGGGCAAGGTGCCGCCACGCGTAGCCGGTGCGCAGCCCTTACAGCACAGCGTTGAGATATTCGCACCGCCGTCGTGGCGGACACGGTCGGCCACCACGGGGATGATCTGATCGGCCACGATGAACCGGGCCACCCGCGCCCATGCGGTATCGGACAAATTGGAGGCGTACCGCCGCCGAGGTGGTGTGAGGGCACCTGACCGCTGATCCTGACGGCGATCTGTGACGCCCCACGCCTGGTCGGCGCTGGTTGTCGGTGCCCTATGCGATGCTGCGGTTAATGGCCCGGCATACGACGTTCAAATTCTGCCTCGACCCCACTGTCGAGCAGGAAGTGATGCTGTCCCGGCATGCCGGCGCGGCCCGGTTCGCGTTCAACCAGTGCTTACGCCTGGTGAAAGCCGGGCTCACCGAGCGCCGCGTTGATCCGGGCATCGACGTGCCCTGGACGGGTTTCGACCTGATCAACATCTTCAACGCCTGGAAGAAGACCGAAGCGGCCGGGCGGGTGTTCACCGTCGATCCTGCCGGGGTCACCGAGTCGGTGGTGACCGGCCTGGCGTGGCGCACACAGGTGTGCCAGCAGGTGTTCGAAGAGGCCGCCGTCGACCTCGGCAAGGGACTGACAGCCTGGTCGGACTCCCGTGCGGGGAAACGCAAGGGCCGCCGGGCCGGGTTCCCTCGCTTCAAGAAGAAGACCACCGCGGTGCCATCGTTTCGGCTGCGCAACAAACACCCCAAGGGCCGGCCGGCCGCGATCCGTGTTGGCGACGGCAACCGGGCGCGGTCGCTCACCCTGCCCGGCATCGGCCAGATCGCCGTACACGACGACACCCGCCGGTTACGTCGAATGCTCGCCACCGGACGGGCCAAGATTCTGTTCGCCACCGTGACCCAGCGCGTGGGCCAGTGGTGGGTGGCGCTCAACGTCGAAGCCGCCGACCTACACCCGGCCCACAGGCACTCGCCGCTAGACACCGCAGATAGTGATGGTTGGGTCGGAATCGACCGGGGACTATCTGCATTCGTTGTCGCCGCTACCGGCGACGGGGCGCAGGTAGCCCGGATCGCCGATGCCCCCAAAGCACTCGCCGCCGGCATGGCCCGCCAGCGCCGGTTAGCGAGATCGTTGTCCCGCAAGAAGAAAGGATCACACAACCGCCGCGATGCCACCGCCAAACTCGCCCGGCAACCACCGCGTCGCCAATGTGCGCCAACATTTCGCACACCAGGTCTCCAACCAGCTCGTCAAGACCCACAACCGGCTCGTCATCGAGAACCTGCATGTAGCCGGGATGTTGCGCAACCATCGCCTGGCCCGCGCCATCTCCGATGCGGGCTGGGCTGAGTTCGCCCGCCAGCTGCACTACAAGCAAGACTGGCGTGGCGGGCGGGTCATCGAGGCCGACCGCTGGTATCCCTCCAGCCAACTCTGCTCGGCCTGCGGTGATCGCCGCACCGACCTGAGCCTGGCCGAGCGCATGTTCATCTGCCCATGCGGTCACCACCTGGATCGTGACCTCAATGCGGCGGTCAACTTGGCCCGCTGGGGCCAAACCCATCACGACTCACAACGAACTCCGGACCCCCAAGCAGGAGGCCGGGCCACCAACGCCCGCCGACAGGACGGCTCTGACCAGCACCCCACGAGTGCCGGTGAAACCAGCCTGAACGACGCGGGAACCACCGTTCACACCGCACCAGCGGCCTGAACCAAGGAACGCCCGAGAAGGGCGGTGCCGAACACCCACCAGAGTTGTTCGACACGCTTTAGGCCAGGGCGAGGAACAGCTTCTCGAGCTCGTCTTCAGAGAGCGGCGCTTTGCCGCCGGCAGCTTCACCGGCCAGGCACTCACGAAGCCCGCTCGCGACGATCTTGAAGCCCGCCCGGTCCAACGCCCGCGAGACCGCAGCGAGCTGGGTGACCACGTCCTTACAGTCGCGACCGCCCTCGATCATCGCGATCACTCCGGCGAGCTGGCCATGGGCACGGCGCAGCCGGTTCAACACCGACTTGACGCTCTCTTCGTCATCAATCACGTGAGGTCCTCTCCCCGAGCCGCCTGTTATACCCTATAGGGTATCGCAACCGACAACCGGGCGGCGGATTCAGCGCTCAGCGATCAGATATGGCGCCAGGGTGGCCAGCTTCTCGCAGGTCTCCTCGAACTCCCGCTCGGGCCGCGACTCGGCGATGACGCCCGCCCCGGCTCGCAACCAGCAGCGTCCGTCCCCCTCGTAGGCCGCCCGCAGCGTCAACGCGGCGTCGAGGTCACCGTCGGCCGAGAACATCACCACCGCACCGGAGTACAGCCCGCGTGGGCACTCATCGAGCCGCAGGATGGCGTCGATTCCGGCCGCTTTGGGGATCCCCGACGCGGTGACCGCCGGGAACAACGCCTCCAGGGCATCCATCCGGTCCCGAGCGGGATCCAGCCGCCCGCGCACCGTCGACCCCAGGTGCTGAACGCTCCCCCGTTCCCGCACGGTCATGAAGTCGGCGACGACCGTACTGCCGGGCTCGGCGATCTCGGTGATCTCGTCCACCGAAGTGCGCACCGAGATCGCGTGCTCCACGATCTCCTTGGCGTCGGATTCCAACTCGGCTCGAACCGCCGCATCGATCGCAGAATCGCCCGTGCGGGCACGCGTGCCGGCCAGCGGCTCGGTGACCACCACACCGTCGCCGCGCACCTCGGCCACCAGCTCCGGGCTGTACCCGAGCGCGCGGATCCCGCCCAGCCGCAACAAGAATGACCGAGCCGGCGTGTTGTGCCGCCGGCCCAACCGGTAGGTCGAAGGGAAGTCCAGCGCGAACGGCACGTCGACGCAGCGCGACAGGATCACCTTGCGATAGCCGCCGGCGCGGATCTCCTCGACCGCGGTCGCCACCCGATCGCGATAGCCGGCACCGTCGGCGTCGACCACAATCGGCGACGGCTCGGCCAGCGCGGGAACGCCGTCGGCCAACAGCCGCTCCAGCACCACGACTGCCCGATCACTGTGGCCGAACAGCTCGACCTTCTCGGCGGTGACGACGATGCGGGTCTGCGGCCAGAACACCCTCGCCAGCGCGGTGCCCGGCGTCAACCGTTCCTGCAGCCCGAATCTGTAGGTGCCGAATTCGAAAGCCACCCAGCCGAATACCTCTGCGGCCTCGAGCAGCAACCGGTCCACGGCCTCACCGAGCACTGCGGCCGGCCGCCCCCGCCAGTGTTCGCGACGAACCACCCCGTCGCGGACCGTGCGCAGTTCGTCGCTGTCCAGCTCGACGGCGGCGCGCACGCCCGCGGCCAGGGTCCAACGTCCGCCACGCTCGTAGAGTAGGTATTCCTGACCGTCATGTTCCGGTAGCTCAGCGGCCAGCGCGGCAGCCAGATCAGCCGGCTCGACACCCGGCGGCAACAGCACCGACGACGCAGCTTCGGAGACTGTTTCGACACCGACCTCGGACACAATTAGTAAATGTAGCCTAACCTATCCAGTGACGTGCGCCTCGCCCCGCGAACCCGCGCGCAACCTCAGCCGGGCAGCAGGGCCAGCAATCTCGCTCGCGCTTTCACGTGCAGCTGCTCGAACTTGGAATTGCGCTGCCGCTCCATCTCCGCAGCCATCCGATTGCCCAGGTCCTCCAGCTCCGCGTCGGTCAGGTTGACCGGCGCCGGCGGGGGCACCAGGTCGCGCTCCTCTTCGTCGGCGTGCGCCTCCAGGACGGTCAGGAAGGAATTCCACTCGTCCACATACCTGGGTGAGCTGGTCGGAGTCCGCAATGCCACCGCGAGCTGGTCGTAGATCTGCCGGTGCTCGGCGTGTGCAATCGCGATCAGCTTGCTCGCGGCCGCCAGCGCCGGATAGTAGATGTCGTCCTCGATCTTCATATGGATGGTGAACTCGCGCAGCAATGTATCGAGGGTCTGCTGCCGCTCGGCCGAGCCGACCGGAGCGGCCTTCAACCGACCGCCCAACCCGCGCAGCACGTTGTGGTGGTCCCGCAAGACGGTGTAGGCGTCACTCATTGTGCAATCTCCTTCTGTTCCGCGATTTCGGGGCACTCCAGGGTCTGCGGGGCGAGATATTTAACCCGGCCCTCACCAAGGGGTGTCAACGCGCCGTCGCGCAGCTCGACCATCCCGTCACGCACACGCGCCTGGTAGCGGGGCAGCGGAGCGGCAGACGGTCCGCGCAGCACGGCACCGGTTTCCACGTCGAATTGCGAGCCGTGCCACGGGCACACGATCCGGCCGCGGTCGACCCAGCCGTCTTCCATCGGCGCGGCCAGGTGCGGGCAAAATCCGGCGAACGCCGAGACACTGTCGCCGTTGCGGCACAGCACCACCGCGACGCCGTCGACGTCGATGCGTTTGGGCTTCTTGCCGGCCGGGAGCTCCGCCTCCGGAAACACCGGTGTCCAGTGGTCGATGCGCAGCCGATCACCGGACTGGTCCATGCCGATTCCGGAGCCGAACACCAGCGCACCGCCCAGGAATCCGCTGGCAGAGGTGATGCCGTAGCCGACCGCACTGGTCACGATGCCCCGCAACTGCCGCCCGCGGCGCCGATCCCGCCAGGACTGGACGTATAGACCCGTGGCGACGAGATTCAGCACGCCGTGCACCAGCCCGATACGCCGATCCTTGTCGTGAGTGTGCTGCCAGTCGGTCACTCCGGTAGCCGCAGAGGCGAAGTTGGCCGCAATTCCCAAACCCAGGGCGCGCTGGGCGAATCGTGACGCGTCAAGCACCTCCGTCGCGGACTTGCTCGGCAACAGACTCAGCGCATCCAGGGCGACCGTCGTCCCAATGGCACCGGTGGTCAGCGATGCCAACGGCGGATGCACCGGATGTCCCAGCCACACACCGTTCAAGAAGTTGGTCACCCGGTTCCGTGCCCCACCAAAGGCGTTGAACCCGAAGCTCAATACGTTCTCCAGCCGGTAGCTGGGCCGATCCATCCATTCCTGTCGACCGAGAATCTCCAGCACTCGCCCGCCGACTCCGTGCGCCCGGCGTGCGGCGCCTCGCGCCCGTTGAACTGCCATCCCGTCGGTCCTCCATCTGCCCCGGCTACGCCCTGTGTTGGGCCTCGTTTGCGGAGCTACATTCGGGAGCGTATCCGCAAGTACGATTCACTACAAGTAACGGATGACGATATTGCTGAATGAGCCCCAACGCTCGAACCGTACCGGGTCGACCCCACGTGTCACGTCTATACGAAAGCTGTTATTTACCACTGTAATAGATTCCGGTTTCGTCGCCTTTCCGCGACTCGCGAGGCGGACCTGGCAACACCAAGGCAAGATTGCTGTGAATCGGATGGAAATGATCTACCTGCATGAAACGCACGTACAGCGAACCCCTAGATATCCGTATTTGCGGATTTTCTACTTAGCTCGGAACCAGCCATCGACCTGGTGACTCCGGCCGCTGCGATCAGGTCGCAGTGATGTGTTACGGGCGTTCACAATTCGGTATCAGTCCTCACACAAAGGTTGGCAACGCCGACATCCGCGCGGACTATGGAGTCATGCTAAGTATTCGCAAACTCGTGGGATCGATGTTCGTAGCGACAGCCGCCGCGGCAATCGCCGCAGCCCCGACAGGCGTGATGCTGATGACCGGCTCGGCGGGCACGCCCGGCCAGACCGCGGTCGCCCAACCGCACGGTTCCGGCGGCCCGGACGGCAACGGCGGAGGCGGCGGCTGTGGCCACGACGCCGGTTGGCAGGGCTGTGGCGGCTTTGTCCCCGGCCAGGGTGGTTTCGGCCACGGCTGCTTCAACGGCATCTGTGGTAGCTGGGACGGCGGCCGCGGGTGGTTCAGCGGCTAAATCGCCAGCTAGCCCAGCAGCGACCGCACCACCGCGTCGGCCAGTAACCGGCCCCGGTCGGTCAACACCAGCCGCTCACCGTCGATGTTCAGAAGTCCATCGGCAACCGCGATCGCAGCACGCTCGCGCTCCTCGGCATCCAGATCCGCCAGCGCCAGCCCGTCGCGCATCCGCAGTCGCAGCATGACGTCCTCGGTATGCCGATCGGCGTCGGAGAGCTCCTCGAAGTCGGCCACCGGCAGTGTGCTCTGCTCCAGCAGCTGCGCGTAGGTGTTGGGGTGCTTGACGTTCCACCAGCGCAGCGCGCCGTCATAGCTGTGCGCGCCCGGGCCCGCACCCCACCATCGGCCGCCGTTCCAGTAGCCCAGGTTGTGCCGGCAGGCCGCGCCGGGCCGGCTCCAGTTGGATACCTCGTACCAGTCCATCCCCGCCGCCCGCAGCCGGGCGTCGACCAGCTCATAGCGATGCGCCGCCACATCGCCCTCGGGAGCGGGTAACTCCCCACGGCGCACCCGACGGGCCAGCGCAGTGCCGTCCTCCACGATCAGGCTGTAGGCCGAGACGTGATCCACACCCGCCTCGAGCGCAGCGTCCACCGAACGCAGCAGATCGTCATCGGTCTCGCCGGGGGTGCCGTAGATCAGGTCGATGTTGAGGTGCTCGAAGCCGGCGGCACGCGCCTCGCGCGCCGCCGCCACCGGCCGGCCCGGCGAATGGATGCGGTCCAGGGTGGCCAGCACGCGCGGCGACACCGACTGCATGCCCAGCGACACCCGGGTGTAGCCGGCGGCGAGGATCGTCTCGAAGAACTCCGGCGACGTCGACTCGGGGTTCGCCTCGGTGGTGACCTCGGCGTCGTCGGCCAGCCCGAAGTGCTTACGCACTTGGTCGAGCACGCGCGCCAGCCGCGGCCCGCCCAGCAACGACGGCGTGCCGCCTCCGACGAATACCGTGTCAGCCGGCTGGCGCCCCAGCCGGGCGGCGGCCAGTTCCAGTTCCTTGTCCAGCGCCGCCACCCAGGCATCGGGGTTTGCGCCGCCGAGCTCCGCCGGGGTGTAGGTGTTGAAGTCGCAGTAGCCGCACCGGGTGAAACAGAACGGCACGTGCACGTACACCCCGAACGGTCCGTCGTGGCCACGCTGGGCCGGCGCCACGTCGGGCAGCGCTACGGCAGTCGGGGTCGGGGTCATGAGGCCCGATCATCCCACGGCGTCGCGGGCGGCGCTGTCTGTCTTCGGCCTCACTCGGCCTGCGCTTCGAGCCCCTCGGCTTCCTGGTACAGCGCCGTCAGATACTGCGTCAGCGAACCGACCGGGGCGGCTGCACTGGCGGCATCACCGCGGGACGCACATGCCGGCCACGCTCCGGGCCCACGGCTGGCCATGATGCGTTTGGCGACGGCGATCTGCTGCTCCGGGCTGGCCTGCGACGGCAATCCGACTCCACCGTTGGCATCCCAGGTCGCGGCGCTGATCTGCAGGCCGCCGTAGTCGCCGTTGCCAGTGTCGGCCGACCAGTTCCCGCCGGACTCGCACAGGGCGATGGCGTCCCAGTCGATCGGGTCGGCGCTGGCCGCGCCGGACAATTCGGCGGCGCCGACCAGCAGCACGCCGGCCGTCAGCGCTGTGAATTTCCTCATACCAACTCCACGTTGCTGGCCAGCCAGCGGCCGTCGACCTTGTCCATGGTCATCCGGATCCGGCTGTGGTCGAGCACGGGTTCGGGGTTGTCGGCGTTCCGCACCGCCTGGTCGACCAGCAGCACCACCACGGCGTGGTTGCGGTCGGCGGATTTGAGCACCGCCTCGGCGACGTGTCCGCGCGCCGTCGCCCGGTTGTCGATCAGTTGCTGACGCAACCGCACGCTGGAACGGGTGTGCATGGTCCGAAACTGGCCGGTCGATCCGTCGGTGATCTCGGCGAAATTGCGATCGATGTTGTCGGCGTCGATATTGCTCAGCCGCAAGACATATGCCTCGGCAGCCTCCAGGGCCTGCTCACCGGCGACGTGGGTTTGGTAGTGCTGGACGGCCAGCCATCCGCCGCAACCGACGGTGGCCGTCAGCGTCGCCACGGCCAGCCAGCGACGCAGCCGGGAAAGGCCGCTCGGCCCCGGTGGCGGGTCGGCCGCCGGCAATGGTTCCCACTCCGGTTCCCATCCGAAATCGATACTCACCTATCCCACCCGCCTTCCGATCGGCTGTTCGTCTGCGGTGGTCCGCGCCGGGGTGCGTCACCCCCGAGCCGATCCGATCCGCTCCCCCGGCCCGACCGCCGTAGCATCGAGCCCCAGATGAGTTTTGCTCACGCTGATCACAACTTTGCGCCGGTAAGGAAGATTTTTGGCATCCATGGCATAATCGGTGCTGTGACCGCCGCCTATTGCACCTCGTCCGGGGTTGCCTTGGTGGCTCGGCGGCATATCGATTTCAAGCGTGTTTGCAGCTGTCGCTGTCTGCCTTGATGTCGTAGAACCGCCCACCTGTACTTTCCAGCTGGCCGCCGGATCTGCGCCGCCGCCGGAGACAGTCGCCGGTGAACCGCGCTCAATCCCGCCGGCTCCTCATTCAAGGAGATTCGATGACCGCCACTCCTACTGCTCCCCCGAGCCGGGCCAAGCGCAGTGAGGCCCAGTGGGCGCTCGGCGAGACCGAACCGGTCAACCCCAACGAGCAGTTCAAGCAGGAAGACCCCGCACTGAACGTGCAGGCCCGGATCTTGGATGTGTACTCCAAGGAGGGGTTCGACGCCATCACCAAAGACGACCTGCGCGGGCGTTTCCGCTGGATGGGCCTCTACACCCAGCGCGAGCAGGGCTACGACGGCACCTTCACCGGCGACGAGAACGCCGATCTGCTGGAGGCCAAGTACTTCATGATGCGGGTGCGCTGCGACGGCAAGGCACTGTCGGCCGCCGCCATGCGGACGCTGGGTCAGATCTCCGTGGACTTCGCCCGCAACACCGCCGACATCTCCGACCGCCAGAACGTGCAGTACCACTGGATCGAGATCGAGAAGGTGCCGGAGATCTGGGACCGGCTGGCCGAAGTCGGCCTGCAGACCATCGAAGCCTGCGGCGACTGCCCGCGCGCCATGCTCGGTTCCCCGCTGGCCGGCGAATCCCTCGACGAGGTCCTCGACCCGTCGCCCGCCCTCGACGAGATCATCCGCCGCTACATCGGCAACCCGGAATTCGCCAACCTGCCGCGCAAGTTCAAGACCGCCGTATCCGGCCTGCAGGACGTCGCCCACGAGGTCAACGACATCTCCTTCATCGGCGTCAACCACCCCGAGCACGGGCCCGGCCTGGACCTGTGGGTCGGCGGCGGATTGTCGACCAACCCGATGCTGGCTCAGCGGCTCGGCGCCTGGGTGCCGCTGGACGAGGTGCCCGACGTCTGGGAAGCCGTCACCAGCTTGTACCGCGATTACGGTTACCGCCGGCTGCGGTCCAAGGCCCGGCTGAAGTTCCTGGTCAAGGACTGGGGCGTCGAGAAATTCCGGGAAGTTCTCGAAACCGAGTACCTCAAGCGCCCCCTGATCGACGGCCCGGCCCCCGCCAAGCCCACCGCCCCCATCGACCACGTCGGAGTCCAGCGCACCCGCAACGGCCTCAACGCGGTCGGGGTGGCACCGATCTCCGGACGAGTCAGCGGCCAGACACTGGTCAAGGTTGCCGAGCTGATGGAACAGGTCGGCACCGACCGCGCGCGTTTCACCACGCACCAGAAGCTGCTCATCCTCGACGTCCCCGACGAGAAGCTCGATGGCCTGCTCGCCGGGCTGGATGAGCTGGGCCTCCCTGCCAACCCGTCGGCGTGGCGGCGCAATCTGATGGCCTGCACCGGCCTGGAGTTCTGCAAGCTGTCGTTCGTCGAGACCCGGGTGCGGGCCCAGAGCCTGGTTCCCGAACTCGAGCAACGACTCGACGATCTCAACGCCGTGCTGGACGTGCCGGTCACGGTCAACATCAACGGGTGCCCGAACTCGTGCGCTCGTATCCAGGTGGCTGACATCGGGTTCAAGGGCCAGATGATCGACGACGGCGAGGGTAATTCGGTCCCCGGCTTCCAGGTGCACCTCGGCGGCAGCCTGGGCGCCGACAGCGGGTTCGGCCGCAAGCTGCGCCAGCACAAGGTCTACAGCGATGAACTCGGCGACTACATCGAGCGGGTGGTGCGCAACTTCATCAAACAGCGCAGCGCCGGTGAGCGTTTCGCCCAGTGGGCGGTGCGTGCCGAAGAAGACGATCTGCGATGAGGCCGCACAGCGAAGCGGAGTTGCGTGAGCTGGCCGCCAAGGGCGCGGCCGAGCTCGACGGTGCCAGCGCCACCGAGCTGCTGGAGTGGACGGATGCGAACTTCCGCGGGGTGAACGGGCTCGACGCTTCAGGGGCCTCCTGCAACTACGTGGTGGCCTCCAACATGGCCGACGCGGTGCTGGTGGATCTGGCGGCCAAAGTCCGCGCCGGAGTTCCGGTGCTGTTCCTCGACACCGGCTACCACTTCGCCGAGACCATCGGCACCCGCGACGCGGTGGAGGCGATGTACGACATCGCGTTGGTCAACGTCACCCCGGAGCAGACCGTGGCGGAGCAGGACGCTGCCCACGGCAAGGACCTGTTCGGATCCAATCCGGCACTGTGCTGCCGACTGCGCAAGGTCGAGCCGCTGTCCCGCACGCTGCGCAACTACTCGGCGTGGGTCACCGGCTTGCGTCGGGTGGAAGCGCCGACGCGCGCCAATGCACCGCTGATCAGCTTCGACGAGCAGTTCGGCCTGGTGAAGATCAACCCGATCGCGGCGTGGTCCGACGAGGAGTTCGACGCATACATCGTCGCCAACAACGTGCTGGTCAACCCGCTGATCGATGAAGGCTACCCGTCGATCGGCTGCGCGCCGTGCACGATCAAGCCGGCGGCCGGCGCCGATCCGCGCAGCGGACGCTGGGCCGGCCTGGCCAAGACCGAATGCGGGCTTCACGCCTCGTGACCACCACGCTGGTGCTGACCGCACACGGCAGCCGGGATCCGCGCGCGGCGGCCAACACCCGTGCGATCGCCGGGCACCTGCGCCGGGTGGCGCCCGAGTACGCCGTACGGGTGGCGTTCTGCGAACACAGCACCCCGAACCTGCGCGATGTGCTGCGCGAGACCAGGGGCAACGCCGGCGGCGACACCGTCGTCGTCCCCCTGCTGTTGGCCAGCGCCTACCACGCCCGCGTCGATATTCCGGCGATGATCACGGAGTCCGGCGTCGCCGTGCGGGTCGCTCTGACGCTGGGCGAGGACAGCCGCCTGGTGCAGGTTCTCGGTGAACGCCTGTCGAGCGCCGGCGCCTCGCGATTCGACCCCGAGCTGGGCGTGGTGGTGGTCGCGGTGGGCTCGTCGCGACCGGCGGCCAACGCGCAGACCGCCACGATCGCAGCCCCGCTGTCTCGCGGAACACGTTGGGCCGGCGTGGAAGTCGCCTTCGCCACTGAAGGTCCTCAGCCGTCGATTCCCGAAGCCGTCGAACGGTTGCGGGCACGCGGTGCCACCAAGCTGATGATCGCCCCGTGGTTTTTGGCCCACGGCAGAATCACCGACCGGGTCACCGCCTACGCCGCACAGGCGGGAATCCCGATAGCCGAGCCGCTCGGCGCGCACCGCCTGGTGGCCGCGACCGTGCTGGACAGAATGGAGACGGCGCTGGCCGCCAACGGACTGGCTGCCTGACTCGCGCCGATGGCCTACGTGCCGGTCACGGCGCGTGCGAGCCCTACCAGGTCGCGCGCCGAACTAATCGCAGCCGAAACGGGGCACGCCAGTCCGCCGCGGCGGCAATCGCCGGATGGCGGATCTGCCAGGCCGGACGTGGTGAAACCCGTCACAGCGCTCATCGCCACCCTTCACCTTTAGTATGGTTAGCCTAACCTACGTAAGGAGCTTGGGTGACGTCCACGGGCGAGGATCCCCTTATCGCGAGAATGGTAATTCGTCGGCGGTTCGCGCTGCACGAATCATGTACCAGGCTTCGCCAGCTCCATCCGCATTGCCCGCGAACCTACGGTGTCGCGGTTCTCGCCGATGTCAACAAGCGCCGATGGTTTCCGTTGGATTCGGTTTTCACCATCGATCGCCTGCGGGTCCGCTTCGACGAGACCGCCGCCCTGACCGACCGCCGCGCGGCAGGGAACGTGATGGCTGCGCGTCTGATCCACGAAGTGCTGGGTCGACTTCTCCCCCTGGCGCTTTTCGAGGGACGCGCGTGGGACGCGGGCCTGGAGAACCTGTGGGTGCACTTCGACCGGGACAACGACATCGACTGGGTGGCCGTTGTCGACCCAACCGTGCGGGTGCTTCCCGACGATCCCTGGATCCATGAGAAGGGCGAGCGCAGCCATACCGACACGGTCGTGGTGCTGCCGAGCGAGTTGGCTCTGACCACCTGGGCGGCACACCGCTGTCACCGCACCCTGGCGCCGCTGTTCGTCTGGCTCCACTCGGTCTGCGAGGGCGCGATCTCGATCTCGTCGATGTGGCAGCTCCTGGGTTCGACGGTGGTGGTCGCGGCCAACCAGCTGCCACGCCGCACCGAGCAGGACGAGGCCATCAGCTTCCGGCGAAGTCAGGCCATCCTGGACGCAATGGTCGGCTTCGGCCTGCCGGTGCGGGGGCCCGCCATGTCGGCGGTGCAGCCGAAGACGGCTCTCCGCCGGGCCCCCACCGGCACCGCATCGAGTTCGGGCGGGCATCAACTGTGAACTCCCGCCCCGACTTCGCGATGATCGTCGGTTACGGCAGCGACATGGGCAACGCCGAGGACGCCGCCATGTCCTTCGCCGAAACCTTCGAAGACACCACCGGTCGCACCGCAGAAGCCGTCGAACTCAACCAAGTCGACATCACCGAGCTGCGGTCGGCCACCCACCTCATCGTCGTCACCTCGACCTGGGGCGACGGCGAGTTTCCCGACAACGCCAACCTGTTCTGGGAGGCACTGAGCGCTGCGGGCGCCGACCGCCTGGAACACCTGAGTTTCGCCGTGCTCGCCCTCGGCGACACCGGCTACGACTTGTTCTGCAACGCCGGCCGACTGCTCGACGAACGTCTAGAGCAGCTGGGCGCCACCCGGTTGGCCGAACGTGTCGAGATCGACGGCTCCTACGCCAAGCCGGCCGCGGCCTGGACGAGCGACATCGTCAAGCTCCTGGCAGCCGAGCACGCCACGCCCGCTGCCGGCGTCGTCGTGTCCAGCCGCGCGGCACACTCCCCCGATCAGACCGCAGCGGCCAACCCCGACCGGGATCACCCCTTCGAAGCCCGCGTGATGGTCAACCGGCTGCTCACGGCGCCCGGATCCGACAAGGAGGTCCGGCACTACGAGCTGGACCTCACCGGCTCCGGGATCGCCTATGCCGCAGGCGATTCCCTGGCCGTGCATCCGACCAACGATCCCGCCCTCGTCGACGCCATCTTGGCCGAGTTCGGCCTGGCACCCGAACATACGGTGCCCGGCCACGACGAGCCCCTCGGTGCGCTGCTCGCGCATCACCTCGAGATACGGACGCCGTCGCGGGCACTGCGGGAGCTGACGGCGTCGCGCATCCGCGATGAGTATGCCGCGGCCGCCCTCCGCGGGAATGTCGATGCGGCGCAGAGCTCTTGGCTCTATGGCAGAGACGTCCTCGACCTGATCAGACTGGGAGCACTGACCGCGGACGAGGTGCTCGACACCTTGCGTCCGCTTCAGTACCGCGACTACTCGATAGCCTCGAGCCCGCTGGTCAGCCCCGACCACGTGCATCTGACGGTCGCGACCGTACGTTACGCCCTCGCGGACCGCCACTATGGCGGCGTGGCCAGCACATTCCTGGCCGATCGCGCCGAAAGGGTGCGAGTCCACCTACGGCCCACCCCCTCCTTCCGACTGCCCGGGCCCGACGTCCCCGTCATCATGATCGGCCCCGGAACTGGGGTGGCGCCGTTTCGAGCGTTCCTGCAAGAACGCCGCGCCGCCGGCGCGAGGGGGCGGTCGTGGCTGTTCTTCGGAAACCGGCGCAGGTACGGCGACTTCCTCTACCGAGACGAATTCGAGGACTACCTCAGGTCAGGGGTGCTGTCCCAACTCGACCTCGCGTTCTCCCGCGACGGCACCGCCGACGCGCCGAACCGGTATGTCCAGCAATGTATGTGGGGGCACTCAACCGAGCTCTTCAACTGGCTCGAAGAGGGTGCGCAGCTCTACGTGTGCGGTGATGCCGAACGCATGGCCAAGGACGTCGACGCCGCATTGCACGCCATCGTGGCCAGCGCCGGCAACATGGACACCGCCGCGGCACACGCCTATGTCAACCAGCTCATCAAGACCCACCGCTACCTGCGCGACGTCTACTAGCCCGTGCTGGCGCCCATTGCCGCCACGTCATTCAACGGCGGCACCCGAGTGGCCCGCACGTATACGGTGTCCCCCTCGGCCAGCGCGAGCGCTTCGGCGTCCCCGCGGGTGATCTGGGCCGTGAACGGCACCTGCGTGGCGGCATTGGTGAGCTCGACGCGCACCTCGAAGCCCAGCGCCACTACGCGGTCGACTGTGGCACGCAGCACCCCGACCCCGTCGGCGCCGTCTACCGATGCCGCGGACACGGCCATGTCGGGGGTGCGGCCGACCCGGATGTCGTGTGGTCGGACCAAGGCCCCGTTGAGCGAGGACACCGCGCCCAAGAACGACATGACGAACGCGTTCGCCGGAGCGTCGTAGACCTCGGTTGGGGTGCCGAGTTGTTCGATGCGGCCCTGATTCAGCACGGCGATCCGGTCTGCGACGTCCAGCGCCTCGGCCTGGTCGTGGGTGACCAGCACCGTGGTGACGTGCACCTCGTCGTGCAGGCGCCGCAGCCAGGCCCGCAGGTCTTCTCGGACCTTGGCGTCCAGTGCGCCGAACGGCTCGTCGAGCAGCAGCACCTGCGGGTCCACCGCAAGGGCCCGTGCCAGGGCCATCCGCTGGCGCTGACCGCCGGACAGCTGGTTGGGATAGCGGGTCTGAAAACCGCTGAGCCCCACCACTTCCAGCAGGTTGTCTACCTTCTCTTTGATTTCGGCCTTGGGCCGCTTGCGGATCTTGAGCCCGAACGCCACGTTGTCGCGCACCGTCATGTGCTTGAACGCCGCGTAGTGCTGGAAGACGAATCCGATTCCGCGCCGCTGCGGCGGCACACCGGTGACGTCGACGCCGTTGATGGTGACCGTTCCGCTGTCTGGGTGGTCCAGGCCGGCGATGGCCCGCAGCAGGGTCGACTTGCCCGAGCCGCTGGGCCCGAGCAGCGCCGTCAGTGAACCGGACGGGACCGCGAAGTCGACGTTGTCCAACGCGACGAAGTCGCCGTAGCGCTTGTTCGCCCCGCGCACCGTGATTGCGTTGCTCATCTGTCTCCCCTTCCGGCCCGCACGTCGAGCACCACCTGAACGATCAAGACCAACACCGACACTGTCATCAGTAGCGTGGACAAGGCGTAGGCGCCGTATTCGGCGCCGCGGTTGTAACGGTCGGACACCAGCAGTGTCAGCGTCTGGGACTTTCCGGGCAGGTTCGACGACACGATCAGCACCGCGCCGTACTCGCCGAGGGTGCGCGCCACCGTCAGCACGATCCCGTACGTCAGTCCCCAACGGATCGACGGCAGCGTGATTCGCCAGAATGTCTGCCACCAGCTCGAACCCAGCGTGGCCGACGCTTCCTCCATATCGGTGCCCAGCTCGTGCAGCACCGGTTCGACTTCCCGGATCACGAACGGCAGCGTGACAAAGATGCTGGCCAGCACGATACCGGGCAGGCCGAAGATGATCTTGAAACCCCAGTCGTTCTCGACGAAGCCCAGCACCCCCGCGGATCCCCACAGCACGACCAGCGCCACACCAACGATCACCGGAGAGACCGCGAATGGCAGGTCGATGACCGCCTGCAGCACGCCCTTGCCGCGGAACTTGTTGCGCGCCAATACCAAGGCTGTCGGGATTCCGAAGATGACGTTCAACGGCACCACGATCGCCACCACCAGCAGTGACAGTTGCAGTGCCGAGATAGCTGCCGGCGTGGAGATGTAGTCGAAGAACTGTCCGAACCCGGGCTCGAAGCTGCGCCAGAGGATCAATGACACCGGAACGATCAGCAGCAGGCCGATGTAGGCCACCGCCAGAGAGCGGAACAGATACCGGATTTTCCGTGTCGGCGTCATATCAGGCCCTCTCCTGCCGCTTGATCACTCGCGACCCCAACACCCGCAGCGCGAGCAGCACCAGGAACGAAACCGCGAGCAGCACCAACGAGATCGCCGCCGCGCCGGTGCGGTCGTCGTTCTCGATCAGCGTGCGGATCCACTGCGAGGAAACCTCGGTCTTGCCGGGCACCGCGCCACCGATCAACACCACCGAGCCGAACTCACCGATCGCCCGGGAGAATGCCAGCCCCGCCCCCGTCAGCAGCGCCGGGGTCAGGGCCGGCAGTACCACGGTGCGGAAGATGGTCAGTCCGGAGGCGCCCAGTGACGCGGCCGCTTCCTCGACCTCCCGGTCGATCTCCAGCAGCACGGGTTGCACCGACCGCACCACGAAGGGCAGCGTGACGAATGCCAGTGCCAGACCGACGCCCCAGGCGGTGTGCTGCAGATGCACATGCACCGGACTGGCCGGGCCGTACAGCGCCAGCATCACCAGGCTCGCGACGATGGTCGGCAGCGCGAACGGCAAATCGATGATCACATCGATGAAGCGTTTGCCAAAGAAGTCGTCGCGCACCAATACCCACGCGATCAATAGGCCGAACACCAGGTTGACCACGGTGACCCCGGCCGCGATCGTCAGGGTCACCTGGAACGACTGCAGTGCGGCGTGCGAGGTGACCGCCAGCTGGAAGGCGCGCCATCCGCCGCCGCCGGCCTGCCAGGCGATCGCGGCCAGCGGCGCCAACACGATCAGCGACAGCCACACCGTGGCAGCACCGACGCGCAGCGACACCCCTTCGCGCCGGAACGTTGAGTGGTTCCCGTCTTCGCCGGCCCGAGTCGCTTCGGTCACCACAGTCGCGCTCACCCGGTGACCCGGGTGTAAATCTTGGTGATGGCGCCGCTCGACTTGTCGAAGAGGGCGCTGTCGATTACGTCCCACCCGCCGAGGTCGGCGATCGTCCATAGTTTGTCGGGTTCCGGGAACGCGTGGCGGAATTCGTCGGCGACGCTCGGGTCGGCAGGACGGAACCCGGCTTCAGCCCAGAGGCGTTGGGCCACGGCCGTGTACTGGAAGTTCTTGAACGCAGTGACGGTGTCAAGGTGCCGGCTGGAAGTCACCACGGCCAACGGGTTTTCGATCTTGAAGGTCTGCGACGGGTTGACGTGCTCTACCGGCTTGCCCTTGCGCTCGACCGCGATGGCCTCGTTCTCGTAGCTGATCAGCACGTCGCCGCTGCCCTGCAGGAATACATCGGTGGCCTCGCGACCGGAGCCCGGACGGAGCTTGAAATGGTCACCCACCAGCCGCTCGATAAAGTCCAGGCCGGCCTGCGGGTTCTTGCCGCCCTCGCTCTTCACGGCATACGGAGCCAGCAGATTCCACTTGGCCGATCCAGAGCTCAGTGGGCTGGGGCTGATCACCTCGACCCCGGGCCGCAACAGGTCGTCCCAGCCGGTGATGTGCTTGGGATTGCCCTGGCGAACTACCAAGGTCACCACCGAACCGAACGGGATGCCCCTGGTGACATCGGCGTTCCAGTCCTCGGCGACCTTGCCGGCCTTCACCAAGCGGATGACATCGGGCTCCACCGAGAAGTTCACGATATCGGCGGGTTTGCCGCTGGCGACCCCGCGGGACTGATCGCCCGATGCGCCATAGGAGGTGACGACCTGAACGTCGGCACCCTCCTCGGTGTCGTAGAAGGCCGGGATCACCTTGCTCCACCCTGGTTCGGGAACCGCGTAGGCCACCAGTGTCAGGGTGGTGTGCGCCTCAGAGCGCTCGCCACCCCCAACGACATCGCTGGGTCCACCGCCGCACCCGGCGAGTGTGGCGGCGGCCAGCGCCAGCGCGATGCTGCGCGCGATGGTATTGGGCATTGATGACCTTTCCGGGCGAATCCGTTAGACGTCGGCAAGAATGCTTGACCGTCGGATCACGAAAGGCGTTCGATTCAAAGAACGTGCGTCAACAAAGACGACACCGGTACGCCGACGGGTGCGGTATCAGCGACAACAGTCCAGGTCGTCCACAGCGGAAGTGATCACGGCGAGCTTCGGGAACGCCAAAAACTGGCGCTGCCGGTCACCGGTCGCTGCGAACATGCGGGGAAGCATAACAGAGGCCGGTGCACGCAGCCCCGGCCCGGTTCGGCGGGTCTAGCGGGTCAGCGCGTCAGCAGCCAGGTGACGATCACCAACACAATCAGGCCGACCAGCACCAGCGTCACCTGCGAACGAGGCATCACCGGGCCCCACCGTCATGACCGTGCCGGACACGCTCCTGCACCCGAATTCCCTCCCCCAGTACCGCGTCCAACCCCGAGGCCAAGCCGTAGGCCAGCAACAACACCACCGGCATCACCACGGCGGTCTGCACCACGAAGCCGAGGCCGGACAGCCACAGCTCAACACCGTCCCACCAGCTCAGAAAGCCCACCACCCCCGTAACCTTAGTCGCGATCGCAAGCACGGCGAAGCGGGTCACCACCGTCACCCTCACGGGCCGCTGGCCGAAGCCAAGACCGACCGATCCGGGTAGACGTGCGCCATGCCGCCAGAGATGATGACGGGATGGACCTGCACACCCCGCCGGGCGATGCACCCGCCAAGACCGCTCCGGAAGTCACCACGCCCGCCGGAGCCACCAACACCGCTGCCCCGACGCCACCACCCCTGTCGGCGACCGCCCCGGTGCCGTATGCGGCGACACAGAGTCAGGTCCGCAATCCGTTTCCCCCGATCGCCGACTACGCGTTTCTGTCGGACTGCGAGAACACCTGCCTGATCTCGGCAGCGGGATCGGTGGAGTGGATGTGCCTACCGCGCCCGGACTCCCCCAGCGTCTTCGGTGCCCTGTTGGACCGCAGCGCCGGACACTTTCGGCTCGGGCCCTACGGGGTGTCGGTGCCCGCGGCCCGGCGCTACCTGCCCGGCAGTCCCATCATGGAAACCACCTGGCAGACCCACACCGGCTGGCTGATCGTGCGCGACGCCCTGGTGATGGGTAAGTGGCACGACATCGACGCGCGGTCGCAGACCCACCGGCGCACCCCCACCGACTGGGACGCCGAGCACATCCTGCTGCGCACGGTGCGTTGCGTCAGTGGCACCGCCGAGCTGACCATGAGCTGCGAGCCGGCATTCGACTATCACCGCACCAGCGCCACCTGGGAATACTCGGCCAACGCCTACGGCGAGGCAATCGCGCGGGCCCGGCAGAATCCGGACGCCCACCCGACCCTGCGCCTGACGACGAATCTGCGGCTGGGACTGGAGGGCCGCGAAGCCCGAGCCCGCACCCGGCTGACCGAGGGCGACGACGTCTTCGTGGCCTTGAGCTGGTCGAAACACCCTGCGCCGCAAAGCTATGCCGAAGCCGCAGACAAGATGTGGAACACCACCGAATGCTGGCGGCAGTGGATCAATATCGGAAACTTCCCCGACCATCCGTGGCGCTCGTATCTGCAGCGCAGCGCGCTGACGCTGAAGGGCCTGACCTATTCGCCGACCGGGGCACTGCTGGCTGCGCCCACCACCTCGTTGCCAGAAACGCCTCAGGGCGAACGGAATTGGGACTACCGATACAGCTGGGTGCGCGATTCGGCGTTCACCCTGTGGGGCCTGTACACGCTGGGCCTGGACCGCGAGGCCGACGACTTCTTCTCGTTCATCGCCGACGTGTCCGGCGTCAACAACGGGCAGCAACACCCGCTGCAGGTGATGTACGGCGTCGGTGGGGAGCACGAACTGGTCGAACAGGAGCTGGACCACCTGTCCGGCTACGACAACGCGCGTCCGGTGCGGATCGGCAATGGCGCCTACAACCAACAACAGCACGACATCTGGGGCACCATGCTGGACTCGGTCTACCTGCACGCCAAGTCTCGTGAGCAGATCCCAGAAACCCTGTGGCCGGTGCTGAAACGTCAGGTGGAAGAGGCGATCAAGCACTGGCGCGAACCCGACCGAGGCATCTGGGAGGTGCGCGGCGAACCGCAGCACTTCACCTCGTCGAAGGTGATGTGCTGGGTCGCGCTGGACCGCGGGTCGAAACTGGCCGAGTTGCAGGGCGCGGTCTCCTACGCCAAGCAGTGGCGAGCGATCGCCGAGGAGATCAAGGCTGACGTGCTGGCCAACGGCGTGGATTCCCGCGGTGTGCTGACCCAGACCTACGGCAGCACGGCGCTGGATGCATCGTTGCTGCTGGTGGTGCTCACCCGGTTCCTGCCGGCCGACGACCCGCGAGTACGCGCCACCGTCATGGCGATCGCCGAAGAACTCACCGAAGACGGCCTGGTGCTGCGCTACCGCACCGAGGAGACCGACGACGGGCTGTCCGGCGCCGAGGGCACCTTCACCATCTGCTCGTTCTGGCTGGTCTCGGCACTGGTCGAGATCGGCGAGGTGAGCCGGGCCAAGCATCTGTGTGAGCGGTTGCTGTCGTTCGCCAGCCCGTTGCATCTCTACGCCGAGGAGATCGAGCCCCGCACCGGCCGGCACTTGGGCAACTTCCCGCAGGCCTTCACCCACCTGGCGCTGATCAACGCAGTCGTCCACGTGATTCGGGCGGAAGAGGAGGCCGACTCCACCGGAGGTTTCCAGCCCGCCAACGCGCCCATGTAGGGCTGGGTCCTGTTGCGCGAGCAGACGCAAAATCGCCTAAAATTCAGGCTCTTACAGCGATTTTGTGTCTGCTCGGCGCGAGGTCAGCCGCTGAGGTTGCGGACCTTGTCCAGCATCGCCCGAGCCAGGTCGGCGGCCGTGGTGTCGTCGGCGGGCGGAGCACCGGAGTGGCCCTCATCCTCGACAAACCAGAACACATCGACGTCGACGACGCAGTTCACCCGCGCCGCGAGCGCCCGCGAAACACGCAGTCCCGCTTCACCGTCCACACTGGTACGCACGGTGGCCACCAGTACCGCGTCCTGGTTGGCGACGTCAGTGACCTCGCCGCTGGCCTCGCTGTCGGACCCGCTGTCCCGCGTCACCACCACCCCATCGCAGCTGGCCCACTGCTGGGCGAACTTCTCGAAGAGCGCATCGGCGTCTGCGGCACTGTCCAGTGCGATCACCGCCTCGCCCACCCCGGTCAGCGGCGAGTCGTCGCTGGAGCTGTCCCAGAACTCATGGGCGGCGTCGCGCACCCGGGCGGCGCTGTAGACGCTACGTTGACCACCCACCGCTGCGCCGACGCAGTCTTGTGGCTCGGCCGACTCCCACGCGTCGGGTAGCTCGTCAAGGCCGCCGAACCGCGGCGGGATGGAGGGGTCGCTGCGAAAGGGCTGTCCGGTCAGCTTCGACAGCTCAGAGTCATCGAGCAACACCTGCCGGACCGCCATCCCGGTCACAGGCGTGGGCGCCAATCCGGGTGCGGGCCGGACGGTTCCGGAGACCACCGTGGTGCACCCGCTGACCAGCAGCACGACCGCGACCGCGCCCGCCGCGATTGTGCCTGCCCGGTAGGCCACTACTTCTTGGCTCTTTCCCCGCCGGATCCGGCGCCGCCTCCGCTATCGGTGGACAGCGCCGCGACGAATGCCTCCTGCGGCACATCGACGCGGCCGATGGTCTTCATCCGCTTCTTGCCCTCTTTCTGCTTCTCCAGCAGCTTGCGCTTACGGGTGATGTCACCGCCGTAGCACTTGGACAAGACGTCCTTGCGGATCGCTCGGATGTTTTCGCGGGCAATGATTCTCGAGCCGATAGCGGCCTGCACCGGCACTTCGAACTGCTGGCGCGGGATCAGCTCCTTGAGCTTGGTGGTCATCTTGTTGCCGTAGGCCGAGGCCGAGTCTTTGTGGACGATCGCACTGAACGCGTCCACCGCCTCGCCCTGCAACAGAATGTCGACCTTGACCAAGTCGGCCTCCTGCTCGCCGGCCTCCTCGTAGTCCAGGCTGGCGTAGCCGCGAGTGCGCGACTTCAGCGAGTCGAAGAAATCAAAGATGATCTCGCCCAACGGCATCGTGTAGCGCAGCTCGACCCGCTCCGGTGAGAGGTAGTCCATTCCGCCGAGTTCTCCACGGCGAGACTGGCACAGTTCCATGATGGTGCCGACGAACTCGCTCGGCGCGATCACGGTTGTCTTGACGACGGGCTCGAAGACGGTGCGGATCTTGCCTTCCGGCCAATCCGACGGGTTGGTGACGACGATCTCGCTGTTGTCCTCGGCGATCACCCGGTAGACAACGTTGGGCGAAGTGGAGATCAGGTCGAGGTTGAACTCGCGTTCCAGCCGCTCGCGGGTGATCTCCATGTGCAGCAGGCCCAGGAAGCCACACCGGAATCCGAAGCCCAGCGCCACTGATGTCTCGGGCTCGTAGGTCAGGGCAGCATCGTTGAGCTGCAGTTTGTCCAGCGCCTCGCGCAGGTTCGGATAGTCCGACCCGTCGACCGGGTACAGCCCGGAATAGACCATCGGCTTGGGCTCACGGTATCCGGTGAGCGCCTCGGTGGCCCCGCCCCGGGCGGTGGTGACGGTGTCGCCGACCTTCGATTGACGCACGTCCTTCACGCCGGTGATCAAGTAACCCACCTCGCCGACGCCAAGCCCCTTGGTGGCCTTGGGTTCCGGGGAGACGATGCCGACTTCGAGCAGCTCGTGGGTGGCGCCGGTGGACATCATCGCGATCTTCTCGCGCGGGGTGATCTTGCCGTCGACGACACGGACGTAGGTGACGACGCCGCGGTAGATGTCGTAGACGGAGTCGAAGATCATCGCCCGCGCAGGCGCGTCGGCGTCGCCGGTGGGAGCTGGCACCTGCTTGACCACTTCGTCGAGCAGCTCGGCCACGCCTTCACCGGTCTTGCCGGAGACTTTCAGCACGTCTTCGGGCTCGCACCCGATGATGTGGGCCAGTTCCGCGGCGTAACGTTCCGGATCGGCCGCGGGCAGGTCGATCTTGTTGAGCACCGGGATGATGGTCAGCTCCCGGTCCAGCGCCAGGTACAGGTTGGCCAGGGTCTGGGCTTCGATGCCCTGGGCGGCGTCGACCAGCAGAATCGCGCCCTCGCAGGCCTCCAGCGCGCGCGACACCTCGTAGGTGAAGTCGACGTGACCAGGCGTGTCGATCAGATGCAGCACGTAATCGCCGGCTGCGGCACCGTTCCGCGGGCCCGTCTCCGGGTCGTCCTTCACGGTCCAGGGCAGCCGAACGTTCTGCGCCTTGATGGTGATGCCGCGTTCCCGCTCGATGTCCATTCGGTCCAGGTACTGGGCACGCATCGATCGGTCGTCGACGACGCCGGTGAGCTGCAGCATCCGGTCGGCCAAGGTGGACTTGCCATGGTCGATGTGGGCGATGATGCAGAAGTTCCGTATCTGCGCCGGCGCGGTGAAGGTTTGGTCGGCGAAACTGCTGATGGGAATCTCCTGGTGAACGGGGGGCGGTCGTGCCTTCTGCCTAGTCAGGGTAGCGAGGCGCGGGCCGCAAGACGAAACGCCCGGCGACGCGCAAGGGCGTACCGGCATCGCGGAGGGGTCAGGTCACCTGATCGCCGATCCTGACGGCGGCCTTTGTTGTCCCACGTGTAGTCAGCGGTGGGCGGTGCCGAAGACAGTCAGAGTTATTCGACACGCTTTATGCTGCGAGCATGGCTTCCCCGCGGAAGACCCCATGGGAATCGGTGCAGCGATTCGCGGAGAACCTGGTGTTCAACGAAGCTCCACGGTTCATCCGCCAACTCGAGCAGGCACCGCAGGTACAGCAGCGCATCCAGCGCGGCATCGAGCAGGGCATCAAGATCGGTCTGGAGATGCTCAGCGGCGCGACATCGGAGCCGGCTACGGAGATCGCCGCCGGCCGTCCCGTGACCGACAGCAGTGTCCCCACCGCGCACCGGGCACGCCGGCTCGTCTACGCCCCCGATCTCAACGGTCGCGCCGACCCGGGCGAGATCGTCTGGACCTGGGTGGCCTACGAGGACATTGCGGGCCAGGGGCCCAAACAAGGAGAGGACCGACCGGTGTTGGTCGTCGGCCGCGACCGCAACATGCTGTTGGGCCTGATGCTGTCCAGCAGGCAAAGGCACGCCGAGGACACGAACTGGGTCGGCATCGGTGCGGGCAGCTGGGATGACGCTCACCGGATCAGCTGGGTGCGACTCGACCGGGTGCTCGACGTTCCCGAGGAGTCGATCCGGCGCGAAGGCGCAATCCTGGAGCGCTCGGTGTTCGAGGTGGTGGCCGCCCGGCTGCGCCGCGACTACGCGTGGAGCTGACGCTGCGACCGGCTAGCCCTGGGCGATGTAGTCGCGCAGTTGCTCGTGTTCGGCCTGCAGCTCTTCCATCCGGGACTTGACGATGTCGCCGATGCTGACGATCCCGGCCAGTCGGCCGTTTTCCAGCACCGGTATGTGACGCGCGCGGTGCTCGGTCATCAACATGCTGATGTCGTCGGCGGAGTCGGTCTTGGCGCAGGTTGCCACCAGGCGGGTCATGATGGCCGACACCGGCCGAGCCAGCAGACTGGCGCCGTGGACGTGCAGCTGGCGTACCACGTCACGCTCGGAGGCCACCCCCTCTAGGCCCTCACGTCCGATCACCACCATGGCGCCGATGTTGTGCTCGGCTAAGCCCGCCAGCAACTCCATGACCGTGGCATCCGGATGGATGGTCACCACCGCCGCACCCTTGTTCCGCAATACATCCGCGATCCGCATTGAAGCCTCCCGCCGCAGTGAGCTGCCTCACACCAGGCTAGGCCATTTCGCCCGGTCGGGGGTGGCGATAACGAAACTCGGCCGATCACATGGCGCGCGGCCGACATCTGTGGCATATCTGTCGTCATGACGATCGAGATCACCCTGCTGGGCACTGGAAGCCCGATCCCCGACCCGAACCGCGCCGGACCGTCGACCCTGATCCGGGCTGGAGGCCAGCAACTGCTGGTCGACTGCGGGCGGGGGGTGCTGCAGCGTCTGGCAGCGGCGGGTTGCTCGGCCAGCACCCTGTCGGCGCTGCTGCTCACCCACCTGCACAGCGACCACATCGCCGACTTGGGCGATCTGCTGATCACCCGATGGGTCACCACCTTTACTCCCGACGCCCCGCCGCTGCCGATCATCGGCCCACCGGGCACCGCGGAGGTGGTGGAGGCGACGTTGCGCGCCTTCGGCCACGACATCGGCTACCGCATTGCCCACCACGACGATCTGACCGCCCCTCCCCCCGTCGACGTGCAGGAATACACCACCGGCCAGGTCTGGGACCGCGACCGGGTGCGCATCACTGTGGCGCCCACTGACCACCGGCCGGTGACACCGACCATCGGATTCCGGATCGAGCACTCGGATGACGATGGGACCGCCTCGGTGGTGATGGCCGGCGACACCGTGCCCTGTGACAGCCTCGACGAGCTGGCGGCCGGAGCCGGTGCGTTGGTGCACACCGTCATCCGCAGCGACCTCATCGAGTTGCTGCCCCAGCAGCGCATCCGCGATATCTGCGACTACCACTCCTCGGTGGCCCAGGCTGCCGCGACCGCCAAGCGGGCTGGGGCGGGCATTCTGGTGCTGACCCACTATGTGCCCGCTATCGCGCCCGGGCAGGAAGAGCAGTGGCGGGCGTTGGCCGCCGCGGAGTTCGATGGGCCGATCGAACTCGGCGACGACCTGCATCGAGTCGAGGTGACCGCCCGCAGCTGAGGCGAGTTGGGGAGTTGCCGAGCCAGCTGGTACCCTGAACAGCTGTTGCTCCCGTCTCGGGAGGCAAACCCAACTCAAGCTTTTGCGAAGGAAATACTCCGTGGCCAACATCAAGTCGCAGGTGAAGCGCAACCGGACCAACGAGCAAGCCCGGCTGCGCAACCAGTCGGTGAAGTCGGCGGTCCGCACCGCGATCCGTGCCTTCCGCGAGGCCGCCGCAGCCGGCGACAAGGACAAGGCCGGCGTGCTGCTGGTCTCGACCAGCCGCAAGCTGGACAAGGCCGCCAGCAAGGGCGTCATCCACAAGAACCAGGCCGCCAACAAGAAGTCGGCACTGGCGAAGGCGCTCAACCAGCTCTGACCTAGCGGATTGCCCGCAAGCGCAGGCCCCTGATTCCACCGGGAACAGGGGCCTTCGTGTTGCCTGGATCAGCGGTCGGCCAACTCGGCGACCCCGCGGACCGCAGCCTCCAATGCGTAGTCGGCGTCGGCAGCGGCGCCTTTGACATCAGCGTTGAGGGCGGCCACCAGCCGCACCGCGGCCGCCATCGTCCCCGGCGACCAAAACCGGGCCTGCTTCTGCGCCTTCTGCACCCGCCAGGGCGGCATGCCCAATTCGCCGGCCAACCGGTAAGGATCACCGGATTTGGACCGCACCCGGGCAATGGTGTGAATCGCCTCAGCCAGGGCGTCGGCCAGCACCACGTGCGGTTCGCCACGAATCATCGCCCAGCGCAGCGCCTCGGTGGCACCGGCAACGTCGCCGACGACCGCCCGATCGGCGACGTCGAACCCTTTCACCTCGGCTTTGCCGCTGTGATAGCGGCGCACCGCGATAGCGTCAACATGCCCACCGGTATCGGCAACCAGCTGCGAACACGCCGACGCCAGTTCCCGGATATCGGAGCCCACCGCATCGAGCAATGCCGTCACAGTGTCGTCGTCGACCCGGACCTTGAGGCCGCGGAACTCGGCGCGAACAAAGTCGGAGCGTTCTGAGGCCTTGGTGATTCGGGCGCAGGCGTGCACTTCGGCGCCGAGTTCCCGCAGCTTCCCCGCCAGCGCCTTGGCCCGCCCCGCACCGGAGTGCACCACCACCAGCACGGTGCCCAGCGGAATATCAGCGGCCGTCGCTTCGATCAGCGTCACGGCGTCCTTGCCGGCTTCGGCGGCAGCCTCGAGCACCACCACCCGTTCGTCGGCGAACAGCGACGGGCTCAACAGCTCCGCGAGTTCACCCGCCGCCACCTCACCGGCGCGCAACCGGTCCACCGGGATATCGGTGCTGCCGGCCTGCGCCCGCACCCCGGCAAGCACCTGACCTACGGCCCGTTCGACCAGCAGCTCCTCGTCCCCGAGGATCAGGTGCAGTGGCGAAACCGGTTGGCTCACCCGCCAATCGTGTCACGCTGCGCCGACACCCGCCCAGCCGGTCAACACCTGCGCGGCCGACCACGCCAGCAGGCATAGCCCGACCGCGGCCAGCACCCGGCGACACCACCACCATCGCCAACAAATCACCACCAGGACTGCGGCGGCGCCCACCCCGACGACTCCCATGGCGCCGTCCGGCACCGGCACGGTGGCGGACGGGAGGCGGCCAGCCCAGCGCGCGACGTGGCACACCCACCACAACTCCGGCCCGGTGAAACGGATCAATAAATAGGCGCCTGCCGGCCACCACCCGCACAGCGCCGCCGCCGCGCTGCCCAGCACGGTGATCGGCGCGACCAGCGCCGCCACCGCCAGGTTGGCCACCGTACTGACCAAGCTGAGCCGCCCGGAGATGCCAGCGATCAATGGCGCGGTGACCAGGTTGGCCGCCCACGCCACGCAGACCGCGGCGGCCAGCGGTCGAGGCCACCCATGTGCCTCCAGCCGGGCCGTCCAGACCGGCGCAATAACAACCAGCGCCGCAGTGGCCACCACCGACAGCGCGAACCCGACGTCGACCGCCAGGTGCGGGGCCAACGCCAGGAGCACCAGCACACTGGCCGCCAGACTCGGCACCGCCTGACGGCTGCGCGCCGAGAGCACGCCCAACAGCGCGATGGCCCCCATCACCGCCGCCCGCAGCACACTGGCCGTGGGCTGCACGACGACGACGAACGCGACCAGGGCACCCCCGGCCAGCACTACGGCAGCCCGCGGCCCGACCAACCGCGCCGAAAACAGCACCGCACCGCAGACGATCGTCACGTTGGCCCCGGAGACCGCCATCAGATGGGTCAGCCCCGCGGCCCGAAAGTCTCGGCCGGTCGCGGCAGTGATCGTCGAGGTGTCACCGAGCACCAATGCAGGCAGCATCCGGGCCTGCTCGTCCGGCAGCACTCGCATGGCGGCGGTCGCGAACCGGGCCCGAACCCGATGTGCTGCCCGCGCGACGGGTCCGGGCTGCCCGCGCGCCGGAGCACCGCTGGCGGTGAGCACCGCCACCGACAGATCCCGCCGGGCCGGGCGGGCGACCTTGGCGCGGAACGCCATCGACTGGCCGACCATCACCTCGTCGAATTCGACGCCGGAGGCGAATACCAGCACCCGGCCCGAGGCGACGACGTCGTCGAGGCGCTGCAGAGTGGCTCGGAACATCACCCGCCGGGCGCCGGCGGGCAGTGGGCTCTCACTCGGGGTGACCGTCACCGCCGCGGTCGTGCCGCACAGCGCGGCGATCGGGTGGTGCTCGACGGAGGCGGTACGCAGCGCAACAGCCCATCCGAAGCCCGCCCCCGCCATCGATGCGGCGGCAACCGCCGCACTCACCAGCCGCCAGCCGGGACGCCGCCGCCGACCGGCGTACCAGCACAGCACGCAGGCAGCCACAGTCAGTAGGGCACACAGCATCGCCAGCAGGCTGCCGATCTGCCACTGAATGCCGGCCGCGGTGACCATCCAGGCCGTCACCGCCGCCGGCACCAGCCGAACGTCGAGGCGAGTCGCCGGCGCCGGTTGGGCCGCTGGCGATGTCACGGTCAGATACGAACCAGGGCACGCAGCTTCTCCAGACGCGCCGGGCCTATTCCGTCGACGTCTCCGAGTTGATCGACGCGGGTGAACTTCCCGTGGCTGTCGCGCCAGGCCACGATCGCGGCCGCGGTCACCGGCCCCACCCCGGGCAGGGCGTCGAGCTGCTCGACTGTCGCGGTGTTGAGGTTCACCGGCTCGTTCGGTTCATGTTTGGGCTCTGGGCCGGTTGGGGCAACGCTGGTGCGGGGTGCCTCCGGCACCGGTGAGACGGCACCCACCGAACTTCCCAGCACCGGCAGCCCCGCCGGCGGCGCCAGACCGACCACGATCTGTTCGCCATCGACTAAGGGCCGGGCCAGATTCAGCCCGACCGTATCCGCACCGTCGAGGGCCCCGCCGGCCGCGGTCAGCGCATCGGCGATCCGGGAGCCGGGCGACAACGTCGCCAAACCCGGCCTATGCACCAGGCCGACCACGCTGACCACGACCTGCTCGGCCGGGGGCGCCGCAGAGCCGGCGGCCGATTCGTCGGTGCGCGGACTGGCTGTCGAAACCATCTCCACCGGTGGCAGTTTCGCGCTCAGCACCGGGGCAGGCTGATCACGCAGCACGGTGAACACCGTGATGAGAACCGCCACCGCAGCGATCACCGCCAAGGCGATGGCACCGGCTTTGCCCGGGTCGGCACGCACTTTGGCGAGCCAGCCCGCGTCGACTGCGCCGTCCGGAAGCCAATGCGGCAGCAATGAATTCGGGTCATCCTCGTCGTCGGCCTCGGAGGTGCGCTCGCCACGGTCGGGTTCCGGGAGCAGGCCGAGTCGACGCTGCAGCCGCTCGCCGGGGGGTTCTGGTGCCATACGCCGACGGTAGGTGCCGACACCGTCAGTCCGGCTCGCTCAGCGCACGATCCAGGCTGGCCTGTGAATCAAACCCGGACTGTGCGCAACCAGCTGCGGCGCTAGCCGTCGCCGCGGCTACGGGTTCAGCCACTCCCCCACGTCGTGCGAGATACCCGACGACGGCGCATAGCGGACCTTCGCCGCTGTGACCCCGGTCGGCAACGCGAAGACGACGCAGCCGCTGTTCGACGACCCGGCGGGGATCAGGAACCAGCCGTAGGCGAAGTCCTTGCATTCGTTCACAGTGGCGAAATCGGCCGGGTAGTTCTGGTCGTCGGAACCCACCACCGTGACATCGCTGTTGCTGTTGCCGACGATGGTCGTGGTTCCGGCGTTCTCGATCCGCAGCTTGGTCGCAAGGTAGGTCTTGCCCGCGGTGCCCCAGCCGTTCGGGACGGTCGCCGGTGCAATGACCTCCGTCAACGTCACGGCGATCTTCTGCCCGCCAATGCGCATCAGGTCGAGCGTCTGGCCGATGTGCGCGGCTGGTCGCGGGGCCGGTGTTTGCCGGGCCCCGGGCGATGAGTCCGACTTGGCCTTCTCCGCGGTCTCCGCCGAGCACGACACGAGCGACAAGACCAGGACACAGAGCGCGACGACCCACCGTCTCATGAGGTCCAGCCTACAAAAACGCACGGCAAGCCCTCCCCCGAATGGCCGCAGAAGTGACGATTAGGGTGCATACCAACCGTGAGTTCACCCAACCAACCGGGAGGTCGACGTGAGACTGGCACTGAGCGCGGAGGAGGCGGCGTTCCGCGACGAAATGCGGACCTTCTTCACCACCGAGATCCCGGCTGACATTCGCGAACGCAGCAGGTTGGGTCATTCGAACTTTCCCGACGACATCGTCACCACCCAGCGCATCCTGAACGCCAACGGCCTGGCGGTACCGAACTGGCCGGTCGAGTGGGGCGGCAAGGACTGGACGCTGACCCAGCACCAGATCTGGCACGACGAGATGCAGCTGGCCTCGGTCCCCGAACCGCTGACCTTCAACGCCAAGATGGTCGGCCCGGTGATCGCGGAGTTCGGTTCCCAGGCGATCAAGGAGCGCTTCCTGCCCGCCACCGCCAACCTGGACATCTGGTGGTGCCAGGGTTTCTCCGAGCCAGAAGCCGGCTCCGACCTGGCAAGCCTGCGCACCACGGCGGTGCGCGACGGTGACAGCTACATCGTCAACGGGCAGAAGACCTGGACCACGCTCGGCCAGTACGCGGACTGGATCTTCTGCCTGGTGCGCACCGACCCGCAGGCCCCCAAGAAGCAGGCCGGTATCTCCTTCCTGCTGTTCCGGGTCGACACACCGGGTGTCACCATGCGGCCGATCAAGCTGATCGATGGCGGCTACGAGGTCAACGAGGTGTTCTTCTCCGACGTGCGGGTGCCCGCCGATCAGCTGGTCGGTGAGGAGAACAACGGCTGGACCTACGCGAAGTTCCTGCTGGGCAACGAACGCACCGGCATCGCCGGGGTGACCCGTACCAAGGTGCGCGTCGCCGAACTCAAGCAGCGCGCCAAGGCGCTGGGGGCCCTCGACGATCCATTGTTCGCCGCCCGGGTCGCCGAACTCGAGAACGATCTGCTGGCGCTCGAGCTCACCCAGATGCGGGTATCGAGCGACTCCGCCGACGGCAAGCCGAACCCGGCGTCGTCGGTACTCAAGCTGCAGGGCAGCCAGCTGCAGCAGGCTGCCACCGAGCTGTTCGTGGAGCTGGCCGGTCCCGATGTCCTGCCCTTCGAAGCAGGCGACGGCATCGCAACGCCCTCCTGGGCGCAGGACGCGGCACCGACGTATCTGAACTATCGCAAGACCTCGATCTACGGCGGCAGCAACGAGGTACAGCGCACCATCATCGCGTCGACCATTCTCGGCCTTTAGGAGGTATGACAGCTATGGACTTCCAACTCAGCGACGAGCAGGTTCTGCTGCGCGACACCACCCGTTCGATGTTGTCGGGCTATGACACCGAAACCCGCAACAAGGTCATCGAGACCGACCCCGGCTTCAACCCCGAGGTGTGGAAGCAACTGGCGGACATCGGGATTCTCGGTCTGGGTTTCGACCCGCAGGAATCGGGCCCGCTGGAGATCATGGTGGTGCTCACCGAGGTCGGCCGGCGGGTGGCGCCGGAGCCCGTCGTACACGGAGCACTCGGGCCGGGCGCACTGATCGCCGAGCGCGGCACCGTCGAGCAGCGCGCGCTGCTCGACGCTGTCGCCGAGGGCGAGCAGATCCTGGCGTTCGCCCACACCGAGCCGGGCATGCGGGGAACCGCAGGCAAGGTGGCCACCACGGCTGTGCCGCAAGGCGATTCGTGGCGGGTGAGCGGACGTAAGAACCCGGTGCTGACCGGGGATCGCGCCGACACACTCGTCGTCAGCGCTGCGTTGCCCGACGGCGGGACCGGGCTGTTCCTGGTCGAGGCAAGCGCCGACGGCGTGACCCGTGCGCCCTACCGGACCTTCGACGGCCAACGCGGGGCCCAGGTCGATTTCGCCGGAGCCCCGGCCACCGCGCTGGGTGAGCCGACCGACGCCTCGGCCGCCATCGAGCGGGCCGTCATCCGCATCTCCTCGGCACTGTGCGCCGAGGCGGTCGGCGCGATGGAAGAGGCTCTGCGGCTGACCACCGACTACCTCAAGACGCGCAAGCAGTTCGGGGTCACGCTGAACACCTTCCAGACCCTGACCCAGCGCGCCGCCGACATGTACGTGTCGCTGGAGTTGGCCCGCAGCATGAGCATGTACGCGGCGATGTCGCTCGCCGACGGCAACTACGACCCGGTGATCGCGGCGCGCGCCAAGCTGCAGGTCGGCCGCTCTGGGCGCCACATCGCTCAGGAGGCCATCCAGTTGCACGGCGGGATCGGGGTGACCTGGGAGTACCCGGTCGGCCATCTTGCGGCCCGACTCACCGCAATCGATCACACCCTGGGATCGTCGCAGGATCAACTGCACGTGCTGATGGACAACCTGGGCGGCTACGACCTGGCCAAGCTGTAGCCCTCAGAAGTGGTAGCCGATCTGGGCGCCGGCGTCGCTGACGAACGCCGCATCCAGTCGGCGCACCAGGGCGTCGTCGCAACAGCGCAGCCTGCCCGCTGCGGCTAGCGCCGACGCCCGGTGCGTCCCCAGATACAGGCTGCCCAGAACGTCGAGGTCCAGCTCCACCTCGGCTTCGGCCTCGGTCGGGACGCAATCGGCCACTCCCGCACTGATGGTCAAGGCGAATCGTCCACCATCGCCGCGGAATCCGTCGTGCACCGCCAACACCACGGATAGCTCAGGCACGGCCGAAGAGTAGCGGCGAGCCTTCAGCACCGCGGGAATGTCCATGATCCGTAGCCACAGCGCGTCCGAGCGCCCGGTGGTGGTGGCCAGCCGGGTATCGGTCAGTAGATACGGCATCGGGTCGTCTGGGTAGGTCTCGATGACGATCTTGCTCATCAGGTCCAGCCCGAGCAACGCTCGCCACAATGCGGCATGCGCGGCCGGGGTGACGGCGCGGAACTCACCGACCCGCACCGACCTTGGATGCTCACCATGCACCCGGTAGAGCACATAACCGTCGGGATGCAGCAGCCCGAACCATTCGGTACCGCCTTCACGAGTGTTCTCCCGGTCGGCGAGCAGGTCATCCCAGAGCGCCAGCGGACGCGCCAAACCGCCCGGGACACACTGGCGCCACCGCTCGTAGACCGCGGCGAACTCGTCACGGCAGCCACCCGCTTTGACCAGCCGCACCCCACCGGGGTCGGGCGCGTCGGCGTGCAACTGGGCGAACCGTCGGTCGATGGTCAGCTCGTGGTCCACCGTCGCCGGGCCGTAGCCGAACCGCCCGTAGATGCCGCCCTCGCTGGCGGTCAAAGCCGCGATCGAATAGCCCGAATCGGCAATGCGACGGTGCAATTCGGTGTACATCATCCGGAGCACGCCACGGCGGCGATGGGTCGGGGCCACGACAACGAAGCTGATCCCGGCCGCCGGCAACACTGCCCCACCGGGCACCGTCAACTCCAGATCCAGGTAGCCCGACATGCCGACCACCTCATCGCCGTCGCAAACCACGATGGAGCTGTCGGGGGTGGTCAGGGTTCGCCAGGCGAGCATCGACTCGGCGTCCCAGTCCTCACCGAAGCCCACGGCGGCCAGCACGGCCATCGCCGACCAATCGTCATCGGTAGCAGTACGCAGGGTCAGGGTTTGGGATACGGTGCCGGTCACGCCGTCCGAGGCTGCCACAAACGCTCTTGGACCGCACCCCAATAATGTTGGGTACACCCGTCACCGAGGAGCATGATGCCCACTTCCGACCGCCCGCTTCGCGTAATCCAATGGACCACCGGCAACATCGGGCAACGTTCGCTGCACGCCATCATCGGCCGTCCCGATATGGAGCTGGTCGGTGTCTACGCCCATGGCAAGGACAAGGTCGGGGTGGATGCCGCGGAGCTGGCCGGCTGGCCGGAGGCGACGGGGGTCACTGCCACCAATGACATCGACGCCCTGATCGCGCTGAAGCCGGACGCGTGCTGTTACAACCCGCTGTGGCCCAGCATCGATGAGTTGGTCGCGCTGCTCGAGGCCGGGGTGAACGTGTGCTCGACCGCGGCCTGGATCACCGGTGGCAAGCAGAGCGCGCAAGACCGCAAGCGCATCGAGGACGCCTGCCGGGCCGGGAACTCCACCATGTTCGGCAGCGGCGCGCACCCCGGGCTGACCAACATGGTCGGCATGGTGCTGTCCGGGGCGTGCGAGCGTGTCGACGAGATTCGCATCACCGAGTCAGTGGACTGCTCGACGTATGAGTCGGCGGCCACCATGGCGGCGATGGGCTTCGCCCAAGACCCCGATACCCCCGGGTTGGCTGAAAGCGTCCGCCGGGAAAGCGAGGTCTTTGCCGAGTCCGCGGCGATGATGGCCGATGCGATCGGCGCCCAGCTGGACCGCATCACCTTCGACGTGCAGTTCACTGCCGCGACCGGCGATAGCGACCTGGGTTTCATGAAGATCCCGGCCGGCACGGTGGGCAGTGTGTTCGGCTATCACCGTGGCTGGGTGGGGACGCGCAACGTGGTCAGTGTTGGGTTCAACTGGATCATGGGCGACCAGGTCACCCCACCCAAGCCGGTGGCACACGGCCATGTGATCCAGGTGTTCGGGCTGCCCAACATGCGCACCGTCATCAACTGCCTGCCGCCGACGGACTGGAGTGAGCCGAACTTCAACGGTCTGGGCTCCATTTACACGGCGATGCCGGTGACCAACGCGGTGCCGGCGGTGGTCGCGGCCGAACCGGGAATCGTCACGCTGGCCGAGCTGCCGCCGATCACGGGCCGCACCGGCGGTTAGCTGGCTGTAGGTCGAGTCAAGAGGGTGTGCGGCCGTAGTGGGTCGTCGACCCTGGGTGGGGGCGTTGCGTTGTCGCGGTCGGTTGGTGCTGCTGGATGAGGGACGGGTGCCTGGCGCCCACGCTGATGTATGCAACCTCTGGTCGATGGCGACGACCCGCTGCGCCCGACTCCGTCGCGCTGGCGATCGTCGCTAGCCCGATGGCGACGACCCGCTGCGCCCGACTCCGTCGCGCTGGCGATCGTCGCTAGCCCTCTAACGCCGTTAGCATCCGCTGCGGGTTGCGGCAGCTGACCAGCCAGTACGGCGTCGGGTCGTCGGGGTCATCCAGGACGACCAAGATCATGGGTCCCACCCAGCCGCGATGGACGACGTATGCCGCCGGATCGAGTTGACGGCCCAGCGCTGCAGACTTGGCCGACCGCGGGACCTCGGCGCAGCGTGCGATCGCCGTTGCGGGCAGGTGCGCGTCACCGGCCCACAGCTGGGTTTCCCCGCCGCTGTCGATGACTTGTACCTTGATGCGTCCCAGCCACAACAGGGCGCCGACGGTGATCGCGAAGAACACTGCGAACGGCAGCCAGCCGGGCAGAGTGCGCAGGCCCAAGCGGACTTCGTAGGCCATCAGGCCGTTGCCCAAGAACCCCAGTGGCCACCACCACCACGGCACCCACAGCTGTTCGCTGTAGCGCACTGTTTGCGATGCCCGATGGTTCAGGCGCGATCCCGACATCCGGCTAAGAGTAGTCTTGCGCCTCGTGTCACCCAGTCTTGCGGTTGTTCGCCTGGATCCGGATCTTCCACTGCCGAGCCGTGCTCACGCCGGTGATGCTGGCGTCGACCTCTACAGCGCGATCGATGTCGAGTTGGGTCCCGGTCAACGTGCCCTGGTACCCACCGGAATCGCGGTGGCAATTCCCTTCGGCATGGTAGGTCTCATTCACCCCCGCTCGGGTTTGGCTGCGCGGGTGGGTCTTTCGATCGTCAACAGTCCCGGCACCGTCGACGCGGGCTATCGTGGTGAGATAAAGGTCTCGTTGATCAATCTGGACCCGGCGACGCCGATCGAGATCCACCGCGGCGACCGGATAGCCCAGCTGCTGGTGCAGCGGGTCGAGCTTCCGGAGCTGATCGAGGTGACCTCGTTCGACGAGGCCGGGCTGGAACCGACGACCCGTGGTTCCGGTGGACACGGGTCCTCCGGTGGGCACGCGAGCCTGTGATGGCTTGCGACGAAGAAGCGATGAAGATGGGCGGCTGTGATGGCATTCGGTAGGGGTAAAGGCAAGGGCGAGGCGGACGAGCCGACCAGCGCCGGGCCGGAAGCCTCCGGAGCAGCGGATGAGTTCGTATCCGATTCGGAGGAGCTGGAGGGCCCCTTCGACATCGAAGATTTCGACGACCCCGCAGCGGCGACGACGGCCCGACTCGACCTGGGTTCGGTGCTGGTGCCGATGCCCGCGGGTGCTCAGGTCCAGGTCGAACTGAGCGAGGCGGGTGTCCCCAGTGCGGTGTGGCTGGTGACGCCCAACGGCCGGTTCAACATCGCCGCCTATGCGGCGCCCAAGTCGCCGGGTCTGTGGCGTGAGGTGGCCGGTGAGCTGGCCGAGGCGCTGCGCAGGGACAACGCGATGGTCAGCATCGTCGATGGGCCGTGGGGCCGGGAGGTGCTCGGTTCGGCGACCGGCGCAGTGCGGTTCATCGGTGTCGACGGCTACCGCTGGATGGTGCGCTGCGTGATCAATGGCCGACCCGAGACCATGGACGTGCTCGCCCAGCAGGCGCGAGAGGCGCTGGCGGACACGGTCGTCCGGCGCGGAGACACTCCGCTGCCGGTGCGCACCCCGTTGCCGGTGCGGCTGCCCGAGCCGATGGCCGAGCAGTTGCGCGCTGCCGCGGCGCAGCAGGCCGCGGCGCAGCAGGCCGCTGCTGAGCAGGCCGCCGCGTTCGGCGGAGGCGGCGATGTACCGCCCGCGCCGGCGGCTCGCCGCAGCGTGGAGGGATCCGCGATGCAGCAGTTGCGCACTATCACCGGCGGTTGACGCAGGAGAGGTGAGGCTGGACCGCCGCTTGAGCAGCGCCAGTTAGCCCGCAGCGATCGTCAACGCGGTCACGCAGGCGGTGCCCAAGGCGGTCGGGTCGGCGCCGATCTGGTCCAGCGTGACGGTGCACAGCGCCGCGCGCGGGGCGGTGGCGGCCCATTCGGTGGCCGTCTGCAAAGGATGAACCGCGTCATCGACCGCCGCGGTCACGCCCATGGGCACGGTCAGAGTCGCCAGGTCGGCATGCGTTGGCGCGACATAGGCCGCAGCCTCTTCCAGAGCGTCGGGCAGCTGCGGCCACTGCGCGGTCCACGAGCGGGTCAACTCGTCGCCGAGCCAGGCCGGGCTCGATGCCCGCATCTGAGCCACCACTGCCGCCAGGCCGTCGTTGCGCAACTGCCCGGCGCTGTAGCGCGCGGCATGGGCCGCCGGGGCGTCATCGGGGGAGCCAGTCCAGGCGGGCAGCGCGGCCAGCACCCCGAGCACTCGCTCGGGATGGCGCAGTGCCCACGCGGTGGCCACCGCCGCGCCGATTGAGACCCCGCCGGAGAGGATTGGGCCGGACCGGGTGGCCGCTGCATCGAGCGCCTCCAGATAGCCCTCGATGAGACAGCCGGGCTGCGGGCGATGAGTGACCAATTCGGCACCGACCTGCTGCAACGGAGCGCAGAACGCCCGGCGGATGTAGTCGTCGTCGGAGCCGGTCCCCGGCAGCAGGACGGCCGTCACGCCGCGCAGAAACATGCCACCTCGTGATCGTGTTGGGTGTTGTCAGCCACCCCGCGGGCAGGGCATGTGGCATTAGGTATTCAACAGGTCTACCGTAGCGTGCGCATACGATTGAGGGAGAGGGCAATGGCTGCTCCGAAAGGGTACCTGCGCCGGCTGACTCGGCGATTGACGGAAGATCCCGAGCTGCGTGACGTCGAAGAGTTGTCCGATGAGGCGCTCAACACCGGCGCGCAGCGCGCGATCGACTGCCAACGCGGCCAAGAGGTCACCATGGTCGGGGTACTGCGCAGCGTCGAGGCCAACGCCAAGGGCTGCGTGGGCGGCGTCCGCGCCGAGCTGTTCGATGGCACCGACACGGTGACGCTGGTATGGCTGGGGCAGCGACGCATCCCCGGCATCGACTCCGGCCGCACCCTGCGCGTGCACGGCCGGCTGGGCAAACTCGAAAGCGGTTGCAAGGCCATCTACAACCCCCACTACGAAATCCAGCAGTGATCGCGCCTCCCTTCGGGTCGGTGCAGCGATGAGCGAGGAATACAGCGCCGAGGGCGCCCAGGGGCCGCAGCGGCTCCTGGAGCAGATCGGCGGGTTGGCCGGGGTGATCTACTCCTCGTTGCCGATTGTGGTGTTCGTGCCGGCTTCCAATCTCTTCGGACTGCGCGTCGCGGTCTTATCGGCGTTGGGCGTGGCTGCGGCGGTGCTGGTGTGGCGCCTGATCCGCAAGCAGTCCAGTCAACCGGCCATCTCCGGCTTCTTCGGGGTTGCCGTCTGCGCCCTGATCGCCTATCTGATGGGTGACTCCAAGGGTTATTTCCTGCTCGGAATCTGGACGTCGCTGGTGTGGGCGGTGGTGTTCGCCGCATCGATGGTGATCCGCCGTCCGGTGGTCGGCTACATCTGGTCATGGGCCAGCGGCCAGCCCCAGACCTGGCGTGAGCTGCGGTCGACCGTCTACGCCTACGATCTCGCGACGCTGACCTGGGCGCTGGTGTTCGGCTCCCGCTTCGTGGTCCAGCGGATGCTGTACAACGCCGATCAGACCGGCTGGCTGGGCGTGACGCGCATCGCCATGGGTTGGCCGCTGACCGCGGTGGCAGCGGTGGTCACCTACCTGGCGGTCAAATACGTGCAGCGCGCGTTGGATGAGCGGCCCACCGCGGGCGAGACCGAGCCCGAACCGCGCTCAGTGGGCCGGTAGCAGCAGCGCGCGCAGTTCGGTCTCGATGCCGCTGGATGCGACGAACAGCAGCTCGTCGCCGCCCTCGAGGGGTTCGTCGTCCTGCGGCACGATCACCCGTGTCCCGCGCAGGATCGTCACCAGCGCGGCGTCACGGGGCAGTGTCAGCTTGCGCACCGGCTTGCCGCCCCACGGGGTGTCGTCGGGCAGCGTGATCTCCAGCAGGTTGGCTTGCCCCTTGCGGAACTCCATGAGCCGCACCAGGTCTCCGACCGCGACGGCCTCCTCGACCAGCGAGGCCAGCATGCGCGGCGTGGACACTGCGACGTCCACGCCCCAGGCGTCGGTGAACAGCCACTCGTTCCGGGGATCGTTGACCCGGGCCACCACCCGCGGTACCGCGAATTCGGTCTTGGCGAGCAACGACAGCACCACGTTGGCTTTGTCGTCGCCGGTCGCGGCGATCACCACATCGAAGGACTCCAGGTGCACCGACTCCAGCAGACTCAGCTCGCAGGCGTCGCCGAGATGCCACTGCGCGTCGGCGATGTCCTCGGTGTCGACATGATCGGGGTTGCGCTCGATCAATGTCACCTGATGATCGCTGTCGAGCAGCTCGCGCGCAATCGAACGTCCGACCGCGCCGGCGCCGGCTACCGCTACCTTCATGGGCGCCGCTCCTCAACCCTGGCTCCGCGGGCTCCGCCAGCGTCTTCGTCGACGGCGGTCTTCATTTGTCCAGGTCTTCGCTCGGCGGCAACGCGGCGATCGCGATCGCTTCGGCGACCCGGCCGGACACCGCGACGATGTACACCTGGTCGCTGGCCTGAATCACCGTCTTGGGCTCGGGCAGGATGCCGGTCCCGAATCGGATCAAGAAGGCCACCCGGGCGTTGGTGGCGGCCTCCAGGTCGGTGACGGGGCGACCGATCCAGTCCTCGTGCAGGACGATCTCGGCGACGGCGACGGTGCCGGTGGGGTCACGCCACTTGGTGGTCTCGCTTTCCCGGGTCAGCGCGTCGAGTAGCCGATCGGTGGTCCACGGCACGGTAGCGATGGTCGGGATGCCCAGGCGCTCGTAGACCGCGGCCCGCTTGGCGTCATAGATACGGGCGACCACTCGCGAGACGCCGAACGTCTCCCGGGCCAGCCGCGCCGCGATGATGTTGGAGTTATCGCCGGAGGACACCGCGGCGAACGCGGCCGCTTCCTCGATGCCCGCCCGCAGCAGTACATCGCGGTCGAAGCCCATACCGAGCACTCGTTCGCCGTTGAACTCCGGGCTGAGCCGGTTGAACGCGGTGCTGTCTCGGTCGATGATGGCGACCTCGTGGCCGATCCGGGACAGTCCGTCGGCGAGCGAGGCTCCCACCCGGCCGCAACCCATCACAACTACCCGCACGTGCTGTGTCCTTTCAGGTCCTCTGGGCCGACTTTCGGCTGGTTATCGACTGCAGTAGTGCCTGTATTCGGTGAACGCTACCGCCAGTGCCTGCCTGGCTTACCCTTGGCTCTCGTGTCGAAGATTTCCACCGCTGCGCGGCGCCTGGTTCTAGGCCGGCCCTTTCGCAGCGATCGGCTAAGCCACACGCTGCTGCCCAAGCGCATCGCCCTGCCGGTATTCGCGTCCGATGCGCTGTCCTCGGTGGCCTACGGACCCGAAGAAGTCTTTCTGGTGTTGTCGGTGGCGGGTCTGGCGGCCTATCGGATGACGCTGTGGGTAGGCCTGGCTGTCGCCTTCGTGTTCATCACCGTGGTGGCCTCTTACCGCCAGAATGTGCACGCCTATCCTTCCGGCGGCGGCGACTACGAGGTGGTCACCACCAATCTGGGTGCAACCGCGGGCCTGACCGTGGCCAGCGCGTTGATGGTGGATTACGTTCTGACGGTTGCGGTCTCGATCTCATCGGGGATCGCCAACATCGGCTCGGCGATACCGTTCATCGCCGATCACAAGGTGGCGTTCGCAGTCGGGACTGTGATCGTGGTGGCGGCAGCGAATCTGCGGGGCATCCGAGAATCGGGTACCGCGTTCGCCATTCCGACATATGCGTTCATGATCGGGGTCTTCGCCATGCTGGGGTGGGGGCTGTTCCAGATCTTTGTGATGGGCAACCCATTGCAAGCCGAGTCGGCCGAGTTCAAAATCCACTCCACCCAGGGCGAGATGGTCGGGGTGGCCCTGGTGTTCCTGGTGGCGAAATCGTTCTCGTCGGGATGTGCCGCTCTGACCGGGGTGGAGGCGATCAGCAACGGTGTGCCGGCCTTCCGCAAACCGAAGTCGCGCAACGCGGCCAACACGCTGCTGATGCTGGGTGTGATCGCGGTGACACTGATGATGGGCATCATCGTGCTGGCCCGCCAGACCGGGGTGAAGATCGCTGCGCGCCCGCATGAACAGCTCATCGGGGCGCCGGCGGACTACGACCAGAAGACCTTGCTGGCTCAGCTGGCCGAGACGGTGTTCCGGGGCTTTCCGCCCGGCCTGTGGATCATCGCCGGAGTGACGGCGCTAATCCTGGCGCTGGCCGCCAACACCGCGTTCAACGGTTTCCCGGTGCTGGGTTCGATCCTGGCGCAGGACCGCTACCTGCCGCGCCAGCTGCACACCCGCGGCGACCGGCTGGCGTTCTCCAACGGCATCGTGTTCCTCGCCCTGGTGGCCATCGCCTTCATCGTGGCGTTCGGGGCAGAGGTGACCGCGCTGATCCAGCTCTACATCGTCGGAGTGTTCGTCTCCTTCACGCTCAGTCAGATCGGTATGGTGCGGCACTGGAATCGGTTGCTGCGTAACGAAATCGACCGTGCGGCCCGGGTCAAGATGATGCGTTCCCGGGTGGTCAACACCATCGGATTCGTGGCTACCGGGGTGGTGTTGATCGTGGTGATCGCCACCAAGTTTGTGGCCGGCGCCTGGATTGCGATCGTCGCGATGTCGGTGCTGTTCCTTGTGATGAAGATGATCCGCCGGCACTACGACACCGTGAGTCAGGAGTTGGCCGAGCAGTCGGCTGCGCTGGACGACCAGGCGGTGCTGCCCAGCCGCAACCACGCCCTGGTCCTGGTGTCCAAGCTGCATCTGCCGACCCGTCGCGCGCTGGCCTACGCGAGGGCGACGCGCCCGGACGCGCTGGAGGCGATCACGGTCAACGTCGATGACACCGAAACCCGCGCCCTGGTGCGCGAATGGGAAGATAGCGAGATCACCGTCCCGCTCAAGGTGATTGCATCGCCGTACCGTGAGGTCACCCGACCGGTGCTCGATTACGTCAAACGCATCAGTAAGGAGTCGCCGCGCACCGTGGTGACTGTTTACATCCCCGAATACGTGGTGGGCCACTGGTGGGAGCAGCTGCTCCACAACCAAAGCGCGCTGCGACTCAAGACCCGGCTGTTGTTCATGCCGCAGGTCATGGTTACCTCGGTGCCCTGGCAGCTGAACTCCTCGGAGCGGCGCAAAGTCTTGGAGCCGCATCACGCGCCCGGCGACACCCGGAGAGGCTTCTTAGAGTGATCGACCAGGAATTGGTCTTGACGACCGGGGCACCGGCGAACGGCGGCAGCTGTGTGGCGCGCCACGACGGTCGGGTCGTTTTCGTGCGCTATGCGCTGCCCGGTGAGCAGGTGCGGGTGCGGATCACCGCCGAGCGGGGCTCGTATTGGCACGGTGAATGTGTTGAGGTGCTCGAACCCGCGGCCGGCCGGATCGACTCGCTGTGCCCGATCGCCGGGGCCGACGGCGCCGGCTGCTGCGACCTGGCGTTCGCCGATCCGGGCGTGGCACGCGAGCTCAAGGGTGCGGTGGTGTCCAATCAGCTGGCGAGGCTCGGCGGCCACGAGTGGGAGGGTTCTGCCGAACCGGTCGGTGACGACGGCCCGACCGGTTGGCGCACCCGGGTCCGCTTGGACGTCGGTGCCGACGGCCGGGCCGGATTCCACCGGTATCACAGTGATGAGCTGGTCACCGACCTGCAATGCGGGCAGCTGCCGGCCGGAATGATCAAGGGACTGGCCGAACAGTCCTGGCGGCCCGGCGATCACCTGCACGTGGTGGCCGACGACGACGGTGTCCGGCATGTGGTGAGCACCGGGCGCGGTCACCGTCCCCAAGTCATGGAGGGCGACTACCACGCCACCCAGTGGGTGGGCCGCCGGCGTTGGCAGATTCCGGTGACGTCGTTCTGGCAGGCGCATCGCCGGGCGGCCGCGCTCTACAGCGCGCTGGTCGGCCAGTGGGCGCAGGCCGACACCGGAATGACCGCCTGGGATCTTTACGGCGGGGCCGGGATTTTCGCCGCGGCGCTGGCCCAGACGGTGGGGGAGTCGGGCCGGGTGATCAGTGCCGACACGTCACGGGCCGCGACCGGCGCCGCGCGCGCTGCGCTGGCTGACCTACCGCAGGTATCGGTGCGCACCGATTCGGTGCGAAGGGTGTTGAGCGATGCGCCCTGTCGCGCCGACGTCGCGGTGCTGGACCCGCCGCGTGCTGGCGCCGGGCGGGAGGTGATCGAGGCGCTGGCCGCCGCCGGCGTACCGCGCATTGTGCACATCGGTTGCGAGGCAGCGTCTTTCGCTCGAGACATCGGTTTGTACCGTTCCCAGGGGTATGCCGTGGAGCAGATCCGGGTGTTCGACGCGTTCCCGCTGACCCACCACGTGGAGTGCGTCGCGCTGCTGACCCGCTGACTGCTCGCGCCAGCGTGCCTGCCGTGGTTCATCGACTCGGGCTGGAATCTGGCGTTCGGGGTGTTGCCGCCTTACTGGGCGGTCAAGGCATGCTGGGTGGCCGGCCACCACGGTGTGTGGTCGCCGTATCTACTCGGCAGGGTTGTCTACAACCTGGCAGTCGCGATACCGCTGGATCGCCGATTCATCCCCAAGAACACCCGAGGTATCGCTGGAAACCCACCTCGAAACCGACGTTCTACAGCCGACTTCTCGCACTTTTTCTGCAAAACGTCGGTCTCGGTGGAGCGAGGCGGGGCGCGCGCAGTGCGAGTCAGCCAAATACGAAGTAGCGCAACCACAGATACACTGCCGTCAGCGCGACCGAGACGGCGGTGACCACAATGCCCTTGCGGGTGAATTCCCAGAATGAGATGGGATTGTCTGCCCGGCGGGCGATTCCGAGCATCACCACGTTGGCGCTGGCTCCGACGGCGGTCAGGTTGCCACCGAAGTCAGCACCCAGTGCCAGCGCCCACCACAGCGCGTCGGGGTGCGAGTTGTTGGGCAAGGTGGTGCTCAGCTCGGCCACGATCGGCGTCATGGTTGCCACGTAGGGGATGTTGTCGATGATCCCGGACACCGGCGCGGACACCCCCAAGATGCCCATCGTGGTCAATAGTGCATTGCCGCTGGTAACCGCGGTGGCAGCTTTGGCGAGGGCGGCGATCACGCCGGTATCTACCAGGGCGCCAACCATCACGAACAGTCCGGCGAAGAACAACAGCGTTTCCCACTCGACCCCGGACAGATAATCCGAGCGCTCCAGACCGGAGGTCAGGATCAAGACCCCGGCACCGAGCAGGGCGACCACCGATGGCTCGAGATGTAGCGCCGAATGCCCGATGAATGCGGCGAACACCGCGACGAGCACCAGTCCACACTTGATCAGCAGGCCGCGATCGCGGATTGCCTCACCCTCCTCCAGTGCCATCACGTCGGCGACCCGCTCGGCGTCGACGGCGAACGACCCGGGAAATAGACGGGGCAACATGGCAATGAACGCGGCGATGACGATGGCGACGATAGGCGCCAGGTTCAGCAGGAAGGAATTGAACGTCAATCCTCCTCGGCTGGCGATGATGATGTTGGGTGGATCACCGACCAGGGTTGCGGCGCCGCCGATGTTGGATGCGAACACCTCGGCCATCAGAAACGGTGCGGCACTGATGTCGAGACGGTCACAGACCAGCAGCGTGACCGGGGCGATCAGCAGCACAGTGGTGACGTTGTCCAGCAACGCTGAGGCCACCGCGGTCACCAGCACCAGCAGGATCATGATCCGTAGCGGGGAACCCTTGGCGCGCTTGGCTGCCCAGATGGCGATGTACTCGAAAACGCCGGTCTGGCGCAGCACGCTGACAATGATCATCATGCCCAGCAGCAGGAAGATGACGTCCCAGTCGATACCGGTCGCACGGGAATAGAAGATGTCATCGGACGAAATGACCGGCAGGATGACGACTGCCGCCGCGCCGGCCAGCGCTACCACCGTCTTGTTGACCCGGTCGGCGGCGATGAACGCGTACGCGGTCAGAAACACCGCGACCGCAATGAATGCCATCAGCGGGTCAGACTCTCAGCGCCGCGGCAAGCAACCGCGACGCGGTGATGACCCCGTGCAGCTCACCGTCCTTGACGACGGCAATCAAGGGGCTGTGCAGTCGGGCCATCATGGCGGCCACTTCGATCACGGTCGCGTCGGCGTCGGCGGCCGGCACGTCTCGTAGGTGTTCGGGCAGCACGTCACGCACCGTCTTGCCGCGAAGCTTCTCGGCCGAGCGGTCCGCCACGGTCTCGCTCAGTACGCCCGCCAGCGAGGGGTCGTCCTGGACGTAGCCCGGCACGATGAAGCGCACCACCTGGGAGGCCGGCAGCACCGCGTACGGCTTGCCGGCCGCGTCGGTGACGACGATGCCGGGCAACCGATGCTCCGCCAATAACCTGGCGGCGGCCAGCGCGTCGGAGTCGATAGCCACCACCGGGAATTCTTCGGCGATCTGTTCGGCCTGCACACGACGACGATACGGTGGGTGCCCGCGGCCATGCGTAGACTGGCCCGATGCTTGAAGGGATCCGCGGCCCCGCCGATCTGCAGCACCTCACGCAGGCTCAGCTGACCGATCTGGCGGCGGAAATCCGCGAGTTCCTGATCCACAAGGTCGCCGCGACCGGCGGGCATCTGGGCCCCAACCTGGGTGTGGTGGAGCTGACGTTGGCGCTGCACCGGGTGTTCGACTCCCCGCACGACCCGATCATCTTCGACACCGGGCATCAGGCCTACGTGCACAAGATGCTGACCGGACGCAGCCGCGACTTCGACACCCTGCGCAAGAAGGGCGGGCTGTCGGGTTACCCGTCGCGCGCCGAGAGCGAGCACGACTGGGTGGAGTCCAGCCACGCCAGCTCGGCGCTGTCCTACGCCGACGGCCTGGCCAAAGCCTTCGAGCTCACCGGACACCGCAACCGGCACGTGGTGGCCGTCGTCGGTGACGGCGCCCTGACCGGCGGGATGTGCTGGGAGGCGCTCAACAACATCGCCGCAGGCAACCGCCCGGTGGTGGTCGTGGTCAATGACAACGGCCGTAGCTACGCGCCCACCATCGGTGGCTTCGCCGACCACCTGGCCGCACTGCGGCTGCAGCCCGCCTACGAGCGCCTGCTGGAGCGAGGCCGCACGGCGATCCGCGGGGTGCCGGTCGTCGGGGAACTCGGCTACCAGGTGATCCACAGCTTCAAAGCGGGGCTCAAAGATGCACTGGCGCCGCAGGCGCTCTTCACCGACCTCGGCCTGAAATACCTGGGCCCGATCGACGGTCATGACGAGGCCGCGGTGGAATCCGCGCTGCGCCGCGCACGGGGCTTCGGCGGGCCGGTGATCGTGCACGTGGTCACCCAAAAGGGCAAGGGCTACGGCCCGGCCGAGAACGACGAGGCCGAGCAGATGCACGCCTGCGGGGTGATCGACCCGCTGACGGGCAACGCCACCGAAACCGCCGGACGCGGCTGGACGGCGGTGTTCTCCGACGCGCTCATCGAGTACGGCACCAAGCGCCGTGATGTCGTCGCCATCACCGCCGCGATGCCGGGCCCCACGGGGCTCGCGCCGTTCGGACAGCGCTTTCCTGATCGGATGTTCGACGTCGGAATCGCCGAGCAACATGCGATGACGTCCGCGGCCGGCCTGGCTATGGGTGGCCTGCACCCGGTGGTGGCGGTGTATTCGACGTTCCTCAACCGTGCCTTCGACCAGCTCGTGATGGACGTCGCGCTGCACAAGCTGCCGGTGACGCTGGTGTTGGACCGGTCCGGGATCACCGGGCCCGACGGCGCCAGTCATAACGGCATGTGGGATCTGTCGGTGCTGGGGATCGTGCCCGGAATCCGGGTGGCCGCACCTCGCGACGGCATCCGGCTGCGCGAAGAGCTCGGCGAAGCGCTCGACATCCATGACGGGCCCACCGCATTGCGATTCCCCAAAGGGGATGTGGGCGAAGACATTCCCGCCATCGAGCGGCGCGCTGGGGTGGACCTGCTGGCGGTCCCGGCCGACGGGTTGCCGCAAGACGTCCTGCTGGTCGCGGTCGGCGCGTTCGCGCCCATGGCGTTGGCGGTGGCCGACCGGCTGCACAACCAGGGCATCGGGGTGACGGTCATTGACCCGCGGTGGGTGCTTCCGGTGCCGGAGGTGCTCGTCGAGATGGCCGGCGCACACAAGCTGGTGGTCACCTGCGAGGACAACGGCGTGGCCGGCGGTATCGGCTCGGCGGTCTCGGCGGCGCTGCGGCGCGCCGACATCGACGTGCCCTGCCGCGACGTGGGGCTGCCGCAGCGTTTCTACGACCACGCCTCGCGCGGGCAGCTGCTGGCCGAGGTCGGTCTGACCGCCCAGGATGTGGCCCGCCAGATCACCGGCTGGGTGGCGGCGATGGGCGCCTGCAACTGCGTCGACGAGGTGTCAGCGAGCGGCTGGACCAGTTCGCGCCCGGACGGGCGGCCAGATCATGTCGAACAACCACGCGAACACGAACGTGTAAACGAGGAAGAAGGCCAGTAGTCCGGCCTCGAGGCTCAAAGCCTGCAGCAGGGAAACCTTGAGGGTCCAGGCGACGATCGGCAACAGCAGCACCACCAGGCCACCTTCGAAGCCGATGGCGTGCACGATCCGGCGGCCCACCGTGCGGGTCGCGCAGTCCTGCCGGCGCTCCCATGCCTCGAACACGGTGGTCCAAACGTAGTTCCACACCACCGCGACTGTTGATGCTGCTACTGCCACGGCACCTGAACTGCCGCCGCCGAACCCCAGCACGGTCAGTCCGACAGTGGTCAGCGCAACGGCGACAAGCTCGTAGCTGATGACGTAGACGATGCGACGAAAGGCCGGTGACACGAGGTCCTCCCAGAAAAATCAACCATGGGAAGTCCTTGACGGTTCGCGTCCACGGTTAGCGTGACGTGAGAAGCGCTGGCCGAACACTGAATACGGCTGCTCCCTCGGCAGTCTAGCAACAGCTGTGCTGAGCACCCGGTAGCCCGGCTAGGCGTGGCCGAGAGCTTGCGCCAGCACCGACACCGTCAGCTCACGCTGCCAGGGACGTGCGCCGCCGGCGACCAAGAACTCCTCGATCACCTCTGCTGCGCCCGATGCCACCGGTTTCCAATCCCAGCACAGCCGGCGCACCAGTTCGGGGGTGATCAGGTTCTCGGTCGGCACGTGCACCTGCTCGGATACGGCACCCAGCGCGGCGCGGGCGGCCTCCAGTCGTGCGGCGGCCTCGGGCTTGCGCCGCGCCCAGCGCGATGGCGGCGGTGGGCCGCTGGCGGATTCGCTGGCTTCCAGCGGCTCGGGGTTGTCGCGTGCCGCGGCCAGCGCGGCCAGCCAGGTCGCCGCGCTGCGACGTTGTTTGGGTCCGCCGAACACCGGCAGGGCAAGCAGCTCTGCGACGGTGGTGGGGTTGGCGACGGCCGCAGCGATGATCGCCGAGTCGGGCAGGATGCGTCCGGGCGCGATGTCACGGCGCGCAGCGATCTGGTCGCGGACCGTCCAAAGCTCTCGGACGGCGGCCAGGCCGCGCCGATCGCGGACCTTGTGAATGCCCGATGTACGCCGCCAGCGGTCCCGGCGTGTCGTGGTGGTGAAGTCGGTCACCCGGACGTGATTGAACTCCTGTGCCGCCCAGTCGGTTTTGCCCTGCTCGGCCAGCACTTCAGCGACCGCCTGGCGCAGTTCGATGAGCACCTCGACGTCGAGCGCCGCATAGTTGAGCCAATCGGCAGGCAGCGGTCGCTTCGACCAGTCGGCGGCGCCGTGGCCCTTGGCCAGGCCCAGTCCCAACAGTCGCTGCACCATCGCGGCCAGGTTGACCCGGTCGAAGCCGGCCAGCCGCCCGGCCAGTTCGGTGTCGTACAGCGCCTTGGGCCACATGCCGACCTCGGCCAAGCAGGCCAGGTCTTGGTCGGCGGCGTGCAGAATCCACTCGTCGTCGTCGAGCACCTCGGCGACTGGGCGCAGCAGGGCAGCGGGATCCTCGCCGGCGCCGACCGGATCGATCAGCACCGTACCGGCACCCGCTCGACGGATCTGGATGAGGTAGGCCCGGTTGGAGTAACGGAAGCCCGACGCCCGCTCGGCATCCACGGCGAACGGGCCGTGACCGCCTGCCAGCAGGTCGGCGGCGGCACCGATCTGCCTGCCGGTGACCGACACCTCCGGCACCCCGTCGGCAGGATGCGGCAGCGGTGTCGGCTCGGGCTCTTCGGTGACGGCCGGTTCGGTGTTCTGCTCGGACATCTTCAGACGCGGGTTCGCGAGCTCAGATCGGTGATCCCGACCGGCGGTAGGCCCGCGGCGTGTTCCAGCACCTCGCAGAAGGCCTGGACATGTGTGCCCAGCTCCGGGGTGGTCGCGGTCCACGACGCGCGCAGCTCCAGCTGGTGACCCCGCGGCGGGCCGGAGATGTCGCCGTACCGAACTGACGTGGTGGCGGTGACGGTCCCACCCAATGCGGTGACGTGTTCGGTGCGGGCGCCCAGCGCCTCGACGAGCCAACTCCAGGCGACCTCGGGCAGCAGCGGGTCGATCGCCTCGTGCGGGTCCAGGTCGGCCTGAATGAAGGCCACCATCCGCATGGTGCCGTCCCAGGCGTCGGTGCCGTCGGGGTCATACAGCAGGATCAACCGGCCGAAGGCATCGCCGTCGGAGTCTTCCGGGACGAAGTCGGTCTCGGGATGCTTGACCTCGGCGCCCAGCGCATAGCTGTAGGGCGCCAGGCGCTGCGGTGGCCGGATCGGGCCCAACTCGATCTCCGACCGCACGGTCGCGGCGTGCATCGTTGCCACCGCTTCCCGAAAGGGGGCAGGCTCGGCTGATGTCACTGGTGCCGCTCCTTAACTGATTGCTGTGCGCCGCGTCGCCAGCGGCCGGCACACCAGGTTCTGTTGCGCACCGCCGCGACGCGGGTCACCGAATCTCACGCTAACCCCCGGCGCCGGTCGGCGTAGACAGGCGCGCCGAATAGGCGGTTCGGCGAGGCTCGCCGGAGCTGGCCCGGAGGGGCGGCGGAGGTGAGGGGAAGCCGGGACCGCCGTAGGAGACGGCTCGGTTCGGCGAGGCGCGCCGGAGGTGGCCCGGAGGGGCGGCGGAGGTGAGGGGAAGCCGGGACCGCCGCAGGAAACGGCACGATTCGGCCTGCCCTGAGCGGGCGTGGCAGCATTGAGCGCGATGAGTGCCCGTCGTGAACTGCCTGATTCCCCGTACCTGGCCGCCGCTAACGGCCAGCAACCCAACCGGATGCCGGTCTGGTTCATGCGCCAGGCCGGCCGATCCCTGCCGGAATACCGTGAGCTGCGCGCCGAGCACAGCATGCTCGCTGCCTGCTTTGACCCCGAACTGGTCTGCGAGATCACGCTGCAGCCGGTGCGCCGCCATGACGTCGACGCGGCGATCCTGTTTTCCGACATCGTGGTTCCGCTGCGCGGCGCCGGGGTGGATCTGGACATCGTCCCCGATGTCGGACCGGTGATCGGCAACCCGGTACGTAACGCGAGTGACGTCGCCGCCCTGCGGCCGTTGGACCCGCAGCAGGTGACCGCCGTAGCAGCAGCGGTATCGCTGCTGGTGGACGCGCTCGGAACGGTGCCGCTGATCGGCTTCGCCGGCGCCCCGTTCACCATGGCCTCCTACCTGGTCGAGGGCGGGCCCAGCCGGACCCATGCCCGCACCAAGGCGATGATGCTGGCCGACCCAAACACCTGGCATGAATTGATGACGCGGCTCACGGACCTGACCATTGCGTTTCTGACGGTGCAACTCGACCACGGTGTGGACGCCATTCAGTTGTTCGATTCTTGGGCCGGAACGCTGTGCCTGGCCGACTACCGGCGCTTCGTGGCGCCGCACAGTGCCCGGGTGTTCGCCACACTCGCCGACCGGGAGGTGCCGATGACGCACTTCGGCGTGCAGACCGGCGAGCTGTTGGGTGAGATGGCGGCCACCGGAGCCACGGTCGTCGGGGTGGACTGGCGTACCTCGCTGACCGACGCCGCAGCCCGGGTGGGCGCCGGTCGGGCCTTGCAGGGCAACCTGGACCCGGCGGTGCTGCTGGCGGGCTGGCCGGCCGTGGAGCGTGCCGCCACGGCCGTCGTAGCCGACGGCCGTGCCGCGGTTGCTGCCGGAGCGTCCGGGCACGTGTTCAACCTCGGACACGGCGTACTGCCGGAAACCGACCCCGGGGTGCTGACCGACCTGGTATCGCTGGTTCATTCATTGTGACCACGTCGTACTGCGTCGTCGGGGGCGGAATCTCCGGTCTGGCCGCCGCCCACCGCCTGCGGGCGACACTCGGTGACGCAGTCGACATCACCATCTTCGATCCGGCCGATCGGCTCGGCGGGCTGTTGCGCACCGAGACCCTGGGCGGGATCGGGGTGGACGTAGGTGCTGAGGCGTTCGTCGCCCGGCGGCCCGAGGTCCCGGCCCTGTTGGCCGAGCTGGGTTTGGCCGATCGGCAGCGCGGTACCACCGGAGTGCGGCCGTTGCTGTACAGCCGCCGGCTGCTGCACCGGCTGCCGGCGGACACCCTCAGCGGGATTCCGTCCTCGCCGGAGTCGATGGCCGGGCTGGTCGACAACGAGACCCTCGCCCGGATCGCCGGCGAACCCAGCCGCCCGTTGGCGTTCGAACTAGGCAGCGATCCGGCGCTGGGAGCACTGGTGGCCGACCGTTTCGGGGCACAGGTGGTCGCCTGCTCGGTGGATCCGCTGATCGGCGGGGTGTACGCGGGTTCGGCGGCAACCGTCGGACTGCGCTCGGCGGTCCCGGGCCTGGCCACCCTGCTCGATGAAGGCGCATCCAGCCTGACCGAGGCCGTGCGGCGGGCACTGCCCACGACCACCGGTGCGCCGGTGTTCGGCGCGATCACGGGCGGGTATCAGGTGCTGGTGAACGCGCTGGTGCGCAGCGCCAGGCCGCGCTGGGTGCAGTCGGCGGTGACCCAGATCGACCCGGCCGGCGACGGATGGCTGTTACGAGACGCCAGTGGCGGCCATCATCGCGCCGACCGGGTGGTGGTCGCGGTGCCCGCCCCCGTGCTGGCCCGGCTGGCCACCGGCTTCGCGCCGCGTGCCGCGGCAGCGGCCAGCCGGATCGGCAACGCATCGTCGGTGGTGGTGGCAATGGCGGTACCCGCCGGTGCGGCGTTCCCGAACAACTCCGGCGTACTGGTTGCCACCGGGGAACGGCTGCACGCCAAGGCGATTACCCTGACGTCGCGGAAATGGGGCGACCGGGGGTACGGCGGCAGGGTCGAGGTGCTGCGCTTGTCGTTCGGTCGGTTCGGCGACCCCCGCACCAGCGCCTCCGACGCGGAGCTGGTGGCGTGGTCGATGCAGGACCTGGAGGCCGTCTTCGGCGTCACGGTGGACCCCATCGACGTGCGCGTTCAGCGCTGGCCTGCGGCGATGCCGCAATATCGGCCCGGACACGCCGCCCTGGTAACCGGACTGCGCGCCGCGCTGCCACCGACCGTGGCCGTCGCCGGCAATTACCTCGACGGCATCGGGGTACCGGCCTGCATCGCCGCGGCCGACCGGGCCGTGGCAGCGGTGATCAGCGCCACCCCGGCGCCCTAGCGACCTTCACAGCGCATCGTGGCAGCATATGGGCCATGGCGCACCTCGACTACGACAAGCTGAACTCCACCCTCCGCTACGTGATGTTCTCGGTGTTCTCGGTGAATCCGGGTGGACTCGACGCAGGTACCGAGACCCGCGAGGCGATCGCCGACCAGGTCGCCACCTTCTTGAAGCAGCAGGAAGAGCGCGGCGTGGTGGTCCGCGGGGTGTACGACGTCGCCGGCCTGCGCGCCGACGCCGACTTCATGATCTGGACTCACGCCGAGCGCATCGAAGATCTGCAGGCCACCTACGCCGGGTTCCGCCGCACCGCACTGGGCCGGGTCTGCGAGCCGGTGTGGAGCAGCGTGGCGTTGCACCGGCCGGCCGAGTTCAACCGGAGTCACGTCCCGGCGTTCATCGCCGGTGAACCCGCAGGTGCCTACGTCTGCGTATACCCCTTCGTGCGGTCGCTCGAGTGGTACGTCCTGCCCGAAGAAGACCGCCGCAGGATGCTGGCCGAGCACGGCATGGCGGCCCGCGAGTACAAGGATGTGCGCGCCAACACCGTGCCCGCGTTCGCGCTCGGTGACTACGAGTGGATTCTGGCGTTCGAGGCGCCCGAACTCGACCGGATCGTCGACCTGATGCGCGACCTGCGCAACACCGAGGCCCGGTTGCATGCCCGGGAGGAAACCCCGTTCTTCACCGGCCCCCGGGTCGAGGTCGAGCAACTGGTGGCTTCGCTGCCGTAACAGTCGATGCGACACCCGTCGCCATCTTGTCTAGATAGCAAGCATGGTGATACCTTCTGGAACGTTAAGCATTTTCTAAGGCTATGCCTTGGCTAGATCCTTTCGGAAGGTGTCGAGCTATGCCCGGTCCCACCTCGTCGCGCGCCTCGACGCACCGCTTCTCTGCCGCCGGCACTGCGCTGTTGACCGCCGGACTGATCGCCGCGAATCCGGCGGCAGTCCAGCTGCCCACCGTCCAGTTCGCCGACATTCTGCTGGCTGCTCAGGACATCGTCATGGACATCGTGCGGCACGCCGAGGATGCCCCGCCGGGCAACGAGCGGGTCACGTTCGCCCCGAGCTTCCCCGGGGCTGGAATCAGCGACAAGGGTGAGCAGGAAGCGCTCGACACCGCGCAGAAACTCCTCGATGCGATCGGTCTGGGCAAGGTCGCCGGAATCTTCTCCGGACCCGACACCGACTCGCAGGAAACCGCTTACCCGTTCGCCGATCTGATGGGGATCTCCCACGACGACATCGGAATTCTTAATGGGCTGACCGAAGTCGACGGCGGCCTCTACTCCGACTTGCCCAATCTCAGCCCGGCCGGGATCTTGTATGCCCTGTCCAGCGCGCTGTGGACGCTGGCGCTGCCGTCGGTGCTGCCCATCCCCGGCGCGCTGGACTACAACGGCTTGATCGTGCTCGACAAGTACAACGAAGCCATCAATGCGGTCTACAACCATGCGTTGGACAACCCGGTGATCGGCGACAACGGCCAGATCAACGAGGCCGTGTTCAGCAGCTCCGCGGTCACGATGATCTGGGTGATGAACACGGTCAAGAACCCCGACGTCGAAGTGCTGCTCAAGGGCCTGTTCGACGTCTCCTCGACCGGTGTGCCGCAGCCGCTGCCCAACGCTGGGATTGTTGAACTCAGCGGCAACCCCGAGGACGGCTGGACGCTGGTCAACTGGGCCGGCCAGCCCGTTTCTACCGACATGGGCCTGCTGGGTGACGGATTCCTGCTCTGGCGCGATCTGGTTCTGCCGCCGCAGCTGGCGTCCCACGACGTTTTCGAAGCGATCCTGTCCGGGGACACCACCGCGATCGGCAACGCGTTGTTCGACGGCGTCGAGAACATCGCGGCGTCGCTGGGGCAGGTTCCGCTGCAGGCCTACAACATCCTCGAGGACATCTTCACCGGGCATTGGTAAGCGCCCGAAGACAGCCCGCTACGAGGGCGGTACCAACCGCAGACAGATGCTGTTTATGCAGTAGCGCTGGTCGGTGGGGGTGGGGTAGCCCTCGCCGGTGAACACGTGGCCCAAATGGCTGTGGCAGGAGGCGCACAGCACCTCGGTGCGCCGCATCCCCAGTGAGTCATCCGAGCGCAGGATCACCGCGTCGGAGTCGGCCGGGTCGAAGAACGACGGCCAGCCGCAGTGCGAGTGGAATTTCTCTGTGCTGCGGAACAATTCGGCGCCACACGCCCGGCACTCATAGATGCCTTCGGTGGTGGTGTCGGTGTACTCGCCGATGTTGGGCGGCTCGGTGCCGGCGCGCCGCAGCACCGCGAACTCTTCGGGGGTTAGTTTCGCGCGCCATTCGTCGTCGGTGAGCGATACCTTGGGAGAGGTCATGCCTCCACGGTAGCTTTCGGCTGTTCTGCCGTCAGCCATGCCGGATCGATGCCTTCGCCCAGGCGGCCCTGCTCCTTGGCGTCCAGATAGCGGTAACACAGCACCGTGCAGATCACGATCAGCAGCAGTGACCAGCCGTAGGTGATCTTGAGGTAGTCCAGTGGCCGCCCGATGTTCATCCACCGGAAGATCAGCCACTTGTCTAGGGTCATGAACCCGTAGACCCCCAGCCATGCCGGCCAGTTGCGCAGCACCGAGTTCGGCAGCACCACGGTCATCAGGAACGGGAACAGCACGATCGAGTAGTAGCCCTGGCCCAGCGACAGCACCAGGAACGACGCGGTCAATAGCACACCCGAGGAGGTCAGCATCCAGAATCGGGGGTCGCGGGTGCGGTAGTAGCGGTAGAGCAGCCACAGGCTGACGGCAGCCAACACGGTGAACAGCACTCGCATGAACAGGATCAGACCCGAGGGCAGGCCGAAGAACACCCCGTTGCCCAGGATCGAGGAGTTGAAGTAGTCGCGGGTGCCCATGATGTAGGGCACCGTCTGGGTGAAGTAGCTGTTCGGGTCGCTGGCCAGCGGGAAGGCCACCACGTTGAACAGCACCGGTACCGCGATCGCCCCGACGAACGGCCGCCACTGCCGGCTCAGCAGCGGCAGCAGCAGCAGCGGTATCAGCACCGGCTTGACCACAATGGTCAAGCCGATGGCGACACCGGCCCACCACTGGCGGCTCTCTCGGCCGTCGAGTAGCCAACGTAAGAACAACACTTCGGCCAGCAGGATCACGCCGTTGATGTTGGTGAACACCAGTGTGCTGCTCACGCTTTCGGTGAGGAACATCGCCGCCAGCAGGGCCGGCGCCGCGACCGAGCTCAGCCCGAATCCGAACATCCGCAGCAGCAGGTAGGCGGCGAGCACGATCGCGATCGTGTTGGTCGCGATGAACACATACCGCGACAGGGTCTCCGGCAGGTACCCGAACGGCGACATCAGCAGAGTGCCGCCGGGGGAGTACAAGTAGTGCGGATCGACATAGTCGAAGTGTTCGTTGTAGATGTCCAGGCCCTGCCGGAAGTTCAGCACCGCCCGGTACACCGGTTTGAAGTCATCGGTGATGTTGCCGTTCAGAGGCAGCACGATGGCGCGATGGATCAACGACATGATGGCCACCGGCCAGAGCACCGACCGCAGCACGGTTGCGGTGCTTGGTGGGGACGTGGGGGGCCGGAACGCGGCCAGCAGGGCGGTGCCCACGCGGTTCATCAAGGAGTCGGTCGCCGTCACCAGCGAACCGTACCCCGGACCGGTCCTGAGAGTCCGGATCAGGCTGGGTCAGGCCGGGCAGTAGACGTCGGTGTCGGGCAACTTGCCGCTGTCGAGGTAGCCGATCAGCGGCGGCAGCGTGCACGACGAATACACCGCGGCGCCATGCCCGATGCCCTGCCACATCACCCGCTTGCTGGCCGCCCCGGCGTTGATGACGGCCGCGGCGGTGGCCGCCACGCCCTCCTCACCGACGATCGGGTCGTTTTGCACTCCCAGCAGCAGCACATCGATCTTGAGTTCCTTCGGCAGATCCGGGGTGCTGCTGCTGGGCCAGCTCAGGCACTGCGCCATGTCCAGCGCACCGACCGTGCCGAACTGCGGGTATTCCTTGCCCCAGGCGACTACCAGCTCCCGGACCCGGTCTGGCGTAGGCCGGTTGAGCGCGTCGGCGCATGAGTTGACGAACCGGCCGTCACTGCCGCTGGTGCCTTGGGCCCGGTTGATCAAATTGTTCAACAGATTGACGTCGCCGGAATTGGCCGAGGCCAGCGCCCTGGCCAACTCGTTGGTGGTGTTGACGCGATCGCCGGTGGGATAGCCCAGGGCTGTGACGATCGCATTGGTGACCGCGGCCACCGAGGCGCCGCCCGGCCCATGCCCGGAGCGGGCGGCGTCCAGCACCGCGTTGACAGCGCCCTTCGGATCCGGGCCCAGCGCACAGTTCACCGCGACGCACTGCGCGGCGAACGCCTCGAAGGCCGCCTGTTGGCCCTTGACTCGTTCCTCGGCGGCGGATTCGGCGGCGGCTCCCAGCGGGATGGGGGAGTCCAGTGCCAGCCGGGCCACCTTCCCCGGATGAGATCCGGCGTAGGCCAGGGCGACTTGAGCTCCGTTGCCGATACCGATTAGCGACAGCGCCGGGATGTCCCAGATGCTGCGCAGCCGTTCGAGATCGGTCGCGGCATGGGTGTTGTCGTAGGACGACTCGCCCGGCGAGATGGAGTCGGTGCAGTCGGTGGTGGCCTCCTGAGTGACCGTGCCCAGACTGGCCACTGGGTCGTCACCGGGGGCGAATTGCGCCTGGTTCCACATTTCGTCGCGCTGGCTACGATCGCGGCAGTCCACCGGGCTCGACATCCCGGTGCCGCGCCGGTCCACGGCCACGATCGGGTGGCTCTTGAGCACGTCCGCGCCGGCCCGTGCCAGCCAGATCGGCAGCTGTAGCGACGACGGCAGATCCCAGCCGGTGGTGAACACCACGGGGCCGGCGTCGCCCGGGGTCTGTACGGATCGGGCCCGCACCACCCCGATGCTGATCGCCCCGGAACCACCGCCGAGTGGGTCGACGTCTGCGTCGTAGCTGGCGCAGTCCAGCCGTACCCCGGGCGTGGCGGGCAGCGCGGCGTCACCGAAGACTCGGGCGGTGCAGTCATGCCACGGTAGGTCGTTCTTGGGCACCTCCACTGCGGGCGGTCCGGCCTGGTCCGAGGTGGACTCGGGTTGCCCCTGGGGGCCGGCGCCGGAGTTGGTTGCGAAACGCGGGTCGGCGGCCAGCCCGGGCGCGCAACCGGCCAGCAGGGGCGCGGACCCGGCCAGTACGGCGGCAGCCGTCACCACCGCGACCCGGGCGAACCTCGAATAGCTGGTCATGCCTGTCACCTTATAGGCGCGCGCTTTTGACGTAGCGGCCGTAGAGGTAGCCGGATTCGTCGGCGAGCAGATGCGCACAGCGCATGGGCGTCGTCAGCTCGCCCGGACCGGTGGCGATACGGCGGGCCAGGCCACCGACCAGATAGGGGGCCATGGTCAGGCACAGCTCGTCGAGCAGCTCGCGCTTGATGAACGAGCCCAGCAAGGTCGGCCCGCCTTCGGTGAGGACCCGGAACTGTTCGCGCTGCGCCAACGCGGCCAGAACCGCGACCTCGTCCACCCGTCCGGGGTCGTCGGTCGAGCAGTCCAGCACTTCGGCATACCCGGCCAGCCGTCGCCGGGTGTCTCCGGCGACCGCCGAGCAGGTCAACACCAGCGGCGCCAGCTCGGTGTCGTTGAAGACCCGCAGGTCTCGGTCCAATTGGCCGGACTGGGTCACGATCGCCAGGCGGGGTACTTCGGACTGTCCGCGGTCGCGGCGGCCCTGTCGTTGCGCAACACTGAGGCGCGCTCCGCCGTAATTCTCCACTCGCACCGTGCCCGCACCTACCAGCACGATGTCGGCCAGCGCCCGCAGCAGCATGAACAGGGACCGATCGCCGGACCCGGCCAGCCCGCCGGAGGTGCCGGCCACCGTCGCGCCACCGTCGATGCTGCCGATGAAATTGGCCCGCACCCACACGCGCGGTACGTCGGTCTCGGGATAGGCGTACAACCGGCCCAGCTCGGCGTCGTCGACGGGCGCCGTGGAGCCCAGCAGGGTGAATCCCGAGTCTGCGCTGAGGTCGGACATGGCCTCGATTGCACCATGTGACTACAGTTCGTGCGTGCCCAATCCAGCCGCCGAGTCGATCGACCACCTGGTGGACCGGCATCCAGCGGTCTCCCCGGAACGACTGATCGCGCAGCTTAAGCCGCCGCCGACGTTCGCTGGCGCCAGCTTCGCCAGCTACCGGCCAGACCCCGCGCAACCCAGCCAGGCGGCCGCCGTGACCGCGTGCACCGCGTTCTGCACGCAGGCGCTGACCCGCCGCGCCGGACGGCGCAAGCTGCTGGGCAAGCGCGAGGTGTTGCCGGGCGTGGGTATCTACCTCGACGGTGGTTTCGGTGTCGGCAAGACCCACCTGCTGGCCTCCATCTACCACACCATCACCGACACCGGCAGCAGCCTTGGCGCTGCCCAGGCGCCTGGCACGGCATTCGCGACGTTCATGGAGCTGACCCAGTTGGCCGGGGTGTTCGGCTTCACCGAGTGCATCGAATTGCTCGGCGGCTACACCGTGGTGTGCATCGACGAATTCGAACTCGATGATCCGGGCAACACCACCTTGGTGTCGCGGCTGTTGTCTGAATTGGTGGCGCGCGGGGTCTCTGTCGCCGCAACATCGAACACGCTGCCCGAACAGCTCGGCGAAGGCCGCTTCGCTGTGCAGGACTTTCTGCGCGAGATCAGTGCGCTGGCAAGCATTTTCACTCCGGTACGCGTTGACGGTCCCGACTATCGGCACCGGGATCTGCCGCCGGCGCCCGAACCGCCCTCCGCTCAACAGGTCATGCAGCGCGCAGCAGCGCGGCCCGGAGCGACACTGGACGACTTCGACGGGCTGTGTGTCCACCTGGCCACCATGCATCCGTCGCGCTACCTGACCCTGATCGAGGGCGTCACCGCGGTGTTCCTCACCGGTGCGCACCCCATCGACGACCAGAATGTGGCGCTGCGGTTGGTCGCTCTCACCGATCGCCTGTATGACGCGGGCATCCCGGTGGTGGCTTCCGGCGCCAAACTCGACCAGATCTTCAGCGCCGAGATGCTGGCCGGTGGTTACCGCAAGAAGTACCTGCGGGCGACCTCGCGACTGCTCGCGCTCAGCAGCGGGCGTTAGCCGACTAGCTCACAGATTCCACTGCGCCAGGCGCAAGCCGGTGTTGCGCGACAGCATCACCACGTGGGTGACCAAGCCGCGGTAGACATCCCAGTAGACGCCACCGTCGACGGTGGAGCCCGCGGGGGCGTTGGTGAGCACCGCGTCGAGGGTGGTCGGGTCGTCGGTGTGCTTGGACACGTAGGCGTCGCCGCCGGGCGTGACACCGTCGAAGGTGACCGAGGCCGCCATGATGTAGGGGTTGGGCACCGAGATCGGGTGGACGGTCACGTTCGCCCGCCACGGACCGCCCTGGTTGCGCCAGCGGGGCGTGCCGTTGGCGCCCCAGCCCGGGGGGATCTCACTGGGCACCACGTCGTGCACGGTGACATCGGCGACGATTGGGCCGAACGCCTCATCGTGGTAGGAGATGCGCAGCGTGTCGCCGAGGCGACCGATCGGCGCTTCCGCGGTGGTGGTCGGGGTGGCGTACCCGGCGGCCGGTGCTACCAAGGCTGCCAACACGGTGACGACAGAAGTGACCAGGGCCAGAATCCAGCGATGCATCATGTCCTCTTCGTTTGCTTCTGGGCATGATGGCACATCGGCATCGCGGGTGCAGCAGCCTTGGCCAAGCAGTTCGGCAACCGGGTGGTTTCGGCGGTCAGTTCGTGGTTTCCGAACCGGGGGAAGCCAGGTTCGCGGTGATCGCCTCCAGCGCGTGAGCCAGATCGGCTTCGGCGCGGTCCCGGTCGACTCCGGCGCGATGCAGGGGGCCGGTGCCATCCTCGGCCTCCAGCAGCGCCAGCAGCAGGTGCTCGGTGCCGATGTAGTTGTGCCCGAGGCGAAGTGCGGTGCGGAATGTCAACTCCAGCGCTTTGCGTGCTGGGCCGTTGAACGGGATCAGGGCGGGCGGCTCGGCATCGCCGGGCTCAAGGGCGACGGCGGCAGCAACGGCTGCCGGGTCGACCTGTTGCGCGGTGAGCAACGCGGTAGCCAATGCGCCGGGATCGTGCAGCAGTCCCAGGACCAGATGATCGGGGGTGATCTCGGTGTGGCGAGCTTGGTGCGCGGCGTTCTGGGCCGCCACCACGGCACTGCGTGCGCGCGGGGTGAAGCGGGCGAAGCCCTGCGCGGGATCGAGCGTGGCTGCCTCGGGGCGCGGGACGAACTTCTTCTGCGCCGCCTGCTTGGTCACGCCCATGCACTTGCCGATATCGGTCCACGACGCTCCTGACCGGCGCGCTTGGTCGACGAAGTGCCCGATCAGATGGTCGGCGACCTCACCGAGGTGCTCGGCGGCCAGCACGGCATCGGTCAACTGCTCCAGGGGGTCGTGGTGCACGCCGGTGATGGCGTTGATCAGGTCGTCAAGGCGGACGGACTCCGTGAGCGGGGTGAAATCGGCCATGTCGTCAACTCTAGGTTGACGATCTCAATTGCGTCAACTGTTAGTTGACGTTCCGGGGTGTCGTGGCGCGGCTGGGGGTGGGAAACAGCCATTCCCCGAAGCCTTCGGCGAATCCGGACGACGGGGCATATCTGACTTTCGCCGGGCTGACACCGGCGGGCAGGGCGAAGACCACGCAACCGGTTGAAGACGCGCCCGGGGCGATGTGGAACATGCCGTCGTCGAAGTTCGTGCATTCGCCGACGTCTTTGAGGTCCGGCGCGTAGCGCTGCCCGTCGGAGCCGAACGCCCAGACGTTGGTGTTCACGTCGCCGTTCATGGTTGCGGTTCCCGGGTTCGCGATCGTGAACTGTGTCGCGATGTAGTTGATGCCCGGGTCGCTGGGGCCAGGCGTGACGGTCGCGGGGTTGATCACCTTGTTCAAGGTGACGGTGACGGTGCTGCCGTCGGCTCGGGTGAGGTTCAGGGTGTCGCCGGTGTGCCCGGCGGGTTTCGGGGTGGCCGGACGCGCTCCGTCGGAGGTGTCGGGTGACGCGCTCGTCGAGTCGGTGTGGCTCGAACATGCCGCTGACATGGCGGCAGCCACGGCGAACACCGACAGGACGACGATGGGTCGATTCATGGGGCCACCTTTCGCAATTCCCCTTCGTGCATTGTTAACGATTGTGCTGAGTATCGGCTGGTGACCACGGCCCAATCCCGGGATTTCGGGCTCGATCTCCGCAAATGCGGCTCTGCAAAGTGTGATCTTCGTTATAACTGTCCCGTAGGCGCAGCTAACAAAGCCGCGCACCGTCCGCAAAGGGGTACACCATGCTCGAATCGCTGATCGCAGGCGCTATCGGGGGAGCGCTCGGGGGTAAAGGGGCTGACGCCTCGGCAAAGATCCCCAGTCCGGGTGGGCTCGGAAGTTTGATCAGTGGCGGCCTCGGTGGGCTGGCCGGCGGTGGGCTGCTGAACAGCATTCTCGCCAACGGTGCTTCCGGCGGGTTCGATCTGGCCACTGCGGCCGGGAGCCTGGTCGGCGGCGGCGTGCTGGGCACGGTCGTCACCGCGCTCGTCGGCATGGTGCTCAAGGCGAACAACAAGGCCTGATTCTCGAAACGAAAAAACCCCTGTCGTCGCGCGGGGGCGGCAGGGGTTTTCGCAGTGTCGAGTCTGGTGCGCGGTACTGGGATTGAACTTGGAACTGAGCAAACATCCGATTGTGTTATCTAACTGCATCAACAGCGCTATGAACTGCTGATACACGAAACAGTACCACCGGAAGCAGGTGGAATCAAACGGAAGTAGCAACCAACGAATGTAAGTGGTTGTTGCATGTATATTGCATGGAATGAGCCGCGAACGCCGGGCCTTCGGGCGCCTACGCCAATGCCAACCCTCGGGCCGGTGGCAAGCCTCCTACGTCGGCCCCGACGACAAGCTCCACAAGGCGCCAGCCACGTTTGCCGCAAAGGTTGACGCGGAAGCATGGCTAGTCGACCGCCGCCGGGAGATCGACCGCGAACTGTGGTCGCCGCCAGCCACCGCCGACGAACTGCGCGCCGCGAAACAGGACAAGAAGGCCGCCGCCGAGACTTTCAAGGACTACTCGAAACGCTGGCTGGAAACCCGCACCGTCCGCGGCCGACCCCTCAAGCCCCGCACCGTCGCCCACTATCAACAGATCCTCGACGACCACCTACTGCCAGCGTTCGGCAAGAAGCCTTTCCGCGACATCGATATGGCCATGGTTGACCGCTGGTACGCGCGCACACTCAAAGACCAGCCAACTATGCGGGCGCACACCTACAGCCTCCTGCGCACCATCCTCGAAACAGCCCGAACCCGCGACAGGCTCATCAGCGACAACCCTTGCCTTATCCGCGGCGCCGGCACCGCGCGACGACGCATCAAGCCGAAACCCGCCACGCTCGCCGAGCTGGACACCATCACCACCCAGATGCCCGAGCAATACCGGGCAATGGTGCCGCTGGCCGCGTGGTGCGCAATGCGCTTCGGGGAACTGGTGGAGCTGCGCCGCGGTGATGTCGAACTGACGGACGTTCACCAGAAAGATGGGGACGGCAACAACGTCGTGACCGACACCGGCGTGGTGAGTATCCGCCGGGCCGCCGTGCGCGTAGACGGCGGCTGGGTCGTTGGCGATCCCAAATCGGACGCCGGTATCCGTGACGTGGCGATCCCTCCACACATCGTCCCGGTCATCCGCCGGCACCTCGCCGAGCATGTCGGCCGGCGCGCCGACGCACTTCTGTTCCCGGCCAAAGCTGGCGGGCACTTGCAGCCGTCCACCTTGCAGCGTCACTACTACAAGGCGCGAGCAGCTGCCGGCCGTGAGGATTTGCGTTGGCATGACCTGCGTCATAGCGGGGCGGTGTTGGCGGCCCAAACGGGGGCGACGCTGGCTGAGCTTATGGCCCGCCTCGGCCATTCCACACCGGCCGCCGCGATGCGCTATCAGCATGCAGCGCAGGGCCGTGACCAGCAGATAGCGGCGGCCCTGTCCGCGATGGTCGCGCCGAAACCCGATGCGGCTGTTGGCTAGTCAACAGATACGTGGGCCGCAAATGGAAGCAGGAGGAATCAAGGTTGGTTGATTCATTTTGTGCGCAGCGCCGTCTATTTGAGTGAACCCTGTGCTTTCATGACTACCGCACGACAGGCCTCGCCTGGCGTGCACACCCACAACCGAATACAGGAGACCAGCGTGACACCCCGTATCCAGCTCATCGACAGTCAGCGCACCGTGTTCGTCACCCAGCGCGAAGCAGGCGACATCCTCGGCGTCACAGACCGGACAATCCGAAACATGCTGGCAGACGGCCGACTCCGCGGATACCGGATTGGCTCCCGGAACATCCGACTGAAGCTCAACGAAGTGGAATCCGCGTTGCAGCCGATCCGCGCCTAAAACCACGAACACCCCCGGTGGGCGCCGGGGGTGTTCAATCAGCAGCTTTCGCGGGCACGCTGAACAATTCAATACAGTCAGGACAGCAGACCATATGCCAAGCGTTGCAACGCTTTTGGTTCCGGAAATCGACCATAATGTCGACAACCACACTGCCGCGCAGGCCTACGCTGCCGCCGGCTGGCACGTCTACCCCGTCTACGACCCGGAACTGCACGGACACGCACTCGATCCCGACTGGCAGGAAACTGCCACCCGCGACCCGCAACAAATCGCCACGCTCTGGACAGACCTCGACATCGGTATCGGCCTGCACCTCGGCCATTCCGGTGCTGTAGCCGTGACAATTCCCACCGTCCCCGACAAATTCAGCCCCGAACTACCCGCCAGCGCCACGTTGGCCGGGCTACACGACGGCCAACCGGAAAGCACCCGCATCTACGCGGCACCCGCCGACCTGCACATTCCCAACCTTGCAGCCGACGGTGGCGAACTACGGGGCACCCACGCCGGCATCACCGTCCGCCAACCACTCCACCAGTGGCGTGTCGACGACAGCGAGACGACCCGGTGGCTGTCCACCGGGCCGCTGGCACCGCTGCCGGCCATGATCACCGGCACCGGCACCCCCACCGAGGTCCCAATGAAATATCAAGCCGATCAAGCCCCAGATTTCTATAGGGGCAGTTCGGGGGAGTGGATGCGGTCTGCCGTGCCACCGACCGCACCCACGGCGGCGACCACGCCCGGCACCGGTTCCCGGTGGCGAGTACGGACACTCGCCAACGTGCGCACCGTAATCCCCGAATGGGCGTGGGAGTACGACGGCCGCGGCCGAATCCTCAAGGGCGGACTCACCCTGTTCGCGGGCCGGCCCGCGGCAGGCAAATCCACGACCGCACGCTGGTTCGCCGCCGGCTGGACACAAGGCACACTGCCGGGCTGCTGGGAAGGCAAACCAGTCAACGTCCTCTATGTGGCTAGCGAGGAATCCTGGCAGCACACGGTCGGTCCGTCGCTGATCGCGGCCGGCGCCAACCCTGATCGGATTGTGCACCTGGCGGCGGCCGACGACGGCCCGGCCCGAATCAATGTCTGCACAGACAAAGCTGACATCCTCGCAGTCTGCGCCGAGAACGGCATCCGCGCCGTGATTCTCGACCCCCTCATGTCCACGCTCGGCGCCGGCCCCGACCTGTACCGCTCCAACGAGGTACGTGAAGCCCTGACGCCGTGGGCAGAAATCAGTGAGGCGATCGACGGCGTAGTGCTCGGCATCACCCACCTGACCAAAGCAGCCCGTGACGTGACCGCCGGCATCAACGGATCTTCAGCGTTCGGTGAGGTCGCCCGATGCGTATTCGGCTTCGCCGTCGACCAGGAAGCCGACGACGGCACCCGCGTAATGACCCAATCGAAAAACAGTTCCGGTGTCGAAGGCCTCAACCTTGCATACCGGCTCACCGAAACACCGGTCACCGTATCCGATGGTGGCGCAACCGAAATGGTGCGTTTCACCCTACTAGGAAACACGGATCGGACTGTGCGGGACTTGTTGGCCGCGGAACAGGCCGGAGGCCGCGACACCGGCTCAGAATGCGTGCAGTGGCTGAAAGGCTATCTGAACGTGAAAGGCCCCACCCCGGCTTTGGAGGTCCGGGCAGACGGCGCCGAACTCGGATTCAGTGAGTCCGCCATCAAACGCGCTATGCGCAAACTCAAGGTGCATTCCGAGCGGCTCCGCGAGGCCGGCGGGCCATCGGTGTGGTCGCTACCTACAGCGGCCGGCCAATGAACTGCCAAGGCCACCGGGGGGTCAGGTCGGGTCGCTTCGCGCGCGTACCTGACCCAAGCGACCTAACCGGTCTAAGTGCAGCTCGCGGGGTTTTTGAGATGACCAAGAGAGGGACTCTTGGGTCGGTTGGGTCAGGTACGCGCGACCCGACCCAACCCCCTGGCCTAACCCCTGCCCGGTGGCCGACACCGAGACCGCCACCCGGTCACGGTGGCCCCACCTGATCCACTCCCACACAACTGAATAGAGACCCCAACATGACCGTCCAACTCAGATGCCACCGCAACCGCGACGACGGTGGCCTATGCCAATCCCCTGTAGCGCGTGACGGGCTCGCCTGCGCCGCGCACCGTGGCCGGCCACCCCATCTGGCGGCCCGCAACGCCACCGCCAACGAAGCCAGCCTGACCGAGCAACTGACCGTCAAGGCCGGCCTGTCCGAGCAGGATGCCCGCCGCGGTGCCCGCCAGATCGTGGCGCAGATAGCCGATGTGGCGGCCGAAGCCTCGCGCAAGGCTGCAGTCCGGTGAGCGGCCTGAAGGTTATTCAGCTCGACGACGGTCGAACGGTGACTGCGCAGGATGTGCGGGAACTGCTGCCGGTGGTCACTCCAGACCGGCTGGAGGTTGTGCACGGCCGGGTATCGACGGGCAGGTTTGCTCACAAGCGGGCGGTGATTGGCGAAATTAGCGGCGGGCGGCTGGTTGTGTCGCAGTTCCTGCCGGCCAAGGGATGGCAAGAGATCCGGCCGGGCTGTTGGCACCACAAGTTCGTCGACCGTCGCACCTACAGTGCTGAATACCGGGCGGCGTGCCGTTGGATTGAAGGCGCGCCCCGTCTGTACTGGGCGGCGCAGTGACCGGCGGACTGTGGTCACCGATCCCCGGGTGGGGTGGCTACGAAATTCACACGGCGACCGGCGCTGTGCGCTCTGTACCGCGCACCGTCCCTGACGGGCGTGGTGGTACGCGTCGGCTGAGAGGTCGCCTGATGACCCCGTGTGGCCGGTACAGCGTCGTCTGCCTATCCCGCCACGGGAAGGCGGCGACCTTCGCGGTAGATCGATTGTTGGCGATGACCAATGGTTGAACTCACCCATGAAGAGCTGCGGGCCGTCCTGTGGATGTGCGGCGAAGTTGTGCGGCCCCGGCAGATCGCTGGCCAGCCTTGCCCACCGCAAGTGATTGCGCTGCAAGACAAGCTAAACCAAGCCTGGGTGTCGTCTAGACGACAGCAGAATGGGGCTGTTTTGGCAGACTCGACTGCATGCACGCAACAGGTAGGCACCCGCAAAGCCGCGGCCCTACTTGGCTGGACGGAACGGCGGGTGCAACGCCGCGCCGGCCTACTGCACGGCGAACAGATCGCCGGCCGCTGGGTATTCCCGCTCGCTGAAGTGCTGAACCAGAAGACTTTTCAGGAGACAACAAAATGACGATCGGACCTTACGCAGAGCAGCAGCTCGCCGACATGACCGCCGACGACTTCGACGCCCTAGTGGCCCGTGTCCGGCCCCCAGATGAGCCGACCGACCCCAAGGAGCGCGCTGCCGCTGCGCTACGCCGTGACCGCGGCCTAGACCGCCGCCGGCCGGCGACGAAAGAGGCAGCTGTAGAAGCTTGGCGCGGATACTTCGGCTAACCACCCAAACCACAATCGAATAGAGGAACAAGCCAAATGTCCTGGTCATCTGACCCGACCGCCCGATTGCAGGGTGCCCGTGAAGCGCTCGACGCCCGCGAGATCGACTACTCCAAGCCGGTGAAGGCCGCTTTCGGGCTGGTCGATCAGATCGCCGACCGTCGGCCTATCGAACCCGACGCTCACTCATCCGTAGACGCGTACCTGTCGGGGGCCACCGACACCGCGGCCCTGCAGACCATCGTCCGCGAGCACTTCCAGATTCAACTGTCTAGCGCACATCGCGGCGCCCTGGAAACTGCCAGCCGTCGCGCGCTCAATGCCCTACTCAATGCTGGAGACGAACTGGTTGAACAGTTGCGCCCCCGCGCGGAGGCTCAGATCGACGCCATTCAGCGGGTCGCCGACCTCAACGAAACCGACCTGCACAAGCTGCTGGCCGCTGGCCGGACCGAGGACGCCACCGCGGTGGCCGGGCTGGCAGCGGCCAGCACCGAACTGCTGCAGCTCTACGACCTGCGCGACGCCTACCTCTGGCCTCGGGATGCCGCCAACATCAACGGCACCGACTGCAGCAGGTGGACTGATCCGACCCCGGTGGATCACCATCTCGCCGAGACGCCGCACCACCTCGACAACGTTTTCCTGATGGGCTCGCGGCATGGTGCCCGGCTCTGGTGGCCCAGCCTCGGCCAGGCCGTCGAAGAGGCCCAGCCGATCGCCGCGCAGCGGGGCATCGAACTGGAGCAGCAGCGCCTGATTCGCCGCGGCCAAGGCCATGTGTCGGCGGCTGTGATGGTCTAGCGCCTGGGGTGAGGGCTGGCGCGCCCCGGCGGTGCTTCCTCCTTTCCGCTGCCCAGGCCCGCAGCCACCCCACCCCATGAATAGGGCCGGCCCCGGGGATACGAGCACCTACCCCAACAAATTTATGCGCAGGTGCGCCCCCGGGGCCGGCCAAAACCCCCAGATAATTGAATACAGGAAACACCCAACACAATGGTTGAGGCACGCTACGACCGCACCGGCCGGCGTCAATACCAACACGCCGACCGTAAAATACGTGCAATCATTCGTGCCCGCGGCGATGAATGCGCAATCTGCGGTGGACCAATCGACTATGACGCCGGACAATACGAACCTGAAGCATTCGAAGTCGACCACATCGTCCCAATCTCAAAAGGCGGAAGAAAGACTCTCGACAACAGTCGAGCAACACATCGACGCTGTAACAGGTTGCGCAGCAACACAATAGATGCAGATGCAATCGCAGCAGGAGCGCAACCAGAACCAGCCACCACCAGGCCGGACCGCCGCAGGCAGCGACCATTAAAAGATCAAAATGAATTGCCTGAAGGCTGCAGCTTCGGCTCATGTCAACGCTGCCGACAAGTACATGATGCGAGACCTGGAGTTCATTTTGTCACGTTACGGAAATGGACACCATGAATGGACGCATGGCCATTACCTACCTGGGGGGATGACCACCTTCGCGTCGCAGTCGCACTCACCATGACATTGCGCGCTTACACACACGGTAATCGAGAAAAAATGGGCCTAGGGAGGGCTTTGGATGGCAGTGAGAGCCCCGAATGGGCTGCAAGCCGGCGGCCGGCGCATGTGGCGCTCAGTGACCGATGCTTACGAGCTGGATGAGCCGTCGACAGCGGTGCTGCTGGAAGCCTGCCGGACCGTCGATGAACTCGATGTCTTGCAGGCTGCCCTGGCGGGTGTGCCGGCGGTGATCGACTCGGCGCAAGGCCCGCGTGTGCATCCGTTGTATCCCGAGATTCGTGCTCGGCGGCTGGCGTTCGCGAAGCTGGTCAGCTCGATCGGTCTGCCTAAAGACTTCGCTGATGATGAAGGGGGGCAGTGATGGCAGTGCGTCGTCGCCGGCCGACGGTGACGGTGGTCTACCGGCCGGATATGCCGCGGGAATTGCTGGAATACCGGCCGGGCGCGTGGATGGACCAGCCGCTGGCGCCGGCCGGTACGGAGACATGGGAGCAGCAGCTCCGAGCCGCGTACCAGCGTTGGCGGGCCGCGGTGGACGCCTGGCATGAAGAGCATGGGCACAAGCCGTTTCCGCCGGGCGCCGGTCAGCCGTTGGGTGACGTGCCGTTTTGCGGTTCCGATGCCGAGCATGAGTGCTCGGGTGCTGAGTGCGTGCATCGGCCGCCGCGAATTGCGAGTTTTGGGAGCGCGCTGGGGGTGGGCGGCGATGAGTGACGCGCAGCTGATTGGTGTGCGGGGCCGGCGCGGTGGTCTGACGGCGCGTGCTGCCGCCGAAATCGTTGCGCTTGACGTGTTGAATGCGGCTGGGGGAGCCGTCGCGGCCGGCGGCCAGCTCGACGGTCACATGGTGCGCACCCACATCGACCGGTTGCTGACGGCGGAACAGGGGACGGTGGACGGCAGGCTGGCCGCTGCTGCGGCCAAAGCGCAACCGCTGCATGTGCTCAAGGTCTGCGAGTCGTGGTGTGGTGGGATCGCGAAGACTCGGCGGGCGGGCCGGTCATGAGTGGTGTTTGTGTCGGCCGCCGTGGCTATCGTGACCGGTCATGGACGCGGACAAGCTGACGGAACTGACCGAGTTGCTGAATGAGGTCGCTGCGGACGCGGAGGCTGTGCAGAACCTGCCGGATGACGGTGGCCCGCTGCCGCCGCATGTGAAGGTGAGCCGCCCCAATCGGCCACCGGATGAGTGAGGGGCAGCGGTGTTTGTCGACCGCTGAGATATTCCAGGGCTGTCCGCCACCGTCGGGCGGTTGGCGGTTCGATCCGATCATCGAGATTGACGGGGTGCTGCAGGTCGGCTGTTTCGATGCCGGATCGCAGGCCTCGATCGCCCCGCAGTGCAGTCCGTTTCTGGTGCGGATCAACGAGCAGACGAACCGGTTTTACCGAGGTCGGGAGCCTGGGCATGTGCGGTGGTCCGGCGGCAAGCATCGTGTGCCGTCTGTCGACTGTTGGTGTGGCTGGTATTTCACTGCTGATCAGGGCGCAGCCTGCATCATGACTTTGGCGAGGCCACATTTTTGGGTGCCGCTGCGTGGCTATGCGGTCACCGAGGTTGCCGCCGAGGGTGTGGTGTTGGGTTCCCGTACGGTGGATGAAGCCAATTCTTGGCGTACCAGTCGGCTGCTGATCGACGGCCCCATGTATCTCGACTTGTTCGACGCTGACGATTTCGGGCGTGTGCAGGAGCGGTATCCGACTGCGGTGCCGCACGTATTGCGGTCGCCGTGCCGCAGTTTCGACTGTCAATTCCCGTCCGGGGGGCCGCCGGGTGTGCCTGATGCCACTATCAGCGAGTTTCTGCGGCAGGTAGTTATCGATCTGTGTGCGGGCCGTGAGGTTTTGGGGGAGCGCCGGCAGGTTGTGCGTGGCGTCGCCCTGGCGCTGCATCATGGGGGCCGCCGAGATCATCTGGCACGGATCGCGTGGGCCTGCATGGACTACGCGCGGTTCGGCGAGCGCGGCCGGCTGGCGTTCGAATGCAACCAGCACCGCGATTTTGAGGATTTAGCGGGCGAATCACCGACGGTGTTGGGGACCGACGAAATTTTGAGTGATCCGACGTTGACCGCGGCAGAGAAGGCGGTCGAGTTGCACTGGTCAGAGATGTTGACCGGTCGGTGGTGACAATTCGATGTGTGGGTCTTCGGATGAGGGGCAGATGCAAATGACGGGACTGTGCCTACAGGTTTTCGGTTCGGGATTGCAGATTCTTGGCGCGGGGGTAACCGCTTACGGCCTGTTCCGGGCCTGGAATCGTGCGTCGGGGAAGTTTGACCAGTTGCTTGAGGATGTCCAAGCCTGGTGGGCGAATTGGCGGGTGCAGCGTGCGCGTAAGCGTGAGCCCTATACGACTTCGTTCGTCGTGGACGTGCCGCCGAGTCTCAGCATGGCCGCCGACCTGGACCTGTCGCAGACGGGCACGCCCGAGGAACGGCTACGGCGAGCCGAGAACGAGCTTGCGACGTTGCCGGGTCGGGTCGACGAGGCGATTTCGGCTGCGCTCCGTGAGGTGGTCGCCGTGCTTAAAGTGGAGCGTAATGCGTTCGAGGTGCGGGACATTTACGCCGCCATGGCTGGTATCGCGATAGCTGGCATAGGCGTGGTGGTGGCTCTTGTCGGCTTGTTGATCTAGATCGCAACAGACGGCTGCGCCCCTGTCCACTAGGCGGGGGCGCAGCCGTCTATTGGGCTAGTTGGTGGTGGCCCACCGGTCGGCTTGCTCAGCGGCCTCCTGCAGGGCGCGGGCGAGTTGCCGTGCCTGCTGTGGCGTGAGTTCAGTGTTGCCACCGCCTAGCTGCACGCTGGGGCGCCCCAATTGTGCACTGTCGATGATTGTGCCCGCGAGGGTTTGGATGGCGGTGGCGCAGACGCTGACGGCGCCCACCTGTTGGGGTTCGCCGAATACCACGCGGGTGCCGTCGATGACTTCACTGGCGGCCACGGCACCAGCCGGCAAGCTAAGCGGTGCGTCGTCGTGGGTCGAGTTGGCGGGGTACTGAGTGATCATGGAGCCTTCCGAGTGCGGGGAAGCCTGCTCAGTTCGACCGCTGTTGCATGACTGTTGCATGCGACTTGGTTAGTGGCTCTAGATAGCGCCTCTGACCAGGTGAAACTATGGTGCGCGGTACTGGGATTGAACCAGCGACCTCTTCCGTGTCAGGGAAGCGCTCTCCCGCTGAGCTAACCGCGCTTAGAGCCTTGGGACGGAGGTGGAGACGGGAATCGAACCCGTGTGCACGGCTTTGCAGGCCGTTGCCTCACCACTCGGCCACTCCACCGCAAGGGGTTGATGCCACTTGACACCCTCGAGCGGATGACGGGATTCGAACCCGCGACCCTCACCTTGGCAAGGTGATGCGCTACCAACTGCGCTACATCCGCGTGCCTCGGGCGAGATCGTCGCCCGGTGCCTGCAGAACATTAGCGGAGACATGTGAGACAGCACAACTCTGCATGTCACAGCGGTGAGTCGCCGAAAAAGGTCCTGCGCATTGATGCTTGGCGGGCTCGGCGTGCTACTGTTCGTCCTCGTTCATCCGGTCTCGTAGCTCAGGGGGAGAGCGTCCGCCTCACACGCGGAAGGTCGCTGGTTCGATCCCAGCCGGGACCACAAGAGAGCCACCTGGAAGCAGGTGGTTTTTCTCGTTTTTGGGCCAGCCTGCCCGGCCCGCAGCGTCTTGCGCTGGACGGGCGCGACACGAACTGGCCCCGGTTGAGCCGGACATCGACGAACGGGGCGTCGCCGCGGCGTTCTGCGTGCCGGGATGCGGCGCTCCGCTGCATCATCACCATGGACGGCATGCTGGCGGCGTTCAAAACCGAAGCGCGCCCCACGTGTCGCTTCGCCTACGACGGATGACCGCTGGCGCCACGGTGTTCAGCGCAGATGGTCGTTGAGGGCGCCGTCGGTGCCGAACAGGCGTGACCGCCAATGGTCAAGCAAGGCAACCGTATCCACATCGTCAGGGTGAAATCCCGGGCGTAGGTACACCGCCGCGTCGCGCAGAAATCCGCGGAAGAAAGGCCCGCGGTACAGCGCGGCGATTCCCCGCAACGCCCGCCGCGGTTGCCGTCGTGCCGCGGGGTCACGGGCCAGCGAGACGACCAGACCGAGCGCGATGAGCGGAACCGTGGCGGCGATCACCACCGCCATCGCCATGATCCGGACCGCCTCGGAGCCGCCGACGGCGCGATAGAGGTCAAAAGCCACCGACTTGTGCTCAAGTTCTTCCACCGCATGCCAATTCAGCAGATTCCACACCTCGGGCGTTCCCGGTATGGCCTGGATCTCGTCGGTGGAGAGGATGCGCTCCGCAAGGACTGCGGTGTAGTGCTCCAGTGCCGCGGTCTGGGCCAGGTGCACCATTGCCGGGGTGCATTCCTCTGCACGAATTCGCCAGCGGTGCACGCTATCCGAATCCTGCCAGCGGATCGGATAACCCTTGTCTGCGAGCACGGCGTTGAGCCGACGGTGCTCTTGGCCATGGGTGGACTCTTGACCGATGAACCCCGCCACCTGCTTTTTCAGCACGGGGTCGGTGACGCGATCGGCAAAGCGGCGCACCGAGCGAATGAAGGATTCCTCGCCCGCCGGAAAACCACCGGACAATCCGGCCAGGAAGTGGCTGAGCACCATGTCGTCGTCGGCGAAATACTTGCCGTAGCCACCGATGGTGTCGACGCCGTCGTCGAAACGGAAACGGATCCGCCGAGTCTTCGGATAAGTCGGGGCCGAGGGCGGTCGCCGTTGGCGTGTCATGAAGCAGAGCGTAGCCAGCGCCGCGCGCTCGGTCGCGGCCGGTTTTCGCGGGTCAGTCCCGCACCTGATCGGGTCTACGCCATCTCGGGCACGTTCAGATGGGCGATCGCCAAATCGAATTCAGCGACTTCGAGCACTTCTGCGCCGGCGTCGTTGACAGCTCGGGCCCAGATCGCCTGCTCGCTGCTGCGACTGGCCACCAGTGCCGCTCGGTCATCGAAGCTGACCGACGACACCGCGCGTCCCGAATGCCGATCCACCAGCAAAGTGGTGCTGCAGAAACCGTGGAGGTCCTCCAACTCAGGCATCAGTGCCAGCTTGTAAGTGTCGATCATCCGCTCGCAGCCCGCCGGGTCGGTCTGCAGCCAGGTGACGCGTACACCCGCGTGCCGCCGAGACCGGTGATCACGGCGCACCGCGGCGATCTCCCAGCGGGTGATCTCGGCAGTGGCGTGGAAGATTTCCGCGGCACGGTCGCACATCTGCTGAGCGCCGGCCTCGCTTGCTCGCAAGGTGTCCTCATCCAGCCAGGACGAGGTGACGATGCACCGGCCGGCGTCGCGGTCGACCAGCATGGACATCCCCGCACACCCGTCCATATCGGCCAGGGCCGGCATCACCACGCCGCGGACGTGGGTGATCCCCTCATCGAGGAAGGACGGATGGGCGTGAATGGTGGTTGCGCGCGCAAACATAGGGGCCTCCGGATGATCGGGGCGACGCCCCGGCGGCGCCGCCGGTCCCTTCCACCATGCTCTCGCTTCGGTGCCGGGACAACCCTTGGTCGCCCACTAATTCGCTGGCTATTCGGTGACGGGGTCCGGTTGGGCTCGATGTTGGGCGTCCAGTTCCGCGATCTGGGCACCGACGCGGCCCTTCAGCGCGAGGGCAGCGATCAGCCCGGCGAGCAGCGCGATCAGCAGCGCCACCCAGGAGAACCGCGACAGCCAGTGTTCGGCTGCGACCCCGGCGTAATACACCAGGGCAGTGGTTCCACCGGCCCAGAAAACCGCGCCGGTCACATTCGCGATCAGAAAGTGCGGGTAACGCATCTTCAAGGCCCCGGCCAGCGGGCCGGCCAGGATGCGCAGCAGCGCTACGAATCGACCGAAGAACACCGCGCTGGCGCCCCAACGGCCGAAGGACCGTTCGGCGAAGGCGATGTGGCCGGGACCGAAGTGGTTCGGAAATCGACGGCCCAGGCGGTCGAAGAGCGGCATACCGAATCGCCGGCCGATCGAATAGCCGATCGAGTCGCCGATCACCGCGCCGATCACTGCCGCCACCGCAACCCCGATCGGGTCGACCGCCAACTCGTGCCGCGATGACAACAGCGCGGCGCCGACCAGCATGAGCTCGCCCGGCAATGGGACGCCCAGGCTCTCTATCCCGATAACCGCGCCGACGAGCAGGTAGACCAGGACGGGCGGGATCGAATACAGCAGGACATCCACCGACATGGGGCCAAGCATGCCCGACGTTGCCCAGGAAAGCGCGTCACGACCATCGGCGGCCGGCCAGGCGTCACCTAGTAGCGTTGCCCAGGCGTTGCGATCGAATCGAGGAGCGGCAGTGGAATTCAACCTCGCCCAAGTGTTCTCGGCAGTGGCGGCGGCCGTTGGCGACCGGGACTGCATCGTCTTCGGCGACCGGCGATTCAGCTATCAGCAGATTGAGGACCGGTCCCGCCGGCTGGCGCGGGCACTGCACGAGCGCGGTCTGGGTGCCCGTCACGAGCGATCCGAGCTGGCCCCCGATGAATCCGGCCAGAGCCACCTCGCGCTGTACCTGGCCAACGGCAACGAATATCTGGAAGGCATGCTCGGCGCCTACAACGCCCGGGTCGCGCCGTTCAACGTCAACTACCGCTACGTCGCCGACGAACTGGTCTACCTGCTGACCGACGCCTCCGCCGAGGCGATCATGTACCACGCCCGGTACGCCCCCACGCTGGCCGAAGCGCTGCGGCAGGCCGGTGACCGGCTGCCCGAGATGCCGCTGATTCACGTCGACGACGACTCCGGCAATACGCCGCTGCCCGGTGCGGTCCGCTACGAGGAGCTGCTGGCCGCCACCTCCGCCGAACCGTTGGGCCTGGCGCTGTCCCCGGACGACCTGTACTTGCTCTACACCGGCGGCACCACCGGTATGCCCAAAGGCGTGCTGTGGCGCCAGCACGACATCTTCGTTGGCGCTATGGGCGGTCGTGAGTTCGGCACCGGCGCCGTGCCCACCACGTTGGAGGAGATCGTCGAACGCGCCCGAACGGCGGCGGCCGCCGGCTCCATGACGGTGGCGCCGTTGATGCATGGCGCAGCCCAGTGGGCCGCCTTCATCACGCTGCTCGGCGGGCGGCCGTTTGTGATGTCGGCGACCACCGACCGCTTCGACCCGGTCGGGACCTGGGAACTGGCGGCCAAAGAGCGGGTCATATCGCTCTCGATCGTCGGCGACGCCTTTGCGCGCCCGCTGGCCGACGCACTGGAGGCCGGCGGTGCCACGCTGGCAGACGCGCTGTCGGGCCTGTTCGTGCTGGCCAGCGGCGGCGCGCCGCTCACCGTGCCGATCAAGCAGCGGATCTTGGATCTGCTTCCGCAGCTGTCGATCCTCGATGCCGGCGGCTCCTCGGAGACCGGCGCGCAGATGGGACAGACCACCAGTCGGGCTCACGCCTCCACCGGCCGCTTCACCCCGAACCCGGGCGCGGTCGTGGTCAGTGCGGACATGACCCGCATTCTGCAGCCCGGCGACGACGAGATCGGCTGGCTGGCACAGCAGGGATATGTGCCGCTGGGCTACCTCGGCGACCCGGAGAAATCCGCCCGGACTTTCCCGGTCATCGAGGGCATCCGGCATTCGGTCCCCGGTGACCGGGCTCGTTGGGACGTCGACGGCGGCATCGAGCTGCTGGGCCGAGACTCGGTGACGATCAATTCCGGCGGCGAGAAGATCTTCGCCGAGGAGGTCGAAGCCGCGATCGCTCATCATCCCGCCGTCTATGACGTCCTGGTGGTGGGCCGGCCCAGCGAGCGATGGGGCAACGAGGTCGTCGCAGTGGTCCAGCTGGCGCAGGGCGCCGACGCCGGGGCAGAGGACATCGTCACCGAGGCTGCCAACTACATCGCGCGCTACAAGCTGCCCAAAGACGTGGTGTTCTGCGCCCAGGTGCAGCGCTCGCCGTCGGGCAAGGCCGACTACCGCTGGGCCAAAGAACAGGCGCTCGCCGCACAACGGGTCTGAGCAGCGGCCCGCTCAGCCGAACTGCGGTTTGCGCTTCTCCCGGATCGCGGCCAGGCCCTCATGCACGTCGGGACCGGAGAACCCGAGAAACTCCAGCCCCAACGCGGTCTCGAAGGCCGGCGCGAACTGCCGATACCAATAGTTGAGGCTGTGCTTGGTGAAGCGGATCGCGTCCTGGGCGCCGTGCGCCAGGTCGTCGGCGATGCGGGTCGCGGTGGCCAGCACCTCGTCGTCATCGACGCACTTGGAGACCAGACCGATCCGCTCGGCTTCTTCGCCGTGCAGCGTCTCGCAGGTCAGCAGGTAGTACTTGGCCTTGGCCATGCCCACCAGCAGCGGCCAGCAGATCGCCGCGTGATCCCCGGCGGCAACCCCGAGCTTGGTGTGGCCGTCGATCAATCGAGCGGTGCGCCCGGCTACCGAGATGTCGGAGAGCAGCGCCACCACCAGGCCTGCGCCGACAGCGGGCCCATTGATGGCCGAGATCACCGGTTTGGAGAAGTTGACCATGTTCAGCACCAGATCGCGGGCCTCGCGCAGCACCTGCATCCGTCCGGCGTGATCACTGACGATCTTCTCGATCAGCTCAAAGCTGCCGCCGGCGGAGAATGCCTTGCCCTCACCGCGTACCAGCACCGCTCGCACGTCGTCGTCGCGGTCGATCACCGGCCACACGTCGGCGAGATCGCGGTGCATCTGCGGGCCTACCGAGTTCAGTCCCGGCGCGTCGAGCACCAGCTCCAGCACGCCATTGTCGCCGGGCTCGAACCGAAGGCTGGGGAAGTCGGCGGAGGCACGGTAACGGGCGGCGTCAGTCATCATTCGTTTCTACTCGACCGCCCCGCGCCGAGGCACTGCGGCCTCGCCCTGTCGCGCTCGGGAAACCGCCACGCCACGAGCTGTCTATCTGCGTGAATCCTCAACGAACTCAATGGTTCTCCGGCCGGTGGGGCGACCGCTGCGGGGGAGCGCTGAGGTGCCGCATTCGGCCCCTGAGATTTAGGTTTGCCTTTCTAGTTTCTACAAAATCCCTTGTGTAAACTCTCTGCCCATGGCATATGTGATCGGGAAGCCGTGCGTTGACGTGATGGACCGGGCCTGCGTGGAGGAGTGCCCGGTTGACTGCATCTACGAAGGCGGACGAGCCCTTTACATCCACCCGGATGAGTGTGTGGACTGCGGAGCCTGCGAGCCGGTGTGCCCGGTCGAGGCCATCTACTACGAAGATGACCTCCCGGAGGAGCTCCAACCGCACCAGGCCGATAACGCTGCGTTCTTCGCCGAGGCTCTGCCCGGACGCGATGAGGCACTCGGTTCACCCGGTGGCGCCGCCAAGATCGGCCCCCTCGGCATCGATACTCCGCTGGTGGCCAGCTTTCCTCCCCAGGGGGAGTGACCGACATCGCCAAGCCGCCTGTACCACCTGGAGGACGTCGCCTCGACGTTCTGCGGCTGGTACAGGCCGCCGACGAACCGCTGAGCATCGCCCAGATCGCCGACGAGCTGGGGGTGCACCCCAATACGGTGCGTTTTCACCTGGACACCCTGGTTGAAGAAGGCCGCGTCGAGCACACCGAACCCGATCACAAGGGACGTGGACGACCGGCGCTGATGTTTCGGGCCATCCGGCAGATGGACCGAGGCGGAACCCGCCGGTTCCGGTTGCTCGCCGAGATCCTCACCATCGGGCTGGCCGCCGACGCCGATCCCAGCGGCAAAGCATTGGCTGCTGGCCGGGCGTGGGGGCATCGGCTGCGGCCGCTGCACCAACCGTCCGGGCCCGTCAATGCCGAGGAATCCACCGACCATCTGCTCGAGATGCTCGATGAGCTGGGTTTCGAACCCGAACGCCTGGAACCCGATGCCACCGGAGACGAGCAACTCGGGCTGCGGCACTGCCCGTTCCTGGAGCTCGCCGAAACCTCCACTCAAGTGGTCTGCCCCATCCATCTGGGGCTGATGCAGGGAGCCCTGGAGGCATGGGACTCGCCGATGACCGTCGACCGACTTGATCCGTTCGCCAAGCCCGATCTGTGCGTGGCGCACCTGAAGTCGGCGACCCTGAACGGAGTCCCGGTCGATTCGTCGCCCCCCACCGCGGTGCGTGCGGAAGGGACCACCGGGTGACTGCCGGCGCCTCGGTTGCGATCGCCGCGACATTCGTCTGGCTGGGGATGGTGACCGCGATTTCGTTCATGGAGGCGCCGCTGAAGTTCCGGGCGCCCAACGCGACCATCCCGATCTGCCTCGGCATCGGCCGGTTGGTCTTCCGGGCCCTCAACGCCGCCGAATTCCTGCTGGCCGCGGTTATCGCGGTCACCTTCGCGATCGAGCGGCCGACGGTCGGCATCGCGGTCTCCTACGCGGTCGCCCTGGCAATGCTGGCGGCTCAGGTGCTCGCGGTGCGCCCGGCCCTGGGCCGACGCGCTGACCAGGTGCTGTCCGGACTGGATGCGCCCCGCTCGCGGGCGCACTACGCCTATGTCGCACTGGAGTTGATCAAGGTCGCAGCGCTGGTGCCGTTGGGCATCCTGCTGCTGTCTCGCTGAACTGTCCCACCCGTCCACCGAGTGAGAAGGAGAACCGATGGAATCGACCTCGTTGAATGTGCTGGCCGACGAGAAGCTCGCCGAGGCCACCCAGCATCACAGCGGTCGAGCGGCCCACACCGTCTACGGCGGCTCGGTGCACCATCTGCGCCAGACCCTGGTCGCACTGCAGGCCGGCCAGTCGTTGGCCGAGCACGACAGCCCGGGGGAGTCGACCCTGCAGGTGCTGCGCGGCCGGGTGCGGCTGACCGCCGGCGATGACAGCTGGGAGGGGGCAGCCGGTGAACTCGTCACCCTGCCGCGCACTCGCCACGCGCTCGAGTCGCTGGAAGACTCCGTGGTGTTGCTGACGGTCGCCAAGAGCGCCTCGCACTGAGCGTGCCGCTGAGCACACCCTGGTCGCGGGGGGCTGGGCTGCGGTTGCCTGTCCTCAATGCCCCGATGGGCGGGGTGGCCGGTGGCCGACTGGCCGCCGCAGTCAGCGCGGCGGGCGGGCTGGGCATGATCGGGATGGGCAGCACCGCCACGGCGGCGTCGTTAGCGACCGAGCTGGCCGCGCTCGGGGCCGCACCCCGGTTCGGGATCGGTTTGGTGGACTGGGTGGTTCGCGATCAGCCGGACCTGCTCGACGCCGCACTGGCCGCCCACCCGATGCTGCTCTCGGTCAGCTTCGGGGCGGACCTGTCCTGGGTGCAGCGCGCCCACTCGGCCGGAATCCTGGCTGCCACTCAGGTCTATGACGCCGACAGTGCCCGACGTGCCCAAGACGCCGGGCTGGATGTGCTGGTGGCGCGCGGCGCCGAGGGCGGCGGCCACGGCGAGCTCCGGCTGGCCACGTTGCCGCTGCTCGACGCGGTTCTAGACACGGTCGAGCTTCCGGTGCTGGCCGCCGGCGGGATCTCCGGATCGCGCAGCCTGGCCGCCGTGTTGGCGGCCGGTGCCGCCGGGGCGTGGCTGGGCACCGTCTTCTCGGCCTGCCCCGAGGCACTGACCGGCGAGGGCGCCCGCCGCACGTTGATCGCCGCCGCCGGCACCGACACGATCACCACCCGGGTCTTCGATGTCGGGCAGCGGCTGGACTGGCCGGCGCGGTTCCCGTCACGAGTGCTGCGCAACGAGTTCACCGGCCGCTGGACCGGACGCGAGGAAGCCCTGGCCGACGATCAGGACGCGGGCGCGGAACTGGCCGCCGGGATTGCCGCCGACGATCAGCGCGTCGCCCCGGTCGATGCGGGCCAGGGCGTGGGCATGCTCACCGACAGCCGGCCGGCGGCAGCGGTCCTAGACGAACTGTGCACCGGGGCGCTGCGCCTGCTGGCGCGCTGGAGCTGACTCGTGGGGGTTCACACCGCCCGCAGATAGCGCTTGGCGATCACGCGCTGTGTCAGCCGAGCGACTGGGCCGCCTACCTTCGTCCACCAGGTAGCGGGCCGGGAGAACGCCCGAACCTGCGCGTACACCGTCTCATCGGTGGGGTCGTAGCGCACCGAGAACAGCTCCTCACCGGATTCAGGATGCCCACTCAGCGTGCCGTAGGCGAAGCCACGCCGGTCGGGCTCGTTCACGACATAGACCACCCGGCACGGCGCGCTCATGAGACCGAGCCGCACCAGTGCCACCGTGTCCACCTCGGCGACATCGCTGTCGGCCTCGACCCGTACACCCACTCCGGCGCCGCGGTGCATTCCCCAGCGCAGCACCGCGTCGCCGGCCTGCTCAAAGCGCTGGCGGCCGCGACCGATCGGCGCGGACAGCTCGAGGTGGTGATACCCGGCGGGCAGCGTTGTCGCGGTAGCGCCCACCTCGGCATAGGTAAGCGGCAAGTCACGCAGCGTGCTCAAGTCCACGGCCCAACCTTGCCATCGTGGGCGTGCCGCCGGCACCGCAATCGCCGGAACGTTAAATAGGGGGGTGAATGCCCCACACGCCGGCGGCGGTTTCAATCCGCCCGAACCGACCGAGAGGGGCGGCCCGGACTACGGCCGGTTCCTGGAGACCATGCGCGCGTTGCAGGACCACGCCCGCGCCGTCGACGCTCCGGCCGAGGTGATCACTCTGGCCGCCGACGCGCTGCAGCAGGTCTGCGACCTGCTGGCCCCCTACGACACCGACGAATGGTCGTCACCGTCGGGGCGCCGGCTGGACCTGCCGATGCGCGGCAATCTGCTGCCGGTGCCGATGAAGCTCAAGAAGCACGATGACGGGCGACTGCGCGGCTGGGCCAAGTTCCGCCGATTCCACCTGGGCCGCAACGGCGCGGCGCACGGCGGGGCCATCGGGCTGCTGTTCGACTCAGTGCTGGGAACTGCGTCTTGGATGCTCACCGGTGGGCCCTATCAACGCACCGCCTACCTGCACCTCAACTACCGCCAGATCGTCCCGATCGACAAGGAGTTGCAGGTCGAGGCGTGGGTCAGCCGCACGGAGGGCCGCAAGATCTATGTCGAGACCCGACTGTGCGACGGCGACACTGTGCTGACCGATGGAGAGGCATTGTTCGTGGTGCTCAAACCCGGCCAACCATGACGCCGGTGTACTCGCGAACTGTTCGCCAGCAGTGCCCGGATAGCATGGTCGCGGACGTTTCTAGCCCCTAGCACCCCCTTGGAGACCACGTCATGACCGCGCCCGCCATCCCCGCCCCGGCAAGCCCGATCCGGGTGGCTGCCGGGACAACCGCGGCCGCGGCGGTACGCGCGGCGGGCCTGCCCGACCGGGGAGCCCCGGATGCCATTGTGGTGGTGCGCGACGCCGAGGGCCGACTGCGCGATCTGAGCTGGATTCCCGAGGCCGACGTCGTGGTGATCCCGGTGGCCGCAGACACCGACGACGGCCGCAGCGTGATCCGGCACTCGTGCGCTCACGTGCTGGCCCAGGCGGTCCAAGATCTGTTCCCGGCCGCCAAACTCGGCATCGGTCCGCCGATCACCGACGGCTTCTACTACGACTTCGACGTGCCCGAGGCGTTCACCCCCGAGGATCTGGCCAAGCTGGAGAAGCGGATGCGCGCCATCATCAAGGATGGGCAGCTGTTCTCCCGGCGCGTCTACGAGTCCAAGGATGCCGCTCGCGCCGAGTTGGCCGGCGAGCCCTACAAGCTGGAACTCGTCGACGACAAGTCCGGCGACAGCGACATCATGGAAGTAGGCGGCGACGAACTCACCGCCTACGACAACCTGAACCCCCGTACCCGGGAACGGGTTTGGGGTGATCTGTGCCGTGGCCCGCACATCCCGACCACCCGGTTCATCCCGGCGTTCAAGCTCACCCGGTCCTCGGCCGCCTACTGGCGCGGTGACCAGAACAACGCCAGCCTGCAGCGGGTCTACGGCACCGCATGGGAATCGCAGGAGGCGCTGGACAGTCACCTCGAATTGATCGAGGAGGCGCTGCGCCGCGATCACCGCAAGCTCGGCGTCGAGCTGGACCTGTTCAGCTTCCCCGACGAAATCGGTTCGGGGCTACCGGTTTTCCACCCCAAGGGCGGGATTATCCGGCGGGAGCTGGAGGAATACTCGCGGCGCAAGCACATCGAGGCCGGCTACCAGTTCGTCAACACCCCGCACATCACCAAGTCCGAACTCTACGAGACCTCCGGGCACCTGGAGTGGTATCGCGAGGGCATGTACCCGGCGATGCATATCGACGCGGAGTTCGCCGAGGACGGCACCCTGCGCAAGCCAGGCCAGGACTACTACCTCAAGCCGATGAACTGCCCGATGCACCACCTGATCTTCCGTTCGCGTGGGCGCTCTTACCGCGAACTTCCGTTGCGGCTCTTCGAGTTCGGCAGCGTCTACCGCTACGAGCGTTCCGGAGTGGTGCACGGGCTGACCCGGGTGCGCGGGATGACCCAGGACGACGCACACATCTACTGCACCCGCGAAAGCATGCGCGACGAGCTGACCTCGTTGCTGCGCTTCGTCCTGGACCTGCTCGCCGACTATGGCCTGGACGACTACTTCCTGGAGCTGTCCACCAAGGACCCGGAGAAGTACGTCGGCTCCGACGAGGTATGGGAGGAGGCGACTGACACCCTGCGCGAGGTCGCCGAGGCGTCCGGGCTGACCCTGGTGCCCGACCCGGGCGGCGCGGCGTTCTACGGGCCGAAGATCTCGGTGCAGGTCAAGGACGCGCTTGGCCGCAGCTGGCAGATGTCGACCATCCAACTCGACTTCAACATGCCCGATCGTTTCGAGCTGGAGTACACCTCCTCTGATGGGACCCGCCAGCGACCCGTGCTGATCCACCGGGCGCTGTTCGGTTCGATCGAGCGCTTCTTCGGTGTGCTGACCGAGCACTACGCCGGTGCCTTCCCGGCCTGGCTGGCGCCGGTCCAGGTGGTCGGCATCCCGGTCGCCGATCAGCACGTGGCCTACCTGGACGACCTCGCCGCGCAACTGCGCCGCCATGGAGTGCGGGTCGAGGTCGACGCCAGCGACGACCGGATGCCCAAGAAGATCGTGAACCACACCAACCAGAAGGTGCCGTTCATGCTGCTGGCCGGCGACCGCGATGTCGAGGCGGGCGCGGTCAGCTTCCGGTTCGCCGACCGCACCCAGGTCAACGGGGTGCCTCGCGACGAGGCGGTGGCGGCCATCGCGGGATGGATCGCCGCACGCGCCAATACCGTCCCGACCGCGCAGACGGTCAAGGCGCGCCTCGATGCGGGCCCCCAAACGAGTGAGGCGCAGTGAGCGGCGACCAGGCCGGCGAGGAGGCGATCGTCGACACCGGTGCCGGTGAACCCGACCGGCTGGAGCGACTGTGGACGCCCTACCGGATGACCTATCTGGCCGAGGCGCCGTTGAAGCGTGCGGATTCCGGGTCGGCGCGATCCACTCAACCCTTCACCGATATCCCCACGCTCTCCGATGAGGACGGGCTGGTGGTGGCGCGCGGTGAGCACGTCTACGCGGTGCTCAACCTCTACCCGTACAACCCGGGGCACCTGATGGTGGTGCCCTACCGGCGGTTCTCGGAGTTCGAAGACCTCACCGACGACGAGGGCGCCGAGCTGATGGCGTTCATCCAGAAGGCGATTCGCGTCATCAAGGCGGTGTCGCGCCCGCACGGATTCAACGTCGGGATGAATCTCGGCGAGTCGGCCGGCGGGTCGTTGGCCGAGCACCTGCACGTGCACGTCGTACCGCGCTGGGGCGGCGACGCGAACTTCATCACGATCGTCGGCGGTTCCAAAGTGATCCCGCAATTGCTGCGCGACACCCGCCGGCTGCTCGCCGACGAGTGGGCCAAACAGCAATGAGCAGACTGCCGTTCCTGTCGCGGGCAACGTTCGCCGGCATCACCACGCCGGTTGCGCGCGTCCTGTTGCGAGCCGGTCTGACCGCCGACATCGTCACGATGGTCGGCACCGCCGGCGCGGTGCTGGCGGCGCTGACGCTGTTCCCGACCGGTCAGCTGTTCGCCGGCACCCTGATCGTCTGGTTCTTCGTGCACTTCGACATGGTTGACGGGGCGATGGCCCGGCAAAGCGGCGGCGGCAGCGCGTTCGGCGCCGTCCTGGACGCCACCTGCGACCGGATCAGCGATGGCGCGGTGTTCTGTGGGCTGGCCTGGTGGGCGGCGTTCGGCCTGGACAACCCGTCACTGGTGGTGGCGACCCTGATCTGCCTGGTCACCTCGCAGGTGATCTCCTACATCAAGGCCCGCGCGGAGGCCAGCGGACTGCGCGGTGACGGCGGCTACATCGAACGGCCCGAACGGCTGATCATCGTGCTGGTGGGCGCCGGATTGTCCGGACTGCCGGTTTTCCCGCTGCCGTGGGCGTTGCCGGTGGCGATGTGGCTGCTGGCGGTGGCCAGTCTGATCACCTGCGCCCAGCGGCTGCACACCGTGCGGACCTCGCCGGGCGCGGTTGAGCCGTTGCCGCAGGTGGCAGACGGTTCCGATGGTCAGGAAACCACGGGGCCGTGACCTTCATCCCGAGCGGCCTGCGAGTTCCTGGGCTCAGTCAGCTGGATGCCTGGGCCACCGACGCCGGGTTCGCGGCGGGCTGGATGTTGGTGCGCGCGATGCCGGAATTCGTTGCCCGCAACGCGTTCGACGCCGGTGCCCTGTTCGCCTCGCGTGGCGGCGGCCCCGAACAACTGCGCAAGAACCTGGCCCGCGTCATCGGGGTCGCGCCGCAGGAAGTGCCTGGGGAGCTGATGCGGGCCTCGCTGGCGTCCTATGCCCGGTACTGGCGGGAGGCGTTCCGGCTCCCCACCATGGACCATGCGGCACTGGCGGTGCAGCTGCACGAATCGGTGCGGGGCCGCGATAACGTCACTGCGGCCCTGGCGGCCGGCCGCGGGGCGGTGCTGGCGTTGCCGCACAGCGGCAACTGGGATATGGCTGGGGTATGGATGGCCCAGACCCACGGTGGGTTCACCACCGTCGCCGAGCGCCTCAAACCCGAATCGCTCTACCGGCGGTTCCTGGCGTTCCGGGAGAGCCTGGGTTTCGAAGTGCTGCCATCGTCCGGTGGTGCCCGCCCGCCTTTCGAAATATTGACCGAGCGGCTGTCCGACAACGGGCTGGTATGTCTGATGGCCGACCGCGACCTGAGCCGCAACGGGGTGACGGTCGATTTCTTCGGCGAGCCCACCCGGCTGCCGGCTGGTCCGGCCAAGCTCGCGCTGGCGACCGGCGCGGCGTTGCTGCCTGCGTACTGCTGGTTCGACGGCGCGGGCTGGGGGGTCGACATCGGTGTCCCGCTGGACTGCAGCAGTGGTGATGTCGGCGCGATCACCCAGGCGCTGGCCGACAAGTTCGCCGCGGGCATCGCGGCCTACCCGCAGGACTGGCACATGATGCAGCCGCAGTGGATCGCCGATCTTCCCGAATCGCGACGGGCGCGCTTGGGGGAGACCTGATGCGGATCGGCATGGTCTGCCCCTACTCGTTCGATGTGCCCGGCGGGGTGCAGGCTCATGTGCTGCAGCTGGCGGAGGTGCTGCGCGCCCGCGGACATCACGTCAGCGTGCTGGCACCGGCGTCGCCGGATGTCGCGCTGCCCGACTACGTGGTGTCGGCCGGTAAGGCCGTCGCGATCCCCTACAACGGCTCGGTGGCCCGACTGCAGTTCAGCCCGGCTGCACACCGCAAAGTCAAACGGTGGCTCATGCAGGGCGACTTTGATGTGCTGCACCTGCACGAGCCGAATGCACCCAGCCTGTCGATGATGGCGCTGAACATAGCCGAGGGCCCGATCGTGGCGACGTTTCACACCTCGACGACCAAATCGCTGACGTTGAGCGTGGTGCAGGGCCTGCTGCGGCCGATGCACGAGAAGATCATCGGCCGCATCGCGGTCTCGGATCTGGCCCGGCGCTGGCAGATGGAGGCCCTGGGCTCGGATGCGGTGGAGATCCCCAACGGGGTCGACGTGGCAGCGTTCGCCACGGCGCAACCCCTGCCGGGTTATCCGCGAGCGGGCCGGACGGTGCTGTTTCTCGGCCGCTACGACGAGCCCCGCAAGGGGATGGCGGTGCTACTGGGGGCACTGCCGGCGCTGGTCGAGCGGCACAACGACGTGCAGGTGCTGATCGTCGGTCGAGGCGATGAGGACGAATTGCGCCGCAGCGCAGGAAAATTGGCGAGCCACCTGCGCTTCTTGGGGCAGGTGGACGACGCCGAGAAGGCGTCGGCGCTGCGCAGCGCCGACGTGTACTGTGCCCCCAACACCGGCGGGGAGAGCTTCGGGATCGTGTTGACCGAGGCGATGGCCGCCGGAACCGCGGTGGTCGCCAGCGATCTGGATGCTTTCCGCCGGGTGCTGGGCGATGGGGAAGCAGGCCGGCTGGTTCCGATCGACGACCCCGCGGCGTTGGCCGCCGCCCTGATCGAGCTACTCGACGATGATGCGCTGCGGGCGTCGTACGTAGTGGCCGGTGCCGAGGCGGTGCGTCGCTTCGACTGGCCGGTGGTCGCCGACCAGATCATCCGGGTCTACGAGACGGTTGCCGGGGTCGGCAGCAAGGTGACGGTGGGCGACTGATGGAGCTGACCATAGTGGCGACCGTACTGGTGCTGGTCGCGGTGGCGGTACTGGCCGCCGCGGTGGCCTGGGCATACCAGACCGCAAACCGGCTCAACCGGCTGCATGTGCGCTGCGACCTGTCCTGGCAGGCGCTGGACGGGGCGCTGGCGCGCCGCGCGGTGGTGGCGCGGGCCGTCGCGATCGACGCCTACGGGGACCAGGTGGCCGGTCGACGACTGGCTGCCCTGGCCGATGTCGCCGAGCGGGCGCCGCGCCACGCACGGGAGGCCGCCGAGAACGCGCTGTCGGCCGAGCTGGCGATGGTGGATGCCCAGTCGCTGCCGCATGTGATGGTTGCTGAGTTGGCAGACGCCGAAGCCCGAGTGTTGTTGGCCCGCCGGTTCCACAACGACGCGGTTCGTGACACAGTGGCGCTGCGTGAACGGCCGTTGGTCCGAGTTCTGCACCTGGGTGGAACAGCTCCGATGCCAACGTATTTCGAGATTGTGGAGCGGGCAGGCATGGTCGCCCACGGCGGTCGCAGCGTGCTGGACCCGCGCGTCTCGGCGCGGGTGGTGCTGCTCGACGAGGGCGGATCGGTGCTGTTGCTGTGCGGTCACGATCCGGCTTTGCCCGATGATGCGGACAACCCGGCACCACGGTGGTGGTTCACCGTCGGCGGGCAGGTGTTGCCCGACGAGCCGCTCGCCGAGGCGGCGGCCCGCGAACTGGCCGAGGAGACCGGTCTGCGGGTCGAACCCGGTGCGCTGGTCGGACCGATCTGGCGTCGCGATGCGGTGTTCGAGTTCAACGGTGAGCGCCTCGACAGCCAGGAGTTCTTCTTCGCCTACCGCACTGCGCGGTTCGAGCCATCCGCGGCCGGTCGGACCGGGCTGGAGCAGCGCTACCTGCACGGCCATCGCTGGTGCGATGCCGCAGGGATCGCGGCGCTGGCCGCCGGCGGCCAGAAGGTCTACCCGCTACAACTGGGCGATCGTCTGGCCGAGGCGGCTCGCTCGGCCGACGGCGGCGCCGGAGCTGATGGGAGCCTTCGCCGGATTTCCTGACTTGCGCGGCTTAGGCTGAACCCGCCTCGGGCGAATCATCCTCGCTACCCAGGGAGCCGCCATGCCAACACATCGCGCTGTTCACGTGGCCGCTGTCGATGCGCCGCTGACTCTGGTCGATGTCGACACCTCGCAGCCGGGCCCCGGCCAGGTTCGTATCGCCGTCGCCGCCTGCGGTGTCTGCGGCACCGACCACGCCTTCGTCAGCGGTGGCTTTCCCGCCATGACCTGGCCGCTGACCCTGGGCCACGAGATCGCCGGCACGATCGTCGAACTAGGGTCCGGCGTGACGGATTGGCAGCTCGGTGAGCGAGTCGCGGTCGGTTGGTTCGGAGGACACTGCAACCACTGCATTCCTTGCCGCAAAGGCGATTTCATTCACTGCACCAACGGTCAGGTGCCCAGCTGGCACTACCCGGGCGGCTACGCCGAATCGGTGACGGTTCCGGCCAACGCGTTGGCCCGAATCCCCGACGAGCTGTCCTTCGTCGAAGCCGCGCCCATGGGCTGCGCCGGAGTCACCACCTACCACGCGCTGCGGTCTACCCGGGCGCGACCGGGGGACCGGGTCGCGGTGCTCGGCCTGGGTGGTTTGGGGCACCTGGGCGTGCAGTTCGCCCGGGCGATGGGCTTCGAGACGATTGCGGTCGCGCGTGGAGCGGCCAAGGAGGCCGACGCGCTCGCGCTCGGTGCCCACCATTACATCGACTCGACCGCCGGCGACGTCGCTTCGGCGATGGCCGCGCTGGGCGGTGCGACGGTGGTGCTGGCCACTGCGGCCAATTCGCGAGCGATGGCCGACACCCTCGGTGGGCTGGCGCCGCGCGGGGAACTCGTGATCATCGGGGTCACGGGCGATCCGCTACCGATCGCTCCCGTACAGCTGATCACCCCCGGGCTCAGCGTCACCGGTCACCCGTCGGGCACCGCTCGCGATGTCGAGGAGACCATGGCCTTCGCGGTGTTGTCCGGGGTGCGGGCCCGCGTCGAGGAGCGTCCGCTGGCCCAGGCCGCCGAGGCCTACGCCGCCATGGCAGAAGGGCGGGCGCGCTACCGCATGGTCTTGACCACGTGACCGACCGCCGGGTTGATGCGGCCGGCAGCGTCGCGTTGTAGTCCCAGCGGGTCGGCGGTTTCATGCCCGGCGGCATCCAGTCGATGAGCATGCGGCCGCCCGGGTGCGCGCTCCGTGTCGGCATGACGCCCAACGCTTCCCGAACATCGGTGATCGGCTGGTACGGCAAGCACCCTGACGAGGGCAATGTCGCCGCGTTGATCGCGCGGTCGGCGATGCTGGGCGAGTTGCTGGCCGGGCTCTACGAGCTGGGATTCCGCCAGGCCGCCCCGCAGCTGCGGCCCGGTCTGCACTCGCGCGACGCGGCCCGGTTCGTGCTCTCGACTGCCCTCGGACTGTTGCTGGGACTTAGCCCCGGTGTCCAGGACGCCGACCAGGTCCGCCGCTATGTCGGAGTGTTCGTATTGCCCGCGCTGCTCATCGATCCGCCGCCGGCGGGGCCGGTGTTCACGGTGTAGCGGCAATGAGCGGGAAAACAGCTGGCGTCGGCCCACTACACTGAGCGGGTATTACAGGCCAGCAAGGAGAAGCATTCAGTGGACAGCGCGGCGCAGAACGGTTCGGCACCCGACGGACAAACGGGTACTGCGCGAGTAAAGCGCGGCATGGCCGAGATGCTCAAGGGCGGCGTCATCATGGACGTCGTCACCCCGGACCAGGCCCGCATCGCTGAGGCCGCCGGCGCCGTCGCGGTCATGGCGCTGGAGCGGGTGCCCGCCGATATTCGTGCCCAGGGCGGGGTTTCGCGGATGAGCGACCCGGACATGATCGAGGGCATCATTGCCGCGGTCACCATCCCGGTGATGGCCAAAGTGCGAATCGGGCACTTCGTCGAGGCGCAGATCCTGCAGAGCCTCGGGGTGGACTACATCGACGAGTCCGAGGTGCTGACCCCGGCCGACTACACCCACCACATCGACAAGTGGCAATACACCGTGCCCTTCGTGTGCGGGGCGACCAACCTGGGCGAGGCGCTGCGCCGGATCACCGAGGGTGCGGCCATGATTCGCTCCAAGGGCGAGGCCGGCACTGGTGACGTCTCCAACGCCACCACCCACATGCGGTCCATCGGCGGCGAGATTCGCCGGCTCACGTCGCTCTCCGAAGACGAATTGTTTGTTGCCGCAAAGGAACTGCAGGCGCCTTACGAACTGGTCGCAGAGGTGGCCAGGGCCGGGAAGCTGCCGGTGACGCTGTTCACCGCGGGCGGCATCGCCACCCCGGCGGATGCCGCGATGATGATGCAGCTCGGCGCGGAGGGTGTGTTCGTCGGTTCCGGCATCTTCAAGTCCGGTGACCCCGCCGCGCGTGCCGCGGCCATCGTCAAGGCCACCACCTTCTACGAGGACCCCGACGTGTTGGCCCGGGTATCGCGCGGGCTGGGCGAAGCGATGGTCGGCATCAATGTGGAGGACATCGCGCAACCGCACCGGCTTGCCGAACGCGGTTGGTAGACGCCGCTCGGAGCTCCGTTGTTGGTGGTGCTTGGCCACCTAAGGGCGGCGGCCCATACAGCTTTTTGGAGTATGGTAGGCCGCGCTCGCGCCCCCGCGCGGCCCGATGAAAAGTGGGAAAGACTGTTGCCTGCACGCGGCGTTCACAAATTGGTTGTCGAGGCGATCATGGCAGCTGGAGCCGCGGTGGCGCTCGGAGCAGGTATTGCCGAAGCCGATGACGGCGCCGAAGAGATCAACGGCTGGACGGTGACACCTGCCGGGGGCACCCTCAGTGGCCTCGTGACGACCCCGGTCACGCTGTCGGACCCGAGCGATTCGCTGGGGCTGGTCACAGGCCCGATAGTCGGCGGCTGGGCTGATGTCTCGGCTAGCCCGCTGAGCAGCGTCGGCTCGAACAACCAATTCGTCACGCCGTTTTCCACGCTGGGCCAACCGGACAACGTCTTCATCAACAATGCGTGGTTTCCCGGGCGCAACGGCACAGAAGCGGTCGACCTGTTCCAGTACAGCAAGTTTGATGACTGGCTCGGCGTCGACGCGTCCAGTAGCGGCTCGGCGGCTGCTACCGGTGCCGCCTCACCCAATGACTTGCTGGTGACCGCCATCGCGAACTTCACTGATGCGAACAAAATACTGAACGCGGCCACTGGGGCTGACGTTACCCAGCCGGTGAGTTTCAACACCGATGCAGTGCAGTTTCTTGGTCAGCTGCAAACCGCCGAAGGCACCATCACCACTCACACCGGTTCGCTGACCAGCCTGGTCGACCAGCTGTTCCTCGTCCCGCTCGACCAAGGCTGGGTCGATACCAGCGACGCTGCGCTGCAAGGTGCCCAAGAGCTGTCGACGGGCGCGAGTGGGCTCGATATCGGGCTGGAAGTGCCAAGCCTGCAGTTGATGGGCGACTTCTTCGCATCCCTACCCATCATCGGTGCTGCCGACTTCTTCTAACCGCTGAACTGCTGCCGGACCTGTTCTGAGCACACCGCGTGTCGGGCACGGCCACAGTCGTGACTTCTCATGCTCCGTCGGCGCATTGCTGCTTGGCCCAGCGCCGGCTGCCGTTGCCGATACCGGCGCGGTGCCGACCCCGGATCAGGCCGCAGACATATTGAATCGTGTGAACTGGATTCAGTGGACAAGTCGGCTGTGGTCACGCTCAGTTCGGGTGCTCGACGGGATCGGTAATCTGAAGACCCAGGTGCGCAGCGCTCTTTTTCATGGTGGTGTCGTGCGTCGCCACGGTGACAACCTCGCCGATCAGTAGCGCGGTCGCCAGGTGCAGGGCGTCGAGGGTCCTGATGTGGCGTTCGATCGACTCGGCGACGTTGTGTGTCTCCCGGGTGATGTCCAGCATCCCGACGCGGTCCAGCAGCGGTGCCGCGTCGGAGAGCGGACGGTCGTCGCGGCGCAGCACGCGAACCACCTCGGTGCGAAGGAGTCTGGAGGAGAGGAACGTCGTCGCCGGAGTCTGCATCCAGGATTGGAGGTGCTCGCGTTCGGGAACGTCGAGGATGGTCCGCAGCGCCACCGAGGTGTCCAAGTAGACCAGGGTCGGTGCCACGATTCAGTAGTCCCCACGCATCTCATCCAGCAGGGCGTCGACCTGACCGTCGGTGTAGGACGGCCCGCCCGGGCTGCTCGGCCAGGGCGCGGGCTTAGTGGCGGGTGGGGTGTAGCGACCCTCGCGCTCCAGTCGCGCCAACGTGGAATCCTGAGCGCGGACAGCGCTCACCCGCCAGCGCGGCCTACCCCGCTCGGTCACCACGAGGTCATCCGCCTCTGTGACTTGATTGAGCACCGCAGCGGTCCGCTGATTGAGCTCTCGTTTGGTAACTGTCGGCACGCACCTAGTGTAGTACCTTTGTCAGACATCGCCATCGATATTCTGGTTGAATGCTTGGCACCTCTTCCTTAGCGCCGCTTGCTGAACGCGGCTGGTGACAACGGCGATGAGCGCTTGCGCGACGAGCAGACGGTCTTAGTGTGGCGATCGAAGAGATCCTCGATCTCGAACAACTCGAGGTCAACATCTATCGCGGGAGTGTGTTCAGCCCGCTCTCTGCGGACAACCAGCGCACCTTCGGCGGGCACGTCGCCGGTCAAGCCCTGGTGTCGGCGGTGCGCACCGTGGACCCGCGCTACCGGGTCCACTCGCTGCACGGATATTTTCTGCGTCCCGGAGATGCCAAGGCGCCCACGGTGTTCACCGTGGAGCGGGTCCGCGACGGTGGTTCGTTCTGCACCCGGCGCGTCAACGCCATCCAGCACGGCGAAACCATTTTCAACATGTCGGCGTCGTTCCAGACCGAACAGCAGGGCATTGAGCACCAAGATGTGATGCCCGAGCCACCCGACCCGAAAGATCTGCCCGACATCGCCGCGATGAAGGCCTTCGACGACGAAGGCTTCAAGGCGTTCGCCGAGTGGGATTTGCGCCGGGTACCGCGTGAGCAGCTGCCGCACATGCCGGGCAAGGTTGCCGAGCAGCAGGTCTGGTTCCGTCATCGCGACCGGCTGCCCGACGATCCGGTGCTGCACATCTGTGCGCTGGCCTACATGAGCGACCTGACCCTGCTGGGCACCTCCTGGGCGATCCATCCTGGTGAGCGGGACCACTTGCAGGTGGCGTCGCTGGATCATGCGATGTGGTTCATGCGCCCGTTTCGGGCCGACGAATGGCTGCTCTATGACCAGTCGTCGCCGTCGGCGGGCGCCGGTCGGGCGCTGACCCAGGGCAAGATCTACAACCGATCCGGGGACATGGTGGCGGCTGTCATGCAGGAGGGGCTGACCCGCTATCCGTCGGGCTACCGGCCGACCGGCCAGTGAGCGGCGCGCACATCGGCGTCCTCGCCTTGCAGGGCGATGTCCGTGAACACCTTGCCGCCCTGAGTGCTGTCGGTGCCGATCCGGTGCCGGTACGCCGCCGCTCCGAGCTGGATGCGGTCGACGCGCTGCTGATTCCCGGCGGCGAGTCGACCACGATCAGTCATCTGCTGCGCGAGCTGGAGCTGGCGGATCCGCTGCGGGCGCGGCTGGTCGAGGGGATGCCGGCGTACGGATCGTGTGCGGGAATGATTCTGCTGGCCAGCGAGATCCTCGACGCCGGCGCGCAGGGGCGTGCCGCAATTCCGTTGTCCGGCATAGATATGACCGTGCGGCGCAACGCTTTCGGCCGTCAGGTCGACTCTTTCGAGGATGACATCGATTTCGACGGTTTGGACGAACCGGTACACGCGGTGTTCATCCGTGCACCCTGGGTCGAGCGGATCGGCCCGGGCGTTCAGGTTCTGGCCCAAGCGGCGGCTCATCCCGTTGCGGTGCGGCAAGGTCGCGTGCTGGCCACCTCGTTTCACCCGGAGGTGACCGGCGACCGCCGTATTCACCGGCTCTTCGTCGACATCGCCGCGGGGCGGGCCTGACCGTCGCGCCTGTCGCTGGCCGCCAGTTGGGTGACCGGGACCACCGTCGCCGGGATCGGCCAGGCATGATGTCCGCATGGCAGATCTCGCGCGGGGCGGATTTCGTCGCGCAGTAAAACTGGCGAGCCTCCCGGCCGGAGTCGCAGGCCGCGCAGCGCTCGGTGTGGGCAAGCGGATGACCGGCAAGACCAAAGACGAGGTCAACGCCGAGCTCCTGGAGAAGGCCGCCGACGAGATGTTCAAGGTGCTCGGCGAACTCAAGGGCGGCGCTATGAAGGTTGGCCAGGCGCTGTCGGTGATGGAGGCTGCGATTCCTCCGCAGTTCGCCGAGCCATTCCGCGAGGCGTTGGTCAAGCTCCAAAGCGAGGCCCCGCCGCTGCCGGCCGCCAAGGTGCACCGGGTGCTCGACGCCCAGCTCGGTACCAAATGGCGGGAGCGTTTTGCGTCCTTCGACGACACCCCCGCTGCCTCGGCGAGCATCGGGCAGGTCCACCGGGCGGTCTGGAAGGACGGCCGCGAGGTCGCCGTGAAGATCCAATACCCCGGCGCCGACGAGGCGCTGCGCGCCGACCTCAAACTGATTCAGCGGTTCAACTGGGTGGCCAAGCAGGTCGTTCCCGGCGCCGACGTGGACCGGCTGGTCACCGAGATCAACGACACCCTGGAAGCCGAACTCGAATACCGGCAGGAAGCCGACAACCAGCGCGCCTTCGCCAAGGCCTTCGCCGGGGACCCGAAGTTCTTCGTTCCGGCGGTGATCGCCAGCGCGCCGAAAGTCATCGTCTCGGAGTGGATCGAAGGCCGGCGGCTGTCGGCGATCATCAACAGTGGCACCAGACAGGAGCGAGACTCCGCGTGCGCGCTGCTGCTGGAGTTCACCTTGAGCTCGCCGGCGCGTGTTGGGCTGGTTCATGCCGACCCGCATCCGGGCAACTTCATGATGCTGCCCGACGGTCGGCTGGGCGTGATCGACTTCGGCGCGGTGGCCGAACATCCCGAGGGCATCCCGCCGGGATTCGCCGAACTGCTGTGCTGGGCTCGTGACGAGCAGTGGGCGGAGGCGATCCGGCTGCTCAAGCAACTCGGGTTCATGCCGGCCGACTACGACCTGAGTGCCGAGCAGCTGGTGGAGTACATCCAGCCACTGTGGCCCTACATCGACCCGCTGCGCTCCGGGGAGTTCCACTTCACGCGCAAGTGGTTCCAGAAGTCGGCGTTGGTCACCACCGATCCGATGGCGGAAGGCTTTGCCGACCGATTCAAGATGGCTCGGCGGCTGACCATCCCCGCTGGTTACGTCATGTTGCTGCGCACCCTGGGCGGGCTGCTGGGCGTCGCGGTGCAGCTGGACGCGCATGTCGACTACGCCGCGCTGATCGAGCGATGGGCACCGGGATTCTTCCCGCCCGAGCAGCCCCCGGCACGCGACCAGGACTGACACGTAGACTCGTCGCGCAAAGTTTTGACTCAACAGTGAGGTAGGCAACCGATGAGCGGCCATTCCAAGTGGGCTACCACGAAGCACAAGAAGGCTGTCATCGACGCTCGTCGTGGCAAGAATTTTGCGCGGTTGATTAAGAATATTGAAGTTGCGGCGCGGGTTGGTGGTGGGGATCCGTCGGGTAATCCGACGTTGTATGACGCCATTCAGAAGGCGAAGAAGAACTCGGTGCCCAACGACAATATTGAGCGGGCGCGTAAGCGTGGTGCTGGTGAGGAAGCTGGTGGAGCGGATTACCAGACGATTACCTACGAGGGTTATGGGCCCAACGGGGTGGCGGTGTTGATCGAGTGCTTGACCGACAATCGCAATCGGGCTGCCAGTGAGGTGCGGGTGGCGATGACCCGCAATGGCGGTCAGATGGCCGACCCCGGCTCGGTCGCCTATCTGTTCAGCCGCAAGGGCACGGTCACCCTGGACAAGAACGCGTTGACCGAGGACGACGTGTTGGCGGCGGTGTTGGATGCCGGTGCTGAGGATGTCAATGATTTGGGGGAGAGCTTCGAGGTGATTTCGGAGCCCGGGGACCTGGTGGCGGTGCGTAGTGCGTTGGTGGAGGCCGGGATCGATTACGACTCGGCTGAGGCCAGCTTCCAGCCGTCGGTCAGCGTCCCGGTCGATGTCGAGGGGGCCCGCAAGGTGTTCAAGTTGGTTGAGGCTCTCGAAGACAACGACGACGTACAGAACGTGTGGACCAACGTCGATCTATCCGACGAAGTACTGGCCGCCCTCGAAGCAGAATAGGAGCCACGTCGTTGGCGACAATTCACTTCATCTCCGGTCTGCCGCGCTCGGGTTCGACCCTGCTGGCCGCGTTACTGCGGCAGAACCCACGCTTTGAGGCCGGGATGTCGGGCCCGCTGGCGGGGCTGTTCGGCGCCTTGCTCGGTGAGATGAGCGCCCGCAACGAGTACTCGGTCTTCATCGACGACGCGAAACGGGAACGGATCTTGCGTGGCCTGTTCGACAGCTTCTATGGCGATTGCGCCGCTGAGGTGGTCTTCGATACCAACCGAGGGTGGTGCGGCTGGATGCCCGCGGTTTCGCGGTTGTTCCCGAGCGCCAAGGTCATCGCCTGTGTGCGCGAGTTGCCGTGGGTGGTCGACAGCATCGAACGGTTGGTCCAGCGCAACGTTTTCACCCCCTCGTCCATCTTCGGCTTCAACCCCGGCGGCACTGTCTACACCCGCGCCAACGCGATTGTGGCGCAGGACGGAATGGTCGGGGCCCCATACGACATGCTTAAACAGGCCTGTTATGGCGCGGAGCGCGACCGACTGCTGGTGGTGCGATATGAGACGCTGACTGCCGACCCGGCGTCCACCATGCGCGCCATCTACGACTTCATCGGCGAGCCGATGTTCTCCCACGACTTCGCTCATGTCGACTACGACGTCACCGATTTCGACGAACGGGCCGGCACTCCGGGCCTGCACACCGTGCACGGCGAGGTCCGGGCCAAGCCGCGGGAGTCGATACTGCCGCCGGACTTGTTCAACCGGTTTATCCACGACGCGTTCTGGCGCGACCCAGGCGCCGTGCCCACGGGTTTGCGGGTGGTTTAGCCGAACAACGGTTCTAGACTGAGGCCGTGTCGGGGAGGGAACGCCAGGAGTACGGCAGGTCCCAGCGGAAGGTGCTTCCGCGATCCGCACTCGGGGCCTACGAGCCGGCGTCGCGACGCGCGGACCCGATAGCGCTGCTGGAATCTCAATCCGAGTCCCGGGTTCCCGAGCTGGTGCCGATCCGCTACGCCCGGATGTTGGCGTCGCCGTATGCGTTCTTCAGGGGCTCGGCGGTGATCATGGCCGCCGATCTCGCCGCCCACCCGCACACCGGATTACCGGCACAGCTGTGCGGGGACGCGCACCTGTCGAACTTCGGGATGTTCGCCTCCCCGGAGCGGCAGCTGATGTTCGACCTCAACGATTTCGATGAGACACTGCCGGGACCGTGGGAGTGGGACGTCAAACGGTTGGTGGCCAGTGCCGCAGTCCTCTGCCGCAGCAGGGGATTGCGCCCCGCCAAGCAAGAATCGGTCGTAGCTGCCTGCGCCGAGGCCTACCGCAATAAGATGCGCGAGCTGGCCCGGCTCGGTGAGCTCGACGTGTGGTATGCGCAATCGGTCATCGACTCCGAACTATTGGCCGCCGTAGAACCGGTCTACGCCAAGGCAATCCGGCGTACCGCGGTCGGTGCCCTGTCCCGCGGCCGGCAGCAGGCCGTCGACAAACTGACCCAGTCGCGCGACGGCCGCCTGTGCCTGATCAGCGATCCGCCCCTGATCGTGCCGGCCGGCGACTTGGTCAGTGACGTTGTGGCGCAGCTCTACAACAAGTACATGCGGAAGCTGATCAAGGACTACGTATCCAGCCTTCCCGACGACCGGAGGGTGCTCGCACGGCGCTACCGCTACGTGGAGGTGGCCCGCAAGGTGGTCGGTGTCGGCAGCGTCGGGACCCGAACCTGGATCGTGCTGTTTGAGGGAGTCGGCAGCGGAGATCCGTTGCTCATGCAGGTCAAGGAGGCTCGCCCCTCAGTGCTGGAACCCCACCTCAAGCGCAGCCGCTACGCCAACGCCGGGGAGCGCGTCGTGGCGGGGCAGCGGCTGATGCAGGCCACCAGCGACGTCCTGCTGGGCTGGCTTCACGCCATCGGCCCCGACGGCCACCATGGCGACTACTACGTGCGGCAACTGTGGGACATGAAGGGATCCGCCGACGTCGAGTCGATGCGGCCCAAGGTGCTTACTGCCTACGTACAGGCGTGTGGGCATGCACTAGCCCGGGCGCACAGCCGTTCGGGCGACCGGGTCGCGATCGCGGCCTATCTCGGCAAGGGAGATAACGCCGACCGGGCGCTGACCAGGTTCGCCATTGCTTACGCCGAGCAGAACGACCGCGACTACGAGGCGCTGCAGGCTGCGGCGCAGAGCGGCCGCATCACCGTGGCGTGAGGCGTGTCGCGCCCTGTTGGTGTCGCCAGACCCCACTAGACTGTCGAACAGTTGTTCGGTGCTGGAGAGGAATCGGATGCGGGTGATGGGCGTCGACCCTGGGCTGACGCGGTGCGGGCTGTCAGTGGTCGAAGGCGGGCAGGGACGTCAGGTCACCGCTTTGGATGTCGATGTGGTGCGCACCCCGGCCGATCAGCCGCTGCCGGAGCGGCTGCTGACCATCAGTGACACCGCTGAGCACTGGCTGGACACTCACCGCCCCGACGTCATCGCGATCGAGCGGGTGTTCGCCCAGCAGAACGTCTCCACGGTGATGGGCACCGCGCAGGCCGGCGGAGTGATCGCGCTGCAGGCCGCCCGGCGCGGCATCACCGTGCACTTCCACACCCCCAGCGAGGTCAAAGCCGCGGTGACCGGTAACGGTTCGGCCGACAAGGCGCAGGTGACGACGATGATCACCCGCATCCTCGGGCTGCAGCAAAAGCCGACACCCGCGGACGCCGCGGATGCGCTGGCGCTGGCGATCTGTCACTGCTGGCGGGCCCCGATGATCGCCCGGATGGCCGCCGCCGAGGCACTGGCCGCAGAGCAGCGCCGGAAGTACACCGCCAAACTCAAGGCGGCCCGGGCATGATCGCGTCAGTACGTGGCGAGGTCATCGACATTGCGCTGGACCATGCCGTGGTCGAGGCGGCAGGGGTCGGCTACAAGCTGATGGCCACACCGGCGACCCTGTCCACGCTGCGCCGCGGCCGCGAATCCCGTTTGATCACCGCGATGATCGTGCGCGAAGACTCGATGACGCTCTACGGATTCCCGGACGGTGAGGCACGCGATCTGTTCCTCACGCTGATCGGCGTTTCGGGTATCGGACCCAAGATCGCCCTGGCCACGCTGGCGGTCTATGACGCGGCCACCCTGCGCCGGGCGCTCGCCGACTCCGACGTCACCGCATTGACCCGGGTGCCCGGGATCGGCAAGCGCGGTGCCGAGCGGCTGGTGCTGGAACTGCGCGACAAGATCGGTGCGGTGGCCGCATCCGACGGTGCGGTGTTCAGCGGGCACGCGGTGCGTGCTCCGGTGATCGAAGCCCTGATCGGGCTCGGCTTCGCCGCCAAGCAGGCTGAAGAAACCACCGACAAGGTATTGGCCGACGCTCCCGACGCGACCACCTCCGAAGTGTTGCGCACCGCGCTGAGCCGGCTGGGGAAGACCAAGTGAACCAACCCGGTGAGCCCGGCGGTTCAGCAAGGTTCGACGGGGGAGAGCCGAAGCTGGGACTGTCGCAGGAACCGGGCGATCCCGAAGCCCGGGAGGTGTCCCCGGCGCTGACCGTCGGCGAAGGAGACATCGACGCCGGCCTGCGCCCGCGCAGTCTGGCCGAGTTCATCGGCCAGCCTCGGGTACGCGAGCAACTGCAGCTGGTGATCGAGGGCGCCAAGAACCGCGGCGGCACCCCCGATCACATCTTGTTGTCCGGCCCGCCGGGGCTGGGAAAGACCTCGCTGGCGATGATCATCGCCAGCGAACTCGGCAGTTCGTTGCGGGTGACTTCCGGCCCGGCGCTGGAACGTGCCGGCGATCTGGCCGCGATGCTGTCGAACCTGGTAGAGCACGACGTGCTGTTCATCGACGAGATCCACCGCATCGCCCGGCCGGCCGAGGAGATGCTCTACCTGGCGATGGAGGACTTCCGCGTCGACGTCGTCGTCGGGAAGGGGCCGGGTGCCACCTCGATTCCGCTGGAAGTGGCCCCGTTCACCCTCGTCGGGGCGACGACCAGATCCGGTGCGCTGACCGGCCCGCTGCGCGACCGGTTTGGGTTCACCGCCCACATGGATTTCTACGATCCGGCCGAACTACAGCGGGTGCTGGCACGCTCGGCGAAGATCCTCGGAATCGAACTGGGGGCCGAAGCGGCGGCAGAGGTCGCGCGGCGCTCCCGCGGTACGCCGCGGATCGCCAACCGGCTGTTGCGCCGGGTGCGGGACTACGCCGAAGTGCGTGCCGACGGGGTGATCACTCGCGACGTCGCGAAAGCCGCGCTGGCGGTCTATGACGTCGACGAATTGGGCCTAGACCGGCTGGACCGCGCGGTGCTCTCGGCGCTGACCCGAAGCTTCGGCGGTGGACCGGTCGGGGTCTCGACGCTGGCGGTTGCGGTAGGGGAGGAAGCGGCCACTGTCGAAGAGGTTTGCGAGCCGTTCCTGGTACGCGCCGGGATGGTCGCGCGCACCCCGCGGGGTCGCGTTGCGACTCCGGCAGCGTGGACGCACCTGGGCATGGTGCCCCCGGCAGGCGCGGGGGGACTGGGGCAACAGGGGTTGTTCGAGTAGGTCGGGCTAGAGCTTGGCCAGCTCGCCGGCCAGCACGTCCAATCCCTCCGACAGCAATGCGTCGCTGATGGTCAACGGCGGCAACAGTCGCACCACGTTGCCGAAGGTTCCACAGGTCAACACGATCACGCCCGCCCGATGACACGCTGCCGCCAGTGCGGCGGTCAGGGCCGGGTCCGGTGCGTTGGTGTCCGGCTGCACCAACTCGACGGCGATCATGGCGCCACGGCCGCGGACATCGCCGATCCGGTCGTCGTCGGCCTGTAAGCGGCCCAGCCGTTCGAAGGTCAGCCGCTCCATCTGCCTGGCTCGGCCCACCAGATCGTCAGCCTCGACTGCGGCGAACGCTCCCAGCGCTGCCGCACAGGCCACCGGGTTGCCACCGAAGGTGCCGCCGAGTCCGCTGACGTGCGGGGCGTCCATGATGTCGGCACGCCCGGTGACAGCCGCCAACGGCAGGCCCCCGCCGATTCCTTTGGCGGTACAGATCAGATCGGGCGCCAGCCCTGCCGGGCCTTCATGGTCACAGGCGAACATCGCCCCGGTGCGGGCGAATCCCGTCTGCACCTCGTCGGCGATGAATACCACGTCGTTGTCGCGGCACCAGGCCAGCAGCGCCGGCAGAAAACCCGGCGCCGGGACGATGAAGCCGCCCTCGCCTTGGATCGGTTCGATGACCAGCGCAGCCAGATTGTGGGCGCCGATCTGGTTCTCCAGGACGCCGATGGCCCGCTCAGCGGCCCGTTCCCCGTCGCTGCCGAGCTCTTTGTCGATCAGGCCATCACGGTAGGGATAGGACGCCGGCGCGCGGTAGATGTCGGGCGCGAACGGACCGAATCCGCTCTTGTACGGCATCGACTTGGCGGTGAGCGCCATGGTCAGGTTGGTGCGGCCGTGATAGCCATGGTCGAACGCCGCCACCGCGGTCTTGCGGGTGTAAGACCTGGCAATCTTGACGGCGTTCTCCAAGGCCTCGGCCCCGGAGTTGAGCAGCACGGAACGCTTCTCGAACTCGCCCGGAGTGAACCGGTTCAGGGCTTCGGCGACGGCCACATATCCCTCGTAGGGCGTCACCATGAAACAGGTGTGGGTGAACTCGGCGACCTGCTGCTGCACCGCTTCCACCACGCGGGGCGCAGCGTTGCCCACCGTGGTCACCGCGATCCCCGAGCCCAGGTCGATCAGCCGGTTGCCGTCGACGTCCTCCACGATGCCGCCGCCCGCCCGAGCCGCGTAGACCGGCAGCGTGCTGCCCACCCCGCGCGCCACGGCCACCGCGCGGCGGCGTGCCAGCTGCACCGAGCCGGGCCCGGGGATCTCGGTGGCCAAGTGACGGCTCTGCAGCAGCGGCGGCACTGACATGGGGCGGGCCTCCTTAGTGGTCCTGGCCGCGGGTCAGATCTGGCCGAGCGGCCGGCAGGCGTTGCCGAAGGGCTGCCAGTATTCGCCGGGCGGGCAGTCCAGCGGTGTCGGTCCCTGGCCGAGCGGCATGCAGGTGTTGGTGCTGGGCTCCCAGTACTGACCACCCGGACAGGCCAGCGGCGTCGGTCCCTGGCCGAGCGGCATGCAGGTGTTGGTGCTGGGCTCCCAGTACTGACCGCCCGGACAGGCCAACGGCTCTGCCGATCCGATGGCGGGCATAGCGATCGCTCCCACTGCCAGCGGAGCCGCTGCGAAGGCAACGGCGGTCGCCAGACCACACACGAAGTTCCTCATCGGCCAACCTTCCCTCAAGAATCGTGACCCCCCTGTCACCGACAGCCTAGGGGGTGGACGAAGGTACCGACGCCCGGTCGTCGGACACAGTGGCACACTGTTGTCATCACAGTGGCCCGCCACGCCTGCGGTGGTCCGGTGCCAAAGAATCATTCGAACAAGTCGAAAGATCGGTTGTCGTCATGGAAAACATGGTTGCCTTCCTGCCGCTGCTCCTCGTCATGGGCGCCTTTATGTTCTTCGCCTCGCGGCGGCAGAAGCGCGCGATGCAGGCCACCATCGATCTGCACGAATCGCTGCAGGTGGGCGATCGGGTGCACACGACGTCTGGGCTTCGGGGCACCATCACCGGCATCACCGACGACGACGTTGACCTGGAGATCGCACCGGGGGTGGTGACCACCTGGATGAAGCTGGCCGTGCGGGACAAGATCGAGCCGGAGGAGTTGACGGCCGAGGCCGTAGTCGAAGAGGCCGTCGAGGGCGCCTAACAGCTCGCCGCCACTCGGGTGCGGCAGGTCGCCGCCATCCAGCTGGCAGGGCTGACACTCACGACGCGCGGAACGTCCGCCCAACGATCGTCCCGGCGAGCCGGGCACGTACCCTTTTGCGGGTGCAGTGGTACTGATCGCTGCGGGCGGCCCGGGCATGGGCCGGCCCCGACGATCACGAGAGCGCATTGCGCAATGAGCGAAGGAGACTCAACAACGTGGCATCGCCTTCGGCGCCGGTGCACCCTGCCCGCAACCTGGCGGTGTTCCTGGCATTACTCATCGGTGTCTACCTGCTGGTATTCCTGACCGGAAACAAGCTGGCCGAACCCAAACTCGGTATCGACCTGCAGGGCGGCACTCGCGTGACGCTCACCGCGCGCACCCCGGACGGCTCCACGCCGACCCGTGACGCGCTCAACCAGGCGCAACAGATCATCAGCGCCCGAGTCAACGGACTCGGCGTGTCGGGCTCTGAGGTCATCATCGACGGCAACAACCTGGTGATCACGGTGCCGGGCAGCGACGGCAACGAGGCGCGCACCCTCGGCCAGACCGCCCGGCTCTACATCCGGCCGGTGATCAACGGCATCTCGGTGCAGGAAGCTCAGGCAGCCGGCCGGATGCCCGGCCTCGGCGGTGGCGGCATGCCCGGTGTCCCGGGCTTGCCGCCCGGCGCCGGTGGCGGCGGTGTTCCCGGTCTGCCTCCGGGTCTCGGTGGCGGCGGTGTTCCCGGTCTGCCTCCGGGTCTCGGTGGTGGTGGCGTTCCCGGTCTGCCCCCGGGCGCCGGTGGTGGCGTTCCCGGTCTGCCTCCGGGCTTCGGCGCGGGCGGACAAGGCCCGTTCGGCGGGAACGGTGCGTCGCTTCCGCAACAGCCGCTGACGCCGCCGGCTCAGCCGCGTCCCTTCCCTCAGGAGCCGACCCCGACCCCGGGGACCACCTCTTCGAGCCCCGGCTCCGACAGCAGCAGCGAGACTGCCACTCCCAGTCCCTCGGCCGTTCCTGCGCCCACGGCACCGGGTTCGCCCGCCGAGTCCCCGGCGGCCCCCGGTGCGCAAATGCCCGCCTTGCCGGGCCTCCCCGGGCTGCCCGGTATGCCGGGTCTGCCCGGCCAGGGTGATCAGGCCCAGGGACTGGCGGCCCGTATCGCCGCAGAGAAGCGGTTACGGCAGAGCGACAACAAGGTCGTGCAGGCCTTGGCCCTGCAGATCCAGGCCGGCCGGTGCGACAAGGAAGACATCCTGGCCGGCAACGACGACCCGGACTTGCCGTTGGTGACCTGTTCGCAGGACCACCAGACCGCATACCTGCTGGCGCCGTCGATCATCAGCGGTGACCAGATCGCCGACGCCAGTTCCGGCATGGATCAGCGCAGCGGCGCGAATATTGTCCAGGTGCAGTTCAAGAGTGGGGCGGCCGACATCTGGGCCGACTTCACCGCGACCCATATCGGCACCCAGACGGCGTTCACACTGGACTCGCAGGTGGTCAGCGCACCGCAGATCCAGGAGGCCATCCCGGGTGGCCGCACCCAGATCACCGGGGGCTCGCCGGGATTCACCCAGGATGGCGCGCGTCAGCTGGCCAACGTCTTGAAGTACGGGTCGCTGCCGCTGTCGTTTGAGGCCTCGGAAGCCGAAACCGTCTCGGCCACACTGGGAATGACCTCGCTGAAGGCGGGCCTGATCGCCGGTGCGATTGGTCTGGCCCTGGTGCTGATCTACTCGCTGCTCTACTACCGCGTACTCGGCGTGCTGACCGCGCTGTCTCTGGTGGTGGCCGGGGCCATGGTGTACGCGATCCTGATATTGCTGGGCCGCTACATCAACTACACGCTCGACCTGGCCGGTATCGCCGGTCTGATCATCGGTATCGGCACCACCGCCGACTCGTTCGTGGTGTTCTTCGAGCGCATCAAGGACGAGATCCGCGAAGGTCGATCGTTCCGCTCGGCGGTGCCACGCGGTTGGACGCGCGCGCGCAAGACGATCGTGTCCGGCAACGCGGTCACCTTCCTTGCGGCGGCGGTGCTCTACTTCCTGGCGGTCGGCCAGGTGAAGGGCTTCGCGTTCACCCTGGGACTGACCACGATCCTCGACCTGGTGGTGGTGTTCCTGGTGACCTGGCCACTGGTCTACCTGGCGTCCAAGTCGCCGACGCTGGCCAAGCCGTCCTACAACGGCCTCGGCGCGGTTCAGCAGGTCGCACGGGAGCGGCGGGCGGTCGCCAAAGCAGGAGGCGCAACCGGCAGCAAGTCCGGAGCCAAAGCGCGCACGCGGGTAACCGCCCAGTCGACGGAACAGGGATAGCCAGATGGCCAAACCGAGCACCAGTAGCGGCACGAAGCGCGCGACGAAGTCCGCGAAGAACGACACGGCAGCCGTCGAGGTCACCAAGAGCCAGACTGCCGTGGCGGCAAAGCCTCGCAAGACCGCTGGAACCGCCAAGGCGCCGAAGCACGGTTTCCTGTCGCGCCTCTACACCGGTACCGGCGCGTTCGAGGTCATCGGTAAGCGGCGGATGTGGTACGCGATCAGCGGCGCCATGGTCGCGATCGCGATCGTCAGCATCCTGGTTCGAGGCTTCACCTTCGGCATCGACTTCGCCGGCGGCACCAAGGTGTCGTTCCCGCGCGGCGACACCAGCGTCACCCAGGTCGAAGAGGTGTTCCGCAAGAGCGTCGGCAGTAGTCCTGAGTCGGTGGTCGTGGTCGGCAACGGCAACTCGGCGACGGTGCAGATTCGTGCCGAGACGCTCACCAACGAGCAGACGGAGAAGCTGCGCGACGACCTGTTCGACGCCTTCCAGCCGGTCGGCCCCAATGGTGAGGCGAGCAAGCAGGCAATCAGTGACTCTGCGGTGTCAGAGACCTGGGGCGGGCAGATCACCAAAAAGGCCGTCATCGCCCTAGTGGTGTTCCTGCTGTTGGCGTCGCTGTACATCACGGTGCGCTACGAGTGGTTCATGACCATCTCGGCGATGATCTCGATGGTCTTCGACATTCTCGTGACCGCCGGGGTGTATTCGCTGGTCGGATTCGAGGTCACACCGGCCACTGTCATCGGCCTGTTGACCATTCTCGGGTTCTCCATCTACGACACCGTCATCGTGTTCGACAAGGTCGAGGAGAACACCAGCGGCTTCGAGCACAAAACTCGCTACACCTACGCCGAACAAGCCAACCTGGCCATCAACCAGACCTTCATGCGATCGATCAACACCAGCCTGATCTCGGCATTGCCGATCATCTCGCTGATGGTGGTCGCCGTGTGGCTGCTGGGTGTGGGAACGCTGCAAGACCTTGCGCTGGTGCAGCTGGTCGGTGTTGTCGTCGGCACCTATTCGTCGATCTACCTGGCCACACCGCTGCTGGTCACGCTGCGGGAACGCACCCAACTGGTGCAGAACCACACCCGCCGGGTGATGCGGCGGCGCAACGCCGCGACCGGTTCCAAGCCGGCAGCGGCCGGCGCCGAGGACTCGGGCGACGCCGAAGACACCATTGCCGACGCAGACGAGGCCACGGTGGCCACGACACCGGGCACCCCGGCGCCCGGGGCCAAGCCGGTCCGCCCCACCAGCCGGCGCAGCCAGGGTCCGACCGGCAAGCCAGGCGCCGGCCGGTAACCGGCGATGGCGGCCCGCTGTCGGCACGCTGCGACGTGGGTGGTGGCGATCGCCACCAGCCTCGGCGTCTGGTCGGTGCCGGCGTGCACCAGCGCCACTGTCGACCAGATCGACTACGCCGTCGACGGCGGTCTGATCACCTACAACAGCACCACCGTGGCCGGTGCGGCTTCGGCCGGACCCCAGGCGTTCTCGCGGACCCTGATCGGCTTCGGCTACCACGGGCCGGACGGCCAGATCGTCACCGATCACGACTTCGGCAGCATCTCGGTGGTGGGCCGCGCCCCGCTCGTGCTGGACTATCAGATCGCCGACGCCGCGGTGTACTCCGACGGCAAGCCCATCACCTGTGACGACCTGGTGTTGGCGTGGGCGGCCCAGTCCGGCCGCTTCCCGGGCTTCGACGCCGCCAGCCGAGCGGGCTACCTCGACATCGAGAACATCGAGTGCCAGTCCGGTGCCAAGAAGGCCCGGGTGTCGTTCTTCGGCGACCGCAGCATCGTCGACTACCAGGAATTGTTCACCGCGACCTCGCTGATGCCGTCGCACGTCATCAGCGAGAAGCTCGGTGTGAACATCACCGACGCCGTGCTGGGCAGACTCGGGCCCGCTGACGAGGTCATCGGCAAGATCGCGCAGGCCTGGAACACCACCTGGCAGCTCGACCGCGGCGCTGACCTGCGGTACTTTCCGTCGTCCGGGCCCTACAAGATCGACTCGGTGCTCGAAGGCGGCGCCATCGTGCTAGTGGCCAACGACCTGTGGTGGGGCGCCAAGCCGGTCACCAAGCGGATCACGGTCTGGCCGCAGACCGCTGACATCGCCGACCGGGTCAACAAACGCGTCATCGAAGTCGTCGACGTCGCGACCGGGTCCGCCGGCTCGCTGATCACCCCCGATGACTACCAGAGCAGCGACAGCCCCTCGGGCGGCATCGAGCAGCTCATCTTCGCTCCGTCCGGCCCGCTGTCGGAGACTCCCGCACGGCGAGCGGTGGCCTTGTGCACCCCGCGCGACATCATTGCCCGCGACGCGGGCGTACCAGTAGTCAACTCCCGGCTCAACACCGCCATGGACGACGCGTTCGACCAGGCCGAGAACGTGCCCGAGGCCGAACAGTTCGCCCGGGCAAACCCCGATGCGGCCCGCGACGCGCTGAGCGGCAAACCGCTGACGGTGCGCATCGGCTACCGCGGCCCCAACACCCGGCTGGCCGCGGTCATCGGGGCGATCACCAGCTCGTGTGCACCCGCCGGCATCACCGTCACCGAGGTGGCCACCGACGCCATCGGCCCGCTGGCACTGCGGGAGGGGCAGATCGATGTGTTGCTCGCCAGCACCGGGGGATCCACCGGCAGCGGGTCGAGCGGGTCGTCAGTAGTGGACGCCTACGAGTTGTTCAGCGGCAACGGAAACAACCTTTCCGGCTACCACAACGATCAGATCGACGGCGTAGTGTCCGCGCTGGCCGTCACCGCCGACCCCGCGGAGATGGTCCGGCTGCTCGCCGAGGGCGCCCCGGTGCTGTGGGCCGACATGCCGACGCTGCCGCTGTACCGACAGCAGCGCACCCTGCTGTCGTCGAAGAAGACCTACGGTGTCGCGGCCAACCCCACTCGGTGGGGCGCGGGCTGGAACATGGACCGCTGGGAGCTGCAGCAGTGAACCAGGCCGGGCCTGCGGCAGGTGCCGGTCAGATCATCGCGTCGCTGATCCGCGAGGTCGCGGACTTTCCTACCCCGGGAATCGCTTTCAAAGACCTGACCCCGGTCTTCGCCGACGCCGCCGGACTGACCGCGGTCACCGAGGCGCTGGCTCGCGTCGCTGCCGGTGCTGATCTGGTGGCCGGCATCGACGCACGTGGATTTCTGCTGGCTGGGGCGGTCGCCGACCGGCTCGGGGTGGGCGCGCTGGCGGTCCGCAAGGGCGGCAAGCTGCCGCCGCCGGTGCTCTCGGAGTGCTATCAGCTCGAGTACGGAACTGCCGTGCTGGAGATTCCGGCCGACGGAATCGATGTGGCCGGGCGCCGGGTGGTAATCCTCGACGATGTGCTGGCCACCGGCGGTACCCTGGCCGCAACGCGGCGATTGTTGGATCGGGCAGGAGCCGAGGTGGTTGCGGCGGCGGTGGTGCTGGAGTTGGCAGGGCTGGGCGGACGTGCCGCCGTGGCACCGTTGCAGCTGCACAGCCTGCACTTGATTTAGTCGATATTCTCGTGGTCGGAGGTGAGAACAGTGGGCCCTGAACAAGGCTTAGCGCAGGGCTCCGAGCAGGGCTCAGACCCCGAGCGGTACGGCGCTGACGCCGGCCAGCCGGTGGCGGTGTCGGAGGCGATTGCCCAGGACTCGCCCTCCGAGCGCACCGATTTGCTGAAGGTCCCGACCAGCGCTTCCCGGCGGGTCCGGGCTCGGATTGCCCGGCGTATCACCGCCCAGCGTGGTGCGCTGAGTCCGGTGCTGGAGCCGCTGGTGGCGGTGCATCGGCAGTATTACCCGAAGGCCAATCTGGCGCTGCTTCAGCGCGCCTATGAGGTGGCCGAGCAGCGGCACGCCACCCAGCTGCGTCATTCGGGGGATCCCTACATCACCCATCCGGTGGCGGTCGCCACCATTCTGGCCGAGTTGGGCATGGACACCATCACGTTGGTGGCAGCGCTGTTGCACGACACCGTCGAGGACACCGGATACACCCTGGCCGCGCTGGCCGCCGAATTCGGTGACGAGGTCGCTCACCTGGTCGACGGGGTGACCAAACTGGACAAGGTGGTGCTGGGCACCGCGGCCGAGGCCGAGACCATCCGCAAGATGGTCATCGCAATGGCGCGCGACCCCCGGGTGCTGGTGATCAAGGTCGCCGACCGGTTGCACAACATGCGCACCATCAGATTCCTGGCGCCCGAAAAGCAGGCCCGCAAAGCGCGCGAGACGCTGGAAGTCATTGCGCCGCTGGCACACCGGCTCGGCATGGCCACGGTCAAGTGGGAGCTCGAGGATCTGTCGTTCGCGATCCTGCATCCCAAGCGCTACGAGGAGATCGTGCGCCTGGTGGCCGACCGCGCTCCATCACGCGATACCTACCTGGCCAAGGTGCGCGCCGAAATCGTCAACACCCTGGCGAAGTCAAAGATCACCGCGACCGTCGAAGGTCGGCCCAAGCACTACTGGTCGATCTATCAGAAGATGATCGTGCGCGGCCGTGACTTCGACGACATCTACGACCTGGTCGGATTGCGGATTCTCTGCGACGAGATCCGGGACTGCTACGCCGCGGTCGGTGTCGTGCACTCGCTGTGGCAGCCGATGGCCGGCCGGTTTAAGGACTACATCGCTCAGCCGCGCTACGGGGTCTACCAATCGCTGCACACCACGGTCATCGGCCCAGAGGGCAAACCGCTGGAGATCCAGATCCGCACCCGGGAGATGCACCGCACCGCCGAATACGGCATCGCCGCGCACTGGCGCTACAAAGAAGCCAAGGGCCGCAACGGTGTTCCGCACCTGGGCACCGCCGCCGAGATCGACGACATGGCCTGGATGCGCCAGCTGCTGGACTGGCAGCGGGAGGCGGCCGACCCCGGCGAATTCCTCGAGTCGCTGCGCTATGACCTGGCCGTCAAAGAGATTTTCGTGTTCACGCCCAAGGGCGACGTGATCACGCTGCCCACCGGCTCCACGCCCGTGGACTTCGCCTACGCCGTGCACACCGAGGTCGGGCACCGATGTATCGGTGCCCGGGTCAACGGCCGGCTGGTGGCGCTGGAGCGCAAGCTCGAAAACGGGGAAGTGGTCGAGGTTTTCACCTCGAAGGCCCAGAACGCCGGGCCGTCGCGGGACTGGCAACAGTTCGTGGTGTCGCCGCGAGCCAAGGCCAAGATCCGACAGTGGTTCGCCAAGGAGCGCCGCGAGGAGGCTTTGGAGTCCGGCAAGGACGCGATGGCCCGCGAGGTGCGCCGGGCGGGATTGCCGCTGCAACGCCTGGTCAACGGCGAGTCGATGGCGGCGGTGGCCCGCGAACTGCACTACACCGACGTGTCCGCGCTCTACACCGCCGTCGGCGAGAACCACATCTCGGCGCATCACGTCGTGCAACGGCTGGTGGCCCAGCTCGGCGGGGTGGACCAGGCCGAGGACGACCTGGCCGAGCGATCCACGCCGCTGACCATCCCGCGCCGCGAACGTCACACCGACGACGTCGGCGTCGCGGTTCCGGGCGCCACCGGGGTGTTGACCAAACTGGCCAAGTGCTGCACCCCGGTGCCCGGCGACGAGATCATGGGTTTCGTCACCCGTGGCGGCGGGGTGTCGGTACACCGCACCGACTGCACCAATGCCGACGCGCTGCGCCAGCAGGACGAGCGGATCATCGAGGTCAAGTGGGCGCCGTCGCCGTCGTCGGTGTTCCTCGTCGCCATTCAGGTCGAGGCGCTGGATCGGCACCGGCTGCTGTCGGACATCACCAAGGTGCTCGCCGACGAGAAGGTCAACATCTTGTCGGCCTCGGTCACCACATCACGAGACCGGGTGGCGATCAGCCGATTCACCTTCGAGATGGGCGACCCGAAGCATCTTGGCCATCTGTTGAACGTGGTCCGCAACGTCGAGGGCGTCTACGACGTCTACCGGGTGACGTCGGCGGCCTAGCGCGGGCGCCCGTTGCGTTGACATTGCATCCAGGGCTGCGATTTCTCGGTCGACAGGTACAGCCCTGGACGCAATCTCAATGGCAGTGCTAGTCGGCGCGCACCGACTTGACGGTCACCTTGGTGACCGGCGAGCCGTCATCGCCGCCGCCTTGCACACCCGCCGCGGCGATCTTGTCGAGGGTGGCCAGGCCGTCGTCCTGAATCTTGCCGAACACCGTGTACTGCGGCGGCAGCATCGAATCCTTGTAGACCAGGAAGAACTGGCTGCCGTTGGTGCCGGGCCCGGCGTTGGCCATCGCCACCGTGCCGCGCGGGTAGGTGACCGGCCGCTGGGCGGCGGGATCACCCAAGGAGTACTGGTCGGTGGGGTATTCGTTGTCGAACTCATAGCCCGGGCCGCCGGTGCCATCGCCAGCGGGATCCCCGCATTGCAGCACGCTGAGCATCGGCGATGTGGTCAGCCGGTGGCACTGGGTGTCTTTGAAGAAGTCCTTGGCCGCCAGGCTCATGAAGCTGTTGACGGTGCAAGGGGATTGGGCGTTGTTGAGCATCAACCCGATGGGGCCCTGGTCGGTCATCATCGAGACGCTGACCTCGGCCGGGTCGGTCGGGACCTTGCCGGACCGCGGCGGCTCGACGGCCTTGGAGGCCGGACGCGCCTTCGGGTACTGGCAGTCGGCGCCCAGCTGAGGCGATGCGGTGAACTTCGGCAGTTGACCCGCGGCCCCTGCCGGCGCCGCAGCTGCGTCAGAGGAGTCCGTGGACTCCGACGTACTCGAGGCTGACGAGCCGCTCGCGTTGACGTTGCCAGGATCGTTGTCGCGCAGCACCACGAACACCACCCCGGCGATCAGCAACACCGCCGCCACGGCGCCGACGATCATCAGTAGCCGGCGCTGCTTGCGGGCTGCCTCGGCGCGCTGCTGCACCTGTTCGTCCAGATTGCGCTTGGCGGCGGCACGCCGCTCTGAGTTCGTGGGCACCGGCGGTAACCTCCTGGCTCGCTGACTGAGTCGGGCCTCAAGTCTGCCAGAGCGGGTCTACACCGCCCGCGTCACCGCCGACCGGGCGGCCAATGGGAAACTGGTCGGCGTGTTGGTCACCGGATTCCCCGCTGGAATGCTGGCGTGCAACTGTTACGTGTTGGCGCAACGGCAGGGCTCGGACGCGATCATCGTTGACCCCGGCCAGCGGGCGATGGCCCGGCTGCGACGCGTCCTCGACGAGAATCGGCTGACGCCGTCGGCGGTGCTGCTCACGCACGGCCACATCGACCACATCTGGTCGGCGCAGAAGGTCTCCGACACCTACGGCTGCCCCACCTACATTCACCCCGAGGACCGGTTCATGCTCACCGACCCGCTGCGCTCGCTGGGCACTGTCCCGGGACAGGCGTTGTTCGGTGTGCTGAGCAAGGCGATGTTCTCCGAGCCCAAGCAGTTGGTGGAGTTGGACCGCGACGGCGACAAGATCGGGCTGGGCGACACCACCGTCACCGTCGACCACACCCCGGGGCATACCCGCGGCTCGGTGATATTCCGGGTAGAGGGCTTCGAGAATGCAGCCGCCGGCCTCGTCTTCAGCGGCGACACCCTGTTCCAGAACTCGGTCGGCCGCACCGACCTGCCCGGCGGCAGCGGCCGTGATCTGCTGACCTCGATCGTCGACAAACTGCTCTGCCTTGACGACGGGACCGTGGTGCTGCCCGGCCACGGACCCAAGACCACCATCGGCGCAGAGCGCCGTTACAACCCGTTCCTAGAAGGGCTCAGTGCGTGAGCACGTTTGCCGCACCCAAAGGGGTGCCTGACTACGTTCCCCCGGCCTCGGCCGGCTTCGTCGCCGTCCGCGACGGACTGCTGGCGGTCGCTCGCCGCGCCGGTTACGGCGACATCGAGCTGCCGATCTTCGAGGACACCGCACTGTTCGCACGCGGCGTGGGGGAGTCCACCGACGTGGTCTCCAAGGAGATGTACACGTTTGCCGACCGCGGCGACCGTTCGGTCACCCTGCGGCCCGAGGGCACCGCAGGCGTGATGCGCGCGGTGATCGAGCACGGCCTGGACCGCGGCCAGCTACCGGTCAAGCTCTGCTATTCGGGGCCGTTCTTCCGCTACGAACGCCCGCAGGCCGGCCGTTACCGGCAGCTGCAACAGGTCGGGGTCGAGGCGATCGGGGTGGACGATCCCGCGCTCGACGCCGAGGTGATCGCGGTCGCCGATGCGGGCTTCCGCTCCCTGGGGCTGGCGGACTTCCGGCTGGAGATCACCTCGCTGGGTGACGACACCTGCCGCCCCGCCTATCGAGAGTTGTTGCAGCAGTTCCTGTTCGGGCTCGACCTCGACGAGGAGACCCGCCAGCGCGCGCAGCTCAATCCGCTGCGGGTGCTCGACGACAAACGCCCGCACGTGCGCGAGATGACCGCCGACGCCCCGGTCATGCTCGATCACCTCTCCGACGCCGCTCGGGCGCACTTCGACACCGTGCTGGCGCACCTGGACGCGCTCGAGGTGCCCTATGTGGTCAATCCGCGCATGGTGCGCGGCCTGGACTACTACACCAAGACCACCTTCGAATTCGTGCACGACGGGTTGGGTGCGCAGTCGGGGATCGGTGGCGGCGGCCGCTACGACGGGCTCATGCGTCAGCTCGGTGGACAGGACCTGTCCGGGATCGGCTTCGGTCTCGGTGTGGACCGCACCCTGCTCGCGCTGGCCGCCGAGGGCAAGAGCGTGGGACAGACCAGCCGATGCGACGTGTTCGGGGTCGGCCTTTCCGAGGCGGCCAAGCTGCGGCTGGCCGTTATCGCCGCGCAATTGCGGGCCGCCGGGGTGCGCGTGGACCTGGCTTACGGGGACCGTGGCCTCAAGGGCGCGATGCGTGCCGCCGACCGTTCCGGGGCCGTCATCGCCCTGGTCGCCGGCGACCGCGACTTGGAGGCCGGCTCCGTCGGCGTCAAGAACCTGGGCACCGGGGAGCAGGTCGATGTACCCCTCGACGACGTTGTCGCCGAGGTACTGCGCCGAATGTCGCCTTAATGCACGGTTATCCACAGAACGGGTGACACAAGTCGACACTCGGCACTCGGATGACGGCCCGAGGCGGCACTGTGACTGCCATGCCGATCTTCGTGCCGGATTCCACGTGGCCCTTCCTCGGCACTGAGGCGTTGGCGGCAGGCAGCGTGACGCGGCGGACGTTACGCAGTCGGTATCGGCGGATCTACCGCAACGTCTATCTGCCGAACGGCCAAGAGCTTACGCCGGTTACGCGTGCGGTGGCAGGCTGGCTGTGGTCGGGACGGACGGCGACCGTGGCCGGCTTGTCAGCGGCGGCCCTGCACCGATCACGATGGCTCGATGCGCGGTTGCCGGCGGAACTGAACCGGAAGGCCGCCTCTGACGCCGAGGGGATTGTCATCCATCGCGAGCGGCTGGAAGCCGATGAGACATGCCTGGTCCGAGGGATACTGACCACCACAGCCGCACGGACCGCTTTCGACCTGGGCCGCAACAAAGGGCTGACCGCTGCTGTCATCCGCCTTGATGCCCTGGCGAATGCGACGAGGCTGGTCGCAGACGACGTTTCCGCGCTGGCCCAACGCCACAGGGGTGCTCGCGGCCTATTGCAGTTACGGCGCGCGATCACGCTGATGGACGGCGGCGCGGAATCCCCGCAGGAAACCCGGACGCGGCTGTTGCTGATGCGCGGCGGACTCCCTCGCCCGATGACCCAAATCGTCGTGCGAGACGGCTTCGGCCGTCCCTTCGCTCGCATTGATATGGGCTGGCCCGAATACCAGGTCGGTGTGGAATTTGACGGTGCCCAGCACTGGACCGACCCCCGGCAGCGGACCGCTGACATCGATCGCTACGCGGAGTTGTCCGTACGCGGCTGGGTGATCGTCCGGGTCAGCAGCGACCTCCTTCGGTATCGACCGGGTGTGGTGCTTGCGAGGGTCAGGGCTGCGCTCCGGGCTGCCGGTTATACCGGGACTGATTTGAACGTCGACTTATTGCACACCCAGCGCTTCGGGGCGTGACACAAACCGACACTCGGCAACGCCGACCGAGCACCTGTGCCGCTCCGGTAGCGTGGCGCGGTATGACGATCATGCGGAACGTGACAGTCAAGTTCGGGACGGCGGTGCTGATGGCAGCCGCCGGAATGGCAGCCAGCCATGCGACGTCACTTGCGGACCCCGAGCACAGCCCAGCATCGCCGACCGAGAACCCGGCTGCATCGCCGACCGAGAATGCGGCGCCGTCGCCGACGCCCGCCCCGACGGAGAGCGCGACTGAACCGTCGGCCGACGCCCCGAAGAAGAGCACGACCGGCGGCCACGAGGTCACCTACACCATCACGGCCACCAGTGACCTGACGGGCAACATCTCCTACATCAAGACCGACCCGCCCAGCATGGCTGCCTACAACGCCAATTCCGCCGAATACCTCGAGACGGTTCGGGTGCCGATTGGTGGGGGATCACCGGTGGTCTACACCACCACGCTGGCCGATCCGAGTCAGTGGGCGCTGGTCACCGCCAGCGGTGGCTTGCGGATCAACCCGGAGTTCCACTGCGAGATCGCCGTCGACGGCGAAGTGGTGGTGTCGCAGCAGGGCGGCAGTGGGGTGTCCTGCGCTACCCGGCCCTGGTGACGGATCCGGCTCAGCCGGCGAACACGTACACCCAGGCTTGCGCACCCGAGCGCAGTGGCACCGAGATCCGCCGGTAGGCGTCGACCTCGTACTCGTCAGCGGCCGCCAGTTCGGCTGTGCTGATCGCGAACACCGTGCCAGGGACAGCGGCGTCATGTGCGTCTGACCGGCGCAGGATCGGATGACGGTCGCTGCCGCTGACCGCCACCACATGGGGATCGGTGATCGTCACGTAGTCCAGGTCGTAGCCGATGATCGCGTCGGGCCGGCCATGGGGTTCGCGTCCGAACGTGCTGCGTTGCACCTCTGGTAGCTGCAGGGTGCCGTAGGAGAACAGCAGCTCGGTATTCACTGTGCACCGCCGGCTTCGTCGGCGGCGACAACGACGACTTCGGCCGGTTGGGGGCCCACCGAGCGGAGGCGGTGGCTGATCGAGGCGTCGAAGTAGGCGCTGTCACCTGCGTTCAGCGTCAACGTCGCATCGCCGTACTCCAATTCGACGGTCCCGGTGTGCACGAACACGAACTCCTGGCCTTCATGAGCCGGGTGCAGCGGGTCGGCGTCACTATTTTCGCGGTGGCCGGCATGCCCGGTGGGACGTACCACGAACGGGGACATCGTTTTTCCCAGCATATTGGCGGCCATGGCCCGGTAGCGTTGTCGATCCGCGCTGCGGCCCGCGGCCCGGTCCACGGCGATCTTGTCCTCGTCGCCACGCTCGGAGAACAGTCGGGCCACATCGACGTCCAGGGCCTGCGCCACCTTGATGGCGACCGCGATGGACGGCGTGCTGCGACTGCGTTCGATTTTGGACAGGTAGCTCTTGGTCAGCCCGGTCCGCTCGGCGAGGCCTTCGAGGGTGAGGCCGCGCTGCTTGCGGACGGCGCGCAGCAGTTCCGTCATGTGTCCATGATGACACAGTGCATGACACATAGTGTCCTATCGGTTAGGGTGGTGTCATCTGCTTCCGTCACCGAGGAGCTGCCATGGGCACCACGTTCGACGATTCCAAATCCGACCTGATGCAACGCGCGGAGCACCGCTTCGCGGAGAACTTCACCGGAAGTCAGTGGTCCACTCGCCAGAAACTGGCGCTGACCTGCCGGGCGCTGTCCGATCGTGGTCATGACTCCGGCCTGGCCGGACAGATCACCGCCCGTGCTGAGGCGCCGGGGACCTACTACACCCAACGGCTCGGTCTGGGGTTCGACGAGATCACCGATGCCAATCTCCTGCTCGTCGACGAAGACCTCAACGTCATCCAGGGAGAGGGGATGGCCAACCCCGCCAACCGATTCCACAGCTGGATCTACCGGGCCCGCCCCGATGTCCAGTGCATCGTGCACACCCACCCGTTTCATGTTGCCGCGTTGTCCATGCTGGAGACCCCGTTGATCGTTTCGCATATGGACACCACACCGCTCTACGACGACTGCGCCTTCCTGCCGCTGTGGCCCGGGGTTCCGGTCGGAAACGAGGAGGGCGAGATCATCTCCGAGGCAATTGGCGACAAGAAGGCGATCCTGCTGGCGCACCACGGCCAGATCGTGGCCGGCGCCAGCGTGGAGGAAGCGTGCTCGCTGGCGGTGCTGATCGAGCGTGCCGCCGCGCTGCAGCTGGCTGCCATGGCCGCCGGGACCATTAAAGAACTCCCGGAGAAGCTGGCCCGAGAAGCCCACGACTGGACCTTGCTGCCCAACCGCAGCCAGGCGAACTTCGCCTACTACGCCCGCCGCGCCCTGGCCGGCCACCCCGACGCGATCGCCCGATAAGCAAGGAGTCCCTCGTGGCAGCACAGTTATATGGCGTCATCGGCTACCCGGTGACGCCGTTCGGCGACGGCGGAATCGACACCGCGGTCCTGGCCACTGTCATCAACCGGCTCATCGAGGCCGGGGTGCACGCCATCGCCCCGCTGGGCAGCACCGGAGAACTCGCCTACCTCGACGAAGACGAATTCGACACTTGCGTCGACGCCTCGATCGCCGCGGTCGCCGGACGCGTGCCGGTGCTGGTCGGGGTCTCGGATCTGACCACCGCGCGTACCGTGCGGCGCGCCCGCTATGCCGCGCGGGCCGGCGCCGACGCGGTGATGGTGTCCCCGGTGTCGTACTGGAAACTGTCTGAACGCGAGATCACCGCGCATTACCGGGCCGTCTCCGATGCCATCGACATCGACATCGTGGCCTACAACAATCCGGCGACCTCCGGGATCGACATGAGTCCAGAGCTGCTGGTGGCCATGTTCGAGGGCATCGAGCACGTGACCATGGTCAAGGAATCCACCGGCGATCTGAGCCGGATGCTGCGGATCGCCACGCTCTCCGACGGGCGCCTGCCGTTCTTCAACGGCAGCAATCCGCTGGTGCTTGATGCGCTGCGTGCCGGGGCGACCGGCTGGTGTACCGCGGCGCCCAACCTGCGTCCGCAGCCCTGTCTGGATCTCTACGCCGCGGTCACCGCCGGTGAGGTCGACAAGGGACAGGCGTGCTACGACGACCTCAAGCCGCTGCTGGAGTTCATCGTGGCCGGCGGGCTGCCCACCACGGTCAAGGCGGGTCTGGAGATGCTCGGGGTGCCGGCCGGGGAACCGCGTCGCCCGCTGCTGCCGCTCGACGAAGCGGGCAGGGCCGAGCTGCGCGGGCTACTTTCGCTTTGACCGAGGGCTAACCCAGGTCAGCGGCGGCGAAGGTGTCGCACTGGTTGGGGTCCCCGCTCTGATAGCCGACGGTGAACCAATGTTGACGCTGCGCCGACGCACCGTGGGTCCAGGACTCCGGATTGACTCGACCGGTGGCGGCCTGCTGAATGCGGTCGTCACCCACCGACGACGCCGCGGACAACGCATCGCGGATGTCTTGGTCGGTCAGCGGCTGCAGGAACGGCACCCCAGTGCCCTCCTGCTTGGTCACCGATGCGTAGTGCGCCCAGACCCCGGCGTAGCAGTCGGCCTGCAACTCGGTGCGAACCCCGGCGCCGGTCGCGCCCTGCGCGCCGGTCTGGGCCCGGCCGAGCACGCCGAGCAGGTTCTGCACGTGGTGGCCGAACTCGTGAGCGACCACATACTCCTGCGCCAGGGGCCCGCTGCTGGAGCCGAACCGGTCGACGAGCACCTTGAAGAAGTCGGTATCGAAGTAGGCGGTCTGGTCCGCGGGGCAGTAAAACGGTCCGACCGCACTGCTGGCCGCCCCGCAGGCGGTGGATGTCTGTCCGCTGAACAGCTCTACGCGCGGGCGCGTGTAACCACGCAGCAAGTCCGACCACACCGCGTCCACTGAGTTGGCCGTGGCGACCACCCGACATTGCACGTATTTATTGGCGTCTTTGCCGGTGCGGCATTTGTCGAGGTCGAAGCCCGGTGACGTGTACTGGCCGCGATCCACGGGCTGCTGGCTGAGCACCTCGCCGGGATCGGCGCCCAACAGCAGTGCCACCACCAGAATCACCAGCCCGGCAACGCCGCCGCCGATCGCAATCCCACGACCGCCGCCGCCGGAGGAGGTGGTGCTGGTATCGATCTGCATACCCTCGTTGAAGGTCATCGCACGCTCCGTGGAGTTGTCCGTAGTTAGATGGTGGCCGCCGGTCGATTGGGGCACCTTAGCTTCGCATATCGGCGCCCGCCGCCAAGCCCGGTTCAGTGCGGTTGAACGCGTCGAATCCCGCGCCTTGGCTAAGTGAATAGAGCTTTGTCTGACCAGATCCCAAAGCTTTACTGAATGTTTGTCGCCGCGCTGTACCCCGTGGTCGCGCCGGTGTTACGTTCGGCATCCGGCCGCAATGGGACGCTTCCAGCGACGGCTGCCGCAGCTACCTGCCCCAAAGATCCAAGAGAGGTCGTCTGCTCGGTGAACGCTTCAACTCGTGCCCGCAGGGCCCCGTGGTGCGCCGGCCACGCGTTGTCGTTCGCCTCGGGCGCCCCATCTTTATCAGACCGTTATTACAACTGTCCGCTAGAGTGACGTACGTCAAGTATTGACGCAGACTTCGATTACCCAACACTTCACCGAGACGCTTGCACGACCCCCAGGAGGAACAATGTCGTTCGTAACCGCTCAGCCAGAGATTCTGACGGCGGCCGCCGGAAGCCTTTCCGGAATCGGCGACTCGATGACCGCGGGGGTCACCGCCGCTGCTGCTCCTACCACTGGCGTGACCGCGCCTGCCGCCGACCTGGTGTCGGCGCTGACCGCTGCCCAGTTCTCGGCCCACGGATCCCTGTTCCAGGAAGTCAGTGCACAGGCAGCGGCGGTGCACCAGCAGATCGTGGCCACTTTGGGTAGCAACGCGAACGCTTACGCCTTCACCGAGGCTGTCAACGCCACGGCTGCTGGCTGAAGCGGGGCGCCTCGATGAGTTTCAGTATCTTTCCGCCCGAGATCAACTCCGGGCTGATCTATACCGGCCCCGGTTCGAGTCCATTGCTGGAAGCCGCGGCGGCGTGGACCCAGCTGTCGAGCGAGTTGATGACGTCGGCGACAGCGACGCACTCGGTGATCGCCAATCTGGACTCGACCTGGACCGGGGCAGGCTCGGCAGCGGCGACCGCCTCGACCGCGCCGTATGTGGCCTGGTTGGAGCAGGCGTCAGCCACCGCCGCCACTAACGCTGCGCTGGCCACCCAGGCCGCCGCGCTGTTCGAGGCGGCGCGGGCTGCGTCGGTGCCGCCCGCGGTGATCGCGGCGAACCGCGCGATGCTGCTGGCATTGGTCTCGACCAACTTCTTTGGCCAGAACACCCCGCTGATCCAGGCGACTGAGCACCAGTACGAAGTGATGTGGGCGACCGATGGCGCTGCGATGGACACCTACAGCGGGTCGGCTGAGGCCAATAACAACGCGCTGCAGCAGCCGTCGGCGGTGCCGCAGTCCGCGCAGGCGACCGCGCAGGGGACGCCGGGATCAGCCGATGGCGGTCCGGTCGTCACCCCGCCTACCACCGGGACGTCAGGTTATGACCTGGCCACTGTGGGTGGGCTGCTCGACGCGGTTGGACTCCCTTCGGCGATGCTCGGCGCCAAGGTGGCGGCAACGCCAATCAGCTCGGTGATGGCGCCCGTCAGCTATGGCTCTATGCCGCTGATGATGTTGGTGAGGTTCCTGCCGATGCTGATGCAGTTCGCCCGCATGGGGGCAGTCGGCGGAACGGCGGGTTCGTTGGCCGGGCAGACGGCCGCCGGGGGCGCCGGCACCCTGATGACCCAGATCGGCGACTTCGTCAACGACAAGCTGCAAGGTGCGGTCGGCGTGCTGGCCGGCCACTTCAGCTCGGCCACCAACGCCATCTCCGCCAAGCTCGGCCAAGCCGCCTCGATGGGCGCGCTGAAGGTGCCGGGAGCCTGGGCGACAGCCGCCGACGGCATGGTCCGCGCCGCGCCGGTCCTGCCTGCCACCACGGTCAGCGCCCCGATCCAGACCATGTCAGCGTCTGGTCTCCCGGGCGGCCCGTTCGGCCACGCCATGATGGGCGCGATGGCCGGACGCGGAATGGGCGCGATTGCCGCCAAGGCCCCCAAGGTTATGCCCCGTTCGCCGGCTGGCGGGTAGCGGAAGGGGCCTGAACACACACGTGTCCGCCGGGTCGGCGCCCGGCTACCACAACGAATTGAAGAGCAAGAGGGAGAAAACCATGGCAACACGTTTTATGACTGATCCGGACGCGATGCGTTCGATGGCGGGCCGTTTTGATGTGCATGCGCAGACGGTGGAGGACGAGGCTCGTCGGATGTGGGCGTCGTCGACGAATATCTCTGGTGCGGGTTGGGGTGGTCTGGCCGAGCGGACCTCGATGGACACCATGGGTCAGATGCAGACGGCGTTTCGCAATATCGTGAACATGTTGCACGGTGTGCGGGATGGGTTGATTCGTGACGCTAACCACTACGAGCAGCAGGAAGCTGCTTCTCAGCAGATCCTGTCGAGCTAGAGGAGAACACGAATATGTCGATTAATTACCAGTTCGGTGATGTGGATGCGCACGGTGCGTTGATTCGTGCGCAGGCGGCCTCATTGGAGGCTGAGCACCAGGCGATCGTGCACGACGTGCTCGCTGCGGGCGATTTCTGGGGTGGTGCGGGTTCGGTGGCGTGCCAGGAGTTTGTGGCGCAGTTGGGTCGCAACTTCGCGGTGATCTACGAGCAGGCCAACAGCCACGGTCAGAAGGTGCAGTCGGCTGGCAACAACATGGCCAACACCGACGCTTCGGTCGGCTCCAGCTGGGCCTAACACCAGCCAATCTCGATCAAGAAACCGGCGCAGTCCGCGGGCTGCGCCGGTTTCTTGCATTCTGGGGAGAGAAGCGCGGCATGGGCAAGGCCTGACAGCGCCCGGGGCTAATCAGCCCCGGGCGCTGTCAGCGCGTTTAGTGTGCTGTGGTCAGCCCGTGGTTGTTGCCGACGCGCATGCACCCAGCACTGTGGTGGACAGGAACGTCGCGGCATTGGCCAGGTAATTGTCGGTGGGGTCGTAGGTCGGCAGCGCCAACACGAACGCCCGCCGATACTGGGCGGACAGCTCCGCGAAGTCCTGCAGGGTGGGGTTGTTGCTGCGGCGGCCCAGCTGCTGCATCTTGTTGGCCAGGCTGATCATGATGGGCCCGACGGCCAGGTTGACCGCCTTCTGCTGCGGGTTCCAATACGTCCCCGGGATGCTGGGATCGATCCCGTGCCATTCGGCGGCGTCGACACCGAACTTGTCCAGCGTGGCCTTCCAGTCCGCGCACACCGGATTGGACCCGGTCAGATAGCGCTGCGGGTTGGCCGGGTTGCCCGGCGAGGCCGTCTTGGTGGGTGCGGACTGCGCTTCGACCAGCGGGGCGCGGGTCGCCGCCGAGCCGTTGTTGGCGGCGGCGCAGATCGCGGCCAAAGCAGACGCCGCGCTGTGCGCGGTGCCGGCCAAGGCGGCGTCCCGCTCGGTGTAGGTGGGAATGTGCTCGACGAAGGTCCGGGCGTAAGCGATGAACTGCTCGTAGAGTTCGCGCATCACCCGGTGTGGGGTCAGCTTCACCAGACCGACGGTCTGGGCGGCAGCATTGCGTACCACCTGCCCGGCGGCCAGGTACTGCTTCTTCTGCTCGTCATTCCACGCCGACGCCGGAATCGACTGATCGCGCTCATTCCACTTGCCCTGTCCCAGCATCGACAGGGTGCTGGACAGGTTGCCGCTGATCGATGTCCACGCGGTACAGCTGGGGTCACTCATGATGATCGAGACCGGGCCGGTGTCGTCCGCGCTGATGATGCCCGAAGTCGCCGCGCTGCGGCTGGAGGCCGAGCCGTCCAGCGAACCCTTGCCGGGGTCGCCGCCCAGCAACACCACCGCGACCAACACCAGCGCAACCACGGCCAGTACGACTACCGCGGCCAACCCCCACTTGAGGCTCTTGTTCTGTTTAGGGACAGCGGCTTCGTCGTAGTCCTCTTCGTCCTCGTCCTCGTCGTCATAGTCAAAGTCGAGGTCATCAGTGCCGTCAGTCACAGTGAGCCAGCTTAAAGCACCGACCGGCGCGGGGCAGTGTCACGCGAGGGCTCTAGACTTGGCGACGGTCAAACCGTGACCGAACCATCCGTCACCAAGGGGGTATTCGTGCTGCGCAGCCACGACGCCGGCTCACTGCGAGCCACCGACGCCGGGCGCAGCGTCACGCTAGCCGGTTGGGTGGCGCGTCGACGTGACCACGGCGGTGTCATCTTTATCGACCTGCGCGACGCTTCCGGGGTGGCACAGGTGGTGTTCCGTGACACCGCGGTTCTGGAGCAGGCGCACCGTCTGCGGGCCGAGTTCTGCGTGGCGGTGACCGGTGTCGTCGAGGTTCGCCCCGAGGGCAATGAGAATCCCGATCTGCCCACCGGGGCCATCGAGATCAACGCCACGGGGCTGACGGTTCTCAACGAGTCTGCGGCGTTGCCGTTTCAGCTCGACGAGTCCGCCGGTGAGGAAGCCCGGCTCAAGCACCGTTACCTGGATTTGCGTCGCGAAGACGGGCCCGGCGCCGCGCTGCGACTTCGTTCGCAGGCCAACGCGGCCGCCCGTTCGGTGCTGGCTGAGCAGAAGTTCGTCGAGATCGAAACGCCCACGCTGACCCGCTCCACTCCGGAGGGCGCCCGCGACTTCCTGGTTCCGGCGCGGCTGCAGCCCGGTTCGTTCTATGCGCTGCCGCAGAGCCCGCAGCTGTTCAAGCAGCTACTGATGGTGGCCGGCATGGAGCGCTACTACCAGATTGCCCGCTGCTACCGCGACGAGGACTTCCGCGCCGACCGCCAACCGGAGTTCACCCAGCTGGACCTGGAGATGAGCTTCGTTGACTCCGAGGACGTGATCGGCATCGCCGAACAGGTGCTCAAGGCGCTGTGGGCGCTGATCGGCTACGACCTGCCGCTGCCGCTGCCCCGGATGACCTATGCCGACGCCATGCGCCGGTTCGGCTCGGACAAGCCCGACTTGCGCTTCGGCCTGGAACTGGTGGAGTGCACAGAATTCTTCTCCGACACCACCTTCCGGGTCTTTCAGGCCCCTTATGTTGGTGCCGTCGTCATGCCCGGCGGGGCGTCGCAGCCGCGCCGCACGCTCGACGGCTGGCAGGAGTGGGCCAAGCAGCGCGGAGCCAAGGGCCTGGCGTACGTGCTGGTCGGCGAGGACGGAGAGCTGTCCGGACCGGTGGCCAAGAACCTGACCGACGCCGAGCGGGCCGGGTTGGCCGGGCACGTGGGTGCCGCGCCGGGGGATTGCATCTTCTTTGCGGCCGGACCGGCCAAGCAGTCTCGCGCGCTGTTGGGGGCGGCTCGTGGTGAGATCGCTCGGCGCCTGGACCTGATCGACCCGAACGCCTGGGCGTTCACCTGGGTGGTCGACCCGCCGCTGTTCGAGCCTGCCGACGACGCCACCGCCGCCGGTGACGTGGCCGTCGGCTCCGGGGCCTGGACTGCGGTGCACCACGCCTTTACCTCGCCCAAGCCGGAGCACGCCGCCAGCGTGGAGACCGACCCGGGCTCCGTGCTCGCGGACGCCTATGACGTGGTGTGCAACGGCAACGAGATCGGCGGCGGCTCGATCCGTATTCACCGCCGCGACATTCAGCAGCAGGTATTCAAGGTCATGGGGATCGACGAGGCGTCGGCGAACGAGAAGTTCGGATTCCTGCTGGACGCGTTCAGTTTCGGCGCTCCGCCGCACGGCGGGCTGGCGTTCGGCTGGGACCGGGTGGTGGCGCTGCTGGCCGGTGTCGAATCCATCCGCGAGGTCATCGCGTTCCCGAAGTCCGGCGGCGGCATCGACCCGCTGACCGACGCCCCGGCGCCGATCACCGCGGCGCAGCGCAAGGAAGCCGGTATCGACGCGGTGCCCCAACAGCGCTGAGGTAGGCGCTAGACAGCGACGCGGCTGTCGGTAAGGCTGACGGGCATGGATTCGGCTGAGTTCGCCCGACTGGTCGTCGCCAACATGCCGTTCGCGGCGGCGTTGCAGATCGAGATCGCTGAGCTGTCACCCCAAGAGGTGCGCGCGACCATGGCGTGGGCTCCGGAGCGCTGCACCACTGGCGGGATGCTGCACGGGGGAGCGCTGATGGCGTTCGCCGACACCGCCGGCGCAGTGTGCGCGGTAGTCAACCTGCCCCAGGGCGCGAGTACGTCGACGATTGAGTCGAAGACCAACTTCTTCCGCGCGGTACGTGACGGCGCTGTCACGGCGACCAGCATTCCGCTGCACGTCGGGCGGACGACGATCGTGGTGCAGACCGACCTGAGTGACGACAACGGCAAGCTGGTCGCCCGAGTCACCCAGACCCAGGCGGTGTTGTCGCCGAAGCCGCAGTAACCGGGCTCACCAGAACGGTTTGAGGAGCTGGCGCATCGCCGGCGGCACCCAGCCTTTCACCGACGACGGGAATACGCGTCCCGGTCCGCATTTCGGCCACGCATACGGGCCCTGCTCATCGAGCACCCGATTGGCGACGGCGATCTGTTCTTCCCGCGACGCTTTCGCCGGAGATCCCACGCCGCCGAATGCCCGCCATGTTGACGGCTTGAACTGCAGGCCGCCGTAGAAACCATTGCCGGTATCGGCGGCCCAGTTGCCGCCCGATTCGCATTGGGCGACTGCATCCCAGCCCATCGCCATGTTGTCCGCATGAGCCACTCCTGCTGAGGACAGCAGCGTGCCCACAATCCCCCCGGTGATCAGCCCGGACGTGGCCCAAGTCAGCTGCCGCCGTCCAAACTGCACGACACGCCGTGCCGTGTTCCGGTACATATCACAACCTCCGTGATAGGTGTCTATCAGTGAGGTTTCAGAGCATAACGCGATAAATGATGAAATTGCACATTTTGGTCACCTAAAGATGCAAATGGGTTTGTTGTTATAAATTGAGGCAAAAGTAAACAACAGTTGTTTGAGTTAACGAAGTTGTGATTGTTACGTATGTTGCGAGAGATCTCTTAGAAATTAAGAGAAAATTATGTGACTAATGTTGCTGAAGTGACTATTGGGACCAGAGTGGTAGTTGGCTAGTCGCGGAGCGGGGGCCTCCCGGCGTGGGCTGGCCGAGAAAAAATCGTCGGAATCGCGCACCCGGTTCCCCGGGGGCATGGCCGGACGCCCCTAGGTCGATGGCGCCGACCCGCCGCGCCCGGCTCTCCGCCGGGCTTGCGATCGGCGCTAGGCTGCCTCGGGTGGCCGACCGCTATGGAACCGACATCCTCGCCGACAACCCGCACGCCGCCCGCAGAGTCCGCTCGGTGGAGGTGCCTCTAGAGCGCGGCATGGTGGTCGAAGACGCCGAAAGCGGCTTCGTCGGGGCCGTCGTGCGGATCGCCTATGGTCGGATGGATCTGGAGGACCGGCACGGCCGCACCCGCGGGTTCCCGGTCGGCCCGGGCTATCTGATCGACGGCAAGCCGGTGATCTTGACCGAGCCTCGCCCGGTCGCACCGACGGCGCCGGCCCGGACGGCGTCGGGCTCGGTGGCGGTGCGCGGCGCACGCGCCAAGGTCGCGCTGGCCAGCCGGATCTACGTGGAGGGCCGCCACGACGCAGAACTCGTCGAACAGGTCTGGGGTGCGGACCTGCGCGTCGAAGGTGTGGTGGTCGAATACCTCGGCGGCATCGACGACCTGGCCGGCGTCGTCGCCGAATTCCAGCCCGGGCCCGGCCGGCGGCTCGGGGTATTGGTGGACCACCTGGTGGACGGGTCCAAGGAGACCCGCATCGCCGAGGCGGTGCGCCGCGGACCGAGCGGTGCGCACACCCTGATCGTCGGGCATCCCTACGTCGACATCTGGCAGGCGGTGAAGCCGGAGCGGCTCGGAATGCAGGCGTGGCCCAAGGTTCCACGCAACGTGGAGTGGAAGCACGGGATCTGCGCCGCGCTGGGCTGGCCGCACGCCGGTCAGGCCGATATCGCTGCGGCCTGGCAGCGCATTCGGGGCCGGGTGCGGAACTGGACCGACCTGGAGCCGGAGCTGATCGGCCGGGTCGAGGAGTTGATCGACTTCGTGACGGCCCCGGCCTGAAGGTTGATCAGCGGTAGGCGTCGCTGCGTTTGGCAACGGTGAAGATCGTGACGGCGGCTGCGGCGTCGTCGATCTGGTAGACGATCCGGTACTGCCCGAACCGTACCCGCCAGTCATTGTGGCCACCGATCAGCTTTTTTGCTCCGGCCGGGCGCGGGTTGTCGGCGAGTCCGATGATCGTCTGCAGCGCCGTCTCGAACGCATCACGCGGCAGCCGCTGCAACTGCTTGAGGACGTCGGGGTGGAAGACGACCTTCACGAGGCGACAAACGCCGCGGCGTTGACGCCTAGGGCATCGAGCATTTCACCCAGCGACATGGTGGTGAACGCATTCGCGCGCAGGTTCTGCAGGCGTAGCGCGTCTACGACGTCGGCGTGTTCATGCAGCCGCTCGTAATCGGCCATCGAGATGATCACCGCGATCTCGGTTCCGCTGTCGGTGATGATGGCCTCTTCGCCGGAGGTAGCGACGTTGCGCACGATGGCACCGAGCTGGGCCCGCAAATCGCGAAGGCTGTGCGTACTCATGTCAAACATATTACTCAGCGGTATGCATCCCGTTTTGTATTCGACCGAACGGCGCCGGAAGGGCCACCCGAGCGAGTTGGATGGCAGGCATGAAAACAATTGCCGCCGTGGCGCATGCGCCCAACCAGCCTTTCGAGATCATGGAATTGGACCTCGACGGGCCGGGTCCGGGTGAGGTGCTGATCAAGTTCACTGCGGCCGGGCTGTGTCACTCGGACTTGCACCTGGCCGATGGTGACTGGCCCTCCCGGTTCCCGATTGTCGGCGGACACGAGGGCTCCGGGATCATCGAGGACGTCGGTCCCGGGGTCACCAAGGTCAAGCCCGGCGATCATGTGGTGTGCTGCTTCATCCCCAGCTGCGGGTCCTGCCGGTACTGCTCGACCGGACGCCAGAACCTGTGCGACATGGGGGCCACCATCCTGGAGGGCTGCATGCCCGACGGCACGTTCCGGTTCCACTCGGGTGGCACCGATTACGGCGGGTTCTGCATGCTGGGCACCTTCGCCGAGCGCGCGACCGTCTCGCAACACTCGGTGGTCAAGGTCGACGACTGGTTGCCGCTGGAGACCGCGGTGCTGGCCGGCTGCGGGGTGCCCACCGGCTGGGCGACCGCTAACTACGACGGCGGGGTGCGCGCCGGGGACACCGTGGTGATCTACGGCATCGGCGGCGTCGGTATCAACGCCGTGCAGGGCGCCGCGCACGCCGGCGCCAAGTACGTGGTGGCCGTCGACCCGGTGGAGTTCAAACGCGAGACCGCCTTGAAACTGGGCGCCACGCACGCGTTCGCCACCGCCGACGAGGCGATGACCAAGATCGCCGAGCTGACCTGGGGGCAGATGGCCGACCAGGCGCTGATCACCGTCGGCGATCTCGGTGAGGCCGTCACGACCGCCGCGATCAACACCGTCGGCAAGGGCGGCACCGTCGTCATCGCGGCGATGGCACGGCTGGAGGACCTCGACGTGCAGGTGTCGGGCACCATGCTGGCGCTGTTCGGCAAGACGATCAAGGGCACGCTGTTCGGTGGTGCGAACCCGCAGTACGACATCGTGCGGCTACTGCGCCTCTACGACGCCGGTCAGCTGAAACTCGACGAGCTGGTCACTCGGCGCTACACCTTGGAGCAGGTCAACGAGGGCTACCAGGATCTGCGTGACGGCAAAAACATTCGCGGCGTGATCGTGCACCGCTGACGCCACGGTGTTCAGGCGGGAATGGTATGCCTGAAGGCGTGTCCGACGGACTGTTCGACCTCACCGGTGCGCCGGCACCCGAATCGAATGGGCCCGGCGTCGCCCCATCCACGCCGCTGGCGGTGCGGATGCGTCCGGCGTCCCTCGACGAGGTGGTCGGCCAGGATCACCTGCTGGGGCAGGGCTCCCCGCTGCGCCGGCTGGTCGACGGCTCCGGGGCCGCCTCGGTCATCCTCTACGGGCCGCCCGGCACCGGCAAGACCACGCTGGCCTCGCTGATCTCCGGCGCCACCGGTCGCCGCTTCGAGGCGCTCTCGGCGCTGAGTGCCGGGGTCAAAGAGGTGCGCGCCGTGATCGACACCGCGCGACGTGCCGCCGCCTACGGCGAGCAGACCGTGCTGTTCATCGACGAGGTACACCGCTTCTCCAAGACCCAGCAGGACGCGCTGCTGGCCGCGGTGGAGAACCGGGTGGTGCTGCTGGTGGCGGCCACCACCGAGAATCCGTCGTTCTCGGTGGTCGCCCCGCTGTTGAGCCGGTCGCTGATCCTGCAACTGCGGCCGCTGGGGCCCGAGGACATCGCCACCGTGGTGCGCCGGGCCATCGACGACGAGCGCGGCCTGGGCGGACGCATCGAGGTGGCGCCCGACGCGGTCGACCTGCTGGTCCGGCTGGCGGCCGGAGATGCCCGCCGAGCGCTGACCGCGTTGGAAGTGGCGGCCGAGGCGGGCAAACGGGTGACCGTCGAAATCGTCGAGGGCTCTCTGGATCAGGCCGCGGTGCGCTACGACCGCGACGGTGATCAGCACTACGACGTGATCAGCGCGTTCATCAAGTCAGTGCGCGGCTCCGATGTCGATGCCGCACTGCATTACCTGGCCCGGATGCTGGTCGCCGGGGAGGACCCGCGATTCATCGCCCGCCGGCTGATGATCCTAGCCAGTGAGGACATCGGCATGGGTGATCCGAGCGCGCTGCAGACCGCGGTGGCCGCCGCGCAGACCGTGCAGCTGATTGGCATGCCCGAAGCGCAGCTGACGCTGGCGCACGCCACCGTGCACCTGGCCACCGCACCGAAGTCCAACGCGGTGACCACCGCGCTGGGCGCGGCGATGACCGACATCAGGGCCGGCAAGGCCGGGGCGGTACCGGCGCACCTACGCGACGGCCACTACGGCGGGGCGCAGTCATTGGGCAATGCGGTCGGCTACCGCTACGCCCACGACCATCCCGACGGGGTTGTGCCGCAACAATATCCACCCGACGATCTGGTGGGTGTGGACTACTACCAGCCCACCGGGCGGGGGGCTGAACGCGAGATCGGCGGGCGGTTGGCGCGGCTGCGAGCGATCATCCGCCGGCGCTGATCACCAGGTGCCGGCGGCCAGGTCGGCGAACAGGTTGTTCAGCGTGTCGGGAATTGCGTCCAGCGCCGTCGAGATGCCGGTCAGGCCGTCCTGGAATGCCGCGGTGACCGTGCTCGAATCGCCGGAGGCCAGCGCATCCAGGACGTGGTCGAACGCCACCTGCGGCGGCAGCGCCAAGTCGCGCCAGAGCAGGAACAGATTGCCCAGCACGCCCGGATTCTCCGGGACGGCAAGGCCGGCCCAGCTGAGCAGCGTCCAGCCGTCGGTCGGATTGCCCTCGACCTGGACCAGCCCGGCGTTGGGGATCAACGCCGGCAGCCCGCCGTTCTTCAGCGAGGCGATCACCGTGTCGATCAGTGCCATCGGATCGGGATTCTTGACGTTGAGCATGGTCCAGATAAATGTCGCGGCCTCGCTGCTGAACGCCACGTCGGTGATCTTGCCGTCGTCGCTGACGACCGGATTGGCCATCGCCGTCTGGTACATGGTGTCGACGGATGCGGTGTAGTTGTCGTTGACGACCACCCCGTTGTACTCGTGGGCGCCCGGGATCTGGAAGGTATTGACCAGTCCCAACATCCACAGCACCGTCGCGGCGTCGTAATAGAGGCCGCCGGGGCTCAGCGAGGACTGGTTGGCGAAGATCCCGCCGTCGACTTCGACGATCCCGTTGAGGATCTGCGGGTCCATCCCCTCCAGCTTGGCGAACGGCACCGAGGTTTCCTGGGCGTCGGTGTCCGGCCCCGAGAACAGGCCGGCGACGTGGCCTGGCCCGCCGACGTCGCCGTAGATCTGGTTGGCAGTGTCGGCCGCCTGTTGCTTGCCCAGGTCGCTGATCCCCGCTCCGGGGAACTCGGGGGAGAACGGGACGCGCGCGTTGGCGGGTGCCGCGTCCTCAGCGTGCCGGACGATGTCGATGACGATGTCTTGGGCGGTCAGCGTGATGTTCGGCATGAGGAGCGGCAGAACGTGCGGCGGTGCCGAGATCGGGGCGATGAGCCCGGCGCCGAGCAGTGCGATTCCGGTTGCAGTGCAGCGGTGGAACTTCTTCCCTGACATTCGCGCCCCCTGGTCGTCAGCTGTGGCACGGCATCGACTAGTGAAAATCTCAGGCGAGGGTAAGCGATGTGGGGCGGCAGCAGCAGCCGCTTCCAGGGGCCGCGGCGGGTATTACCAGCAAATACGCAGTATCAGTCGGCGGAGCCGGTCTGGCCCAGCCAGTCGGCGAGTGAGCCTCCGGCGTCCAGAACGTCTTGCTCGGCGATGGCGCGCGCGGCTTCAGAGTCGCGATCAGTCGGTGCCTGGACCAGTTCCTGATGGTCTTCCAGCGAATGGTGCTCGTGCTCGGGGAACACCGTGAGGCCCTCCTCGCGAGCAGACACAGAGTCGCGCGTTGAGGGCCTAGATCGTGCGATTCTCTGTCTGCTCGCGGTGGGAACGGGCCCTACCCTGGAGCTGGTGAACACCGAAGTTCTCGACATCGATACCTCGCGGAGTCGCACTGTCGACCTCACCGAGCAGGTGCGGTCGTTCTGCGCTGGCCACGGTGACGGGCTGTGCAACGTCTTCGTGCCGCATGCGACGGCCGGGGTGGCGATCATCGAGACCGGCGCCGGCTCTGACTCCGACCTGGTCGACACGCTGGAGCGGCTGCTGCCTCGCGACGACCGCTACCGGCACGCGCACGGGTCGCCCGGACACGGCGCGGATCATGTGCTGCCGGCGATCGTGGCGCCGTCGATCACGGTGCCGGTGGCGGACGGTGAACCGCTACTGGGGACTTGGCAGTCGGTGGTCCTGGTCGACCTGAACCGCGATAACCCTCGCCGAAGTGTGCGTTTGAGCTTTGTCGGCGCCGGCGCCACCTGAGGATCCTTGCCTCCAGAGAACGCGATCGGCAGACCGGTACTGTAGTGCCGTCTAAACGGACGAGACGGCGGGAAGCGATAGATAGTGCAGACACACGAGATCAGGAAACGCTTCCTCGATCACTTCGTGAAAGCGGGCCACACCGAGGTGCCCAGCGCTTCGGTGATCCTGGATGACCCCAACCTGTTGTTCATCAACGCCGGCATGGTGCAGTTCGTGCCGTTCTTCCTGGGCCAGCGCACCCCGCCGTACGCCACCGCCACCAGCATCCAGAAGTGCATCCGCACGCCGGACATCGACGAGGTGGGTATCACCACCCGGCACAACACCTTCTTTCAGATGGCCGGGAACTTCTCCTTCGGCGACTACTTCAAGCGCGGGGCGATCGAGCTGGCCTGGACGCTGCTGACGGGCAGCGTCGAAGACGGCGGCTACGGACTGGACCCCGAACGGATCTGGGCCACCGTCTATCTCGACGACGACGAGGCCATCGCGTTGTGGCAGGAGATCGCGGGATTGCCGCTCGAGCGGATCCAGCGCCGCGGGATGGCCGACAACTACTGGTCGATGGGCATCCCCGGACCCTGCGGCCCGTCGTCGGAGATCTACTACGACCGCGGCCCGGAGTTCGGTGTCGACGGCGGACCGGTCGCCAACGAGGACCGCTATATCGAGATCTGGAACCTCGTGTTCATGCAGAACGAGCGCGGCGAGGGCACCTCCAAGGAGGACTTCGAGATCCTCGGACCGCTGCCGCGCCAGAACATCGACACCGGCATGGGTATCGAGCGGGTCGCCTTCCTGCTTCAGGGCGTGCACAACGTCTACGAGACCGACCTGGTTCGCCCGGTCATCGACCTGGTCGCCACCCGCGCGCCGCGTGGCTACAACACCGGCAATGACGCCGACGACGTGCGATACCGGATCATCGCCGACCACTCCCGCACCGCGGCCATCCTGATCGGCGACGGCGTGAGCCCCGGCAACGACGGCCGCGGCTACGTACTGCGCCGGCTGCTGCGCCGGGTGATCCGCTCGGCCAAGCTGCTGGGCATCGAGGGCCCGATCGTCGGCGACCTGATGGCAACCGTGCGCGACGCCATGGGCCCGTCGTATCCCGAACTGGTCACCGACTTCGACCGGATCAACCGGATCGCGGTCGCCGAGGAGACCGCGTTCAACCGCACCCTGACATCGGGCTCCAAGCTGTTCGAGGATGCGGCGGCAGCCACCCGGTCAGCCGGGGTCACCGTGCTCTCCGGCAGCGACGCCTTCGCGCTGCACGACACCTACGGGTTCCCGATCGAGCTCACCCTGGAGATGGCCTCGGAGGCAGGTCTGCAGGTCGACGAGGCCGGGTTCCGCACGTTGATGGCCGAGCAGCGACAGCGCGCCAAGGCCGACGCCGCCGCGCGCAAGCACGCCCACGCCGATCTGAGCGCCTACCGGGAGCTGATCGACGCCGGACCCACCGAGTTCACCGGGTTCGACGAGCTCACCACCGAGGGCCGCATCCTGGGCATTTTCGTGGACGGCAAGCGGGTGCCGGTGGTGTCGCACGAGGACGTGGCGGCAGATCGCGTCGAGCTGGTGTTGGACCGCACCCCGCTCTATGCCGAGGCCGGCGGGCAGATCGCCGACGCCGGCACTATCAGTGCCGGCACCGCCCAAGCCACCGTCACCGACGTGCAGAAGATCGCCCAGACGCTGTTCGTGCACCGAGTCAACGTCGAGTCCGGCGAATTCGTCGAGGGTGACACCGTCACCGCAGCGGTGGACCAGGGCTGGCGCAAGGGTGCCACCCAGGGCCACTCGGGCACCCACATGGTGCACGCCGCTCTGCGGCAGGTGTTGGGGCCCAACGCGGTTCAGGCCGGCTCGCTGAACCGGCCCGGTTATCTGCGGTTCGACTTCAACTGGCAGGGCGCGCTCAGCGACGAGCAACGCCGCCAAGTCGAGGAGGTCACCAACGAGGCGGTCCAGGCCGACTTCGAGGTGCACACCTTCACCGAAGACCTCGAGAAGGCCAAGGCGATGGGCGCCATGGCGATGTTCGGCGAGAAGTACCCCGAGAAGGTCCGCGTCGTCGAGATCGGCGGGCCGTTCTCGCTGGAACTCTGCGGCGGCACCCACGTACACAACTCGGCGCAGATCGGTCCGGTCACCATCCTGGGCGAATCGTCGGTCGGCTCCGGTGTGCGCCGCGTCGAGGCCTACGTCGGGCTGGATTCGTTCCGGCATCTGGCTAAGGAGCGGGCGCTGATGGCCGGGCTGGCCTCATCGTTGAAGGTGCCCTCGGAAGAAGTGCCGGCCCGGGTGGCAAACCTGGTCGAGCGTCTCAAGGCCGCCGAGAAGGAGCTGGACCGGGCCCGGCTGGCCAGTGCCCGAGCGGCTGCCGCGAATGCCGCCGCCGGCGCCGAACAGATCGGTAACGTGCGCCTGGTGGCGCAGCAGATGTCGGGCGGTATCGGCGGAGGCGATCTGCGTTCGCTGGTCGGCGACATCCGCGGCAAGCTGGGTGAGGCGCCGGCTGTGGTGGCGCTCATCGCCAATGGTTCGGATTCGCAAGGCAGCGTTCCGTATGTCGTCGCTACCAACGCCGCCGCACAAGAGCTCGGGTTGCGTGCCGATGATCTGGTCAAGGATCTGGCGGCGGCGGTGTCTGGCCGTGGCGGTGGCAAGGCCGATCTGGCGCAGGGCTCCGGTAAAGACTCCGCCGGGATCGACGCCGCGCTCGCGGCGGTCCGCGCAGCGGTCGCCCGGAGCGCGCCGGCGTGACTTCACCCCACCATCGCACCCCGGACCGGCCCGGCGGGCCGGACGATCCCGGCCGCGGACGACGGCTCGGGGTGGATGTGGGCAGTGTGCGTATCGGGGTGTCGTGCAGCGACCCCGACGGCTTGTTGGCGACCCCGGTGGAGACTGTGCGACGACACGCCTCCGGCTCGCACCTGCGCCGACTCGCTGACCTTGCCGACGAATACGACGTCGTCGAAGTAGTGGTGGGTTTGCCGCGCACCCTGGCCGACCGGGCCGGTTCGGCCGCCGAGGACGCCATCGCGGTGGCCGACGACCTGGCCCGGGTGCTGACCCAACGGCGTCGACTCGCCCCGGTGCGGCTGGCCGACGAGCGCCTGAGCACCGTCAGCGCGGCGCGGTCGCTGCACGCGGCCGGGATGCGCGCCAAACGTCAGCGTTCGGTGATCGACCAGGCCGCCGCGGTGACGATCCTGCAGAGCTGGCTCGACCAGCGCCGGGCACTGAGCGTGCCGGCCCCGACGGAGGACAACGATGTCTGACGAACAACGTGGGACGGCTTACGACAAGGCCAAACCGGAAGCGGTAGGGCCGCCGAGGCGCCGGATGAGCCGGACTCAGCGGGCCCGGGAGAATCGGCGGCGGCGCCAGCACAACCGGCACCGCCGGGTGGCCCGGGGCCTTGGCCTGGCGCTGATCGTCCTGGTCGCGATCGCCGGGGTCTTCCTGGGCTCCAAGTACTGGCACTCCAGCGGTCCCGTCGTCGACTTCAGCGGTGACGGCGGCCAGCAGGTGTTGATCGAGGTGCATGAAGGTGACTTCACCACCGCGATCGCCGAAACCATGTTGGAGGCGGGGGTGATCGCCAACGTCGGAACGTTCCTCAGCGCCGCGCAGGGCAACTCCGCCATCGCGGCGATCCAGCCCGGCTTCTACCGGTTGCGGGCCGAGATCCCGGCGGCCACCGCGGTGCAGCAGCTCACCGATCCGGAGAATCGGGTGGGCAAGCTGGTGATTCCGGAGGGCCGTCAACTCGATGACACCACTGACATGAAGACCGATCGGGTGACGCCGGGAGTGTTCACCCTCATCGCCGAGGCCAGCTGCCTGGACCTCAACGGTGACCGCACCTGTCTTAAAGCCCAGGATCTGCGTCGCGCCGCGGAGATCGAGACGCCGCAGGCACTGTCGGTGCCCGAGTGGGCCTTGGGACCGGTCAGCAAGTTGGGGCGCGACCACCGACGCATCGAGGGGTTGATCACGGCGGGCACCTGGAACGTCGACCCGACCGCGTCGGCGCCTACCGTGCTGTCGAAATTGATCAGCCAGAGCAGCGCGGAGCTGGACAAGTCCGGCCTGCCAGGCACCGCCGTGCAGTTGGGCATGACGCCTTACGAGATGCTGGTGGTGGCTTCACTGGTGCAACGCGAAGCGCTGCCGCACGACTTCGCCAAGGTGGCCAGGGTCATCGACAACCGGCTGGGGGAGCCGCAGCGGCTGGAGTTCGACTCGACGGTCAACTATCCGCTGGACCGCCAGGAGGTGGCCACCACCGACGCCGACCGGGCCAAGGTGACGCCGTGGAACACCTACGCCTCCGACGGTCTGCCGGCCACCCCGATCTGCTCACCGGGAATGGACGCCCTGCATGCCGCCGAGCACCCCGAACCGGGCGACTGGCTGTACTTCGTGACGGTCGACAAGGACGGCACCACTCTGTTCACGCATAACTACCAGCAGCACCTGAACAACATCGAGATGGCGCTGGACAACGGTGTCCTCGACAGCTCCCGCTGACCCCGGACGGCGCCGGGCCGCGGTGCTCGGTTCGCCGATCGCCCACTCGCGCTCACCGCAACTGCATCTGGCGGCCTACCGTGCGCTCGGTCTGGTGGGCTGGACCTATGAACGCATCGAATGCGGCGCCGAGGAGCTGCCGGCGCTGGTCGCCGGTTTCGGGCCGGAATGGGTCGGCGTCTCGGTCACCATGCCGGGCAAGTTCGCGGCCTTGGCGTGCGCCGACGAACGCACCCGGCGCGCCGAACGTATCGGCTCGGCGAACACGCTGGTGCACACCGCAACCGGATGGTTGGCCGACAACACCGATGTCGACGGGGTGAGCGGGGCGCTCGGTTCGGTGTCGGGGTCGGCGATCGTACTGGGCTCCGGCGGCACCGCACCGGCCGCGGTGGTAGCGCTGACCGAACTGGGCGCCCGCCACATCACGGTGGCCGCACGCAACGCCGACAACGCCGCGCGGGTGGTGGCGTTGGCCACCGAAGTCGGTGTGCCGGCTCGCTTCTGCGCGCTCGATAGCCCCGACTTGGCCATGGCGGCCACCGACGCGTCGGTACTGGTCAGTACATTGCCGGCTGACGTCGCCGCTCGATATGCGCCGGTCCTGGCCGGCGTGCCTGTGCTGCTGGACGCCATCTACAACCCGTGGCCCACACCGCTGGCCGCAGCGGTGAGCGCGGCCGGCGGCACCGTGATCAGTGGCCTGCAGATGCTGCTGCATCAAGCGTTCACCCAGGTTGAGCTGTTCACCGGTCGGCCCGCTCCCCGCGCGGAGATGACTTGCGCGGTCGCTGACCTCGGCTGAGCATGACGCCATGGAAGTGGTGGCGGCGGGTTCAGTGCTGGCGTGGCTGACGCTGCTGAGCGGCTACGACATCCGGCAGCGCCGACTGCCGAATTGGTTGACGCTGCCTGCGGCGGTGCTGGTTCCGGCGGTGGCTGTCGCCGTAGGCCGAGGACCGGCGGCGCTGGCCGGCGCGGCGGCTCTCACCGGGGTCTATCTGGTCGTTCATCTGATCGCCCCGGCCGGATTGGGTGCCGGCGACGTCAAGCTGGCCGTCGCGCTCGGGGCGCTGACCGGTTCCTTCGGTGCCGACGTGTGGCTGCTGGCCGCGCTGGCCGCACCGCTGCTGACCGGGCTGTGGGGGCTGTTCGTGGCGACCTCCGGCCGCGGGCGCACGGTGCCGCACGGACCGTCGATGTGCCTGGCCAGCGCCCTGGCGGCGGGCTTGGGCGGGTGGTGAACAGGGGCGTGCCGGCGGCCGTTCCGCGGTGTAATGTTCAGGGAACGTAAATTAACGTCGCGTGTGACCTTGCCAGAAAACGTTTGCCGCTCAGCCCATTATTAGGTAGCATCGATCGTATTGAATTGCTGCTGACCGGTGCGTAGCCAGAGGGGGTGACCGTGAAGCGAGCTGTAGTTGGGGGTGTGGCAGCTGCTGCGGTTGCTGCCGGTGGCGGCATCGTCCTTGCCAGCAACATGGCATCACCGTCCTTGCCTGACGTGCAGGTTCCGGCGATTCAGCTGTCCAGCGCAGAAGGAAACGACGCCACCGTGCAGTGGCTGGACCTGTTTGCGCAGACCTCGGCCGCCAACGCGGACTCCTTTGGCGGCTACCTGCTGGACCCGAGTTCGGCTGTCCCTCCTGGTGAATCGCCGTTAGTGCTGATCGACCCGGAGACCTCCGCGGAGGACTTCGACCGGATTCTCGACGGGGTGGTCGGCAATGCCGGTAGTCAGCTCAATGCGGTGACCTCGCCGAGCAACGGCCGTGACGCCGTCACCTACCTGATCCTCAAAAACGGTTCCTGAACCCGGCTGACGGATCTCGAGCCGAGATCGAATCCCGGTTGTCGCTGCACTGAGCAGCCCGTGTGTGCAACCGTAAACTCCTCCAAGCCCGGGCGGACCTGACCGGCATGGGAAGATGGGACACGTGTTGCGTTGGATAACTGCCGGGGAATCGCACGGTCGCGCGTTGGTAGCCATGGTCGAGGGCATGGTCGCCGGAGTGTCCGTCACCTCGGCTGACATCGCCGATCAGCTCGCTCGCCGGCGCCTGGGCTATGGCCGCGGGGCCCGGATGAAGTTCGAGGCCGACGCGGTCACCGTGCTGTCGGGAGTGCGGCACGGGATCACCCTGGGCGGCCCGATCGCCGTCGAGATCGGTAACACCGAATGGCCCAAGTGGGAGACGGTGATGTCGACCGATCCGGTCGATCCGGCGGTGCTGGACAGCGAGGGCGGCGCCCGCAATGCGCCGCTGACCCGGCCACGGCCCGGCCACGCCGACTTCGCCGGCATGCTCAAATACGGCTTCGACGACGCCCGCCCGGTACTCGAACGTGCCAGCGCACGCGAGACGGCCGCCCGCGTCACCGCGGGCACCATCGCGCGGGCATTCCTGGACCAGGCGCTGGGCGTTCAGGTGATCTCCCACGTGATCTCGATCGGCGCCTCCGACCCGTACGACGGTCCGGTCCCGCAACCGGCCGACCTGGCCGCCATCGATGCCAGCCCGGTGCGTGCCTTCGACGCGGCCGCCCAGGAATCCATGATCGCCGAGATCGAGGCGGCCAAGGCCGACGGCGACACCCTCGGTGGTGTGGTCGAGGTGGTCGTGTCGGGCCTGCCGATCGGTCTGGGCTCCTTCATCAGCGGCGATGACCGGCTCGACAGTCAACTGGCTGCCGCGATCATGGGGATCCAGGCGATCAAGGGCGTCGAGATCGGCGACGGTTTCACCACCGCTCGCCGGCGCGGCAGCGCGGCCCACGACGAGATGTACCCCGGACCCGACGGTGTGGTGCGCTCCACCAACCGGGCCGGCGGGCTCGAGGGCGGTATGACCAACGGTCTGCCGCTGCGGGTACGTGCGGCGATGAAGCCGATCTCTACGGTGCCGCGCGCCCTGGCCACCGTCGACATGGCCACCGGCGAGGAAGCCGTCGCGATCCATCAACGCTCCGATGTTTGCGCGGTGCCTGCTGCCGGAGTGGTGGCCGAAGCCATGGTGGCGTTGGTGCTGGCCCGCGCCGCGCTGGACAAGTTCGGCGGCGACTCGCTGAGCGAGACCCGGCGCAACATCGAGGCCTACCGGCGTTCGGTCGCCGACCGCGTGCCGGCCGGCGGCCAGGAACGGGCCTCGGGGTAGGCCGTATGCACGCCGCCCCTTCTCCGCGTCGCTCCGCTCCGCATCGTCGGTGGCGGTGATGGCGCCCAGAGCGGTTCTGGTGGGGTTGCCCGGGGCGGGCAAGTCCACGATAGGACGGCGCCTGGCCAAGGCCCTCGGTGTCGAGATGCTCGACACCGATGCCGCCATTGAGGCCCGCACCGGTCGCACCATCGCCGATATCTTCGCCACCGATGGCGAACCGGAATTCCGTCGCATCGAAGAAGACGTGATTCGGGAGGCGCTGGCCGAGCATCCCGGCGTGCTGTCGCTCGGCGGGGGAGCCGTCACTACCCCCGGGGTACGCGAAGCGCTGGCCGGACACATGGTGGTCTTCCTGGAGATCAGCGCCGCCGAAGGCGTACGGCGTACCAGCGGCAGCACGGTGCGGCCCCTGCTCGCCGGTCCCGGTCGGGCCGAGAAGTTTCGTGAGCTGATGTCGCAGCGAGTGCCGCTATACCGCAGGCTGGCCAAGATCCGGGTCAACACCAACCGGCGCAACCCAGGTGCAGTGGTGCGCTATATCGTGTCTCGGCTGGACGCTGACGCCCCTACCGGCCGAGCACACCCGCAACCGGCGGCAACAGGCCCTGCCGCCCCGCCGGTTACCCCACCCACACCCGCCACGCTGGCCGCACGACAGACCGGAGGACGCAAGTGACCGACATTCCCGAGCCGATCACCGTGACGGTGGCTACCGACCCGCCCTACCCGGTGGTGATCGGTAAAGGCCTGCTCGGTGATCTCGCCGGGTTGCTCGCCGGGCGCAACAAGGTCGCGATCCTGCACCAGCCGACCATGGAAGCGACCGCGGAGGGCATCCGAACCTACCTGTCCGACAAGGGCATCGAGGCGCACCGCATCGAGATCCCGGACGCCGAGGACGGTAAGTCGCTACAGGTTCTCGGCTTCATCTGGGACGTGCTGGGCCGCATCGGCCTGGACCGCCGCGACGCCCTGGTCAGTCTCGGCGGCGGCGCCGCCACCGACGTCGCGGGATTCGCCGCGGCGACCTGGTTGCGCGGCATCTCGATCGTGCATGTGCCCACCACGTTGCTGGCCATGGTGGACGCCGCGGTCGGCGGCAAGACGGGCATCAACACCGAAGCCGGCAAGAACCTGGTCGGCGCGTTCCACCAACCCGCCGCCGTCGTCGTCGACCTGGCCACCCTGGAGACGTTGCCGCAACGTGAGATCGTCGCGGGCATGCCGGAGATCGTCAAGGCCGGCTTCATCGCGGATCCGGTGATCCTCGACCTGATCGAAGCCGATCCGGTGGCGGCGATGGATCCGTCCGGGGAGGTGTTCGGCGAGCTGATCAAGCGTGCCATCACCGTCAAGGCCGAGGTGGTCGCCGCCGACGAAAAAGAGTCGGATCTGCGCGAAATCCTCAACTACGGACACACTTTGGCGCACGCCATCGAAGCGTTGGAGCACTACCAGTGGCGCCACGGAGACGCGGTGTCGGTCGGTCTGGTGTTCGCCGCAGAGCTGGCCCGCATCACCGGACGTCTCGACGACGCGACCGCGGACCGGCATCGCTCGATCCTGCTGTCGCTCGGGCTGCCCGTCAGCTACTACGAGGATGCGCTGCCCGCGCTGCTGGAATACATGATGGGGGACAAGAAGACTCGGGCAGGCGTGCTGCGGTTCGTGGTGCTCGACGGTCTGGCGAAGCCGGGCCGGCTGGAAGGGCCCGACCCGATGCTGCTGGCGGCCGCCTACGATGAGGTGGGTCGGCGATTCCGATTGGAGCGGCGATGAACCGGATCAACGTCATCAACGGTCCCAACCTTCAGCGGTTGGGCCGGCGTGAGCCGGATGTCTACGGCAGCACCAGCTATGCGGATCTACAGGCGCTGATCGAGCAGGAAGCAGCCGAACTCGGGGTCGACGTCGTGGTGCGCCAAAGTGACAGCGAAGCCGAGCTGCTGGAGTGGATTCACTCCGCAGCCGACGCCGCCGAACCGGTGATCCTCAACGCCGGCGGCCTGACCCACACCTCGGTGGCGCTGCGCGACGCCTGCGCCGAGCTGCCCGCCCCCCTCATCGAGCTGCACATCTCCAATGTGCATGCGCGCGAAGAGTTTCGGCGACACTCCTACCTGAGCCCGATCGCCAACGGCGTGATCGTCGGCTTCGGGGTACGCGGTTACCTGCTGGCGCTGCGCTACTTGGTCGAGTCGTCGGAGGCCGAGTCTTCCGGCGACTCGGTTTCGGATACCGCGCTCTCGGACTGAGTCTCGGCGCCGCCGTTGTCCTCGATCACGGGGAACTCGGTGGTGGCGTCGGTGTCGGCCGGGAACTCTTCGGTGGTGAAGCCTCCAGAAAGACCGGCGGGGCCGTCCAGCGTCGCCTCGGCAGCCGGCGCGGCGGCTTCGGTCTGCACGGCGCCGGTCTCTTCGGCGGCCAGCGCGGGAGCGCCGACGGTGGCGAACACGTCGGTCGCCGGCTGGCTCTCCTCCGCGGCGGCCGGTACCGGGCGGCGTTCGGGATGCTTCTCGTACTCCTTGTCGATGGCGCGGCGCCCCAGTGCCACCGCGGCCACTGCCACCACGAACACCAGCAGCGCGGTGAAGGCCGCGAAGCTGGTCAGCTCGTTGAAGAAGGTGCTGATGTAGAGCGCCTTGTCGAACTGGCCGATGACCCACGCGACGAATCCGCTAAGCAGCCCGGCGACCAGCCCGGCACCCAGCCAGGTCATCGCGAGGTCATCGCGCCGGTCCGGGTCGGCGTGGGCTTTAGCGTCCTCACGGCCGTCCGACCGGCCCCAGATGAACACGCCGATCGCGAACAAGATCATCAACACCAAGCTGATCAGACCTGCCTGCGCTTCGAAGGCATTGATCAGCACCCCCTGGATGAGGCGGATCACGACCATCAGTGCAGCGAAGACCAGCCCGCGCAGAAACCACTTGCTCATGGGGCCACAGCGTAGCGAGTACCGTCACACCGCGTGACACATTCCTCCCGTCGGGCGCGTCTGGGTGCCGAGCTGCGCGCCGCAGACCTGGACGCGATGCTGGTCACCGACCTGATCAACGTGCGCTATCTGTCCGGATTCACCGGTTCGGCCGGGGCGCTGCTGGTCTATGCAGACGAGCGGGCGCCGGTGTTGGCCACCGACGGGCGCTACCGCACGCAGGCTGCCCGGCAGGCCCCCGACCTGCAGGTCGCGATCGAACGCAGCGGGCCCCGACACCTCGTCACGCAGGCCGCGGCGGCCGGGGCGCGCCGCATCGGCTTCGAGGCTCACGTGGTGACCGTGGACGGCTTCGAGGCGCTGTCGGCGGCGCTGTGCGGGGTCGAAGACACCGTCGAGCTGGTGCGGGCCTCGAACACCGTGGAGACGCTGCGCGAGGTCAAAGACCCCGGCGAAGTGGCGTGGGTGCGACGGGCCTGCGAGGCCGCCGACGCGGCCCTGAGTGATCTGGTGCAGCGCGGCGGCCTGCGGCCGGGGCGCACCGAACGTGAGGTGCGCCGGGAGCTAGAGGCCCTGATGCTCGACCACGGCGCCGACGCCGCGTCGTTCGAGACGATCGTGGCGGCGGGCCCTAACTCGGCGATTCCGCACCACCGGCCCACCGACGCGGTGCTGGCCGCCGGCGACTTCGTCAAGATCGACTTCGGCGCGCTGGTGGCCGGTTACCACTCCGATATGACCCGCACCTTCGTGTTGGGGCCGCCCGCGGACTGGCAGCGGGAGATCTACCAGGTGGTGCAGGCCGCGCAGTGCGCCGGTCGAGAGGCACTGCAACCGGGTGCGGACTTGCGTTCGGTCGATGCGGCCGCGCGCACCGTGATCACCGAGGCCGGCTACGGCAAGACGTTCGGTCACGGCCTCGGTCACGGGGTGGGATTGCGGATTCACGAAGCGCCCGGAATCAATGCGGCGGCCGACGGTACACTGCTTGCCGGTGCTGTGGTGACCGTAGAGCCCGGCGTCTATCTGGCTGATCGTGGCGGGGTCCGTATCGAGGACACGCTTGTGGTCGCTGGTACTGCCGGGCAGGCCCCGGACCTGCTGACTCGGTTCCCCAAGGAACTGACCATTCTCTAGGAGACGTGAACGACCGTGGCTTCAACTGCTGACTTCAAAAACGGGCTGGTACTGGTGATCGACGGCCAGTTGTGGCAGATCACCGAGTTTCAGCACGTCAAGCCGGGCAAGGGTCCGGCCTTCGTGCGCACCAAGCTCAAGAACGTCGTCTCGGGCAAGGTCGTGGACAAGACCTACAACGCCGGCGTGAAGGTGGAGACCGCCACCGTGGACCGGCGCGACGCCACCTACCTGTACCGCGACGGCAATGACTTCGTGTTCATGGACAGCGAGGACTACGAGCAGCACCCGCTGCCCGAATCGTTGGTCGGCGACTCGGCGAACTACCTGCTGGAGAGCATGCTGGTGCAGATCGCCTTCCACAACGGAGCGCCGCTATACCTGGAGCTGCCCGTCAGCGTCGAGCTCGAAGTCACCCACACCGAGCCTGGCCTGCAGGGCGATCGGTCCAGCGCGGGCACCAAGCCGGCCACCATGGAGACCGGCGCCCAGATCAACGTGCCGCTGTTCATCAACACCGGAGACAAGCTGAAGGTCGACACTCGCGACGGCAGCTACCTGGGACGGGTCAACTCCTGACCATGCCTGCTGGCAAGCCGGTAAAAGGCCGGCACCAGGCCCGTAAGCGTGCCGTCGACGTGCTCTTCGAGGCTGAGGCCCGGGGACTGACCCCGACCCAAGGCGCAGAGCTGCGAACGGCGTTGGCGAGTGAGCAGCCCGACGTGTCGCCGCTGCATCCGTACACCGTCACGGTGGCCAATGGGGTCACCGAGCACGCCGCCCACATCGACGACCTGATCACCTCGCACCTACAGGGCTGGAAACTGGAGCGGCTGCCGGCCGTGGACCGGGCGATCCTGCGGGTGGCGATCTGGGAGTTGCTGCATGCCGACGACGTCCCGGAGCCGGTCGCCGTGGACGAGGCGGTGAAGCTGGCCAAGGAGTTGTCCACCGACGAATCGCCCGGGTTCGTCAATGGCGTGCTGGGCCAGGTGATGCTGGTGACGCCGCAGTTGCGGGCCGCCTCGCTGGCGGTGCGGGGGACCACAGCGCCTCTGGTCACCGACATAGCCACCGACGCCGACGCCGATGTCGAAGCCGAGGGGCAGCCGGAGTCCGACTCAGCGGACTGAACCGGCCCCGCGCCGCCACAGCACGGGCACACTTGCCCTATGGGCGAGGGCTGGGACGCACCGAATCGGAGACTGCGGGTATCGGCGTTGGCCGCGGTAGCCAACCCGTCGTACTCGCGGGTCGACACCTGGAACCTGCTTGACGACGCCTGCCGGCACCTGGCCGAGGCCAACCGGGCCGGCCTGGACACCACCCACGAAGCCGCGCGGGTAAAGCGACTGCTCGACCGGCTCGGCGCCTACGAGCGGTACTGGCTGTTCCCCGGCGGCGCGAACCTGGCGGCCTTCCGCGGCTACCTGGAGTCGATGGCGACGGTGTCGCTGACCGAGCGGGTGTCGCTGGTGGTGCGGCTGCTGTCGGACTACGGCGACCGGGCAGCGCTGTTCGATCTCGGCCTGCCGCTGTCTGATCAGGAACTGGTGGCCCAGGCCCGCCAGCAGCAGTTCTACACGGTGCTGCTGGCCGACGACTCACCGCCGGATATACCCGAGAGCCTGGTGGAAAGTCTGCGCCGACTGCGCAGCCCCGATGACGATGTGCAGATCGAACTGCTGGTGGTGTCCAGTGTCGAGGATGCTGTCACCGCCGTCGCCCTCAACGGCGAGATCCAGGCTGCGATCGTGCGGCACGACCTGCCGTTGCGCTCACGCGACCGGGTGCCGCTGATGACCACCCTGCTGGGCGTCGACGACGACCCCACGAGCATCGGCTGCGGCCGCGACGCCATCGAATGCGGTGAGTGGATGCGCCTGTTGCGCCCGCACATCGATCTGTACCTGCTCACCGATGAATCGATTGCCGCCGACACCGAAGACGAGCAGGACGTCTACGACCGAAGCTTCTATCGGCTCAACGACGTCACCGACTTGCACAGCACCGTGCTCGCCGGCATCCGGAAGCGCTACGCCACACCGTTTTTCGATGCGCTGCGCGCCTACGCTTCCGAGCCGGTCGGGCAGTTCCACGCGCTGCCGGTGGCACGCGGCGCCAGCATCTTCAACTCGCGCTCGCTGCAGGACATGGGAGAGTTCTACGGCCGCAACATCTTTATGGCCGAGACTTCGTCCACCTCCGGCGGACTCGACTCGTTGCTCGACCCGCACGGCACCATCCGGGTGGCGATGAACAAGGCCGCCAAGACCTGGAACGCCGACCACACCTATTTCGTCACCAACGGGACCTCGACCGCCAACAAGATCGTCGTGCAGGCCCTGACCCGGCCCGGCGACATCGTGCTGATCGACCGAAACTGCCACAAGTCGCACCACTACGGGCTGGTGCTGGCCGGCGCGTACCCGCTGTACCTGGATGCCTATCCGCTGGCGCCGTTCGCGATCTACGGGGCGGTGGCGCTGCGCACCATCAAACGTGCCCTGCTCGACCTGGAGGCCGCCGGCCAGCTGCATCGGGTCCGAATGCTGTTGCTGACCAACTGCACATTTGACGGTGTCGTCTACAACCCCCGCCGGGTCATGGAGGAGATCCTGGCGATCAAGCCCGACATCTGCTTCCTGTGGGATGAGGCCTGGTACGCGTTTGCGACCGCGGTGCCGTGGGCGCGGCAACGCACCGCGATGGTCGCCGCCGAAGGTCTGGAGGCCACGCTGGGCTCGGCGCACTACGCCCAGGAGTACCAGGCGTGGCACGACAGCATGGAAGGCATCGATCGCGACCAGTGGAGCGAGCACCGGCTGCTGCCGCACCCGTCGGCGCGGGTGCGGGTGTATGCCACCCACTCGACCCACAAGTCGCTCTCGGCGCTGCGGCAGGCATCGATGATCCACGTCCGGGACCAGGATTTCAACGCGCTGGCGCGCGAGTCGTTCGCCGAGGCGTTTCTGACTCACACCTCCACCTCGCCGAACCAGCAGCTGCTGGCCTCACTGGACCTGGCCCGCCGACAGGTGGACATCGAAGGCTTCGACATGGTCCGGCGGGTCTACGACATGGCGCTGGTGTTTCGCCATCGGGTCCGCAAGGACCGGCTGATCAGCAAGTGGTTCCACATCCTCGACGAGAGTGACCTGGTGCCCGACCGATTCCGGGAATCGACCGTCAGCTCCTACCGGGAGGTACGCCAGGGGGCGCTGGCGGAGTGGAATGAGGCTTGGCGCTCCGACGAGTTCGTCCTCGACCCCACCCGGGTCACCCTGAATGTCGGCAAGACCGGGATGACCGGCTACGACTTCCGCGAAAAGATCTTGATGCAGCGGTTCGGAATTCAGATCAACAAGACCTCGATCAACTCGGTGCTGTTGATCTTTACCATCGGCGTCACCTGGTCCAGCGTGCACTACCTGCTCGACGCGCTGCGTCGGGTCGCCGGCGAACTCGACCGCGCCTGGAACGCAGCCAGCACCGATGACCGCGCGCTGCTGCGCCGCCGGGTCACCGAGATCACCGAGGACCTGCCGCCGCTGCCCGACTTCAGTGCGTTCGCGCCGGCTTTTCGTCCCGGCGGCACCAGTCCGATCGGCGACATGCGTGCGGCGTTCTACGGCGGCTACGAAGAGGCCGACCGCGAGCACGTGCTGCTCGGCGACGCCGGCCGCCGGGTTGCAGACGGCAAGACCCTGGTCTCGACAACCTTCGTCGTGCCGTACCCGCCCGGCTTCCCGGTACTGGTTCCCGGCCAGGTGATCTCCAAGGAGATTCTGTACTTCCTGGCCGAACTCGACGTCAAGGAGATTCATGGCTACAACCCCGAGCTGGGGTTGGCGGTGTTCACTCCCGAGGCGCTGGCCCGCTATGCGCGTGCACCGGAAGTGGGCGATTAGGGCGCCCGGTCAGTACGCTGACTCGGCATGGCCACGTCGGACGCAGTTGGCGGGTCGGGTGGCAATCCCCGGCTGTCCGTGCAGGACTGGGTGCAGGCCGGCTTCGAGATCCTGGCCGAAGACGGCGTCAAGGCGCTGACCATCGACCGGCTCTGCAAGCGGCTCGGGGTCACTAAAGGCAGCTTCTACTGGCACTTCGCCGACATGAAGACCTACCGGCAGGCGCTGGTCGACACCTTTGCCGCAGTGCGCGACTCCGACCGTGGCGACTTCGATGTGCTGTCGGAACTGCCGCCGCGCGAGCGGTTGTCGCACATGATGGCCGCCCTGGTCGGGCCCTCCCATTGGATGCTCGAACGTGCCATGCGCGAATGGGCGCGGTCGGAGGACAGCGTCGCCGCGGCGGTACGCAGCTCGGATCGGCGGGTGCTCAAGGCGGTTCGGCAGGCGTTTCTCGACGACGGCTTCGACGCGAATGAGGCCGACATGCGTGCCAACGCAACGTTCGCCGCCGGAATCGGGTTTCTGCATCTGTCCGTCTCGGCGCCGAGCTCCCGAGCGGCGAGCAGGCTGGAACAGTTCCTGGACGTCATGCTGCGACACTGACCTCCATACTAAAAGGTATGGTACGGTCCGGGCATGGCGACCATGACGGCACCGGTGGTACCCGAGGAATTCATCTCCCGACTGGCACAACGCGCCGCGGCGGCCGAAGAGCTGCGCCGACTGCCGGCGGACACCGTCGAGGATTTCCGCAAGTCCGGACTGGCCGACCTGCTCTTGCCGGCGCGCTATGGCGGGCGCCAGGCGGAGTTTCCCGAGATCCTCGACCCGATTCGGCGCATGGCGCACGGCTGCGCGTCGAGTGCCTGGACGCTCGGGTTCTACATGTTGCACAACTGGATGCTGGCGCTCTTCGGTGAGCAGGTCCAAGACGAGGTGTTCGCCGACGGGCCGGTGCTGTGCCCGGCGCCGTTGGCGCCGACCGGGCGCGGCGTGCCTGACGGTGATGGCATCCGGCTGTCCGGGCGCTGGTCGTGGGCGACCGGGGTGGCCGACGCCGACTGGATCATGGTCGGGGCGATCTGCGGACCCGATGATGCGCCCTACCCGGCGCTGGTGCTGCTCCCGGCGGCCGAGATTCGTATCGAGGACGTCTGGCACACCGCGGGCATGCGGGCCACTGGCTCCAACGATGTCGTGATCGAGAATGTGCACGTCCCGTCCCATCGGCTGGTCAAGGTCCTCGACATCTACTCCGGAACCGCCCCCGGCGCCGAGCTGCATGACGCCTCGGCGTACCGGTGGCCGATGGTCCCGGCGCTGGCCCTGGTCGCCGCGATGCCCGCCCTTGGATCGGCCGAATGGGTCGCCGACTTGTTCGCCGAGCGTCTGACCGAACGGGTGCTGGCGTATTCCGGTGCGGCGCAGAAGAATCAGCCAGCGGCCCAGATCCGCCTGGGCGATGCGCGGGTCCGGCTGCGTGCGCTGCGCGGGCTTCTCGACGACACTGCCGGCCGGATTCAAGACGCGGTGGACGCACGGGAGCGGATCAGTCGCCCCGTTCGGGCCGACGCCCGGGCAGCGGCCGCCTATGTCGTGCACGAATCTCGCGCCGTGATCGCCGATCTGCTCGAAGCCTCCGGTGCCAGTGCGCAGTTCGTGACCAACCCCATGCAGCGCGCCAAACGCGATGTCGACGTCATCTGCGGGCACGTAATCTTCGACTACGACGTGGCACGCGAGCTGTCGGGCGCGCTCGAAGCCGGCGTGAAGATCTCACCGATCTCGATGATCTGACCGACGCGAAGGACACCATGAAGACCCTGTGGGTGGAGGCAAGCCCAAAGCAAGAGCAGTCGCTGTCATCGGCGCTGACCCAGGCCTTCCTGGACGCCGCGCCCGCGGCAGCGGTCGGCGACGTCGAACGGTTCTCGGTGTGGACCGACGAGATGCTGGTGTTCGGGCGCGACGCTGCCTTCGCCAAGTTCGCTCCGCTCTACGGCGAACGTCGAACCCCCGAGCAGAAGCAGATCTGGTCGGACGTGCTGGCCGAAATCGAGCGGGTGCGGTCATTCGACCGGTTGGTGGTGTCGTCGCCGATGTGGAATTGGCATGTGCCGCATGCGCTGAAGGCCTGGATCGACGTCATCGTGCAGCCGATGGCCAGCTTCACCGTCAACGAGCGCGGCGAACACGTGGGCACGTTGGGGGAGGGCAAGCCGTTGCAACTCATCTTGACCCGCTCCAGCGCCTACGACGGCGATCGTGCCGACCTGCAGGACTTCCAACGCCCGTATCTGGAGTACGTGTTCACCATGCTGGGCTACTCCGTCGAGACCCTGGTCTTCGAGCCGACCACGCGCTGGACCGCCGAAGAACGCGAACAGATGCGGGACGCTGCTCTCGAGAAGGCGCGGCTAGCGGGACAGCGGCTCGCTGGGGAGAGTCGCTAGCGCAGAAACATACCGAGTGTGCGGTTTGGTCGGCGAAATCGCCCGCGGTCAGACCTACTAAACCGCACACTCGATGCCGGCCTGATGCTCAACGGTCTTGCCGCTAGGCCGGACTCACAAACCCAGGGCCGCGTAGGTCCGCCGGACAAACTTCGGCTGCGCCACCCGCAGTTTGGCGATCGAGGTGTTGCCGGCAACTGCGACGGCCATATCGGTGGACAGCGTCGGAGAGTTCTGGACCAGATAGATCAGGATCAGGTCCGCGGCGGGATCGGCCTGCCACCAGGTGCCGTAGGCGCCCGGCCAGCCGAACGCGCCCGCACCGCCCGGCCCGAACAGCGGCCGGGACTTCGCCGGATCGGTCACCACCGACAGGTTGAGCCCGAAGCCGCGCCCGACCCAGAACGGGGCCCCCAGGAACGGGTGCCGTTTCTGGTCGTCGGTGAGCTGATCGGTGCGCATCGCCCGCGCCGATTCCGCCGAGAGCACTCGGGTGCCGTCGAACATCCCGTCGGCCAACAACATGCGGACGAATGCCAGGTAGTCGTCGGCGGTGGACATCAAGCCGCCCCCGGCATTGGGAAACGCCGGCATCGCGATCGGCACCGGCCCCATCGCATCGTCGCGCAGCGTGTCCCCGTCGACGCGGTACATGGTGGCGCTGCGGCCGCGCGCCTGCGGGGTGACGCAGAAACCGGTGTCGGTCATCCCCAGCGGGCCCAGGATCCGTTCCTCGATCACCTGCGGCAGCGGCTTGCCCTCTATCCGCGACATCAGCACGCCCAACACGTCGGTGCCATGGCCGTAGGTGACTCGCTCACCGGGCTGATCCACCAGGGGAAGCCCCGCCAGCGCCGTCAGCCAGGCTTCGGGGCCGCGCCCGAAGGGCAGCCGCTGGTACTCCCGCGCGATCGGACCGGGTACGGAGAATCCATAGCCGATGCCGCAGCGGTGCGTCATCAGGTCGTCGACCGTGATGGCGCGCCGTGCCGCGGTGGTGGCCTCCAGCGAACCGTCGGGGTCGACCAGCACCCGTGGCGCGGCGAACTCCGGCAACCAGTGCGCGATCGGGTCGGCCAGCCGCAGCCGTCCTTCGTCCACCAGGGTCATCGCGGCGGCGATAGTGACCGGCTTGGTCATGGAGGCGATCCGGAAGACTGTGTCGCGGGTCATCGGCAGGCCGGCGCCGACATCGCGATGGCCGATCTCGTTGACCTGCAGCACCGAGCCGCGCTGCCAGACGAGCGTCACCACGCCGGCGAGCAGCCCGGTGTCGCAGGACTCGCGCAGCGGCGCCTGATTGGGGTCGAGATTCACCCGGTCAGGTTAGCGGCGATCGCAAAAGCGGCGGATGCTAGGCTACGCGGCAGTTCGACATCCTTTAACGATCCGTCCCGCGAGGCGGAGAAGGAGGTCCTGCGGTTTCGCATGGGCGCTGCCGGTAATTCCAGCACCGACCGGGAATTGATGTCCTCGGCGGATGTGGGTCGCACTGTTTCTCGGATCGCACACCAGATCATCGAGAAGACAGCTTTAGACGACCCCGATAGAGCTAACGCCCCGCGTGTCGTGCTGTTGGGTATTCCCACCCGCGGCGTCACCCTGGCCCAGCGACTGGCCGGCAAGATCAACGAATTCTGCGGTGGCCAGCCTTCCAGCGTCGCCTGGGGCGCTTTGGACATCACCTTGTACCGCGACGACCTGATGCGTCAGCCCCCGCGGCCCCTGGAACCCACCTCGATCCCGGCCGGCGGAATCGATGACGCCTGCGTGATCCTGGTCGATGACGTGCTCTTCGCCGGTCGATCGGTGCGGGCCGCACTGGACGCACTGCGCGACGTGGGCCGACCCCGGATCGTGCAGTTGGCGGTGCTGGTGGACCGCGGTCACCGTGAACTCCCGGTGCGCGCCGACTACGTCGGCAAGAACGTGCCGACCGCCCGCGGTGAAAGCGTGCACGTCTTGCTGGCTGAACACGACGGTCGCGACCAGGTGGTGATTACCCGATGAGCACCAGGCATCTGCTGGCAGCCGGCGACTTGAGCCGTGATGAGGCCACCGCGATCCTCGACGACGCCGACCGCTTCGCCCAGGCGTTGGTGGGGCGCGAGGTCAAGAAGCTGCCCACCCTGCGCGGGCGCACCGTGATCACCATGTTCTACGAGAACTCCACCCGGACCCGGGTCTCCTTCGAGGTGGCCGGCAAGTGGATGAGCGCCGACGTGATCAACGTGTCCGCGTCGGGATCCTCAGTCAACAAAGGGGAGTCGCTGCGCGACACCGCGTTCACGCTGCGGGCCGCCGGCGCCGACGCGCTGATCATCCGGCACCCGTCCTCAGGCGCGGCGCACCTGCTCTCCGAATGGACCGGTGCCGCCGAGGACGGGGGCCCGGCGGTGATCAACGCCGGTGACGGCACCCACGAACACCCCACCCAGGCGTTGCTCGACGCGCTCACGGTGCGCCAGCGCCTCGGCGGCATCGAGGGCCGCCGCGTCGTGATCGTCGGCGACATCGTGCACAGCCGGGTGGCCCGCTCCAACGTGAGCCTGCTGGCGACGCTGGGTGCCGAGGTAGTGCTGGTGGCCCCACCGACCCTGCTGCCGGTCGGGGTGGCCGACTGGCCGGTGACGGTCGCCCATGACTTCGACGCCGAGCTGCCCGCGGCCGATGCGGTGCTGATGCTGCGGGTACAGGCCGAACGCATGACCGGCGGATTCTTCCCGTCGACGCGGGAGTACTCGGTGCGCTACGGATTGAGCGAGAAGCGTCGGGCGATGCTCGCCGACCACGCGGTAGTGCTGCACCCCGGTCCGATGCTGCGCGGTATGGAGATCTCCTCGTCGGTGGCTGACTCGTCGCAATCCGCGGTGCTGCAACAGGTTTCCAACGGTGTACATGTGCGCATGGCGGTGCTGTTCCATCTGCTGGTGGGCAGCGAATCCGCGTCGGGCGCTGGGTCGGCTGGAGAGGAAGCAGCGCTGTGAGCGTGCTGATTCGCGGAGTGCGGTGCTACGGCGAAGGCGACCAGGTTGACGTCCTGGTGGAAGACGGCCAGATCGCCCAGATCGGTACCGGTCTGTCCGTTTCGGACGACTGCGAGGTCATCGACGCGCCCGGGCAGGTGTTGCTGCCGGGCTTCGTCGACCTGCACACCCATCTGCGTGAACCGGGGCGCGAATACGCCGAGGACATCGAAACCGGCTCTGCGGCGGCGGCCCTGGGTGGCTACACGGCGGTGTTCGCGATGGCCAACACCGATCCGGTGGCCGACTCTCCGGTGGTTACCGACCATGTCTGGCAGCGCGGACAGCAGATCGGTCTGGTCGACGTGCACCCGGTCGGCGCCGTCACGGTCGGACTGGGCGGCACGCAGCTGACCGAGATGGGCATGATGGCCGCCGGTACCGCCGGTGTTCGGATGTTCTCCGACGATGGTGTCTGTGTGGACGACCCGCTGGTGATGAGACGCGCGCTGGAGTACGCGACCGGACTGGGGGTGTTGATCGCCCAGCACGCCGAGGAGCCTCGGCTGACCGTCGGCTCGGTCGCCCACGAGGGACCCAACGCCGCCCGGCTGGGCCTGGCCGGCTGGCCGCGCGTCGCCGAAGAGTCGATCGTGGCCCGCGACATCCTGCTGGCCCGCGACGCCCGCGCCCGCCTGCACATCTGCCATGCGTCCACGGCCGGAACCGTCGAGCTCCTCAAATGGGCTAAAGCTCAAGGTATCTCGGTGACCGCTGAAGTCACCCCGCATCATCTGATGCTCGATGACAGCCGGCTCGCCGACTACGACGGAATGAACCGGGTCAACCCGCCACTGCGCGAGGCCTCCGACACCGAGGCGCTGCGTCAGGCATTGGCCGACGGTGTGATCGACTGCGTGGCCACCGATCATGCCCCGCACGCCGAACACGAGAAGACCTGCGAATTCGCCGCGGCCCGGCCCGGGATGCTGGGCCTGCAGACCGCACTGTCGGTGGTGGTGGCCACCATGGTGCAGACCGGCCTGCTGACCTGGCGCGACGTGGCCCGGGTGATGAGCGAGCGGCCGGCGCAGATCGTCGGTCTGCCCGACCAGGGTCGCCCACTGGAGGTGGGCGAGCCGGCGAACCTGACCGTCGTCGATCCCGACACGACCTGGGTGGTCACCGGTGCCCAGCTGGCCAGCCGCTCGGACAACACCCCGTACGAAGAGATGACCCTGCCCGCGACTGTCACCGCGACTCTGCTGCGCGGCCGGATAACCGCTCGGGACGGGAAGAGCCCGGCATGAACACCCCCACGTTGATCGGCTCGCTGGTCTTCGCTTTTCTGCTGGTGGTGCTGATCGGCGTGGTGATCCGGCTGATGATGCGCGGTTGGCGTCGCCGCGGCCAGCTGCAGGACGCGCTGATCGGGACGTTGCCGACGGTGCCCGACACGGTGGGCTCGCCCACCGTGGCCGCCACTCGCGGACAGTACCTCGGTTGCACGCTGGCCCCGAAGTGGAACGACCGAGTGGTGGTCGGCGACCTCGGCTATCGCACCAAGGCGGTGCTGACCCGTTACCCCGAGGGAATCATGGTGCAGCGCAGCGGCGCCCGGCCGATCTGGATCCCTGCGGACGCGGTGATCGCGGTCCGCACCGAACGCGGCATCGCCGGGCGCACGATCCCGACACGCAGCCATGACGGAGTGCTGGCGATCCGCTGGCAACTGCCGTCGGGCACCGAGATAGACACCGGCTTCCGCGCGGACGACCGCGCTGAGCACAGCCGCTGGTTAGAAGAAGAGGAAGACGACAGATGAACTCGCGAGCGGTGCTGGTGCTCGAGGACGGCCGGACGTTCACCGGCACACCGTTCGGGGCCGTGGGACAGACCCTGGGCGAGGCGGTGTTCTCCACCGGGATGTCCGGCTACCAGGAGACCCTGACCGACCCCAGTTATCACCGGCAGATCGTGGTGGCCACCGCACCGCAGATCGGCAACACCGGCTGGAACCGCGAGGACGGGGAGAGCCGCGACGAAAAGATCTGGGTGGCGGGCTATGTGGTGCGTGACCCGTCGCCGCGAGCATCGAACTGGCGGGCCACCGGCACGCTGGGCGACGAGCTGGTCCGTCAGGGCATCGTCGGTATCGCCGGGGTCGACACCCGGACCATCGTGCGCCACCTGCGCAGTCACGGCTCGATGAAGGCCGGGGTGTTCTCCGGTGACGCGTTGGCATCGTCGGATGAGTTGGTGACCCGGGTCCGCGAGCAGCCGTCGATGCTTGGCGCCGACCTCGCCGGCCAGGTCAGCACCGACGCGGGATACGTGGTGGAACCCGATGGCGCACACCGGTTCACCATCGCCGCGCTGGACCTAGGCATCAAGACCAACACGCCGCGAAACTTCTCGCGGCGCGGAATCCGCAGCCACGTGCTGCCGTCTTCGGTCGACTTCGCGGCGATCGCCGACCTGAAGCCAGACGGGGTGTTCCTGTCCAACGGGCCCGGGGACCCGGCCACCGCGGAGGCGATGGTGGCATTGACCCGCGAGGTGCTCGGCGCCGGAATCCCGCTGTTCGGAATCTGTTTCGGAAACCAGATTCTGGGCCGGGCGCTGGGCCTGAACACCTACAAGATGACGTTCGGTCACCGCGGCATCAACATCCCGGTGATCGACCACGCCACCGGGCGGGTGGCGGTGACCGCGCAGAACCACGGCTTCGCCCTGGAGGGCGAAGCCGGCCAACGCTTTGACACCGACTTCGGCCCGGCGGTGGTCAGCCACACCTGCGCCAACGACGGAGTCGTCGAGGGCGTCAAGCTCGCCGACGGCCGGGCGTTCTCGGTGCAGTACCACCCGGAGGCCGCAGCGGGGCCGCACGACGCGGAATACCTGTTCGACCAGTTCGTCGACCTGATGGCAGGGGAGAAGTAATGCCGCGCCGTACTGACCTGCGCCATGTCCTGGTGATCGGCTCCGGGCCGATCGTGATCGGACAGGCCTGTGAATTCGACTATTCGGGAACCCAGGCCTGCCGGGTGCTCAAGGCCGAAGGCCTGCAGGTGAGCCTGGTCAACTCCAATCCGGCCACCATCATGACCGACCCCGAATACGCCGACAACACCTACGTCGAGCCCATTACCTGGGAGTTCGTCGAGAAGGTGCTCGCTCAGCAGGCCGAGCGCGGCAACAAGGTCGACGCCCTGCTGGCCACCCTGGGCGGGCAGACCGCGTTGAACACCGCGGTGGCCCTGCACGAGCACGGGGTGCTGGAGCGGTACGGGGTTGAGCTGATCGGCGCCGACTTCGAGGCGATCCAGCGCGGCGAGGACCGCCAGCAGTTCAAGGACATCGTCGCCAAGGTCGGTGGCGAGTCGGCGCGTTCCCGGGTCTGCTACACCATGGCCGAGGTTGAGGAGACCGTTGCAGAACTCGGGCTGCCGGTCGTGGTCCGGCCGTCGTTCACCATGGGCGGCCTGGGATCCGGGCTGGCTGCCAGCCTCGACGAGGTCGCGCGGATGGCCGGCGACGGCCTGGCCGCCTCCCCGACGGCTAACGTCCTGATCGAGGAATCCATCTACGGATGGAAGGAATTCGAGCTCGAGTTGATGCGCGACGGCAACGACAACGTCGTCGTGGTCTGCTCGATCGAGAACGTCGACCCGATGGGCGTGCACACCGGCGACTCGGTCACGGTCGCCCCGGCCATGACGCTGACCGACCGGGAATACCAGAAGATGCGCGATCTGGGCATCGCGATCCTGCGCGAGGTCGGGGTGGACACCGGCGGCTGCAACATCCAGTTCGCGGTCAACCCGCAAGACGGCCGGCTCATCGTGATCGAGATGAACCCGCGGGTCTCGCGATCGAGCGCACTGGCGTCGAAGGCTACCGGCTTCCCGATCGCCAAGATCGCGGCCAAGCTGGCGATCGGCTACACCCTCGACGAGATCATCAACGACATCACCAAAGAGACCCCGGCCTGCTTCGAGCCGGCACTGGACTACGTGGTGGTCAAGGCGCCGCGCTTCGCGTTCGAGAAGTTCCCCGGCGCCGACCCGCGACTGACCACCACCATGAAATCGGTGGGCGAGGCGATGTCGTTGGGCCGCAACTTCATCGAATCACTCGGCAAGGTGATGCGCTCACTGGAGACCGACCGCGCCGGGTTCTGGACCAAACCCGACCCCGAAGGTACCGCCGACGACGCACTGCAGCGGCTGCGCACGCCCACCGAGGGCCGGCTCTACGACATCGAGCTGGCGCTGCGGCTGGGCGCTACCGTGGAAGCCGTCGCCGAGGCCTCCGGGGTCGACCCGTGGTTTGTCGAGCAGATCAACGGCCTGGTGGCGCTGCGCACCGAGGTCGTCGACACCCCAGTGCTCGACGCGGACCTGCTGCGCCGGTGCAAATACAGCGGCCTGTCGGATCATCAGATCGCCGTGCTGCGACCGGAGCTGGCCGGCGAGGACGGGGTGCGGCTGCTGCGGGACCGGCTGGGCATTCACCCGGTGTTCAAGACCGTCGACACCTGCGCCGCGGAATTCGAGTCCAAGACGCCGTATCACTACAGCACTTTCGAGCTCGACCCCGCCGCCGAGACCGAGGTGGCGACCCAGGACGTCAAACCCAAGGTGCTCATCCTGGGTTCGGGTCCCAACCGGATCGGCCAGGGCATCGAGTTCGACTACAGCTGCGTGCATGCGGCGATCACCTTGAGTCAGGCCGGGTTCGAGACGGTGATGATCAACTGCAACCCCGAGACGGTGTCCACCGACTACGACACCGCCGACCGGCTGTACTTCGAACCGTTGACGTTCGAGGACGTGCTCGAGGTGTACTACGCCGAACAACAGTCCGGGCAGGGCGGACCCGGGGTCGTCGGCGTGATCGTGCAGCTGGGTGGGCAGACTCCGCTGCGGCTGGCCCAGCGGCTGGCCGACGCCGGCGTGCCGATCGTCGGAACCAGCCCGGAAGCCATCGATCTGGCCGAGGACCGCGGTGCGTTCGGCGACGTGCTGACCACGGCTGGTTTGCCGGCGCCGCGGTACGGCACCGCGACGACCTTCGAGCAGGCCAAGCGGATCGCCGCCGATATCGGCTACCCGGTCCTGGTGCGTCCCTCGTATGTGCTGGGCGGGCGGGGCATGGAGATCGTCTACGACGAAGAGACCCTGCACGGCTACATCACTCGGGCTACTCAGCTGTCGCCGGAGCATCCGGTGCTGGTCGACCGGTTCCTCGAAGACGCCATCGAGATTGACGTCGATGCGCTGTGCGACGGCACCGAGGTCTACATCGGCGGCATCATGGAGCACATCGAAGAAGCCGGCATCCACTCCGGTGACTCGGCGTGTGCGCTGCCGCCGGTGACGCTGGGGCGCAGCGACATCGAAAAGGTGCGACGCGCCACCGAGGCCATTGCTCACGGTGTTGGGGTGGTGGGGCTGCTCAATGTGCAGTTCGCCCTCAAAGACGACGTGCTCTACGTCCTGGAGGCCAATCCGCGGGCCAGCCGCACCGTCCCGTTCGTGTCCAAGGCCACCGCGGTGCCGCTGGCGAAGGCCTGTGCACGCGTCATGCTGGGCACCACGATCGCCGAGCTGCGGTCGGAGGGCCTGTTGGCCGCCTCGGGGGACGGGGCCACCGTCGGCCCGAACGCCCCCATTGCGGTCAAGGAGGCGGTGCTGCCGTTCCACCGCTTCCGTCGCGCAGATGGCTCGGGCATCGACTCGCTGCTCGGCCCGGAGATGAAGTCCACCGGTGAGGTGATGGGCATCGACCGTGATTTCGGCACCGCGTTCGCCAAGAGCCAGACCGCCGCCTACGGGTCGCTGCCGGCGCAGGGCACCGTGTTCGTGTCGGTGGCCAACCACGACAAACGGTCGCTGGTGTTTCCGGTCAAACGGCTTGCTGACCTGGGCTTCCGGGTTCTGGCCACCGAGGGGACCGCGGAAATGCTGCGCCGTAACGGCATTCCTTGCGATGTGGTGCGCAAGAACTTCGAAGAGCCGAGTCCGCAGCGTCCGGCGCTGTCCGCGGTGGACGCGATCCGGGCCGGTGAGGTGGACCTGGTGATCAACACCCCGTACGGCAACTCCGGTCCGCGGGTGGACGGCTACGAGATCCGTTCGGCAGCGGTGAGCGTGAACATCCCGTGCATCACCACCGTCCAGGGTGCGGCTGCGGCGGTGCAGGGCATCGAGGCCGGCATCCGGGGCGATATCGGGGTGCGTTCCCTGCAGGAACTGCACAGCACCCTCGGCGGGCAGTAGTGACACCGGGGTTCGGCGCACGCCTGGCCGACGCGATGGCGGCCCGCGGGCCGCTGTGCCTGGGCATCGACCCGCACCCCGAACTGCTGGCCTCGTGGGGCCTGCCTGCGACGCCGCACGGGCTGGCACGGTTCAGCGAGACGTGCGTGACGGCGTTCGCCGGGTTCGCCGTCGTCAAGCCGCAGGTGGCGTTCTTCGAGGCGTACGGGTCGGCCGGCTTCGCTGTGCTGGAGCGCACCATCGCGGCGCTGCGCGAGGCCGGTGTGCTGGTGCTGGCCGACGCCAAGCGCGGCGACATCGGCTCGACCATGGCCGCCTATGCGGCCGCCTGGGCCGGGCAGTCGCCGTTGGCCGCCGACGCGGTGACGGCCTCGCCCTACTTGGGCTTCGGGTCACTGCAGCCGCTGCTGGAGACCGCCGCGCAGCATCGGCGGGGAGTGTTCGTGTTGGCGGCCACTTCCAACCCGGAGGGCGCCAGCGTGCAACGTGCCCAGGCCGCGGACGGCCGCACCGTGGCGCAGGCGATCGTCGACGCGGCCGCGGAAGCCAATCGGGCCGGGGCTGCGGTGGGACTGGGCTCGATCGGGGTCGTGGTGGGCGCCACGCTGCGCGAGGTGCCCGATCTGAGCGAGCTGGGCGGGCCTGTGCTGGTGCCGGGCATTGGTGCCCAGGGAGGGCGCCCAGAGGCCCTTGCCGGGCTCGGAGGGGCCGCGCAGGGCACTTTGCTGCCGGCGGTCTCGCGGGAGGTGCTGCGCGCCGGCCCGGACGCAGGTGCGCTGCGTGCCGCGGCGGAGCGGCTGCGGGACAGCGTCGCCTATTTGGCCGCTGCGGGATAGCTGTCGGACTCATCTAGGTCCGACTCGGTCGCCCGAGTCAACGCAACAGGGCCTGCGTGGGCGCCTTGGCTGGGGCGCCCACGCAGGCCCTGGATTGCTCGTTACCGGCCGCCGAAGTTGACGCCCCCGCCGGTGTTGGCGTGGTAACCGCCGCCGAAGGGCCCCATGTTGACGTTGGCGCTGTTGTTCTGTCCGCCGCCGGCGCCGATTCCGTTAGGGCCGAAGTTGAAGCCGCCGTTTCTGCCGACATTCATTCCGCCACCGAACGGCCCCATGTTGACGTTGGCGCCGTTGTTCTGTCCGCCGCCGGCGCCGATTCCGTTAGGGCCGAAGTTGAAGCCGCCGTTATTGCCGGCATGCATTCCGCCGCCGAAGGGCCCCATGTTGACATTGACCCCGCCGTTGTTGCCGGCGCCACCGGTGATTCCGTCATTGGGCTCGGCGCTGGCCGCGCCGATCCCGAAAGCCCCGAGGGCCAACACCGCGGACGTCGCAAGAGCCCATCGGCCGGCACGGCCGACTGTCGTCATCATCATGAATTCCCACTTTCTCTACCGAAACGGTATTCAGCGGAAATGTTCATAGTCATACCCCCCCATAAACACCCCCGGGTGGACCACCCACCTGGCCGGAACATTAGGCGGCTAACCCGCGGCTTCGACCTTGCAAATGTAAAACCACCCTTAATAGTTGCTGTCAGTCCATCGAGTTCCCAGATCTCTGTTTCTGGCTGCGCCGCTAGGGCGTTTGCGCACAAATACCAGGCGTTGGGGGCCACCGGGTTTCCGTGTGCGAATCCGCGTGCTCGCGGCACGAGCACGACGAACTCGGCGCCGAACTCCCGCCTGACGGTGGCCGAACATGGTGCTCACCCGCCTCCTTGAGGTGCCGGCGGTTGTCGCGATCGATCCCCGATGGAGATGCCGCAGGGTTGCCGCAGCCGCCCTCGACACGCCCGACACGCCGCGAGGTGCGAAGTCAATGGCATGAATGTCCGGTCACATCCCCCGACGCCCCTGCTGTGCCCATGGCGCGGCATCCCATCCGGCCGACGAGAAGGAGCAAAAGGCTAGGTCAGAGCGGTTTTTGGGGTCGTGTAGCCGGGGATCGCGATTCACCAGGGGAGGGCAGGCCGATCGCGGCCGACTCGGGTTGGACGGCGCCGCGCCCAAACCCCATACGCTGGGCATTTGTAGCCGGAAACGGGGGGGTGGGGTTAGATTTCGTCAGACGGCGTGGGTACGGTCGTCGTCTCTGGCCGAAGTACCTGGCCGGGACAAGGAAAACATCGACGTTGTCGATGATGACGAGACGGAGGAATCGTGGCCCTTCCCCAGTTGACCGACGAGCAGCGCGCCGCCGCGTTGGAGAAGGCGGCGGCCGCGCGTCGGGCCCGAGCGGAGCTCAAGGACCGGCTGAAGCGTGGCGGCACCAATCTCAAGCAGGTGCTCAAGGACGCCGAGACCGACGAGGTCCTTGGCAAGATGAAGGTGTCTGCGCTGCTGGAAGCGTTGCCGAAGGTCGGCAAGGTCAAGGCGCAGGAGATCATGACCGAGCTGGAGATCGCCCCCACCCGCCGGCTGCGCGGCCTGGGCGACCGGCAGCGCAAGGCGCTGCTGGAGAAGTTCGACTTCTCCTGACCCGGCAGTGAATACCGGTGGAGGACCGGACAGCGGGCACGCGGGACGCGTTGTAGTGCTGTCCGGTCCATCCGCGGTCGGTAAGTCGAGTGTGGTCCGGTGCCTGCGAGAGCGGGTACCGGACCTGTATTTCAGTGTGTCGGCCACTACCCGGGCACCCAGGCCCGGGGAGGTGGACGGCGTCGACTACCGATTTGTTTCGCCCGCCGAGTTCGACCGGCTGGTCGAGAAAAATGAGCTGCTGGAGTGGGCCGACATTCATGGCGGCCTGCAGCGCTCAGGTACACCGGCGGCGCCCGTCGTCGACGCCACCCGCTCCGGCCGGCCCGTTCTGATCGAGGTCGACCTGGCCGGGGCCCGGGCCATCAAGAAGGCCCTTCCGGAGGCTGTGACGGTGTTTCTGGCCCCGCCGGACTGGGAGACACTGCAGGCCAGACTGGCCGGCCGCGGCACCGAATCCGCAGAGGTCATGGAACGCCGATTGGCCACCGCACGCACCGAGTTGGCGGCGCAGGGAGACTTCGACGCCATCGTGGTCAACAGTCGATTGGAAACAGCCTGCTCAGAATTGGTATCCTTGCTGGTGGATACCGCACCGGGCGCGGTCTGATTGACCCGGACGATAACCAGCAGGCGCGCCCCGCCCCCCAGCCAAAGAGCTTCAGGAGATTGTCTTAAGTGAGTACCTCGCAGACCGAGTCAGCTGCGCTGACCGACGCCGACGAGTTCGACCCGGCGTCGATCGGCGGTTATGACACGCCCCTCGGCATCACCAACCCGCCCATCGACGAGCTGTTGCAGCGGGCGTCGAGCAAGTACGCGCTGGTGATCTACGCGGCCAAGCGGGCGCGGCAGATCAACGACTACTACAACCAGCTCGGTGAGGGCATCCTCGAATACGTCGGGCCGCTGGTCGAGCCCGGCCTGCAGGAGAAGCCGCTGTCGATCGCGCTGCGCGAGATCCACGGCGACCTGCTCGAATACACCGAAGGCGAGTAGCCGGAGCCGGGCAGGACGGGTCATACCGGTGGGCCAGAAACGGGTCGTCGTCGGTGTCTCCGGAGGCATCGCCGCATACAAGGCATGCACCGTGGTCCGACAGCTGGCCGAGGCCGGCCATTCGGTTCGCGTCGTCCCGACCGAGTCCGCCCTGCGGTTCGTCGGGGCAGCCACCTTCGAGGCGCTCTCGGGCCAACCGGTCGACACCGGGGTCTTCGACGACGTTCCCAGCGTCCCCCATGTGGCGATCGGCCAGCAGGCCGACTTGGTGGTGGTGGCACCGGCCACTGCGGACCTGTTGGCCCGCGCAGTGGCCGGTCGCGCCGACGACCTGCTGACCGCCACCCTGCTCACCGCCCGCTGTCCGGTGCTGTTCGCCCCGGCCATGCATACCGAGATGTGGCAGCATCCGGCCACCGTCGCCAACGTGGCGACGCTGCGGGAACGCGGCGCGGTCGTCCTTGAGCCCGCATCGGGCCGGTTGACCGGCGCCGACACCGGCCCGGGTCGGCTTCCCGAGGCCGAAGAGATCAACACTTTCGCGTCGCTGCTGCTGGAGCGCGCCGACGCGTTGCCTCACGACCTGGCCGGGCAGAAGGTCCTGGTGACCGCGGGCGGCACCCGCGAGCCGATCGACCCGGTCCGCTTCATCGGCAACCGCAGCTCGGGCAAACAGGGGTATGCGGTGGCCCGGGTGGCAGCCCAGCGCGGCGCCGAGGTCACCCTGATCGCCGCGCACACCGCGGGTCTGATCGATCCGGCCGGCGTCCACGTGGTGCACGTCAGCTCGGCCCAGCAACTGCATGATGCGGTGTCCAAGCACGCCCCCGACGCGCACGTGCTGGTGATGGCCGCCGCTGTCGCCGACTTCCGTCCGGTACGGGTGGCGCAGGCCAAGATCAAGAAGGGCCCCGACAGCGCGGGGGAGCCGACCATCGAACTGGTCCGCAACGAGGACGTGTTGGCCGGCGCTGTGCGTGCCCGCACCGACGGACAACTGCCCAATATGCAGGCCATTGTCGGTTTCGCCGCAGAGACCGGCGACGAGAACGGCGACGTGCTGTTCCACGCCCGGGCGAAGTTGCGCCGCAAGGGCTGTGACCTGTTGGTGGTCAACGCGGTCGGGGACGGCCGGGCATTCGAGGTCGACCACAACGACGGGTGGCTGCTGGCCGCCGATGGAACCGAGTCCGCCCTGGAGTCGGGATCCAAGACGTTGATGGCCAGCCGCATCGTGGACGCGATCGTGGCGTTCCTTGCCAGTAGCCGCGGCTAGCGCGGCCCACGTCACTGGATCGTTGACCGTTCCCCCTGCCTGGATTAACTTTCAGATCGTAAGTTAGTCGAGAGGGGTCGGGCATGGACGATCGTCGCTACGTGGTGATCGGGGGCGGCCTGGCCGGGCTGGCCGCCGCGGTCTGGTTGGCCGAGGCCGGCAAGAAAGTGACGCTGCTGGAGCGGCGCGGGCGGCTCGGCGGACGCACCCAGGCGATGCAGGTGCCGGGAATAGCGGACCTCGCGGACAACGGCCAGCATGTGATCGCCAGCGGCTACGACCACCTGTTTCGCTACCTGACCAGTGTCGGAACCCGATCGATGGTCGAGTTCCCGACCGGCGGAACGCTGCGCTGGCCCGGCGGGGCCACCACCACTCTGGTGACCCGCGGACTGGGCGCGGTGCGAACCTTGTTCGGGCCGCACCCCGACGCGAGCCTGCTCGATCGGCTGCGGACCGCTGCGGCGACGGTGCGCCTGACCGGTGAGGCACTGTTCCAACCCGCTGATCTGCCCGATCTGACGACCGACCAGTGGCTGCGCCGCGTCGGGATGCCCGCCCGGGCCCGGGAAGCGGTGTGGGACTGGCTGGCGCTCGGCATCGCCGCCGAGCCGGTGGACCGGGGTTCGGCGAAGGTCTTTGCCGATGTCCTGGCCACCGGAATCCGACTCGGGCTACGCCACCGCAGCGCAGTGACGATCGGTTATCCCACCACAGATCTCGACACGCTCTACATCACCGGTGCGCTCGCCGTTTTCGACCGGCTGGGCGTGGACGTGCGCTACCGCGCGGTGGCCCGGCGAATTGTTGTGGAGAACAACGCCGTTCGTGCCGTGCAGTTGGCGGATGGCACTGAGCTGGCGGCGGACGCGGTGGTGTGCGCAGTGCCCAACTCGAATGTCGCCGGTTTGCTCGACGATCTGCCCGAACACGCCGAAATTTACGCCGCGGCAGAAAAATTGCACTACACACCGATCGTGAGCACCAACCTCTACCTGGACCGCCCGTTGGGCACCGCGGCGGCGATGGAATCGGTGATCGGCGGTGCGGGCGTCATCGATGAGGTGTTCGACCGGCAGCGGATGCAGCGCCGCGATCCAGGCGGCGCCTGGCTGTATTGCCTGACCACCAGCGGTGCCTACGAGCAGATCCACCGGTCCAACGAGCAGATCGTCGCTGAGCAGATGGACCTGCTGCGACGTTACTATCCGGCCGCGGCCGAGGCGAACGTGGTGGCCGCGCAGGTGGTCAAGATGCCCAAGGCCACCTTCTCGCAGGTGGTGGGCACCGATGGGCTGCGCCCGGATCAGCGCACGTCGGTGCCGAGCCTGGTGCTCGCCGGCGACTGGACCCGCACCGATTGGTCGGCGACCATGGAGAGTGCCGCGCAGAGCGCTGCCCGCGCCGTGGAGTTGCTGCTCGAGCTGCCGGCATCCACATGAGCGCGCAGCCAGAGCCGAAGCGGCGGATGTCGGCACACGCGCGACGGATGCAGTTGCTCGATCACGCTCGTAACATTGTCTCCACCGAGGGCTATGCCGCGGTAACCATCGAACGGGTGGCCCGCGCCGCGCAGGTGACCCGGACGGTGGTCTACCAGAACTTCGGCGATCTGGCCGGCTTGATGACGGCGCTGCTGGACCGCGAATCGGCGATTGCTTTCGCCGGAATGCGCAGCGTCGAGGGGCCGCTCGACGACGACCCAGACGCGCTCGGCCGCGCCATCCTGGCGTATCTGCATGCGGCGCCTACCAGTTGGCGCATCATCCTCAGCCCGCCCGCCGGCGCCCCGCCGCAGTTGGGGGCCCGCACGGAAGCGGGCCGTCGCTATGCCCGAACCATCGCCGCGGCGCGGCTCTCTCGGTTGGCAGGCCACCGGATTGACGCTGACGGCGTGACGACGCGGCTGTTGTTGTCGGCATTGGAAGAACTGGCCCTGCTCCATCTCACGGACCCGCAAGCCCACCCGGACGAATTGGTACTGACTTATCTGCGATCACTGGTCGGCTGGGCGGTTCGGGTCGAGACGGCGACGGCGGCGACTGGTCGGTAGAGTAGGCGGTCGCAGGGCCGAGTCGTTCGGGATTCTCGTCGTGGGGGATGTTGTCGAGAATCTTCTGGACGCGGGGCGGCGCCGCCATTTCCCGGCCCATGACACGGGGGGTGGGCACCGGGCTGCCAGGCTCTCCCGAGGACCGCACGGCTATATTAGCCCGAGCTAACTTTTGGATCGATTACCCGGAAGGCGACATTGTGAGCGAAAAGGGACGGCTGTTCACCAGCGAGTCGGTGACGGAAGGCCACCCCGACAAGATCTGTGACGCCATCAGCGACTCGGTGCTCGATGCACTCCTCGCCGATGACCCTCGCTCACGTGTCGCGGTGGAGACCCTGGTCACCACCGGCCAGGTGCACGTGGTCGGTGAGGTGACGACCAATGCCCGCGAGGCGTTCGCCAACATCACCAACACCGTGCGCGAGCGCATCCTGGAGATCGGCTACGACTCGTCGGACAAGGGCTTTGACGGCGCGAGCTGCGGGGTCAACATCGGGATCGGTGCACAGTCGCCTGACATCGCCCAGGGCGTCGACACCGCGCATGAAGCCCGCGTCGAGGGCGCGGCCGACCCGCTCGACTCTCAGGGCGCCGGCGACCAGGGCCTGATGTTCGGCTACGCGATCGCCGACACCCCGGAGCTGATGCCGCTGCCCATCGCGTTGGCGCACCGGCTCTCGCGGAGGCTGACCGAGGTCCGCAAGAACGGCACGCTGGACTACCTGCGCCCGGACGGCAAGACCCAGGTCACCATCGAGTACGAGGATGACGTCCCGACCCGGCTGGACACCGTGGTGATCTCGACCCAGCACGCCGAGGGAATCGACCTGGTCAAGACCCTGGACCCCGACCTGCGGGAGCACGTGATCTCCACCGTGCTTGCCGAGCTTGCCCACGAGACCCTGGATTCCTCGTCGACTCGCGTGCTGATCAACCCGACCGGCAACTTCGTCGTCGGCGGCCCGATGGGCGACGCCGGCCTGACCGGCCGCAAGATCATCGTCGACACCTACGGTGGCTGGGCTCGCCACGGCGGCGGCGCCTTCTCCGGCAAGGACCCGTCGAAGGTGGACCGCTCGGCCGCCTACGCGATGCGCTGGGTGGCCAAGAACATCGTCGCCGCGGGCTTGGCACAGCGCGTCGAGGTCCAGGTGGCCTACGCGATCGGCAAGGCCGCGCCGGTCGGTCTGTTCATCGAGACCTTCGGCACCGCCACCGTCGACCCGGTCAAGATCGAGAAGATCGTCCCGGAGGTCTTCGACCTGCGCCCGGGCGCGATCGTGCGGGACTTGGACCTGCTGCGCCCGATCTACGCGCCGACCGCGGCGTACGGCCACTTCGGCCGCACCGACATCGAACTGCCGTGGGAGCAGCTGGACAAGGTCGACGACCTCAAGCGCGCCATCTAGTCTCTCGCGAGCAGACACAAAATCGCACTCGCGGTCCCCGCGGCGTGCGATTTTGTGTCTGCTCGCGCAAAAGATCAGGCGCTGAATCGGTAATCGTCGAGGTCGAAGCGTCGGCTGCGCCAATAGGCCTCCACCGTGGTGGTGGGCCGCAACGGGACATCGCCGTTCTTGTCGAAGTAGTAGCTGTTGGCAGACTTGCAGCTGTCCTGCCAGAAGACCTGCCGGTGCCGCTTGCTCATCATCTCGTCGAAGTAGCGGGCGTTGGCCGCCTCGGAGATCTCGATCCGGGTCGCCCCACGGCCGCGGGCGCTCGTCAGGCACCGCACGATGTGGTGGGTCTGCGCTTCGACCAGCGCGAAATACGACGACCCGACGTAGCCGTAAGGGCCGAAGACGCTGAACAAGTTAGGGAATCCGGGGATGCTGACCCCCTCATAGGCCTGCAGTCGATGCTCGTCCCAGAACTCGCTCAGGGTCTGCCCGCCGGCTCCGGTCACCGCGAAGGTGGGGATGTTGTCGCTGTCCATCACCTTGAATCCGGTGGCCAGGATCAGGACGTCGACCTCATGGGACGTCCCGTCGGCGGTGACGACGCCGGTGGGGGTGATCCGGTCGATGGGGTCGACCACCAGGTGCACGTTGTCGCGGTTGAACGTCGACAGGTAGGTGTTGTGGAAGCCAGGGCGCTTGCAGCCGACGGCGTAGCGCGGAGTCAGCTGCTCACGCAGCACCGGATCGCGCACCTCCTTGCGCAGATACGCCCGCCCAGCCGACTCCATCCGCTTGGCCAGCGGAAACACCGTGAAGTATTGAGCAGCGATCGGGAACGTTGCCTCGACGAAAGCCTGACTGGCCAGCCGCTGCAATGCTTTGCCGCCGGGAAGTCGCATCGCCCAGCGCATCGGGGCGGCCAGCGGCACATCGAATTTCGGGAAACACCAGATCGGCGTCCGCTGAAAAACGGTGAGCGAGGAGACGATCGGTGCGATCTCCGGGATCACCTGGACCGCAGAGGCTCCGGTGCCGATAACAGCCACTCTTTTGCCGGTCAGGTCCTGCGAGTGGTCCCAGCGGGCGGTGTGGATCGTCACCCCCGCGAAGGTATCGACACCGGCGATATCAGGCAGGTTCGGGGTGGTCAGCACTCCGCTGGCGTTGATCAGGAACCGGGCCGTGGCGACTCCGGGTTCACGCCGCGGTCCCAGCTTCGCCTCTCCTTCGTCGAGCCTCGCTGAACCGCCGGGTTCACGCCGCGGTCCCAGCTTCGCCTCTCCTTCGTCGAGCCTCGCTGAACCGCCGGTGGGTTCGGTCTGCACCCGCCACCAGCCGCGCTCCTCGTCGAACTGGGCGGCAAGCACTTTGGTGGCGAACCGGATTCGCGAGCGCAGACCGTACTTGTCGACGCAGTGCTCGGCGTAAGCCTTCAGCTCCCGGCCAGGCGCATACGTGCGCGACCAGTCCGGGCTCTGCTCGAACGAGAACTGGTAGGAGAACGACGGAATGTCCACGGCGATACCCGGATAGGTGTTCCAGTGCCACGTGCCGCCGACCCCGTCGCCGGCCTCGATGATCGCAAAGTCCGACATCCCGGCACGGTCGAGGTTGATTGCCGCACCGATGCCGGAGAAGCCGGCGCCGACGATCAGAATCTCGTGGTCGGGTTTCTCGCTCACGGTCCGCTCCTCGTCGCCGGTGTCGATCGAGGTCGACGGTAGCGCGCACGCCGGGGGACCGGTGTGCTGTTACGGCATATCCTGCGGTGGCAGGCGCCACGGCGGATTTCGGCGGGCCTGGCCGGCGTGAAACAGGCATAGCCGGTGACCATCGGGATCACGCAGCCTGGCCTCTCGCCACAGCCATGGCATGTCGGTCGGCGGCTGGGTGAACTCAACCGAACCGCGCAACCGTTGATATTGCTCGTCGAGATCATCGGCTTCGAAATAGATCGTCACCTGCTCGCCGGCCGCGACCTCGCTGACGCGCTCTACCGAAAAGGTGCTGCCCCCGTCCGGGCACTCGAATCGCAGATAGTCGCCAGTCTTGACGATCAGCCGCAGACCCAGCTGCAGGTAGAACCGCTCGGCGCGGTCCAGGTCGGTGCTGCCGACGGTGACCTGGTTCAGCCGCATCTAGTACGCCAGGGCGGCGCGCAACGCGGCCAGCCCGCGGTCGGCGGCCTCGGTGGCAGACGGGATCACTCCGGCGTAGCCCAGATAGCCGTGAACCAGCGTTTCGGCGTTGTGCACCTGTACCGGAACCCCGGCAGCGGCCAGCAATTCGCCGTAGCGGATGCCGTCGTCGCGTAGCGGATCGTGGCCGGCGACCGCGATGTAGGCCGGTGGCAGGTCGGCCAGATTCTCTGCGCGTGCCGGGGCCAGCATCGCCGGCGGGCTGCTCAGGTCCAGGCCCCCGGCGTAGGCCTGCGTCAACGCGGCGATTGCGGCGCTGTCGATGATCGGCGCGTGGGCGTTCTCGGTGAACGACGGCAGGCGGCCGTCGTAGGTGGTGGCCGGATACCACAGCAACTGGAAGGCGATCGCCGGTCCACCGGCATCACGGGCCAGCTGGGACACCACCGCGGCCAGGTTGCCACCGGCCGAGTCCCCGGCTACCGCCAACCGGGCCGGATCCACACCCAGCGCAGCGGCGTGGGCCGACACCCACTCGGTGGCCGCCATCGCATCCTCGACAGCGGCCGGGAACGGATGTTCCGGGGCCAGCCGGTAATCCACCGACACCACCACCGCGCCCGCGTCGACGGCATGCATACGTGCCGTGCCGTCGTGGGTGTCGAGGTCGCCGGCGACGAAGCCGCCGCCGTGGAAGAACACCACCACCGGCGCCGCACCGGATTCGGTGCCCGCCGGCCGGTAGATGCGTATCGGCAGGTCGCCACCGGGTCCGGCGATCACCTGGTCCTCGCTGGGCAGGTCCGGGTGCACAGGTCGATGGGGCAGGTCGCGCATCGCGCGACGCGCTGCCTCGACGCCGTCGTCCAGTGTCAGTCGGAACGGGATGGCGTCCAGTACCTTCAGCACTATGGGGTCGATTGCTGGCATAGAAACACCGTACGCAACCCGCCGAGTCTTCACCGGCTGGGCGGCAGCGGGATGGCTCGGAGTGGCTTACGGCATCTTCCTGACGGTGGTGGCGTTGCGCTCTGGGCCGGGAGAGGCGCTGACCGGGCAATGGATCGGGCAGCCGGCCTTCAAGGCGGCGATGGCGGTGCTGTTGGCGTTCGCCGCGGCCGCCCACCCGATCCTGCGGGAGGCGCGCTGGCTGATACCGGCCCTGATCTTCTCCGCGACCGGTGACTGGCTACTGGCGATCCCGTGGTGGGAACCGTCCTTCGTTGCGGGTCTGGCTGCGTTCCTAGTGGCGCACCTATGTTTTCTGGGCGCGCTGTTGCCGCTGGCGGTGGTGTCGCGCGGCCGGCTGATCGGGGCGGGCCTGGTCGGGGTGAGCTGCCTGATGCTATTGGCGTGGTTCTGGCCCGGCATGGCCCGCGAAGGCATGACGTTGCCGGTGACGGTGTATGTCTTGGTGCTTGGCGCGATGGTGTGCGCCGCGCTGCTGGCGAAGCTGCCCACACCCTGGACCGCGGTCGGTGCGGTGTGCTTCGCGGTGTCGGACGCAATGATCGGAGCCAGCCAGTTCGTCTTGGGCAATGAACTGCTGGCGGCGCCGATCTGGTGGGCCTACGCGGCGGCACAGCTGCTGATCACGGCCGGGTTCTTCTTCGGCCGGTCCACCGGCACGGAAGAGGCGGCCGCGGACTGAGATTCGCCGCCGGGCCCGATCGGTCAATGCCGGTGATTCCCGGTGCCGGGGCGCAGTCGTTCCGGATCGAACGCCGGCAGTCGACGGCGGTGTAGTGCGGTCATGTGGTGGGTCGCCAACGCATCGCCATGGCCCGAAGCGATGTCGCCGATGCTGAAGAGAGACTCGCCGCCGGGAGCGAAGTAGGAGCTGTGGCTGCTCATCGGCAACGTCACGCCGCGGTTTTCGGCTTTGAACCGGGTGGATCCGTAGCCGTCTGCGGCAGGATCGGCGCCGAGCCCGATCGTTGCCGACGTTGTCGGCAGGGGCAGTTGCGGCTGGCCGCCGAAACCGGTGATCGGGTCCGACGATGCCGCCCCCACATACACATGTCCTCCTGCGGGCAGATGAAAGTCGTTGGCGCTGTGGGCCAGGTCGGTTCCCGGTGAGCCCACGAGCACTACGTCGTCGGCGCCCAATCCCGCCGAGGCCGCGGCGTCGGCCACCGTTGTCGAACCATAGGAGTGTCCGACCACCGTGACGTGCGAGGCGCCGACGTGCGACGCCGCCAGGGCGCGGACGTCGGCGGCCAGCAGTCGGCCTCCCGCCCGGGCGCCGGCCGGCTGCGTCACCGCCGGATCGAACAGGCTGTCCGGCGCGCGATAACCCATCCAGACGACGACCGAATTGCTGCGATCCGGATCGGAGCGGACGGCCTCGCGATAGACATTGCGTCCCTCCGGGTGCGACAGGTAGCCATCGCGGACGCTGCTGTGCGCGCCGGGCACCAGCACGGTGGTGTTGTCAGCGCTGTCCGGATCGCCGATCGCGATCGCGGCCCGCCCGCGTCCGCCGAACGCTGCCGGTTCGTAGATGAGCAGCAGCACCGGGGCTGTGCCGTCACTGGAGTTGGCTGTCAGCCCGTCGCGGACGCGTAGCGCGTTTTCGTAGCGCACGATGTCGGCGGCACTAAGGGCCGAAGTCGGGTTGACCACCCGCCGAATGTCGTCGGCCAGCGCCTGCCGGTTGATCCGGTCGCGCAGCCGGGCTGGCGCACCGTAACCGGCACCCATCGACCGTAACCGCGTCGTCTGGCGTCGGTTGTCGGCGACCGCGTCGCCGACCACCCGCCATATCTCTCGGGACTTGGCGGCCAGGAACAGCTGAAACTGGCGGGCACCGGCCGGGGTGTCCCACACCGGTGCCCACGGATCGTCCAGCGCGTCACGGATCTCGCCGTGGATGGCATCGAGGTGGCGGCGGCCCGCGCGGGCGTGATCGGTGGCGGCGCGCACTGCGGCGGCCAGCACGTAATCGGTCAGTCGCGCAGTCTGCATCCGCGAGGCGAGGTCCGCTTCACGGACCTGCGCCGTGGCGGCGTGGGCCCCGCGCTGTCCGGGCATACCGCAGCAACGTAATTCGGCGCAGCTGGCGTCGGCTCCGCCGATCCACAGCCCGCTCCGGTTGTGATCCGCCGTCTGCCGCGGTCGGCGGCGTCTGCTAGACCTGCGTGGTGAGTGTCGACGGTGGACCCGGCGGTTCAGCGAGCCTCGACGGAGGAGAGGTGAAGCTGGGGGCGCCGCTTGCGCCGGGCGGTTCAGCGAGCCTCGACGGAGGAGAGGTGAAGCTGGGGGCGCCGCTTGCGCCGGGCGAGCCCATCGCTCGGGTGCTGCCGATGCTCTCGGTGCCGCACCTGGACCGTGAGTTCGACTATCTCGTCACACCGGAGCAGGCCGAGGATGCCCGGCCCGGGGCACGGGTGCGGGTGCGTTTTCATGGCCGGCTGGTTGACGCCTTCGTCTGGGAGCGTCGCGTCGACACCGATCATGTCGGACGGCTGGGTCGGCTGGAGCGGGTGGTCTCGGCCGAACCGGTGCTCACCGACGAGGTCCGCCGCCTGGTGGAAGCGGTGGCCGCACGCTACGCCGGCAGCCGGGCCGACGTGCTGCGGCTGGCCGTGCCGCCGCGGCACGCCCGGGTGGAACGCGAAGCGACGACGCCAACCGAATCGCCCGTCATCGCCCCGGTAGATCCCGCTGGCTGGCAGCGGTATGTGGCGGGCGGATCGTTCCTGACTGCGCTGGGCGAAGGCCGGGCCGCTCGCGCGGTATGGCAGGTGCTACCCGGGGACTTGTGGACCGACCGGTTCGTCGACGCTGCCGCCCAGACGATTCGCGCCGGCCGCACCGCACTGGCGATCGTGCCCGATCAGCGAGACGTCGACGCGCTCTGTGGTGCCGCGACGGCGCGAATCGACGAGTCAGTGGTCGTGGCGCTGTCCGCGGGATTGGGTCCGGCCACCCGTTACCGGCGCTGGCTGTCGGTACTGCGCGGCGGGGCGCGCCTGGTGATCGGCACGCGCAGCGCGGTGTTCGCCCCCCTGGCCGATCTGGGCCTGGTGATGGTCTGGGATGACGGCGACGACTCGCTCGCCGAGCCCCGGGCGCCTTATCCGCATGCCCGCGACGTGGCGATGCTGCGGGCACACCTGGCGGGCTGCGCCGCCCTGATCGGCGGGCACGCCCGTACCGCCGAAGCGCATGCCCTGGTGGGCACCGGGTGGGCGCACGACGTGGTGGCCCCGCGGGCGGTGCTGCGGACGGCCGCGCCTCGGGTGGTCGCCCTCGACGACACCGGCTACGCCGAGCAGCGCGACGCCGCGGCGCGCAGCGCTCGCTTGCCCACCGTCGCCCTGCAGAGCGCGCGCAGCGCGCTGGCAGCTGGGGCGCCGGTACTGGTGCAGGTGCCCCGGCGGGGCTATGTGCCGTCGCTGGCCTGCGGGCGCTGCCGCACGATTGCCCGCTGTCGGCACTGCACCGGCCCGTTGTCGCTGTCGGAGCGCGGTAGTGCCGCCTTGTGCCGCTGGTGCGGCCGGGGCGACCCGGCGCTGCGCTGTGTGCGCTGCGGGTCGGATGCCGTGCGGGCGGTCGTCATCGGCGCCCGGCGCACCGCGGAAGAACTTGGCCGCGCCTTTCCGGGCACCCCGGTGGTCACCTCCGCCGGTGACACCATCGTCGACCGCATCGAGGACGGCGCAGCGCTGGTGATCGCCACTCCCGGCGCCGAACCCCGCGCCCCGCACGGCTACGGGGCAGCATTGCTGCTCGACAGTTGGGCGCTGCTGGGCCGCCAGGATCTGCGTGCCGCCGAGGACACGCTGCGGCGCTGGATGGGGGCGGCGGCCCTGGTGCGTGACCATGCGTCCGGCGGGCTGGTGACGGTGGTCGCCGAATCGTCGATCCCGACGGTGCAAGCCCTGATCCGGTGGGATCCGGTCGGCCACGCCGACGCCGAGTTGGCCACCCGAGCCGAGGTGGGGCTGCCGCCCGCGGTGCACATCGCTGCCCTCGACGGTGATTCGGATTCGGTGACGACGCTGCTGGAGCAGGCGCGGCTGCCGGACGGCGCCGACCTGCTGGGGCCGGTGCCGCTGCCGCCGGGCGTGCGGCGTCCAGCCGGTGTCCCCGACGAGCTGAATGTGATCCGGATGCTGGTTCGGGTGGGCCGCGATCATGGCTTACCGCTGGCCTCGGCGCTACGCCACGGCATCGGGGTGCTCAGTGCACGCGGGTCGAGCCACCCGGTGCGGGTGCAGATCGATCCACTGCACATCGGTTAGCCAATCGGCCGGTCCGGCCTCACCACGGCACGAGTTGGATCATGCCGGGTGGCCGGGGCGGCGCCGGCGGGGGCTCGGCGGGCCGGCCGTTGTCGGCGCCTCCGCCGCCGGCACCGCCGTTCCCTGGGCCGCTGCCGTCGGTGGCACTGCCGGACTGCGGACCGCCTGGGGCCGGCAGGTCTTGCGGTGGCGTCGGTGGCTGCTGCGGTGGCGGGGGCGGCAGCTGTTGCGGGGGCGGTAGCTGCTCCGGTGGCGCTGGGGGCGGTGGCGCTTGGGGCGGTGGCGGTGGGGGTTGTTGTGGGGGCTGCGGTGGCTGTTGTCGTGGCGGCGGTTTCGTGGCGGCGCCGGGGGACCGGGGAATCTTGGCCTTGGGTGCCTGCGGCGGCGGAATCTTCGGCGGTTTCGGCTGCGACGCGTCGCCGGTGGCTATGGTGTCGACCGGTGAGCCGAGCACCGCACCAATAGCGTCGACGGTGTTGCCAGCCGAAACGGTTGTTCGGTAGTTCGCCACCACCACCAGAGGGGCGGGTTCATGGGATTGCCGAGTGCGGCTGGCCGCCAGCGAGGCGATCTTGCCTTGATCGCCCGGACAGTAGACCTGCACCGCCGCCGCGATGAATCGGCTCATGGTGGCCGACAGTCGATCCGACTGTTCGCGTAAGTCCGGGTTCATTCCGTAGGCATCGTTGTTCAATCCATCCAGTACGGTCTGCGCCGGTATGCCGTCGTCGAGTTTGAGGCAGACCTTATGGCCGGCGGCGACGACGGTCGCAATGTTGTCCATGGCGGGAATTTGTTTCTCTTGGAGCACCGCCAGAAATTGATCGTCCTGACTCGGATCCGCTGCTGCAACGCCGTACGGCAGCGTTGCGACGGCGATCGCCGTCGCCGCAACGATCGTGACGCCGTGGCACGTGGTCCTCGGGGTGAACATGGCACGGTCCTCCGTTCGTGTCCGGACCGTGCCCGTCACCGGCCGTTGGGTGGGGAGGCCGCCACCGTTGCCTGAATTGACAATTGACCCAGGCAGAGGAAAACGGGCGGGCGGTGGACGTTGTCTCCGCCGGAACTGTTTGTCGCTGCTGCGTGTGGTTCCCGGTCCGCGTCAGAGCGCAGCGTGGGCATCTCGCAGAACTAGGCGAGAACCTGCGCGTCGCTACGTGGGCTTGCCGCGATGGAACATCTGTTGCGCCTCCGTTTGATGGGCGGTGGCTGTCGACTCGGCAGCTGCCGTATTAAATCGTATACCGATATTTCATCACCGGAATTGGTATTGCCGCAAGAGTTTGTTGGTCGTCATCTCGCGAGAAGATGCCGACGGATCGGCGATTGGGGCCCAACGACCCCTGCCGAATCGTCCCGGGTCGCAGTAATTTCGAAGGTAAGTCGGCTAGCCGGTCGGCCGGTCGATCAACATGGTTGGAGGCTGCGATGTCACAAGTCAGAACGACACCCGGAATCGTGGTGGGTGTCGACGGATCGCCTGAATCCGACGCGGCAGTGGCTTGGGCGACGCATGAGGCGATCATGCGCCAGTTGCCGCTCACGCTGCTGCATGTGGTGACGCCGCTGGAGACCGGCTGGCCTCCGGGGCCGGTAGTCGAGGGGATGCCCAGTTGGCAGGCCGACGAGGCGAATAAGGTCCTGGCGCGGGCCCGCAATGTGGTCGACGCCAGCCGGGGCGACACCGCGTCGCCGGAGGTGCACACCGAGATGGCCTACTCCCAGGTGGTCTCGACGCTTATCGGTGTCACCAAGAATTGCTGGCTGACTGTCGTCGGCTCAACGGGGCTGGGTGCGATCGGCCGCCTGCTGCTGGGCTCGGTGAGCACCAGCCTGATTCACCACGGGCACGGTCCGATCGCGGTCATTCGCGCCGACCGCGATTGCGAGAAAGGCGCATCCGTGGTGGTGGGCATCGACGGATCGCCGGTCTCAGAGCAAGCAACGGCGCTGGCGTTCGACGAAGCCTCCCGCCGAGGAGTGCCGCTGGTGGCCTTGCATGCCTGGAGTGACGTCGGGGTCATGCCGATCCTCAACATGGATCGGCGCGACTACGAAGTCCAGGGGCAGGAAATCCTCGCTGAGCGTCTTGCGGGTTACCAGGAGCAATATCCGGATGTTGCCGTCGAGCGGCGCGTTGTCTGTGATCAGCCCACCCGCTGGTTGGTCAAGGCGGCCGAGGATGCACAGTTGGTAGTGGTCGGCAGTCACGGGCGCGGCGGATTCGCTAGCCAGCTCTTGGGATCGGTCAGTTCTGCGGTAGCCCACGCCGCCGGGATCCCCGTGATCGTGGTTCGCCCTCGGCCGCACACCCATTGACCATCGGAGGTCTAGTCGGCAGCCTCGCTGACGCGGCGCAGTGCACGTCCGTCCATCGGGTGCGGGTGAAGATTGATCCGCTCTGACGGTGTCAATGATCGAGGTCAGTGAGTCGAGACCCGAATACTGCCGCCTGGGTGCGGCGTTGCATGTCCAGTTTGGCCAACAAGCGTGAGACGTAGTTCTTGACCGTCTTCTCGGCCAGGTACATCCGCGCGGCGATCTGCTTATTCGTCAGGCCCTCCGCCAACAGCGACAGCAATGCACGTTCCTGTTCGGTGAGCTTCGCCAGTGGGTCGGGGGCTTCTGCGCCCTTGCGGAGCCGCACCATCAGGGCCGCTGCGGCGTGGTTGTCCAGCAGGGAGCATCCGGCGCCGACATCCTTGATGGACTGCGCCAACTGCATGCCCCTGATGTCTTTCACCACATATCCGCTGGCCCCGGCCAAGATCGCATTCAGAGCCGCCTCGTCGGAGCTGTCCGAGGTCAACATGAGACAACGGAGATGAGCGACCCGGGAAAGCAGTTCACGGCATAGTTCGATGCCGTTGCCGTCCGGCAATCGGACATCGAGCACCGCGACGTCTGGCTGGACCGCAGGGATTCGCGCCAAGGCTTCCCGAACGGTCTCTGCTTCACCGACGATCATCAAGTCGGGATCGGAACTCAGCAGGGAGATCAGCCCGCGCCGGACCACCTCGTGATCGTCGACCAAGAAGACTGTCAGCGGTTTCGCCGCGGGAGCGGATTGAAAATCGTTGTCGCTCATAACCACCATGCCCGATCGCAGGTCAGCACGGTACAGCCGGCGGATTCCATGACGGCGCGGCCAGCCGGACCCAACAGCACATCCAGCGGGCCGGGGCGGCACGGATCGACGACGACCAATTGGATCGCCATGCCGCTTCGCTGCACGTGCTCAAAGGAATTGAGCAGTCCGTCGTAGTTGCTGATGGATTCCACATTAAGATCCGGGTGCTCTCGTCGGCAATGGGCTATCCGACGTTCGAGTGCCACGGCGATCTGCGGACCCGACGACGCGCGGGAGTCTTGCAGTGGCCTCGGACGGGACTGGTGCAGGGTGAAAACTCGCAGGGCCGAGGCACGAAGTCGCGCTTCGGTCGCCCCCAGGTCCAGAACACCGTCGTTGGCCGACGAACCGTCTACCACCGCGAGCACCAGACCGGTCCGTCCCGTCCGGGAGTTCGCATTCCGTGGCACGATCGCAACCGGACAATGCGCTGAGGTCGCCAGTGCTGTGGCAGTGGATCCGATACGGCCGCGTACCGCGTGGTGAAAGCCAATCGAGCCGAGACAGACCATCGCCGCCGATCGCGAGGCCTCCAGCAGTGCGCTTATCGGATGGCGACGCATGATCTCGGCTTCCATCGTGACCGGCTGTCCCCGCGATTCGATCGCCGTGATCGTGTCGTGGACCGCCTTCTCCGCGGTGGCGACATCGTTGGGCTCATGAGTGACTTCATCGATTGCGTAGAGCAGCGCCAGCGGGATGTCGCGACCGATGGCTTCGTCGGCCGCCCATAAGGCGGCCTGCAGCGCCGCGCGCGAACCATCCACACCGACTACCACGCGAGGCGCGGAGGACGACGCGGACATGCCTGCTCCTATCGACCGTGAATGGACAAAACGTCAGTGAGCGGCCGACGCCGCGTGCGGGACAGTTGCTCCGCGGTGGCGGGCGCCTTTCCAATCCGGATCAAGATCTGCGGGACCGTGTTGCGACCCACTACGGTTTCGACGATGTCTCTGGTCACCTGGAGTTCGGTGAGATGGGTCAGTGGACAGGTGGCCAAACCCGCAATCGTGCATTCCAGTAGCAGAGTGGAAAGGGCTTCACCGGTGACCAATGCGTCGGCGCGAGAATCGGACGTCGTGGACAGCACCACTATCGTTGACTGATCCTGTGGGATCTGGGCCCGTCGGTCAGGGTGGTGCGGGGCCGGAAACGCGCGCCCGACATCCACCCTGTTGCTTTCCGAAGTCGAGGGCAACGAGCCGTAGGGGATTCCAGTAGATGCTTCGAAAGGCGTTGTCCAACGGTGCAATTCAGCGTGGTACAGCGCGTCGTAGAGGCGTAGCGACTCAGCGAACTGCGATGCATAGGCCAGTCGGGGCCGGTCACGATCGGGCAGTACGTCCAGATGAACGGCGTAGTCGTCGATGCGGGCTCGCAACAGCGGCTCGAATGCATCCCAGTTCGGCGCAGGGGCTAGCGGAAGCCTGTCGCTTCGGCGTACCCAGATTGCATCCGCTCGACAGCGGTGTCCGTCCGTGACATAGCTCATCCTGTCGAACTGGATCGATGCCAGATGGTTGGGGTTGTTGGGATTCGGAAACCGATCAACATTGGCGTTCAGGCCGGCTGCGGCCATGGCCACTCGAAGATGGTCGAGCGCCGCGCCGCAACCGATCACCGCCTCACGCCCGGCGTGGTCAGATGGTAGAACCCGGCTGTCATCGAGAAACAACTGGATTTCATCGGTCTCGACCACCCACAGCCACGGCTGGATGTTGTGAAGGGACGGAGCCCGGCACGCTGCGCGTACCGCGTCTTTGATGGTTTCGGTATCCACCCGCACGGTAGGCATCTCGACCTCCGATCTCTACCTGGAATCAATAGTTCTGCGACGTCCAGAGCTGGTGTTAGGGCCGTTGGTCCCTTCGGGGACGCCGATCGGCCCGCTGTCGAATCCCCGTTGAGCCTCGTCGGTGGCGTTCATCGCCGGCCTCCGTGCAGGTTTGGACGTCGGCAGAAGTTGCAGTCAGAATCTGCCATTGCATGAATGTGATCCACATGTCGGCATTGGCGATAGGTGCGGTGATCCGTGTCGTGCGGGACCTTTGGTTGGAAAGGCCTCCGCCGAACGTCTTTCTCGATAGGGGCAAAGGCCTTGGTCGACAGGCGCATTCACCATGGCACCAGATGGATCATCCCGGGTGGCCTGGGCTGTGGTGGCCCGGCCGGGCTTCCGGGACCGCCGCTGTCGCTGCCTGCACCACCACTGCCGCCGCCGCCCGAGCCGGTGCCGCCGCCCGAGCCGGTGCCGTCGGTCGACTTGCCGGGTGCGGGACCACCGGCCGAGGGATCGATCTGCTCCGGCGGGGGTGGTGCTTGCGGCGGTGGGGGTTCGATCTGCTCCGGCGGGGGTGGTGCTTGCGGCGGTGGGGGTTCGATCTGCTCCGGCGGGGGTGGTGCTTGCGGCGGTGGGGGTTCGATCTCTTCCGGTGGAGGCGGTGGGGCCTGCGGCGGTGGGGGTTCTACTTGCTGGGGTGGGGGCGGCAACTGCCGTGGTGGCGGGGGCTTTGTAGCGGCCCGGGGCGCCTTCGGGATCTTCGACTCCGGCTGCTTCGGTGTCGGAACCTTGGGTGGCTTCGGTTGGACTATGTCGCCGGTGGCCAAGGTGCTCCGAGGTGAGCCGAGTGCCCGGTAGGGGTCTGCCAGGGTGGCCGCGCTGCCGGCCGACTCGGATTTCGTCCGGTTTGTCACGAGAGTGAACACACGCGTCGATCTGTCTGCTTGCCTAACATGACTGGCCACTGCCGGGGCGATCTTGACTTGGTCGCCTGGACAGTAGACCTCCACCGCGGCGGCGATGAATCGACTCATGGTGACCGCGAGTCGGTCCGCCTGCCGGCGCAGGTCTGGATCCATTGCGTAGGCATCGTTTTTCAACCCCGCCAAGATGGCGTCTGCCGGCACGCCGTCATCGAGCTTGCGGCATACGGTATGACCGGCGGCAACGACGGTGCTGGTGTTGTCGATAGCGGGAATCTGTTTGCTTTGAAGTACTGCCAGGAACTGGTCATCCCGACCGGGATCCGCTGCAACTGTTCCGCTCTGCAGTATTGCAGTGACCGCTATAGCGGCAGTGATCATGGCGCCGGAATATGTCGTGCTGAGGGTGATCATGGCAGGCGTCTCCGTTCTGTCGGGGCGGTTCCGATCGCCCTGCTGTTGACGCGGGGGAGGACACGGTGCGCCGGATGTACGGGGGCTCAAGCCGCGTTCGACAAGTTCTGAACTGATCCAGGAGCCTGCTTCGCCGGCTCTTCCGCGGGGGCCAGCCAGCCAACATAGGTCAGATAGAGCCCGATTGCGGCGAAGGCGAGATAGACGGTGCGCCAGACGGCCGTAGCGCCGACCAGCGAATCTGCCATGGACAGGAAGGCGGAGGGAAATGCCAACAGAAACGTCCCGCGCACCACCATCAGCCAGCCGAACAGTGAAACAATGACCGCCGCCGCACCGCGCCAATACTGGTGTAGTGCCACGACGGTGAGGCCAGCAGCCAAGATGAATGCGCCGGTGACCCATGGCCACGCGCTGTTGGCTTCGAATCCAGCGAGCAGCATGGGCATCTGCGAGGCGCGCGCGGCGGCGACGATGGTAACGATGGCCCAAAACGGTCCCAATACACGCGAGAACATTCGCGTGCGTGCCTGTTGCGATGTGGTCATTTCTCAAACCTCCGTTCAGGTGCGGTGGCGGTCGGGTGGATAGCTGCCGCATACATGGTGATTTCGATATTTCACATCGGATTCCGTGATTGCCGAAAGAGACTGAAGGCCCGCATCTTAGGGGCCATTTGCCGGGTCCGGCAGGGTCGGCATCCTGCGGGTGCGTTGCCGTGGCTCCTGAGCTGTCAACAGGTCCGGACCAGGCGGATGATTTTCCTAGCAGGTCCGTTCGGTCCCCTGGCCTCATCGATCGAATCAGTGCGAGATGGCGGTGCGGCCATCGCCACGCGCATGAACCGACGGGAGGCTCAGGAGCGATGGACCAGTCGCTTGCGACCGAAAGCGGGCTAGAGGCTCGCGAGGCTGCGCGCCGCCTTTTGGTTTACGGGCCCAATGAGCTGCCGACAGTCGGTCGGAACCGCTGGTTGAGCGCAATGATGCGTCAATTCACTCACCCGCTGGCATTGTTGCTTTGGTTAGGGCCGGTCTGGCCTTGGTATCGGGTTCGGCGGTGCTGGCAATCGCGATCGTCGCGGTGATCTTTCTCAACGCGCTGGTGGCGTTCGCCCAGGAAGAACATCAGGTGCTTTCGCGCGGTCGGCCAGACGACGATGCGCGCAAGATGTGGCAACAGCGCGTCGGTGAACTGGCTGCGCGCTGCAGCTGATCTTCGGCCCGGGCCTGGAGCCGTGGATGTTGTTGATGCTCACCCCGATGCCAATGATCGTCTGGGGCATCGACGAACTTTACCGGTGGCGGGTGCGCCGCCGCGCCAAGCCGACCAGGTAAACACCCTTAGGGCTAAGTGGTCAAACCCTGTGCTGCCCTTACCGCGCTGCGGCTGGGGGCGCGTTCGGCCTGCCGCTTGATGCCGTGCAATCCGGCCCTTTGTCGCCAGCGCCGCTGCGGACTGACTCAGTCTGATGCTCGCGGGGACCGTCAGACAGAGTCGATGGTCCCCGAGCCCCAGGCGACATGCTTCGCTGAACGTGCCGCGATGAGACTTTGGCCCCCCTCTTCGAGGGACGTTTTGCTGTTACGGCTGGTGACTACGCTGCCCGAAGATGGCAGTACACCACATCGAACTGGGGTACAGGATGCAGTGCCGTCGCGGCTGTGATCGGCCCGCTTGGGCAGCCAGGCCACCGATTGGAGCACGCGCTATCGGTGACGCTGGCTCGGGTTTCGGGACCACGGCGTGGGAGGCGACACGGTCCCGAAGGGCGGCGGCACTACTGCTGACCGCGCTGGCGCTGACTGTCGGGCTGATCGCGGCACCGCCTACGAGTCATGAGTACTCGCGCGAGTTTGTGGCGAATCCGGTCGACTACGTCAGAACCTTGATCGGCACCGGGGCCGGCGACGCAGCGGTGGGAGAGATCAACAACTTTCCCGGCGCGTCAGTGCCGTTCGGCATGGTCCAGTACTCGCCCGACACCGTCGGCAGCTACGCGGGCTACCGTCACGACGAGGACGTCGTCACCGGTTTGAGCATGACTCATGCCTCGGTGGGCTGCGCGGCGTTCGGCGACATCGCGATGCTGCCCACCACCGAGCTGGCCGCTCAGCCGTGGAACACCGTCGAACGTATGGCGCATGACGGCACTGAAGTGGGCCTGCCGGGCTATTACGCCATGCGTTTCCCCGATACCCGGGTGACCGCGGAGTTGACCGCTACGACGCGGACCGGTGTGGGCCGGTTCAGCTACCCCGACAAGGCCAAGGCCGCGGTGATGTTTATACGTTCGGGGGCGTCGCTGGCGGGAAATTCGGCGGCCAGTATCGAGATCGGAACGGATAACACCACGGTCACCGGATCAGCCACCAGCGGTGGGTTCTGCAGCAAGAACAATGTCTACACGGTGTTCTTCGCGATGAGATTCAGCATGCCGTTCATCCGGTACGGCACCTGGGATGGCTATTCCGTGTATCCCGCCGCACGCCGCGCCTATTCGAGTTACACCGGTTCGGCGGGAGGGTATGTGGAGTTTCCGGCCGGAGCACTCCTGGAGGTACACATCGGGTTGTCGTATGTGAGCGTTGAAGGCGCCCGTGCGAATCTGGCCGAGGAGGGTCAGGGAAGCTTCGACGAAGTACGCCAGGCGGCCTCCGCCAAGTGGAACGCAGCATTGTCGCGGATCCGTGTGGCCGGCGCCGACACCGATGACCTCAAGACTTTCTATACTGCGCTGTACCACTCGCTGTTACATCCCAACACATTCAACGATGTCAACGGTCGCTACATAGGTTTCGACCAGGTGCTGCACAAGGTGGCGGCTGGGCGGACGCAGTACGCCAACTTCTCCGACTGGGATACTTACCGGGGGCAGGCCGCGCTGCACGGGCTGCTGTTCCCGCGGCAAGCGAGCGACATGGCGCAGTCGCTGATCGAAGACGCCAAGCAGAGCGGAGCTTTCCCCCGTTGGGCGCTGGCCAACGCAGCGACTGCGGAGATGACCGGAGACAGCGTGGTGCCGTTGATCGTCAATCTGTACACCTTTGGCGCCAAGGGCTTTGACGCCCGTACGGGGTTGGACTACATGGTCCGCGCCGCCACCAGGGGAGGCGTCGGCCGCAACGGGTATGTGGAGCGTCCAGGCATCGACACCTATCTGGAACGCGGCTACTTCCCCCAACTGGCGGAGTCGTGCCTGCGCGGAGCCGCTCCTGGTGCCTCGATCACCCTGGAATGGTCGGTGGACGACTTCGCCATCTCTCGATTCGCCGATGCGCTGGGACAGTCGGCTACCGCGGACGAGTTCCAACGCCGGTCCCACTATTGGCAAAATTTGTTCAATCCCACTACGCATGCCATTTCGCCCCGAGGCACAAACGGCTTCTTCCCGGAAGGGCCCGCGGTGGTCGAACCTCCGCCAGGCTGCTTCAGCCAGATCGGCTTTGACGAGGGCAACGCCGAGCAATACCTCTGGTGGGTGCCGCACGATGTGGCGGGCTTGGTGACCGCACTCGGCGGTCGCCAGGCCACCGCGCAACGACTGGACCGCTTCACCAGCATTATCAATGCCGGCCCAAACGAGCCGCATCTGTGGGTGGGGAACGAGCCGGGTTTCGGTGTGCCCTGGCTGTTCAACTATGTCGGTCAACCCTGGAAGACGCAGCGGCTGGTCGATCAGGTGCGTGGCACCCTGTTCGGGCCCAGACCTGATGGTGAGCCCGGCAATGACGACCTCGGCGCGATGTCGAGTTGGTATGTCTGGGCGGCACTGGGGCTGTATCCCAGCACGCCCGGGACCTCGATCCTCACCGTCAACACACCGCTGTTCGACCGCGCTGAGATCACGCTTCCCGGCGGCCGCTTTATCCGGCTCTCGGCTCCGGGAGCGTCCGGACGCCACCGCCTGCGATACATCGATGGGTTGTCCATCGACGGCAGGGAACGCGAGCTGACAGCGTTACCCGAGTCAATCGTCACGACAGGCGGCGACCTGAGTTTTGTGCTGACGGCCCGGCCCAACACGAAGTGGGCCACCGCTGAGCACTGTGCGCCGGCGTCATTCTCGACCGGCAGCTCGGCGCTGGCGGTCAATGTGGTTCCGGGAACTGTTGTGATCAGTCCCGGTGCCAGTCGTACGGTGGCAATCGACTTGCAGCGCATGATCGACGCGCCCGCCGACTACACAGTCACAGCGGAGTCCGACCAAGACGGGATCAATGCGACAGCATTGTCCGGTCAGCTCGACAGCGACGGTTCTGGTGCCGCGACCGCCACGGTTGCGGTTGCTGCGACCGTCCCGGCCGGAAACTATCCGCTCGTTCTCTCCGCCGCACTTGCCGGGGGAACCAGGACATTCACCGTCCTTGTGGTGGTGACTTGATGTGGTCGCCTGCAGAGATCCGCACCGCGTCGGGATTCGGCTGCGGTCCCCACCAGGCGAACTCTCGCAGCCAGCGGCCTCCGCACTCGCCGCGGCTGAACGGCGTCACCGACTTAGTGGCCGTCTTCCATCTGGTCTTCGCGACGGATGAGGTGGCCGTGGTTCAGCGGCCAGGTGCCGGACCAGGAGGGAAAGCCGCTGAACAGTTCGGAAAGCTCCGGTAGCAGTGACCTGTGCTGCCGGCGGGCGGGTAGGTCCTTCATGATGCTCCTCGAATCGATAGATGCAGATGGATCTGATGCTGTCGATTCGACTCCCATGTCGTGTAACCGGCGAGGGCCGGAAATCCCCCATGCCATAGGGGTGTTCGTCGTCATCGCGCCGGCCGGTTTTGTGCTGCCGCACGTGCGCAACGCGCACTCAGGGGTCGTCTTCGCCGAGGTCGGTGTCGCGAAAGCCCTCGACAAAGGGCCCGCCGAAATCGGGACCTCGTGCTCTTTCCCGATCGGGAGGATGCGGGTCAGATCGGTGGTGTCAGTCGTCGAGTAAAGGGAGACGGCGCGATGAAGGTGAACGACGATGACTAGGGCAGCCGATGTCAGAAGGCCGCAGCCGCGGCGGATATTTCGTGACCGCAGCGAGGCCGGCCGGGTTCTGGCGGGGCTGCTCGATGCATACCGGGGCCGCGACGATGTGATCGTTCTCGGTTTGGCGCGCGGCGGGATCCCGGTCGCCTGGGAAGTCGCGGCTGCGCTGCAAGTACCGCTGGACGCCTTCATCGTGCGGAAACTCGGTGCGCCCGGACATGAAGAGTTCGCCGTGGGAGCGTTGGCCAGCGGGGGACGTGTGGTGGTCAATGACGATATGGTGCGCGGACTGCGGATCACCCCCCAGCAACTGCGCGACATCGCCGACCGCGAGGCCGGGGAGCTGGTCCGCCGTGAATCGGCCTATCGCGGGGATCGCCCGCCTCTCGACGTTGCCGGCCGTACGGTGATCCTCGTCGATGACGGGTTAGCCACCGGCGCAAGCATGTTCGCGGCGGTTCAGGCTCTGCGCGATGCCGAGCCGGCCCAGCTCGTGATCGCCGTTCCGGCGGCCCCCGAATCGACCTGCCGGGAGTTCGCCGGACTGGTCGACGACGTGGTCTGTGCCACGATGCCCACTCCCTTTCTTGCGGTCGGCGAATCATTTTGGGACTTCACGCAGGTCACCGATGACGAGGTTTGTCGGTTGCTCTCCGCCCCAACGGGTCGGCCTCAGGTCGGCAGGAGGACGGAGCCGGCGGCGGAGATGGTCCTGCGCACAGTTGTCGATGCCCCGGGTGGGGTCCCGCCACGGACCGCGCTGGAGGAGCTGATCGGCGATGCCCGGATCGTCTTGATCGGCGAAAGTTCGCACGGCACCAGGGAATTCTACGAAGCGCGCGCCGAGATAACGAAGTGGCTGATCACCGAGAAGGGATTCTGCGCAATTGCTGCTGAGGCCGACTGGCCGGACGCCTACCGGGTGAACCGCTATGTTCGTGGTCTTGGCGAAGACACGACGGCCGACGAAGCTCTGAGCGGATTCGAGCGCTTCCCTGCCTGGATGTGGCGCAACGTGGTGGTGCGTGACTTTGTGGACTGGCTCTACGCATATAACCGCGACCGCCGATCGCTTGGCGAATATCAGACGGGTTTCTACGGCCTGGACCTGTACAGCCTGCACCGCTCCATCCAGGAAGTGGTCAACTATCTCGACAAGGTCGACCCGGTCGCGGCGGCGCGAGCCCGGCTGCGTTACGGGTGCTTCGACCATGCCTCCGCGGACGACGGCCAGGCCTATGGATACGGTGCGGCGTTCGGTGCCGGCCCCTCGTGCGAACGCGAAGCCGTCGCCCAGCTGGTCGACTTGCAGCGCGGCGCGCTCAATTATGCGCGGCTGGACGGTCAGGTAGCCGAGGACGAGCTGTTCTACGCCCTGCAGAACGCGCAGACGGTCCGCAACGCTGAGGAGTACTACCGCACGATGTTCAGCGGACGGGTCTCTTCGTGGAACCTACGAGACCGGCATATGGCGCAGACGCTGGATGCGTTGGTGGCGCATCTGGACGGTGATCGCGACGCGGCCTCGCCGGCACGGATCGTGGTGTGGGCACACAACTCACACGTGGGCGACGCCAGAGCGACAGAGATGGGAGGAGACGGTCAGCTCACACTCGGTCAACTCGTTCGTGAGCGTCATGACGACCAGGTACGCCTTATCGGGTTCAGCACGTACAGCGGTACTGTCACCGCTGCCAGCGAGTGGGGTGGGACGGCTGAGCGGAAGGTAGTTCGTCCTGCCTTGCGTGGCAGCATCGAAGATCTCTTCCACACCACGGGTAAGCCGGACTTCTTCGCTCCGATGCCCACTACGTCTTCGGGCACCGACCCACTGGAGGCGGTGCGTCTGGGACGCGCCATCGGTGTGATCTATCAGCCAGCGACCGAGCGGCAAAGTCACTATTTCCACGTCCGTCCGGCTGATCAGTTTGATGCGATCATCCACATCGACAAGACCTGTGCGCTGGAGCCTCTGGAGGTGACGAGCCTGTGGATCGCCGGCCAGACCCCGGAGACCTATCCGAGCGGTCTGTAACTGACGACGACGGGCGGAGCCGATGGACATGAAGATTCCCGGCCGACCCCACAGTTGGGGCCATGTGGATCGTCACGTCGGCGATGAACCCCGCACTCGATGTCACTTCTATCAGCGGGTCGCCGACATGTGTCCGCAGTCGGCCGTACCGCTGATCCCTGACAGCAACCTCCCCGCACAAGCTGCCCAATCTTCTGATGGCAGCTAGCCAGTAGCCGACACGGCTGGGGTATCGCCTATTGGCCGCGGTTGTGCCAGCATGTTGCTGGACGGACCTGGGCCGGTAGGGCCGCACGGTCTGTTCGCTCCGCGGAAAGAATGGGTCGGATGGACGGCGGGGACAGCGAGTCGGCGTTCAGCGGTCTCGGAGATCGGGCGCTGATCGATCGAATGCATCGTCAGCTTGACGAGCTCGCCATCACACGCGATCGGATGGAGCAGCTGCTCACGGTCATTGTCGAGATCGGCTCCGACCTTCACCTGAACACGACCCTTCATCGGATCATCGTTGCGGCGATGAAGCTGACCTCGGCCCGGTACGGCGCCCTGGCTATCCGCGGCCCGGAGGGCAATTTGATCGAGTTCATTCACGCCGGCTTCGACGAGGAGACGGTTCGCCGGATCGGACACCTGCCGGTCGGAAAGGGCGTCTTGGATGTCTCGCTCGTCGAGGACCACCCGCTGCGCCTTGCTGATCTGACTGCGCACCCCGCGGCGGTCGGCTTTCCCGCACATCATCCCCCGATGCATGCGCTGCTCAGCGTTCCCCTGGTGACTCAGGGCGTGCTGTTCGGCAATCTCTATCTGACTCATGAGCAGCCGGGCCACATGTTCGCTGAATCGGACGAAAGGGTTGCCGGCGCCTTGGCGACCGCGGCTGCGGTCGCCGTCGATAACGCCCGAATGGTGGAACACCTGCGTGCCTCGGCTCAGTGGATAGAGGCGGGCCGTGATATCACCACCGCGCTCCTTTCCGACTCGGCTCTGCCCGCGAAGCCGCTGCAGGTGGTAGCCGAGCGGGTGTGCGACCTTGCGGCGGCAGAGCAGGCGATTGTGGTGGTACCGGCCGACGCGAGCGTCCCCACCGCCGACATTGAGGCTCTGACTGTCGCCGCGGCCGCGGGCCGAAACGCCGCGGAGGTAATCCATCAGCAGATTCCGGTGGATGGCTCCACCACCGGCAGCGTCTTCCGCTCCGGGACCCCGCTGATCACCGAGGCCTTCCACATCCCGATTCCGGGTTTCACCGATGTCGGTCAGCGGCCAGCCGTCGTGGTGGCACTGCACGCCAACGGTGAGACGCTCGGAGTCCTGGCGATAGCCCGCAACGAGCATCAGCCGGCCTTCGATGAGGCGGACCTGGATCTGGTGTATGACTTTGCCCGCCGGGCTGCCGTCGCCCTGATGGTGGTGCGGGGGCGTGCCTCAGCACGCGAACGCGATATCTTGGCCGACCGCGAACGAATCGCCCATGACTTGCACGATCACGTCATACAGCAGTTGTTCGCGGCCGGACTTGATCTACAGGGCACCCTAACCTTGACGCATTCTCCCGAGGTCACCGCCCGGCTGGACGGCACGATTGACGACCTGCAAAGCATCATCGCCGAGATCCGTACCACGATCTTCCGGCTCAAATCTCGGCAGGCTCTTGATGGGGGCTTTCGGAAGCGAGTCCAGGAAGGAGTTGCGCGGTTGACCGAGAATCGCGACATCGTCACGACCGTTCAGGTCCAGGGGCCGATGATGCTCGTCGACGCCGAACTCGCCGAACATGCGGAGGCAGTGATCATGGAAGCCGTCAGCAACGTCTGCCGTCACTCCGGTGCATCCCAGGTTCGCGTCGAGATTAGCGCGACCGATCGACTGAGCGTCGTCGTCACCGATAACGGTCATGGGATTCCCCCCGACAACCAACGCCGCAGCGGCCTGGCGAACATGACGAGCCGAGCGCAGCTCGTGGGCGGTTCTTGTGAGATCACCTCGCAGCGTGACGGCGGCACCCGGGTGTGCTGGAGCGCTCCGCTGGTTGGCAGTTAGCGGGCGCCGTGTCGTTGTGGCGCGGCGGGGTACATCGACGAACCGGCGCGCAGCATCGTATCGACTTCGCACAGGACTGTCTCGGCGTGCTCCAGCTCCAGATCGGGAGCTGCTACGGATGCGCCTGCGGCGCTGTCGTGCCCCGGTGAGGGCCGTTGGCCCCGCCAATCGGTGGCGATGGTCCTTCGCGGGGAGGCCGAGCGGTTGGTGACCTAAGGCCACCAGCATTGCGGCCCTTAGACCGCTTCCTGACCCGCACGCGCTGGCCGACACTCGAAACCATGGAGCCTGCGTCACCCGCCGAAGAAGTAGTGCAGGAAGCGACGGCAGTGCCTTACGTTGAAGCTCACGAAACGCATTCCGGGGTGGTCGTCTTGGTCGGCGACCGAGCCTTCAAGGCCAAGAAGCCGGTGCACACCGACTTCCTCGACTTCCGGACGGTCGAGCAGCGGGAGGCGGCCTGCGCACGAGAGGTGGAGCTCAACCGCCGGCTTGCCCCCGAGAGCTATTTGGGGGTCGCACACCTGCACGGCCCCGCTGGCGGAGTCGGCGAACCCATCATTGTGATGCGGCGCTATCACGACGACCAGCGGCTTGCCTCGATGGTCAAGCGCGGCGAATCCGTTGAGTACGTGCTCGACAGCATCGCTGCCCGGTTGGTCGACTTTCACGACCGAGCCGAACGCAGCCGACGAATCAGCTTGCAGGGCAAACCCGGGGCGATCTACCAACGGTGGATGGACAACTTCCCCACATTGCAGCGTCACGCCGACGACGCTGTGTCATCGGCATCTGTGCGGCGTGTTCAGGACCTTGCCGCGGAATACCTTGCCGGCCGAACGTGCCTGTTCACCCAGCGCGTGGAAGCGGGCTGCATTGTCGACGGCCATGCCGACCTGCTCGCCGATGACATCTTCTGGGTCGACGACCGACCCGTCCTGCTCGACTGCCTGGAGTTCAGCGACGAATTGCGCTATCTGGATCGCATCGACGACGTGGCCTTTCTGGCGATGGACCTGGAGTTCCTGGGGCGCAAGGACCTTGGTGACTATTTTCTGGATCGCTACGTGGCCCGGTCGGGTGACAGCGCGCCGTTATCCCTGATTGGCTTCTATATCGCCTATCGCGCTGTGGTGCGAGCGAAAGTCGACTGCGTACGGCTGTCGCAGGGCAAGCCGGGTGCCGATGCGGCCGCGGCTCAACACCTGGCTATCGCTGAGCGTCACCTGGAGGACGGCGCGGTTCGGCTGGCCCTAGTCGGTGGCGGTCCCGGGACCGGCAAGTCGACCCTGGCCAGAATGGTCGCCGAAAGAGTCGGGGCCTTAGTGGTTTCCACCGACGACGTGCGCCAGGAACTGCGCAAGTCGGGCCGCCTCGGCGGAGAACCGGGCAGCCTCGATGCGGGGCTCTACGCTCCGGCCAACGTCACCGCTGTTTACGAGGAGATCCTGCGTCGGGCGGGCCAGCACTTGGCTGCCGGTCAGTCGGTCATCTTGGACGGGACATGGCGCGACGCGCAGTTCCGAGCATTGGCCCGCCGGCTGGCCAGCGACAAGCATGCGCCGATCACCGAGATCCATTGTGTGCTACCGGCTGATGTCGCCGCCGAACGAATCAAAAGCAGGGCGCCGGGCAACTCTGATGCGACACCGCAGATCGGTGCTGCGTTAGCCGCTCGAGACTTCCAATGGGATAGCGCTCACCGAATCGACACGGCGCAGCCACTCGAGCGATGTGGCCAGGAAGTTCAACAGTTGTGGCGTGCTGCGATCGATCCGCCGTACCGGTCTCATGGCGAGAAGGGAATCGGACATGTCAACTAAACGCGATGCGCCCGCTCACGTTCGGGATTTCTCGACCCTGAGCTTGGCCGACGCGGAGGAGGCTGGGGGAAAGGGCGCTAACCTGGGCGAACTGGTCACTGCGGGACTCCCAGTCCCGCCAGGATTTGTGCTGCTGCGCAGCGGGTATCTGACCTCGCTGCACGCCGGGGGAGTCGATAGCGAAGTGGCTGCGTTGCACCGCGAAGCGTTGAAGCAGGTCGACGACAGCGCTCGGCTGGCCGAGCTGTGTCGAAGGATGCAGCATCTGGTTGCCAAGGCCGGTATCGCAGAACCGGTTCGGGACCAACTCTTGGATGCTTACCATCGACTTGGTTCGCACTGCGTTGTGGCAGTGCGGTCTTCGGCCACTGGCGAAGACGGCCGTGACGCGTCGTTCGCCGGAATGAACCAGACGGTGACCAATGTGGCCGGCGACGACGCGGTAATCGATGCGGTCAAGCGATGTTGGGCATCGCTATTCACCCCGCGAGTGGTCACCTACCGGGCCAGTCGTGGGTTCGATGCGCAGCCTGCGATGGCCGTGGTGGTGCAGCAGATGATTGCTGCTGAGCAGTCCGGGGTCGCCTTCACCAACAACCCCGGTACCGGGGAACCGGGCCAGGTCGTGGTTGAGGCCGCTGTCGGCCAAGGAGAAGTTGTCGTCGCGGGAAAGGTGCAGCCCGACACCTATGTCGTTGACAAGCAGTCTCTGGAGGTTCTCGGCATCAAAATCGGCTATCAGGCGTTCAAGATCGAGCGCGGCCCCGATGGACGCGACGCGGTCGTGGAGTTGGAGCCGGTCCAAGCCGAAGCACGTGTCCTAGACGATACTGCGTTGCGGCGCATCACCGAACTGGCAGTCAGTGTCGAGGCGCATAACGGGTGCCCGCAGGATGTCGAGTGGGCGATCGCCTCGGGAACGGTGTGGTTGGTGCAGGCCAGACCGATCACCACGCTCGGCGTTGAGCCCAACGGCGGCGCGGAGGACACGGGTGTCCTGCTGCGTGGTCTGCCCGCCGCGCCGGGATCGGCGTTCGGCAGAGTGCGTATTCTTCATAGCCCGCAGCAGGGGAATCGCTTGGTGGACGGCGAGATTCTGGTTGCCCCGATGACCAACCCCGACTGGCTGCCGACCCTGCGCCGCGCGTCGGCATTGGTGACTGAGACCGGTGGGATGACCTGTCATGCCGCTATCGTGGCGCGCGAACTTGGTGTCCCATGTGTGGTGGGCACCGGTCGGGCCACCACGGCCCTTCACGATGGCCAGACAGTGATGGTCAACGGGACTCAGGGGGTTGTCGCCGCAGGTGGGCCGGCAACCGTGCGGGTGACGCCTTCCCCTCCTGCCTCTCGGGCCGCCGTCGAGACGACCGGCACGAAGATCTATGTCAACTTGGCCATGGCCGACACCGCCGAGGCTGTCGCCACCGAAGACGTCGACGGGGTGGGCTTATTGCGGGCTGAATTCATGCTGACCGAAGCGCTTTCCGGTCGCCATCCCCGTGACCTGATCGCACATGGGGAACAGAACACCGTGGTCGACGCCATGGTCGCATCTCTGGCCAAGATCGCGTCGGCATTCGGCACTCGCCCGGTCATCTATCGCACCACCGACTTTCGTAGCAACGAGTTCCGAGGGCTGCGCGGTGGCGAAGCCTACGAGCCGGTCGAGCACAACCCGATGATCGGGTATCGGGGCTGTTTTCGCTATGTGCGTGAGCCTGATGTATTCGCGCTGGAACTCGAAGCGTTGGCCCGCGTACGGGAACGGCATCCCAACGTGCATCTGATGCTTCCGTTTGTGCGGACTCGATGGGAACTGGAAGCCTGTCTGACGCTTGTCGATGCCAGTCCTCTGGGTTCGCAACGCGGCTTGCACCGCTGGGTGATGGCCGAGGTGCCGTCGGTGGTCTACTGGCTTCCGGAGTACGTCGGCCTGGGCATTGATGGCGTGTCGATCGGCAGCAACGACCTGACGCAATTGATACTCGGGGTCGACCGCGATTCAGACATCTGCGCCGAACTGTTCGATGCCGCCGATCCAGCTGTGCTCGAAGCGATCTCGCGGATTATCGAAGTGTCCCGCATGCACGGCATCACCTCGTCGCTGTGTGGCCAGGCGCCATCGACCGACCCTGCTTTCGCCGAGCATCTGGTCCGAATGGGAATCACCTCGGTGTCGGTCAACCCGGATGCGGTTCAGGCGACCCGGCGGGCAATCGCGACCGCGGAACGGCGGCTGTTGCTGGAGGCTGCGCTGGCTCGGAGCTAGAACACTGACGCTCGTGTGGCGCGGGCGCTCAGATGCCGATGTCGTCTACGTGCGCGGCGGGCTCCCCGCCAGCCGCGGTGAACGCGGTAAGGGCATGGACCAGCCCGCGGCGCTCCTTTGTCGGCAACGTCTCCACGATGCGGGCGATTGCGGCACGTCGCTGGGCGGTGACCTCGCGTACGACATCGCGCCCGCGTGGTGTCAGGTCGGCGACCAGTTCGCGTCGTGACGTGGGGTGCGGCAGTCGGTCGATTAGCCCCGCGCCGACGAGTCGGTCGACCATTCGCCCGGTCGTCGAGGGCTGGACACCGAGCAGGCTTGCAAGCGTTGCCAGGTTCATTGCACCGCGGTTGGAGAGGATCACCAGTGTCCGGAACTGGGGGATCGTGATGGTCTCGTCGACTTGGCCGATTGAGTGTGCCGAGATGGCCACCAACAGTCGCGAGGCGGTCAGCAGGGCATCGGTGATCGCATCGACGGATTCGTCGTTTTCCGCCACGTCGGCCATGGCCATCGGCGTTTCCTCGGTTCGGGCTCGTCGGCAGGACACATTCGGTGAGTAAGAACTATTGTTACACAGCGCTATTGTTGCAGTAAGCAGCACCGGTAGGAGCCGGGTAGGCCACCGCCGCGGCGCGAGTTCCGCGACGATCTCGTTGTCCCCGACTAGGCCATGTAGTCGAGTGACATCGGCGACTCCGCATGATTCAGCACATGGTCAGACCGCTTGTCGGTGGACACGCACAGCGAGCAGACATGGGCGTCGTGGGTCTCGCAGGCGAGCATGTCGGGCCGTTCGTACTCATGCCGGCAAACGTGACAGGTCATCAGTTCGGCGGTCGGGTTGCCGTGCCCGTCGTACATCGGCAGATCGATGCCGTCGTGTGTGCGCCGCAGGTAATACTTCCCGTTGGTCGCCAACGCCAAGATGGGAGGCATCACCAGTGCTATCGCGATCGCTACCAGCGGCGAATACGGCCGCAGCGTCGCCCCCAGGCCTCCGAAGAACGCGATGATCGACGTCGTTGCCGCCAGCAGCATCGATCCGAACCCGACGGGGTTGACGGCATACAACATGCCACGCCGGAACTCGGGGGCCTTCGGCGACAATTTGAGTAGGTACTTGTTGAAGACGATGTCGGACGCCACCGCCACGATCCAGGCCATCCCGCAATTGGCATAGAACCCAAGAATCGTGTTGAGGACGTCAAACATGTTGGCTTCCATCAGGGCTAACGCGATGGCCAGGTTCACCCCGAGGAACACCACCCTTCCGGGGTAATGCTTGGTGACACGCGTGTAGGAATTCGTCCAGGCCAGTGAGCCCGAGTAAGCATTGGTCACATTGATCTTGACCTGACTCAGAACGACGAGAAGGACAGCCAGCGTCAAGGCCAGCCAGCCCGGCATGAAGTTTCGATAGATCTTCTCGAACTGGTGGACCGGCTGGTTGGCGATCGTTGTGGCGCCGGGCACGTTGGAGATCAGGTAGACCGCGAGAAACAACCCGATCACCTGTTTGAGGGCACCGAACACAACCCAACCAGGCCCGGCAAGAACCGTCCAGGTCCACCACGTGCGGGCATTGGCCGGCGTCCGCGGCGGCATGAAGCGCAGGTAGTCGATCTGCTCGGCGATCTGGGCGATCAGCGACAAACAGACGCCCGCAGCCAACAGGATCGAACCGATATTCACTGTGCCGGTGCCGTTTTCGCCGGCGTAGGCCAAGAATTCCCCGATTGATTCCGGATGGCTAAGAAGTAGATAGCCGAATGGTGCCACCATCAGAATCAGCCAGATCGGGGTTGTCCACAGTTGCAACTGCGACAGGACCTTCATGCCGTAGATGACCAGCGGGAAGATGATCAAGGTCGAGCAGGCGTAGCCCAGCCACAGCGGGACGCCGAGTCCGAGATTGAGTCCTTGCGCCATGATCGAGCCTTCGAGCGCAAAGAAGATGAACGTGAACGTTGCAAAAATCACGTTGCTCACCACCGACCCGTAATAACCGAATCCGCTGCCGCGCGTGATCAGATCCAGATCGATGTTGTACCGGGCCGCGTAGTAGGCCAGGGGCAACCCCGTTGCGAAGACCACCAACGCGAAGATGAAGATGCCCCAAAGGGCGTTCGCGGTGCCCCAGCTGATCCCGATGTTCGCGCCGATGGCGAAATCCGCCAGGTAGGCGATTCCGCCGAGGGCCGAGATTCCCACGACGGGTGCGGACCACTTCCGGTAGCTGCGCGGTGCAAAGCGCAGGGTGTAGTCCTCCAGGGTCTCCTTGCCGGCCTCGATTCGGCCGAGGTCGGGTTTGGTCCTCGTTGTGCTGTCGATGCCTGCCTGATCGCTTGTCACCATTCGAGCCTCTCTGGGGTAGTAGCTGGCGAACGGGCCGCTAGCCTGCCGATGGCGGACGGGCCACCACGGTTGGCCGCATCCCGTATCGGGGGCTGGAGCCCGCAAAATTCCTGCCCGCACCGGCGGCGGGGGGGATACCGCCGATCAGATTTCCCGCCGGGGCAGCTTCCTCGGTTTCGATCACCTCGCTGACGAACTCCGGCGCGCTGGAGGGCGCGGTCATCGGAGTCGAACCCGCCCAACTGGGCGGAACGGCCAACTTTCCGATGGTTGTGGCGCTGGCCAAACGCGCTGAAACGGGCGCGCCGCCCGACGCCGCGGGCGCCGGAGCCGGTGCCGGCGCGGACGCCAGTGCTGCGGACGGCAGCGCCGCGGGCGCTTCAGCGCCTATCAGGCCGGCGGCCTTCGCCGTCCCGGTGAAGAAGCTGGTGATACCCGCACCGAAGAACGGCAGGCCGGCGGTGTCGTAGAAGAAGTTCCCGAACGGGCCGTACCAGGTCATGAGCTGTTCCAGCGGGTCCACCGGGGCGCTGGCGGTCGCGGAGGCGGACATCGGTGAGCCCAGACTCTGCAGCGCGGTTGTCAGTTGGGAGATCAACTGGGAGATCTGCGATTGCCCGTTGCCGGCCGCCGTGCCCGTCGCCTGATTCACCGCCGCGTTCTGGGTGGCCTCAGCGGCGGCGTCGGTGGTCTGCGGCGGCGACGCGTAGGGCGTCAGCTCCGATGCCACAGCGGATGCCGCGGCGTACTGGTACATCGCCGCTGCGTCTTGCGCCCACATCTGGCCGTATTGGGCTTCGGTGGCTGCGATCGCCGCGGTGTTCTGCCCCGCAATGTTGCCGGCCACCAGCGTCGCCAGCAGAGCCCGGTTCTGGGCGATCTGCGGCGGTGGGACCGTAGCGGTGAACGCCGCCTCATAGGCGGCGGCGGCCTGGCGGACCTTGCCGGCGGACTGCTCCGCCGCAACAGCGGTCGATTGCATCCAGGCCACGTACGGCTTGAACGACTGGGCCATCGTTGCTGACGACGGACCTATCCATTGTTCGGACTGCAGCCCGTCGACCACCGCCTGGTAGCCGTTGACCGCCGAGGTCAGTTCAGCGGACAGCCTGCTCCAGGCGGACGCGGCGGCCATCAGTGACTCCGCTCCCGGGCCGGTGTACATCCGCAGCGAATTGATCTCCGGCGGCAGCGCTCCGTAATCCATCGTCGTCACCTTTCCAATCGAGTACCGGGCGATCCCGCCGCGGAAAACGGTTGTGGCCGTGTGAGTTCGTTTGTCATCTGCTTGCCTTGCCTGTGCTACTGGGATCGTGTTGGTGTGTCGAACGTGGGTTGATTGCCGATCGGCCGCGCTACCCGCCACCTGGCGGGCGCGGAACTACCTTGTGCCGGATGCCGTATCGCCGCCGAGTGAAATTCGCCGGCCGCGCGGCTCCTCTGAACGGTGGCGCTGTCAGTGGGCCGTGGGGGGGATGCGTTGCCGCGCTGGACGTGATGGTTCCAGCGGCGCCCGTGGGTAGGGCCGTTTCAGTTGTCGGCGCGGCCCAACTCGTCGGCGCTGACAGCAACCCGATCTTGTTGGACTGACCGACAAGCGCGGTGACTGGCGCCGGGCTTGCCGTTGCCGTCACTGCTGCACTGGCGCCTACCAGATCCACTGCCGGAGGCAGTCCGGCGGCAGCGAGAGACTCGGGCATCACGGTCTGCGCGAACAGCATCCCCAACTGAACGACACCCGCGCCGAAGTAGCTGATTCCCCAGGTGTTGACGACCATGTTGAGGTTGTCGGTCGAGGTCAGAGTGGAAACATCGGCTGCCAAGTTTGACAAGAACGACGAGACATCGCCGGTCGTCGGCGTGGGCGAAGTCAGGCCGGGCAACTGCAACGAGTTGATCGCTTGGTGTACAGAGCCGGCGGCGGTGGCTTCCGCTTTGCCGACCGCCGCCTGCTGCTGGATCAATCCACTTTGGTCGGTGGTACGCGGTGGCGGAGTGAACGACGTCAACACCGAGGCGACCGCTGACGAGCCGGCATAGGTATACATCGCAGTCGCGTCCTGGGCCCAGAATTCCGCGTACTCGACTTCGGTCGCTGCGATAGCCGGCAGGTTCTGTCCGAAGAAGTTGGTCGCGATAAGAGTCATCAGCTGCACCCGGTTGGCGGCGACAGCGGGCGGCGGCACCGTACCCGCAAACGCACCTTCGTAGGCGGCGGCGGCCGCCCTAGCTTGCATGGCTGCTTGCTCTGCTCGGGCTGCCATATCGCTCACCCAGCCCACGTACGGTCCCAATGCCCCGGCCATCGCCAGAGCCGAGGGCCCGGACCATTCCAGCTCGGTGAGGTCGGCGATGATCGAGGCATAGCCACTGCCCGCCACGCTGAGTTCCCCGGCCAGTGCATCCCAGGCACCGGCGGCAGCATGTAAAGAAGCCGGTCCGGGTCCGGAATACATTCGGCCCGAATTTATTTCGGGCGGAAGAGCGCCATAGTCGATCGCTGACCAAGTCTGTAGAGGTATCACAGCGCCAATGCCGGTGGAGAATCCTTGCCCACTCATCCTGGTCCCCGGCACATTCCGGCATTGCATGGCCATCTGAAATTTCTCGGCGCGCAGGCGACATTGCCTGGCGGCGCAACACTCTGTGGTACAGCAACTTTCATTTCACCACCTATTCGATCGCGCCGGCTCAGTCGTAGGCGGCCACCAGCGCCGTCATTTCAATAGTGGTCAGCCTTCTTCCCCGCCCATATTCAGCAAGATGGACGGTCGTGATGTGTGTATCGAGGTCGGACGTTAAGGTTCGGCGGCGGTATCCACGGAACGCACCGCCAGATAGTGCTTCCAGGAACGCAATTCGGTGATATCGGTTGCCGACGAAACCGCGTCGTGCGTCGCGGTGAAACCGACGACATTGTTGCCGTTTTCCAGCTCGACACTGGTCAGCGCCATGGGCGCGGGCAAGGCCGCCAGGAACCGTCCGAGTCCGGCCTCCGATATGCGGTACAGCTCGCCGTCGATGCACGCGCCGGCGCCAGGGGAGGTGCGGATCAGTCCGGGCTTGGGGGGAGTGGTGTCGAGAGCGGTGAGCCGGTAGGCGTCGCTGGTGCGGATGTCGCCGAGATAGCGCGCCCCGAGCTCCTCCAACTGCCAGTGCAGCGGTTGGCCGCGCAGGTGAGCGCCGAAGACTGCGAGATCGACTCCGTTCGGAATGAGCAGCGGCGAGGCTTGGTTACGGAACTTCGCGGCGAGGTCGACGGCGACTTGGTCGGCGAAAGCCCGGACCACGAACATGATTCCGAACGGGCCGCCAGACGGCAGCGATTCGCCAGGGACGGCGACTGCGGCGAGATCGAGCAGATTGCAAAAATTGGTGAAGGTGCCCATGCGCCGGTTGATCGTGAGGGGATCGGCCGCGATCGCGGAAATACTCGGATGCTCGGTGGTGGTGGGCAGTAGCAGCGCATCATATGCTGTGAGCAGTTCGGCGGCCGCGGCGCGCGCGTGAGCGAGCGCGTCCAGGTCTGCCGCGAACGCGTGCCCGGTGGTATTACCGGCGGCCATGATGATCCCCCGAACGGTGGGATCGGCATGTTCCGGAGCGCCGGAAAGGAATTCACCGACGGCGGCGTAGCGTTCGGCGACAATGGCGCCGTCATAGAGCAGTCGTGCCGCGTCGAGCAGCGTCGAGATGTCGAGAGTTTCGACTTTGATGCCGGCGTCGGTGACGGCGCTGACGCTCCGCTCGAAGGCATCGCGGTAGGCAGCTGTCAGATTGGTGAGGTTTCGCGGCTCCGGGATGGCGACGGTAGGTGCGTCGGGAGCCGCCAAGGCGACTTCGGCTGGCCACCCACGGCTGCGCGGATCCGACGGATGGGGGCCCGCCATGATCGTGGTGGCAGCGGTCGCCAGCTGCAGATCCGCGGCGAAGACGGTGACGGTGTCATAGTCGACACAGGCCGGCACCACTCCGTGGGTCGGGATGACGCCGCAGGTGGCCTTGATCCCGACGATGCCGTTGAGTGCAGCAGGAACTCGACCTGAACCCGCGGTATCTGTTCCAATGCCCAGATCGGCCATGCCAAGTGCGACCGCGACCGCGGATCCTGAGCTCGAGCCACCCGAGATCAGTTCCGGGAGGTGGGCGTTGCGTACGGCGCCGTAGGGACTGCGGGTTCCGACAAGACCGGTGGCAAACTGATCGAGGTTGGTCTTGCCCAAGACAATCGCCCCGGCATCGACCAGGCGCTGTACCGCGGTTGCGGTGGAATCGGGGGTGTAGGCGAACTCCGGGCACCCGGCGGTCGTGGGCAGCCCGGCGACGTCAATGTTGTCCTTGACCGCGACGATCAGGCCGGCAGCCGGCAAATCTTCGCCCGCGGCGAGGCGCGCTTCGACTCGTCGTGCATCGGCCAATACGTCCGCCTCGTCGCGCAATGCGATCCAGACCTCCGGCCGATCCGCCTCGGCGATGCGCCGGTAGGCGGCCGTCACCCGCTCGGTGGGGGTGCAGTCAGCGAGGTTCACGCGCGGGCTCCGATCACTGCGAGCGGTGTTCCCGGCTCGACTTGACTGCCCGGCGAGGCCAGCACTTGCAGCACGGTTCCTGATACGGGGCTGGGCACCGGAAGTTCGAGCTTCATGGCTTCCAGCACCGCGACCGTATCGCCTTTCCCCACGTCTTGTCCTTCCTCGATGTTGACCCGCCATACGTTGCCTACCATCGGCGCGCTGATGACTGATGCGCCTGACGGCACATCGCTCATCGTGGCACTGGCCGGCTCGATGGCCATCACGGTGTCGGGGACTGCGTGGTCGAATTCTCCTGATTCGTACCAAGATGTCCGTTCGGCAGCGAACGCGGCAGCTTGGCGGGCTTCGAAGGCGGAGATCGATTCAGCGTTGCGGGCCAGGAACTCACGGTGTTCAGCCAGCGCGAAGGTGCCCTCGGAGATTTCGACGTCGAGTCGGCCCGCGTGCGCGGCGGCCCGACAGTCCCGAAGCTGTTCGGCGGTAACCGGTTCCCAGACGATGCGATCGAAAAATCGGAACAACCACGGCGTTCCGTTCTCAAACGGCGCGGGCTGACGGTAGCTCGACCAGATCGGCACGGTGCGGCCCACCAGTTGGTAGCCCCCCGGGGACTCCATGCCGTAGACGCACAGATACTTTCCGCCGATCCCGACCGCGTCTGACGGCGTCCAGGTGCGCGCCGGGTTGTACTTCGTCGTCACTAAGCGGTGCCGAGGGTCGATCGGAACCGCTAATGGCGCACCGAGATAGACATCGCCGAGGCCGAGTACCAGGTATTCGGCCTCGAAAACCGTGTGACGCACATCGTCGATGCTGTCCAGTCCGTTGATTCGTCGGATGAACTCGAGATTGGAGGGCAGCCACGGGGCGGTGTCACGAATTCCACTGCGGTAGCGTTCGATCGCCTCAGCAATCGACGGATCGTCGAACGACATCGGTAGGCGGATCGTTCGGCTGGGCACCCGTAGATCTGCGGTGTCGGGAAGCTGCCCTTCCAGTTCGGTGAGCAGGCCGATCAGTCGATACTGTGGCAAGACCGCGGGGTCGGTGTGGATGTGCAGCGATCGGACGCCCGGGGTGACATCGACGATTCCCGGGATCGCGGCCGCCGCAAGTGCTTCGGAGAGTGCATGGACACGCATCCGCAGGCTCAAGTCCAGAACCATGTCGCCGTATTCGACGAGAACGTTGTCGTCGCCGCCACGCAGGTAGAGCGCACGGGGCCGGTCTGTGTCGCCCGCGACCATGCCGAGGACACCGCGATCATCCTGCAGCGCCGAGCGGTCGACGCCCCCACCGCCGGCTCGAGCTGCGTTGGACGTGCGCAGCGTGGCCGCGGTCGTGTCATCGACCGGGGTGAATCTGACTGTGTCACCAGGTCGCAGCTGCCCCAGTTGCCACCGGTGGCCACTTACCACGGTCAGTGGGCACGCGAATCCGCCCAGGCTGGGTCCGTCGGGCCCCAGCAGCACCGGCGTATCACCGGTCACATTGATGGCGCCGACACTGTAGGGGTTGTCGTGCAGGTTGGAGGGATGTAGCCCGGCGTCGCCGCCATCCTCGCGCGACCAGACCGGCTTGGGCCCCTCCAAACGGATTCCTGTTCGGTTGGCGTGGCTGCTGACACGCCATGGGGCGGAGTAGAACTGTGTCATGTCGGCGTCGGTGAAGTAGGCGGGCGCCGTCTGCGGGCCGACCTGGACTGCCAATTGCCAGTCGTGGCTGAAGTGTGGACGCTGCTCCGGATGGATGGGGGATGCCGGACCAAGCGAGTCTGGGTCAGTGGTGGCGATGTCGAGGACGTCGCCCTCAGCGAGTGCCTTGCCGGTGATGCCGCCGAAGCCGCCCAGCGTGAATGTTGCCGCACTGCCCTGATAGAGCGGAGCGTCGATCCCACCTCGAATGGCGAGGTAGGTGCGTAGCCCGGCGTCGGCCGGCGCGCCGATATCGAGAACCGCTCCGGCCGCCACGACGACCGGCTCCCACATGGCGATCGGTTCACCGTCGACGGTGACCTCCGCAGGGGCTCCCGTGACCGCCACCACCTCGGCCTCGGCGAATCGAAGCCGCGGCCCCAACAGGGTGCACTCCAGCGCGGGTGTGCCAGGAGGATTGCCCACGGCGGTGTTGGCCAGGGTGAAGGACAGATCATCCATCGGACCCGACGGCGGTATGCCGACATGCCACCAGCCCGTCCGTCCCGGATAGTCCTGAATGGTCGTCATCGTGCCGGGCCGCAGCACGTCCATGCGACGTTGTGTGGAGCGAACCGTGCCCAGCGTTGCGGTGGTGTGCGTCGCCGAGCGAAAATCTTTGTCCTGTAGCGCAGCCCGCAATTGAGGCAGGTTCGTGCGGACACCGTAGAGCCGGGTTTCCGACAGGGCGGAGGACAGTTTGTCCAGCGCCTCTTCTCGGGTGCTCCCGGCGACGACGACTTTGGCCAGCAGCGAGTCGTAGAACGGGCTGACATCACTGCCGGTGTCGATCCAAGTGTCGACCCGGGCGTCGGTGGGGAACCGAACTGCGGTGATCTCCCCGGCGCTCGGGCGATAGTCATGTACCGGATCTTCGGCGCAGACGCGCGCTTCCACCGCGCAACCCGTGGCGACCGGCCCGGTCTCGGGCAGGCCGTCGAACATGGTGTCGTCGCCGCCCGCCAGCCGCAGCATCCACGCGACCAGGTCGACTCCGGTGATGGATTCGGTGACCGGATGCTCCACCTGCAGGCGGGTGTTCATCTCCAGAAACGATGCGCGTTCGCGTTCGGCGTCGTAGACGAATTCCACCGTTCCGGCCGACCGGTAGTCGACCGAGCCCGCCAGGGCCCGTGCGGACGAGAGGAGCTCGTCTACCAACTCCACGGGCAGTCCGGGTGCCGGCGCCTCTTCGATCACCTTCTGATTGCGCCGTTGCAAGGAGCAGTCGCGGGTTCCCAGGCTGATGACCCGTGAAGCACCGTCACCGAAAACCTGGACTTCAACGTGCCGTGCGACGGTGATCAGCTGTTCCAGGAAGACACCGTCGGTGGAGAAGTTCGACGCGGCCAGCCGTTGTACGCGATCGTAGGCGGCCCGGACCTCGTCGGCGTCGGTGCACGCCTGCATGCCGATGCCGCCACCTCCGCCGACGGCCTTGAGCATCACCGGGTAGCCGATGCGGTCAGCCTCAGCGATTGCGTGATCAGCGGATTCGAGCAGGCCACTGCCGGCGACCAGTGGTACTCCGCTTGCGAGCGCCGCCTGCCGTGCGGTGTGTTTGTCGCCGAATATTCGCAGCTGCTCGGGGCTAGGCCCGACGAAGGCGATTCCGGCGTCGGCGACGGTAGAAGCGAAATCCGCACTCTCGGCCAAGAATCCGTAACCGGGGTGGATTGCGCCTGCGCCGGTCGCCAATGCCGCTTCCATCACCCGGTCGCCACGTAGGTACGACTGCGACGCCTGTGGCGGACCAAGTCGGACTGCGGTGTCGGCCATCTGTACATGAGCAGCGCCGGCATCTGCGTCGGAATAGACGGCCACGGTCTTGAGGCCGAGCGCCTGTGCACTGCGGATGATGCGACAGGCGATCTCGCCACGGTTCGCGATCAGTACCGTATCGAAGTTCAACGCGCTGTCCATTTCTCTTCCTCGGCCGCCGACATCGCCAGGATTGCGCGGCTGACTCTGTCGAACACCACGTCCAGAGAGGCTCCGATGTGTGCGCGCAGCAGTTCACGCGCCTGTTCCAGCCGACCGGTCAGCACCGCCTCAAGGATCGCCAGATGTTCGGTGATGGTTACCTCGATGCGGTTGTTGACCATGAAGTCGTACATCCGCACATGACGGATCCGGGCATTGGCGGACAGCAGTGCGTTCACCATTTCCCGGTTGCCGGCCGCCTTCAGAAGTGCGACGTGAAACTCCTCGTCGACAACCACGAACCCGGGCTCCTGCGCAGGGGGGTCCGCCCGCAACGATTCCCACCGCTGCTGTTGGGCCAGCAACAGCTCCCGGTCGTGCACCACGTCCGGGTTATCGATGGCGCGCTGAATACCCGCCAGCTCCAAGGCGAGCCGGACTTCGTAGAGGTCGCGAATCCTCGCGATGTTCGGTCGCACCGGACTGAACCCGTACTCCTCGCGCTGAATCAAGCCATCTGCGCATAGCCGTGCCAGGGCCTCACGTATGGGTGTGCGCGAGCACCGGAACCTTGCGGCCAGCTTCGGCTCGGTCAGGCGTTCCCCGAACGCCACCGCCCCGTTCATCAATTCCGGCCGCAGCGCGAGATAGACGGAATCGGCCCGGCTCAGGGCGATTCCATCAGTTGTAGCCAGGGGTGTCGACATGCTGTATACGCTATTGACCTGGGGTTTCAGTCAGGTGATCCGCGGTTACACGCGGGTAAAATAGACCTCACATCCCTCAGTTAGTTGACAGCAATTCTTAAGCGACTCAAGGGTGTTTCGCAGAAGTTTGTAGCAGTTCGCGGGCCTGTGCGGCCGGCATCGGCGCGGCCTTGGCGGCAGCAGCGAGATCGCTCAGGCGAACCGCAGCGGCAACGTCTTGAGCGCGAAAGTCATCGCCGGAAATGCGATGTCGGGGGTGTATTCGGCGGGTGCTTCGAACTGCGGAATGCGGCGCAACCACTCCTCGACGACGACCGTCAATTCCAATCGCGCCAAATGAGAGCCGAGGCAGCGATGGGCTCCGCCTCCGAATCCCCAATGCCGATGCACTTTGCCGTCCACGACGAGGTCGTCGGTGGAGGTCGCGTCACTTCCGTCCCGGTTGACCGCGGCCATACACAGCCGCACCGGGGTCCCGGCGGGCAGCGTCATCCCGCCAACGGTGACCACTTCGGTGGTCACCCGGGGCGCCACCGGCGCCGATGGCTCCAACCGGACGATCTCTTCGACGAATGCCCTGATCTGTTTGGGGTCGCCGCGCAGCTTGTGGCACAGCTCAGGGCGGCGGGCCAGCGCGAAAAGGGCGAACCCGATTGCGGCGGTGACGGTATCCAGCCCGGCCAGGAGCAACAGATGGGTCATGCCAAGCAGCTCGAGGTCGCTGAAGTCGCCGTCACCGGTGATGATCTGCGACAACATATCGGTGGACGGATTCTGTCGGCGATCCTGAATGGCATCGGTGAGGTAGCCGAACAACTCGCGGGCTGCGGCGAGATCGGCCTCGGTCCGATACGGCTTGTCGGCGGTGATGACGTCTTTCCAAGCAATGATCCGGTCGCGGTCCTCAAGCGGCAGACCATAGAGATCCAGGAAGACCTGGAACGGGTAGAGCCGAGCCAGGTCGGCCATCACCTCGCACTCGCCGCGGCCGGCGATGTCGTCGATCATGTCAGCCGCGTGCCGTCGCAGTACGTGTAGTGATCTACTCAATGCGAGCGGGCTGAACAGCGGTGTGAGAATCTTGCGGTATCGAGTGTGCTCCGGCGGGTCGAATGCCAACGGCACCAAGGGCAGCGGGCTGTTCGGAGGCTGCAGTGCTAGGCGTGCCGAATAGACTGTGGGACTGCGCAACGCAGCGAGCACGTCTTCGCGCCGGGTGAGGTAGTAGGCGCCGTTCATGAATACCACCGGCCCGGCGTCGCGCAGAGCCTTCCAACCGACACCACGGTCGGCAGCCATCGGCAGGTTCGCATACTCCAGCCGTGGCAGATGAAATGCCGCTGGTCCATCCGCGTCGGAAGTGCTCATAGCCCGCTGCTCCGCCCCGTGTTTCAGGTCACCGTACGACCGTCAACATCGTAGACGTCGGTATGGGGCAAATGGCCCGGGTCGGACCGCCGTGCATCTTCTAGGATCGTGATGCATATCGGCTAGATCGAGCTGCACTCAACGGTTCCAGGGGAGGCAACGGGTATGTGGGTTCGTCTCGACAGATCGAGATGCGTAGGCCATGCGCAGTGTTACGCAGTTGACCCTGAACTGTTTCCGATCGATGAGTCCGGCTACTCCGTTCTCGAAGATCAGCTGGTGCAACCGCAGGACATGCAGACGGTCCGAGACGGTGTTGCCTCCTGTCCGGAGATGGCGCTCATCCTCGAAGAGGATTGAGGCGTCAACGCTTATCGCCTCGAATAAGCAAGAGCGGCTGGCTGATTGAGCACCGTCCGGCTCGACGGTTATTCGGATTGCGGGACCGTCGGCCGCGGTAGATCCTGGGATCGTCTTCCCCGGGCGGTTGCCGGGCGTCGTACATATCGGGTCCAGGTCATCAGGGCGGCCACGATGTAGAAGCTGATGAATATCCAGAACGCCGATGTCTCGGTGCCGGTGCTCAGGTACGACTGGCGTAATGCCAGGTTGATACCCACCCCGCCGAGAGCACCGAAAGTCGCGACAAAGCCGATCACTGCCCCTGCGGTGGCCTGCGACCAGAGTCGCCGCTGCGTTTCGCCGAGATTCAGCGAGTGACTGCGCGCCTCGAAGATCGAGGGAATCATCTTGTACACCGACCCGTTACCGAGCCCTGCCAGAACAAACAGTCCGATGAACGTGGCGATGTAGGCGTCCATCAGTGCGGAGCTGTGGCCGTTTTGGTGATCGGCGGTGAGGCTGATTGCGACCAACCCGCCGGTGATGATCGCCATTGCGACGAATACCGCGAGGGTGACTCGGCTGCCTCCGAGTCGATCGGCGAGTCTGCCGCCGTAGATGCGAGCGAGCGATCCGAGCGCCGGGCCGATGAAGGCGAACTGGGCGGCGTGCAGCGATGCCTGGACGGGGGTCTGCCCGCCCGCGGTGAAGTTGGCCTGCAGGACGACGCCGAATGCGAAGGAGAATCCGATCCAAGAGCCGAAGCTGCCCAGGTACAGCAGCCCCAGCACCCAGGTGTCGGCCTTGCGCAGCACCTCGCGCAGGTGGCTCGCCTTGGTGGCGTGGTCGAGGTTGTCCAGGTAGCGCGCGGCACCCGCCCCGACGATGACCAGTAACGCCAGGTAGAGGGCGCAGACGATGTACGGGGCGTTGTGGCCGGTGGTGGCCAGCACCAGCAGGCCCACCAACTGAATCATCGGCACCCCGAGGTTGCCGACGCCGGCGTTCAGGCCCAGCGCCAAACCCTTGAGTCGCTGCGGATATAGCCGGTTGGTGTTAGTCATGGACGCGGAGTAGTTGGCCCCGCCGCACCCAGTTAGTCCGGCGCACACCAGATATGGCCAGAGCGGAAGGCCCGGGTGGGCCAACAACACCATCGCTGCCGCGGTGGGAATCACCAGGATCGCGATTGACATCACCGTCCAAGTGCGGCCACCGAGAGTGGCGATACCCAACGAGTAGGGGATACGCAGCGATGCTGCCACCAGGGTCGACGTGGCGCCGAGCAGGAACTTGTCGCTCGGGGAGAATCCGTACACCGCCTGCGGCATGAACAACGCCAGCACCGGCCATAGCGTCCACACGCCGAACGCGATGTGGTCGCACGCGATGAGCCAGAGCAGGTTGCGTCGGGCGATTGTACTGTTGCCGGCCTCCCAAGCTCGGGCATCCTCGGGATCCCAGCCGGTGAGGCTGTGTTGGGGTGTCGACGCGTCACCTCGGGGCACAATCGGTCACCGCCTCGCGGCGGTGACGAGCAGGTACTCCCATCCCATGACACCGTCGTAGAGGTGCTGCTGGGCCAGTTCGACGAGCTCGGTGTCCAAGGCGGCCACCAGTGCGGGCCGGTCACCGATGGTGCGGTAGGCGTCGATGGTCGGACCGTAGTGGGCTTTGAAGTAGTCATGCACCGTCTCGGCTTTGATGAATCGTTCCACCCGCAAGACGCAACGCTGGGACTGAATGACATCGACCTCACCGCCGAATAGGCGAGTCAGGTAGTCCGCGCGGCCCCACAGCGCTGCCGGTGGCGTCCCGGGCACGTGGGTCGGCCGGTACGGCCGGAGCGCCGTCAGCATCCGACCAAAGTAGCCTTCGGGGGTCCAGCTCGCGAGAGCGATGGTTCCGCCGGGGCGGCACACCCGGAGCAACTCGGACGCGGCGCGCTGATGGTCGGGTGCGAACATCACCCCGATCCCGGAGAGCACCGCGTCGAACTCTCCGTCGGCGAAGGGAAGCGCCTGGGCATCGGCCTCCCGCCATTCCATGGTCACGCCCTGTTCGTAGGCGCGCAGCCGGGACCGTTGCAGCAATTCCGGGGTGAGATCGCTGGAAACCACGGTGGCGCCCGTCTTGGCGGCGGGAATGGAGATATTGCCGGACCCAGCGGCCACGTCGAGTACGCGATCGCCGGCACCGATGCCACTGGCGGCGACCAACGCCGGACCGATCGGTGCCATGACCTCCTCCGCCATGAGGGCGTAGTCGCCCATCGCCCACATCGCGCGATGAATGGACGCCAGGGTGTCTGCGGCGACGGTGTTGTCAACGGTCATCAAGGCCTCCTGTAACGGGTGGAAACGCATGTTTCGACGTCGTTGTCGGGCGGCCTGTCGCGCTCGCACGAGATTTACACCGCTCAATACCGTAATAGTCGCCAATAATTGCTATGCGCAATAGTAGTTAGTTGCCAGTAATCTGTGCAGTGCCTGTACGGGGGCCCGGGCCACGAGCAGCAACGCCGGGCGCGCCACGATTTCGTCCGCGGTTCGCGTGCTGGCGAAACGCCCTCAGCGACTTCCCTAAACTGTCCCGGTGCGCATTGTCTTCGCCGGCACCCCGGACACCGCGTTGCCGTCGTTGCAACGGCTGATCGATTCGCCGCGCCACGACGTGGTGGCGGTACTGACCCGACCCGACGCGGCGTCCGGCCGGCGGGGGACCCCGCAGCCGTCTCCGGTGGCCCGCCTGGCTCTCGATCATGGCATTTCGGTGCTGCGGCCGGCCCAGCCCAATGCGCCCGAGTCCGTCGCCGAGCTGGCCGAACTGGCACCGGAGTGCTGCCCGGTGGTCGCCTACGGGGCGCTGCTGCGCGGCGCGTTGCTGGCGGTGCCGACGCACGGCTGGGTGAACCTGCACTTTTCCCTGCTGCCGGCCTGGCGGGGTGCGGCCCCGGTGCAGGCCGCGATCGCCGCCGGCGACGAGGTAACGGGGGCGACGACGTTTCGCATCGAGCCGGAACTGGACTCCGGGCCGATCTACGGGGTCACGACCGAGACCATCCGGGCCGATGACACCGCCGGTGAACTGCTGGCGCGGCTGGCCGTCTCGGGTGCCGAGCTGCTGGCGGCGACCCTCGACGGCATCGCTGATGGAGCGTTGCAGGCGGTGCCGCAGCCCCACGACGGCATCAGCTACGCATCCAAGATCGGCGTCGACGACGCGCGGGTGCGCTGGGAGCTGCCGGCCGCGGTGATCGAGCGCCGGATCCGCGCCGTCACCCCGAACCCGGGCTCCTGGACCATGGTCGGCGACCTGCGGGTCAGAGTCGGACCAGTCGGCCTCGCCGATGATGGGCCGGCAGGACTGTCACCCGGCGACATCCATGTCGACCGGCGACACGTGTGGGTCGGTACCGGATCGGTGCCGGTGCGGTTGGGCGAAATCCAGCCGCCCGGAAAGAAACTCATGAATGCCGCCGACTGGGCGCGCGGCGCTCGGCTCGACGCGGGTGTGCGGGCATCATGACCGGACCGCAACGCGGCCAGCGCCGTCCGCAGCGTCCCCACGACGGCCCGCGCAAATCCCGCCGGAAACCGCTGGACCCGGCTCGCCGCGCCGCATTCGATGTGCTGCAGGCGGTCTCGCAGCGCGATGCCTACGCCAACCTGGCGTTGCCGGCACTACTGGCCGAACGTGGAATCACCGGCCGTGACGCTGCTTTCGCCACCGAACTGACCTACGGCACCTGCCGGGTGCGTGGACTGCTTGACGCCATCATCGGCGCGGCGGCGCAGCGCGAACCCGAGACGATCAACCCGGTGCTGCTGGATCTGCTGCGGCTGGGCAGCTATCAACTCCTTCGCACCCGAGTCGAGCCGCACGCTGCGGTATCGACCACCGTCGATCAGGCGGCCCTCGAATTCGACTCCGCACGAGGGGGTTTCGTCAACGGCGTGCTGCGCACCATCAGCACCCGTGACGAGCAGTCCTGGACCGCGGAACTGGCGCCGAGCGCTGACAGCGATCCGATCGGCCACGCCGCCTTTGTCCGTGCCCACCCGCGCTGGATAGCGCAGGCGTTCGCCGACGCACTGGGGGCCGCCGCCGGTGAACTTGATGCGGTGCTGGCCGGTGACGACGAGCGACCTCGCGTGCATCTCGCGGCCCGACCGGGCGCCTTGACCGCGGCCGAATTGGCCGCCGCCGTGGACGGCGAAGCCGGTCGATATTCGCCCTACGCCGTCTATCTCCCGGGCGGCGACCCCGGCAAGCTCGACGCCGTGCGCGCCGGTCAGGCCCTGGTTCAGGACGAGGGCAGCCAGCTGGTGGCCCGCGCCCTGACATTGGCTCCCGTCGTCGGTGACACCGGCCGATGGCTGGATCTGTGCGCCGGACCGGGCGGCAAGACCGCGCTGCTGGCCGCCCTCGGCGCGCAGACCGGAGCCCGTGTGACGGCGATTGAGCAGGCCCCGCACCGGGCCGCGCTGGTCGCCGAGAACACCCGCGGCCTGGGCGTGGAGGTACTGACTGCCGACGGCCGCGAGTCGGGTCTGGAACCCGGCTTTGACCGGGTGCTGGTCGACGCGCCCTGCACCGGATTGGGCGCCCTGCGGCGTAGGCCCGAAGCCCGTTGGCGCCGCCTGCCTGCCGACATCCCGGTGCTGGCGAAACTGCAGCGTGAATTGCTGACCGCAGCGATCGGACTGACCCGGCCGGGGGGAGTGGTGCTGTACGCGACATGCTCACCGCATCTGGCCGAAACGGTCGGTGTGGTGGCCGATGCGCTACGCCGGCATCCGGTGCAGGCGTTGGACACCCGGGAACTGTTCGCGCCGATCGACGCGCTCGGGGACGGACCGTACGTGCAGCTGTGGCCACACCGGCACGGGACCGACGCCATGTTCGCTGCGGCGCTACAAGTAATCTGAGCGCATGTCACGAGCCATGATCGCGCCGTCGATCCTGTCGGCCGATTTCGCCCGCCTCGCCGATGAGGTCGCCGCTGTCAAGGGTGCGGACTGGCTGCACGTCGATGTGATGGACGCCCATTTCGTTCCGAACCTGACCCTGGGCCTGCCGGTGGTGCAGAGTCTGCTGGCGGCCACGGACATCCCGATGGACTGCCATCTGATGATCGAGGATCCGGGACGCTGGGCGCCGCCCTACGCCGAGGCCGGCGCGTACAACGTCACGTTCCACGCCGAGGCCACCGAGAACCCGGTCGCCGTTGCCCGCGACATCCGCGCCGCGGGCGCCAAAGCCGGACTCAGCATCAAGCCCGGCACGCCACTGGAGCCCTACCTGGAGATCCTGCGGGACTTCGACACCTTACTGGTGATGTCGGTGGAACCCGGGTTCGGCGGGCAGTCCTTCATCCCCGAGGTGCTGAGCAAGGTGCGCGCCGTGCGCAAGCTGGTCGATTCCGGGGAGCTGAGCATCCTGGTGGAGATCGACGGCGGCATCAACGCCGACACCGTCGAACAGGCCGCCGAAGCCGGCGTCGACTGCTTCGTCGCCGGCTCGGCCGTCTACAGCGCCGCTGACCCGGGCGCCGCCGTTGAATCACTGCGCCGTCAGGCTCTGGCGGCGTCACCGCACCTGCGCGCATGAGCACCAAAGGCGACGGCGAGCATGCCGTCGACCATGACGCCTCGATGCTGCTGGCGATCGAACAGGCGCAGCGGGTCAAGGGCAACACCTACCCCAACCCACCAGTGGGTGCGGTCATTCTGGATCGCGACGGCCGGGTGGTCGGCGTCGGGGGAACCCGCCCGGCCGGCGAGGCGCACGCCGAAGTGGTGGCGTTGCGCCGGGCCGGTGAGCTGAGCGCAGGCGGTACGGCGGTCATCACGCTCGAGCCCTGCAATCACCACGGCAGAACCCCGCCGTGCGTGGATGCGCTGCTGGCCTCCGGGGTGGCACAGGTGGTCTACGCCGTCGACGACCCCAACCCTGAGGCGAGGGGCGGGGCGGCGCGGCTGGCCGACGCGGGCGTTCAGGTGATCTCCGGGGTGCAGGCCACGGCCGTGAGCACCGGACCGCTGCGGGAATGGCTGCACAAGCAACGCACCGGCCGCCCCCACGTCACCTGGAAGTACGCCACCAGCATCGACGGTCGCAGCGCCGCCGCCGACGGTTCCAGCCAGTGGATCACCAGCGAGGCGGCCCGGGCTGACCTGCACCGCCGTCGGGCGGCAGCCGACGCCATCGTGGTCGGAACCGGCACCGTGCTCGTCGACGATCCCACCTTGACCGCCCGGCTACCCGACGGCACCCTGGCTGACCGTCAGCCGCTGCGGGTAGTGGTGGGCCAGCGTGAGATCTCGGCGGACGCGCACGTGCTCAACGACGACTCGCGCACCATGGTGATCCGCACCCACGACCCGGACGAGGTACTGCGGGCACTCTCCGACCGCACCGACGTGCTGCTCGAGGGCGGCCCCACGTTGGCCGGGGCATTCCTACGAGCTGGAGCGATTGACCGCATCCTGGCCTACGTGGCACCGATCCTGCTAGGCGGACCGGTCACCGCCGTCGACGACGTCGGCGTATCCAACATTGCCCGGGCACTGCGCTGGCGATTCGACACCACGGAGCAGATCGGCCCCGACCTGCTGCTGAGTTTGGTGCCGCACTAGCGGCTGGCACCGCTCACCGCGAGATGGCAGCCTCCGGCTCGGGCACTTCCGGGTCGTCGGCGTGCACGTCGTTGCTGCCGATGAACAATCCGAGCACCGCGCCGACCACACAGATGATGGCGGTGATCCCGAAGATCTCGCCGTACATCATGGCGAAGGCCAGCTTGGAGTTGGCCGCGGTTGCGGCCATCTTCTCGGCCAGGCTGCCGCCGGGCATCTTGGGCAGGCCGGCCAGGATCTGGTTGAACCGGTACAGGCCCCACGCCGACAGGGCGGCCATGCCGATCAGCATCCCGGTCATCCGGGCCACCACCACACCCGCCGCGGCAATACCGTGCTCCCGCGGCGGCACCACGCGCATCACTGCTGAGGTCAGCGGGCCAATCACCAGGCCCAAACCGAAGCCGGCTAGCACCTGGTCGGTGTGTGCCGCCGGAAGGCTCAAGCCGAGGACATCGTGGTGGTAGGCCATCAGGTCGACCGGCCACTTGGAGATCAGCCAGTAGCCCCCGGCGGCGATCAGCAGCCCGACGAACGTGACCAGCCGGTCACCGACCGCGGTGGCGATCGCGCCGCCCACCACGGCGCCGACGGGCAGTGCGGCCAGGAACCACAGCAGCAGCATCGCCGCCTCGTTCTGGGTCTTGCCGAGCACACCCTGGCCGAACAGTTCGACATCAACCAGGGTGACCATTAGTGCGGCGCCGGCGCAGAGCGAGGAGCCCAACGCGGCCAGAAACGGGCCAATCCGGGCGCCGGCCGGGTCGAGCAGCTTCGTCGGCGACTTGATCTCCCACACCACGAACGCCACCAGCGCGATCGCCGCAAACAACAGGTACGCCGCACCGTGGTTGGGAAGCGCCTGCTTGGCGCTGGGGTCTGGGTTGTACAGGCCGATCGTCAGCAGTCCCAGGATCACCGCCAGTAGCAGCCCGCCGACCACATCAACGCGTTCCCGTGCGGCGTCCTGAGATTGCGGGGGGAGACTGACGTGGATCAACACCATGGCCAGCACGGTCAGCGGTACGTTGATCCAGAACACGTCTCGCCAGCTGGTCAGCGCCCAGACGATGAAGATGCCGTACAGCGGACCCAGCACACTGCCCAGTTCCTGGGCGCCGGCGATCCAGCCCAACACCGCCGACCGGCGGCGCTGTGCCCACAGGTCAGCACCGAGGGCGAACGTCACCGGCAACAGTGCCCCGGCTGCGACGCCCTGGATGGTGCGGCCGACCACCAGCATCGACAGGTCCGTCGACAGTGCCGTCACCACCGATCCGATGGCGAATGTGGCCAGGCTGACCTGCAGCAGCAGTTTGCGGCCGAATCGGTCGGAGGCCCGACCCAGCAGCGGCATCGCAGCGATGTAGCCGAGCAGGTAACAGGTGATGATTGGGGTGAGCTGCTGGATCTTGTTGATCGGGATGCCGACACCCGCCGGCTGCGGAGCCATGATGTCGCGCATGATCGTGACCACGACATAGGTGTCGAGTGCCCCGAGCAGGACGGCGAGGCTTCCCGCGCTGATCGCGAGTGTGCGGTTGACCCGCATTACGCTCCCGCCGGCTTCTCAATCGTGACAGCTGCATTCCAGTTCGACAGGGTCATCTGGATGGCGTTGCCCGCGCTGGGGGTGAGCTGGGCCTGAACCAGCTGGTGGTCACCGTCCTCCTGGATCCAGACGGTGGCCGGGGTCGGAGCGGTGGCTTTGAGCTGCGGCGCCAGGGAGTTCACGGCGTCGGCGGGCGCGTTGCCGGTGATCCGGACGGCCTTCTGGCCGTTGATGGTGTCGCGGCCGGCGGCCTTCGCGTCAGTCAGGTTGGACAGCATGTTGGCCAAGCCCTTTTCCGGGCTCAGAATCGCGGCAACGTCGTAGATCTTGTCGGCCGAGCCGTAGTTGTCGTAGTCATCACCGGTGATCGCCGCGTAGAGATCGCCATCGATCACGACGAACTTGGCGTCGACATCCGAGCCCAGCATCATGATGGTCGCGCTGCCTTTGGCCGCGGTGGTCGGCTGGGTGGTCAGGTCGCCCTCAAGGGACTTGACCGGGAGGTTCTTGATCTGGCCGGTCACCGAGAGCGCCAGGTGCGCGCTCTTGAGGTTGGCGGTGGTGGTGGCCGATTCCTTGACCAGCGTCGTAGCGTCCGGCAACGGTCCGCCGGCATCCTTGGAAGAACAGCCCGCGAACAGCGCGGCGGCAGTGGTCGCGGTGGCCAGGGCAATGAGAAGTCTGCGCATGGGGGACATCGTATAGAGGCCGCCCGGTCGAGGTGGGGCAGCGTAGACATTGTTCGACGGCGCCGACCCACTGCGCCCGACTTCGTCGCGCTGGTGATCGGCTTGGCCTGATGGCGCCGACCCACTGCGCCCGACTTCGTCGCGCTGGTGATCGTCGCTAGCCTGTGGTGATGTTCACCGGAATCGTCGAGGAGCTGGGCGAGCTGGTCGGCCGAGAGGACCTCGCCGACGCTGCGCGCCTGGTCATCCAGGGCCCCACCGTCACCTCCGACGCCCGCCACGGCGACTCGATCGCCGTCAACGGCGTGTGCTTGACCGTCGTCGATGTACAACCCGGCGGCCGGTTCAGCGCCGACGTGATGCGCGAGACGCTGGAGCGGTCCAGCCTGGGATCGTTGCAGGTCGGAAGCTCGGTGAACCTGGAACGTGCGGCCGCTCTGAACAGCCGGCTGGGCGGCCACATCGTGCAGGGCCACGTCGACGGCACCGGGCGAGTGCTGTCCCGCACCCCCGGGCAGCACTGGGACGTGGTGCGGATCGGGCTGCCGGCGTCGCTGGCGCGCTACGTGGTGGAGAAGGGCTCGATCACCGTGGACGGAACCTCGCTGACGGTCTCCGGACTGGGTGCTGACCCCGACGACTTCTTTGAAGTCTCGCTGATACCGACCACCTTGGAACTGACCACCCTGGGCCGGGCGCCGGTCGGCACGGTGGTGAATCTCGAGGTGGACGTGATCGCCAAGTACGTCGAGCGACTGGTGACAAAGCCCACGGAATGAGTCCACGGGGCAAACCCTGAGTCCGGGGTGGTTCATACTGGATGGGCGGGTTGCGCCGACGGGGCGCTTTCCGACGGCGAAACCAAGGTGGCACAGATGACGAAGTTGGACACCGTCGAGCGGGCGGTTGCCGACATCGCGGCTGGCAAGGCCGTCGTCGTCATCGACGACGAAGACCGCGAGAATGAAGGCGATCTGATCTTCGCCGCCGAGAAGGCCACCCCCGAATTGGTGGCGTTCATGGTCCGCTACACCTCCGGCTATCTGTGTGTCCCCCTGGACGGCGCCATCTGCGACCGGCTGGGCCTGCTGCCGATGTATGCGGTGAACCAGGACAAGCACGGTACCGCCTACACCGTCACCGTCGACGCCAAAAACAATGTGGGCACCGGGATTTCGGCTTCTGACCGGGCCACCACGATGCGTCTGCTGGCCGACCCGGGCAGTGTCGCCGACGACTTCACCCGCCCGGGCCACGTGGTGCCGCTGCGTGCCAAGGACGGCGGGGTACTGCGCCGGCCGGGCCACACCGAGGCCGCGGTCGACCTGGCCCGGATGGCCGGCCTGCAACCTGCCGGCGCGATCTGCGAGATCGTCAGCCAGAAGGACGAGGGCGCCATGGCCCAGACCGAAGAGCTGCGAGTCTTCGCCGACGAGCACGGCCTGGCCCTGATCTCCATCGCCGACATGATCGAGTGGCGGCGCAAGCACGAAAAGCACATCGAACGGGTCGCTGAGGCTCGCATCCCGACCCGTCACGGCGAGTTCCGGGCGGTCGGTTACACCAGCATCTACGAGGACGTCGAGCATGTCGCGCTGGTTCGCGGCGAGATCGCCGGGCCGAACAACGACGGCGACGACGTGCTGGTTCGCGTGCACTCCGAGTGCCTTACCGGCGATGTGTTCGGCTCCCGGCGCTGCGACTGTGGCCCGCAGCTGGACGCGGCGCTGGCGATGGTCGCGCAGGAGGGCCGCGGGGTGGTGCTCTACATGCGTGGGCACGAGGGCCGCGGCATCGGTCTGCTGCACAAACTGCAGGCCTACCAACTGCAGGACGCCGGCGACGACACCGTCGACGCCAACCTCAAACTCGGCTTGCCGGCCGACGCCCGCGACTACGGAATCGGGGCGCAGATCCTCTCGGACCTCGGTGTTCGTTCCATGCGGTTGCTCACCAACAACCCGGCCAAGCGCGTCGGGCTGGACGGCTATGGCCTGCACATCATCGAGCGGGTGCCGCTGCCGGTGCGGGCCAACTCCGAGAACATCCGCTACCTGCTGACCAAGCGCGACCGGATGGGTCATGAACTGACCGGCTTGGAGGACTTCGACGACGCCTCGCAGCTGCCGGACGAATTCGGCGGAGCGCTGTAGATGAGTCCAGCCGCGGGAGTGCCGGAGATGCCGGCGCTCGACGCCTCTGATGTGCGTCTGGCGATCGTGGCCAGCACGTGGCACACCCGTATCTGTGATGCCCTGCTCGCCGGGGCCCGCAAGGTTGCCGCCGACGCAGGCATCGCCGAGCCGACGGTGGTGCGGGTGCTCGGAGCGATCGAGATCCCGGTGGTGGCGCAGGAAGTTGCCCGCAACCATGACGCCGTTGTCGCGCTGGGAGTCGTGATCCGCGGTGCCACACCGCATTTCGACTATGTGTGTGACGCAGTGACTCAGGGTCTGACCCGGGTGTCGCTGGACGCGTCGACCCCGGTGGCCAACGGCGTGCTCACCGTCAACGATGAAGCGCAGGCGCTGGACCGCGCCGGATTGCCTGATTCGACCGAGGACAAGGGTGCTCAGGCAGCCGCCGCAGCGCTCAGTACGGCGCTGAGCCTGCGCGAGCTTCGCGCCGCACCGTGACGTCCCCGGGCGGATCCCCGCGCTGGGATCTTCAGGTACGTCCGCGCATGATGCGCTACGGCGTGTGGATCGTCGCGATCGCGATCGTGACGATCCACGTGGTGGTCAGCTTCCTGCTGACGATCCGCGCCAGCGGGGTGATCTTTCGGACCTATGACCGAGTGGCGGTGGTGGTGTTGGGCCTGATCGTCGCCGGCTCGCTGCTGCTGTTGACGCGGGCCCGTGTGCGGGCGGGCGAGTCGGGGGTGTCGGTCCGCAATGCGCTTGGCGATCGGTTGATTCCGTGGTCGCAGGTGGTCGGCGTGACCTTCCCGCCGGGCAAGCGCTGGGCCCGGCTCGAACTGCCCGACGACGAATACATTCCGCTGGTGGCCATCCAGTCCGCCGACAAAGAGCACGCCGTGCAGGCCATGCGGGAGTTGCGGGCCCTGGTTTCGCGCTACCGGCCGTCGCCCCCGCGAGCAGACACAGAATCGCGCCCATGAGGCCCTTCGAGTGCGATTCTGCGTCTGCTCGCGGGGGAAAAGCCGCGCGCTAGCCTGGTTACCGTGCCAGACCCCGCGACCTATCGTCCGGCGCCCGGGTCCATCCCCGTCGCGCCCGGCGTCTACCGGTTCGTCGACCCGCACGGCCGGGTCATCTACGTGGGCAAGGCGAAAAGCCTGCGGTCACGGTTGACGTCGTACTTCGCCGACATCGCCGGCCTGCACCCGCGCACCCGCCAGATGGTGACCACCGCCGCCAAGGTGGAGTGGACGGTGGTCAACACCGAGGTCGAGGCTCTCCAGCTGGAATACAACTGGATAAAGGAGTTCGACCCGCGGTTCAACGTCCGCTACCGCGACGACAAGACCTACCCCGTGTTGGCGGTCACTCTCAACGAGGAGTATCCGCGGCTGATGGTCTACCGCGGGCCGCGCCGCAAGGGAGTGCGCTACTTCGGGCCCTACTCCCATGCTTGGGCGATTCGCGAAACCCTGGACCTGCTCCTGCGGGTCTTTCCGGCTCGCACCTGCTCGGCGGGTGTGTTCAAGCGCCACCAGCAGATCGGCCGGCCCTGCCTGCTCGGCTACATCGGCAAATGCTCCGCGCCGTGCGTCGGTCGGGTCAGCGCCGAGGAGCACCGGCGGATCGTGGACGACTTCTGCGATTTCCTGGCCGGCAAGACCGACCGGCTGGTCCGCAGTCTCGAGCAGCAGATGCTGGCCGCCTCCGACGAACTGGACTTCGAACGCGCCGCCCGTCTGCGCGACGACGTCGCCGCCCTCAAACGCGCCCTGGAGAAGCAGGCCGTGGTGCTCGGCGACGGGACCGACGCCGACGTGGTGGCGTTCGCCGAGGACGAGCTGGAAGCGGCGGTTCAGGTGTTTCACGTGCGCGGCGGCCGGGTGCGTGGGCAGCGCGGCTGGATCGTCGAGAAGCCCGGCGACCCCGGCGATGCCGACAGCTCCCTGGGGCAACTGGTCGAGCAGTTCGTCACCCAGTTCTACGGCGACCAGGCCGAATTGGAAGGCGCGGCCGACGAGCCGACGAACCCGGTGCCACGCGAGGTGTTGGTGCCCTGCCTGCCGGCCAACGCCGACGAGCTGACCAGCTGGCTGTCTGAGCTGCGGGGTTCGCGGGTCGCGCTGCGAGTCCCGCTGCGCGGCGACAAGCGGGTGCTGGCCGAGACGGTCGAGCGCAATGCGAAAGATGCACTGCAACAACACAAGATGAAGCGGGCCGGGGATTTCACAGCTAGATCCGCTGCGCTGCAGAATATTCAGGAATCCCTGGGCCTGTCCGACGCCCCGCTGCGCATCGAATGTGTCGATATCAGTCATGTGCAGGGCACCGATGTCGTCGGGTCACTGGTGGTGTTCGAGGACGGCCTGCCCCGCAAGTCGGACTATCGTCACTTCGCGATTCGGGAGGCTGCCGGCGAGGGACGTTCCGACGATGTGGCCTCGATCGCCGAAGTGACGCGGCGTAGGTTCCGTCGGCACCTGGATGCTGAAGTCCTTGCCCCCGAAGGAAAATCACGTAAGTTTGCCTATCCGCCTAACCTCTACGTGGTGGACGGCGGTGCGCCGCAGGTCAATGCTGCGGCCGCGGTGCTGGCCGAGCTCGGCATCACCGACGTCGCAACCATCGGCCTGGCCAAACGATTGGAGGAGGTGTGGGTGCCGTCCGAGCCGGACCCGATCATCTTGCCCCGGCAGAGCGAAGGGCTCTACCTGTTGCAGCGGATTAGAGACGAGGCGCACCGGTTCGCCATCACCTACCATCGAAGCAAGCGGTCCAAGCGGATGACGGAGTCGGTGTTAGATGCGGTGCCCGGGCTGGGCGAGCATCGGCGCAAGGTGCTGATCTCTCATTTCGGTTCGGTGGCACGACTGAAAGGGGCTACCGTCGAAGAGCTCACCTCGATCCCGGGGATCGGCGCGGCGACCGCCGCGGCCGTCCTCGAGGCGCTGGGAGCCGACGGCGCGGCGGGCGCCGCTGAACAGCAACGGATGTCGGGATGACCACGGAATCACCGAAAGGCGTACGGGAGCACGATGTTGCCGGCTCCGGAGACGGCGCCGGTATCGATGTGGTCCTGGTGACCGGACTGTCCGGCGCGGGGCGCGGCACCGCGGCGAAAGTCCTGGAGGACCTGGGCTGGTACGTGGCCGACAATCTGCCACCAGACCTGATCACCCGCATGGTGGATCTGGGGCTGGCGGCGGGGTCCCGAATCACCCAGCTGGCAGTCGTGATGGATGTGCGCTCGGCCGGTTTCACGGGCGACCTGGACTCGGTGCGCACCGAACTGGCCACCCGTGGCATCAACCCGCGCGTGCTGTTCATGGAGGCTAGCGACGACGTACTGATTCGGCGCTACGAGCACAACCGCCGCAGCCACCCCCTGCAGGGCCAGCAGACCCTCACCGAAGGCATCGCGGCCGAACGGATCATGCTGGCGCCGGTACGCGCGGTGGCTGACCTCGTCATCGACACTTCCGTGCTCAGCGTGCGCGAGCTGCGGGAGAGCATCGAGGAGATGTTCGGCGGCGACGCCGTCAGCGCTCCCACGTCGATCACGGTGGAGTCCTTCGGCTTCAAGTACGGCCTGCCGATGGACGCCGACATGGTCATGGACGTGCGTTTCCTGCCCAACCCGCATTGGGTCGACGAACTGCGTCCGCATACCGGGCAGCATCCGGCGGTGCGCGACTACGTGCTGAGCCAGCCCGGCGCCGATGAGTTCCTCGCTGGCTACCACCGGCTGTTGGCCCTGGTGGTGAGCGGCTATCGGCGAGAGGGAAAGCGGTACATGACGCTGGCCATCGGGTGCACCGGCGGCAAGCACCGCAGCGTAGCCATCGCCGAGGCGTTGGCGCGACTGTTGGATGCCCAAGACGACAACGACGAGCTGTCGGTGCGAGTGCTGCACCGGGATCTGGGCCGCGAATGAGTTGCGCCGGCGACGATGCAGAGCGAAGCGATGAGGAGAAGCGGCGCCAATGAGTGTTGAGCCCGCGCACGGCAATCCGAGCATCGTCGCGCTCGGTGGTGGGCACGGCCTATACGCGACGCTGTCGGCGGCCCGCCGGTTGACTCCGCACGTCACCGCGGTGGTGACCGTTGCCGACGACGGCGGCTCGTCGGGTCGGCTGCGCGGTGAACTCGACGTGGTACCCCCCGGGGACCTGCGGATGGCACTGGCGGCGCTCGCCGCGGACACCCCGAAGGGCCAGCTGTGGGCGACCATCTTGCAGCATCGCTTCGGCGGTTCCGGTGCCCTTGCGGGGCATCCGATCGGCAATCTGCTGCTGGCCGGTCTTAACGAAGTGCTGGCCGACCCGGTCGCCGCACTCGACGAGCTCGGCCGGATGCTCGGTGTCAAGGGGCGGGTGCTGCCGATGTGCCCGATCGCGCTGCAGATCGAAGCCGATGTGTCCGGGCTGGAAGCCGACCCGCGACTGTTCCGGCTGATCCGTGGCCAGGTGGCCATCGCCACCACCCCGGGAAAGGTGCGCCGGGTACGGCTGTTGCCGGGCAATCCGCCGGCCACTCGCCAAGCGGTGGACGCCATCATGTCCGCGGATCTGGTGGTGCTCGGCCCGGGCTCGTGGTTCACCAGCGTGATCCCGCACCTTTTGGTACCGGGACTGGCCTCGGCGCTGCAGAACACCACGGCCCGACGCGCCCTGGTGCTCAACCTGGTGGCCGAGCCGGGGGAGACGGCGGGATTCTCGGTGGAGCGTCACCTGCACGTATTGGCTCAACACGCGCCGGGTTTCACCGTGGACCACATCATCATCGACGCAGGCCGGGTGCCCAATGAACGGGAGCGCGAGCAGCTGCGGCGTGCCGCCACGTTGTTCGCTGCCGAGGTTCGGTTCGTGGACGTGGCCCGACCTGGTACACCTTTACATGACCCAGGAAAGTTGGCGGCGGCGCTGGACGGGGTTCGGAGCATCGACGCATCGACGTTGACCGTTCCGACACCGGTCGCGACGCATGCTGAGGGCGGGGGCCGGCAATCCGGCGTGAGTGGACCGAGCGGGCTCGGGCCGGGAGGTGACAAGTCGTGGCGATGACGGCCGAAGTCAAGGACGAGCTGAGCCGTCTCGTGGTCAGTTCGGTGAGTGCGCGCCGTGCCGAGGTCGCGGCGCTGCTGCGCTTCGCCGGCGGGCTGCACATTGTGGCCGGTCGAGTGGTGGTCGAGGCCGAGGTGGACCTGGGGGTCATCGCGCGGCGGCTGCGCAAAGACATCTTCGACCTGTACGGCTACAACGCGATCGTGCATGTGCTGACCGCCAGTGGAATGCGCAAGAGCACCCGCTACGTGCTGCGCGTGACGAAGGACGGTGAAGCTTTGGCCCGTCAGACCGGGCTGTTGGACCTGCGCGGCCGCCCGGTACGGGGCCTGCCCGCCCAGGTCGTCGGTGGCAGTGTCGCTGACGCCGAAGCTGCTTGGCGGGGAGCATTTTTGGCGCACGGTTCCCTCACCGAGCCGGGTCGCTCGTCGGCTCTGGAGGTCGGCTGCCCAGGCCCGGAGGCCGCCCTGGCGCTGGTCGGCGCGGCGCGCCGGCTCGGTGTCAGTGCCAAGGCGCGCGAGGTCCGTGGCGCGGACCGGGTGGTGGTGCGCGATGGCGAGGCGATCGGGGCGCTGCTGACCCGAATGGGTGCCCAAGACACCCGGCTGGTCTGGGAAGAGCGCCGGATCCGCCGCGAGGTGCGGGCGACCGCCAACCGACTGGCCAACTTCGACGACGCCAACCTGCGCCGCTCCGCGCGGGCGGCCGTGGCCGCGGCAGCGCGAGTGGAACGTGCACTGGCGATCCTCGGCGACACCGTGCCCGACCATCTGGCTTCGGCCGGCAAGCTGCGCGTCGAGCACCGGCAGGCCTCCCTGGAGGAACTGGGCCGACTGGCCGACCCGCCGATGACCAAGGACGCGGTGGCAGGACGCATCCGGAGGCTGCTATCGATGGCCGACCGCAAGGCCAAGCAGGACGGCATTCCCGACACCGAGTCCGCGGTCACCCCGGAGCTGCTCGAAGACGCCTAGCGGGTCCGGCGTTAGCCGTCAGTGGAAATGACTGAGCGATGGCCACATTTCGGCCCAGGTGCCGCGAGGCTGCTGGCACAGATAAATCGTACGATCGGTTTCCCAGGTGTGTTCGCCGTCGTCGGCAGTCACAGTCGCCAACGTGCTGACCTGGGACCAGTAGTCGAGTAGGTAGCTGCGCGGGAAGTCGCCCACGCAAAGCACAGTGTCCGGGCTGCCTTTCGGCGGCCCCCACAGGGCGTAGTTGTTGTGCGCGCTGTATACCGGATGTCGAAGGTCGGCGGCTGGTCCGAGGATGCTCAATGCGCCGGCTTCGGTGTAGTAACCGGTGAAGATCGGAACGTGAGCGGGCAGGGATGAAGCTATGGTAACCACCTGTTTGGTGAACTGCGGCCAGCCGTATGTCGAGGCCAGCCACGGGTTGATGTGACGTAGTGCCTGGGCCGCCGAGATCGGCAGCACGGGCAGGCATAGGAGAACGGCGCCCACGAAGGACACCGCAAGAGTGGCTGTCCAGCGCAGCGGCAGCCAGGCATTCTCGTCCGTTGAATTGGGCTGTAAGCCGACTGTTCGAGCTGACTCGACACGCACGGCTCCGGCCGCGTACAGCACCGCGAATACCGGGGCCGCGTAGTAGGGCCTGCCGCTGGCGCAGGTGAAGACGACCAATGCGACCGCAACCACGACCAATATCCAACGGTGTTCACGCTGGGCCGGTGACGCCAACCATCGGATCCCGAACACCCACAGCACCACCAGTAGCGGGCCGGCAAGCCCTATTGTCAGCAGCGGCAGTTGAATCAACGAACCGAGCGTGTCGCGCGAATGTTGCGAGATCATCCGCGCAAACTGCAGGTTCGGCCACCCATGCTGTGCCATCCACCAAAGGTTCGGCGCGGCCAAGAGAGTCGCCAAGCCGGCGGCGAGCCAGGGGCGAGGCGTACGCAGCGTCTCACGTTCGAATATCACCAGCCCCGCAGCGATTCCAGCAATCAGCACCACGGCGGTGTGCTTGTTCTCCAGCCCGATGCCGGCGGCCGCGCCGGCAAGCAGCCAGGACGGCGTGGTGTCGAGGCGTAGTGCTCGGGCAACCAGGGCGAGCACGGTCAGCCAGACCAGTTGATCGGTGACGGTTGGGCCGAAATACATGGACAGGCCGACGAATGCCGGGCAGGCTGCCACGGCAGCGGCGGCGATGACCTGTGCCAGACGCCGGCCGCCGAATTCCGCCGTCAGCAGTGCCGCCGACACGATGCAACCGACGTGTGCGGCGATGGCGAACAACCGCAGCGTCAGCAGACCACCACCGGGGACCGCTTCGGCGATGTGCGCCAGCAGGGGCACCAGCGGGGGTTGGTCGACGTATCCCCACGCCAGGTGGCGACCGCAGATGACGAAATAGAACTCATCGGGGAACCAGCCATATCTGGTCGCTACCGCCAGGTGCACTGCGGCGGCCGTGGCGGCGACGATCGCCACCGGCAGCCGGGCCATCTTCGGCACCGGCCGCTGCGTCACCGCCAGGGAACCCGCACTCGTTGGATCGCTCACTGACCTGCCGTCGTCGACTGATACAGCGCACATCAGAGGATGCCCGCGGATGGAAGAAATTCTCTGAAGCCAGATCCTAAGCCGGATACCGCGGCCGATAGGCCATGGCCGGCGGTCCGCTTCGTCGAGCGAACCGAAACTCCCATCCCGCGGCTGCGCCGACCGCTATAACTGAACGCGGCACACGGCAGGGAGTGAGGACAGTATGGGGTTCATCCAACCGTCGGTTCCCGACGTCGACCCCGAAACGTGGCGTGCCACCCCGTGGCCGAGGCGGATCCAGGTCTGCAGCAGGCACTGGGCCGAACAGGGCTTCGGCACCCCATCGGCGATCTACCTGCTCTACCTGATCAAGATCGCGGCCTACGCCGCCGGTGCGGCGACGGTGATTGCGCTGACCCCGGGTCTGGGCGGGCTCGGCCGCATCAGCGAGTGGTGGACGCAGCCCATCGTCTACCAGAAGCTCGTCGTCTTCAGCCTGCTGTTCGAGATTCTGGGCCTGGGCTGCGGATCCGGTCCGCTGACGGCCCGGTTCTGGCCGCCTATCGGCGGTGTCCTGTACTGGTTGCGGCCCAACACAATCCGATTGCCGCCCTGGCCCGACAAGGTCCGGTTCACCCGCGGCGACACTCGCACCGTGATCGACATCGCGCTGTATGCCGCCGTGCTGGCCTCCGGTATCTGGGTGTTGCTGTCACCGGGGCAAGGCGATCCAGGCCCGGTAGGTCTGTTAGATCCGATGGTGGTGGCGCCGACGATCGCCGCACTGGTGCTGCTGGGCCTGCGGGACAAGACGATCTTCCTGGCCTCCCGCGCCGAGCACTACGGCCTGACGCTGCTCGTCTTCTTCTTTCCCTACGTCGACCAGATGGCCGCGTACAAGCTCATCATCCTCGGGCTGTGGTGGGGTGCGGCCACCTCCAAGCTCAACCATCACTTTCCCTACGTGGTCGCGGTGATGACGAGCAACAATGCCCTGCTGCGCTCAAAGATCTTCACCGGCCTCAAACACCGGATGTACCGCGATCACGTCAACGACCTGCGCCCCACCCGGATACCGAAGCTGATGGCACACGTCGGCGGCACCACAGCCGAGTTCGTCGTGCCGGCGCTACTGGTGCTCGTCGCCGGCGATCACCCGTGGCGGTGGTTCTTGATCGCGTTCATGGTGATCTTCCACCTCAACATCCTGTCCAACCTCCCGATGGGAGTCCCGTTGGAATGGAATGTGTTCTTCGGATTCTCGCTGTTCTTCCTATTCGGACAACACTCCGAAGTCAGCGTCTATGACCTGCGGTCGCCGCTGTTGATGGCCATCCTCTTCACCGGACTCATCGTTATCCCGGTCGCCGGAAACATGTTTCCGCAGCAGATTTCATTCCTTCCGGCGATGCGCTATTACGCCGGAAACTGGGCGGCCAGCTTCTGGTGTTTCCGCGCCGGCACCGAGGACATCGTGGAGGCCAACGTGGTCAAGAGCTCGGCGCTGGTCATCAACCAGTTGGCGAAGTTCTATGACCAGGCCACCGCCGATCTCGTCGCCGACAAAGTCCCGGGAGCATTCCGCGCCATGCATCTGCAGGGCCGGGCGCTGAACGGTCTGCTGTCTCGCGCGGTGGACGACGTGGCCGACTACAACATCCGCGACGGCGAGATCATCGCCGGTCCGCTGATCGGGTGGAACTTCGGTGAAGGACACCTGCACAACGAGCAGCTGCTCGCGGCCGTGCAGCGTCGGTGCCACTTCGCCGAGGGGGACCTGCGGGTGATCGTGCTCGAAGGCCAACCCATCCATCGGAAAGAGCAGGCCTATCGGATTGTCGACGCCAAATCCGGGCTGATCGAAGCCGGCTATGTGGCAGTTGCCGAAATGCTCAGCCGCCAGCCGTGGCCCGAACCCGGCGACGAGCTCCCCGTCCGGATCACGTCACAGCGGGCGCCGAGGCGGCTAGCCCCCGGGGTGATTGAGTCGCGAGAAAATTAGTGGGCCCAGGCTCGCGACTGCAGCTGCCACGCCACCGAGGTAGGCCTTCGTCATCGCGCCGATCGAAACAGGTGGGCACTCCGGAAGCGATGTCAGCCAAGTGACCGCAGCGTCGCGCTGCCGGTCCGGGTATACCCGGACCGGACAGGGCATGTACTCGCCGATGCGCCGGGCAGGCGTCGCGATCCAGCCGATGTCGCTGACCACCGCGCAACCGTCCAGCAGTTGCGCATAGGTCAAGCCCAGCCGGGTGTCGGCCCACAGCGCTCCCGGCGTGATGCGCGTGAAGTCCGGACCGAATTGGTAGAGCAGCCGCATTCGGCGTCCCGAAGTACGCGCTTGCTCAACCAGCGGCGCAAACACTCGTCGGTAATCGTCGGCCGTCACGGTCCCGACGGCTTCCAGGACGTCGATGGAGCTGGCGCGGACGGTGAGTTGTCTGAGCACAAGAATCACCCCCCGCGCCACGCTACGTCCGGCAACTGGTCAGGGCCCGTGCGGTCGCGAAACGGTGCCCATTAGGCTGGCTGTCGGCGTACATCAAACATTGAGTGACACGAGGAGAGACCAGTGACGGTCCGGGTAGGCGTGAACGGCTTCGGCCGCATCGGGCGCAACTTCTTCAGGGCATTGGACGCACAGAAAGCCCTGGGCAACAACACCGACATCGAGATCGTCGCGGTCAACGACCTGACCGACAACGCCAGCCTGGCGCACCTGCTGAAGTTCGACTCGATCCTGGGTCGCCTGCCCCACGACGTCAGCCTCGAGGGCGACGACACCATCGTCGTTGGCAACACCAAGATCAAGGCCCTCGAGGTCAAGGAAGGCCCGGCAGCCCTGCCCTGGGGTGACCTGGGTGTCGACGTCGTCGTCGAGTCCACCGGCATCTTCACCAACGCCGCCAAGGCCAAGGGCCACCTGGACGCCGGCGCCAAGAAGGTCATCATCTCCGCCCCGGCCACCGATGAGGACATCACCATCGTGCTGGGCGTCAACGACGACAAGTACGACGGCAGCCAGAACATCATCTCCAACGCCTCGTGCACCACGAACTGCCTCGGCCCGCTGGCCAAGGTGCTCAACGACGAGTTCGGCATCGTCAAGGGCCTGATGACCACCATCCACGCCTACACCCAAGACCAGAACCTGCAGGACGGCCCGCACAGCGACCTGCGTCGCGCCCGCGCCGCCGCCATCAACATCGTGCCCACCGGCACCGGCGCCGCCAAGGCGATCGGCTTGGTGCTCCCCGAGCTCAAGGGCAAGCTGGACGGTTACGCGCTGCGGGTGCCGATCCCCACCGGCTCGGTCACCGACCTGACCGCCGAGCTGGCCAAGTCGGCGTCGGTCGAAGACATCAACGCCGCCATGAAGGCCGCCGCCGAGGGGCCGATGAAGGGCATCCTGAAGTACTACGACGCCCCGATCGTGTCGAGTGACATCGTCACCGACCCGCACTCGTCGCTGTACGACTCCGGGCTCACCAAGGTCATCGACAACCAGGCCAAGGTGGTCTCCTGGTACGACAACGAGTGGGGCTACTCCAACCGTCTGGTCGACCTCATCGCCCTCGTCGGCAAGTCGCTGTAACGCGATCGTGGCTGTGTCTTCGGTCAAGGCTGTCTCTGAACTGATCGCCGAAGGTGTTTCGGGTCGGGGCGTGCTGGTGCGCTCCGACCTGAACGTCCCGCTCGACGAGAACGGCAAGATCACCGACGCGGGCCGGATCATCGCCTCGGTGCCCACCCTGCGTGCGCTGGTGGACGCCGGCGCCAAGGTGGTGGTGACCGCGCACCTGGGCCGGCCCAAGGGCGGTCCGGATCCCAAGCTCTCGCTGGCGCCGGTCGCGGCCGCGCTCGGCGAGCAGTTGGGCCGGCATGTCCAGCTGGCCGGTGATGTGGTCGGCACCGATGCCCTGGCCCGCGCCGAAGGCCTGACCGACGGCGACGTGCTGCTACTGGAGAACATCCGTTTCGACCCGCGAGAGACCAGCAAGGACGACAACGAGCGCCTGGCTCTGGCCCGGGCACTGGCCGAGCTGGTCGCCGCGCCGGACGGGTCGCCGGGAGCGTTCGTCTCGGACGGATTCGGTGTGGTGCACCGCAAGCAGGCGTCGGTCTACGACATCGCCACCCTGCTGCCGGCGTACGCCGGGACCCTGGTCGCGGCCGAGATCAACGTGCTGCAGCAGCTGACCGAATCAACCGCACGGCCCTACGCCGTGGTGCTGGGCGGATCCAAGGTCTCCGACAAGCTGGGCGTGATCAAGTCGCTGGCCACCAAGGCCGACAGCATCGTGATCGGCGGCGGCATGTGCTTCACCTTCCTGGCCGCCCAAGGCCTTCAGGTCGGAACCTCGCTGCTGGAGGCCGACATGGTAGACACCTGCCGGCAACTGCTGGATGACTACGCCGATGTGCTGCGGTTGCCGGTGGACATCGTCGTCGCCGACAAGTTCGACGCCGCCGCCACCGGCGAGACCGTCGACGCCGACGCCATTCCAGACGGCAAGATGGGCCTGGACATCGGCCCCGGCTCGGTGGAGCGGTTCGCCGCGCTGCTGGGCAATGCCAAGACCATCTTCTGGAACGGCCCGATGGGCGTGTTCGAGTTCCCGGCCTTCGAAGCAGGCACCAGGGGAGTGGCCGAGGCGATCGCAGCCGCCACCGCCAAGGGCGCCTTCAGCGTCGTCGGCGGGGGCGACTCTGCCGCGGCGGTACGGGCGCTGGGCCTGCCGGAGGATGGTTTCTCGCACATCTCCACCGGCGGTGGGGCGTCCCTGGAATACCTTGAGGGCAAATCACTCCCGGGTCTGCAGGTCTTAGAAACCGGATCGGAAAACGGAGGGTCGCAATGAGTCGCAAGCCGTTGATCGCCGGCAACTGGAAGATGAACCTCAACCACTTCGAGGCCATCGCACTGGTGCAGAAGGTGGCTTTTGCGCTGCCGGACAAGTACTTCGATCACGTCGATGTGACGGTCCTGCCGCCCTTCACCGACCTGCGCAGCGTGCAGACCCTGGTCGACGGGGACAAGCTGCGGCTGACTTTCGGCGCCCAGGACGTCTCGCAGCACGACGCGGGCGCCTACACCGGCGAGGTCAGCGGTGCGTTCCTGGCCAAGCTGGGTTGCACCTTCGTCGTCGTCGGGCACTCCGAGCGTCGTAGCTACCACGGTGAGGACGACGCACTGGTTGCCGCGAAAGCCGCTGCTGCCCTCAAGCACGGCCTGACCCCGATCATCTGCATCGGCGAGCACCTGGAGATCCGGGAGGCCGGCAGCCACGTCGAGCATTGCTTGGAGCAGTTGCGCGGCTCGCTGGCCGGGCTGAGTGCCGAGCAGATCGGTGCGAGTGTCATCGCCTACGAACCAGTGTGGGCCATTGGCACCGGCCGGGTGGCCGGCGCGGCCGACGCGCAGGAGGTCTGCGCGGCCGTGCGCGCGGAATTGGGCAAGCTCGCCTCGCCCAAGATCGCCGACACCGTCCGGGTGCTCTACGGCGGTTCGGTCAACGCCAAGAACGTCGGAGAACTCATCGGCCAGCCCGACGTGGATGGCGGCTTGGTCGGCGGAGCCTCGCTGGACGGTGAGCAGTTCGCGATGCTGGCGGCGCTGGCCGCCGGCGGGCCCCTCCCTTGACCCGGCGCCGGGGCCGGCCCCGGGCGAACGGTAGGGTAGCGGCATGATCTTGACGCTGCAGATTCTCTTGGTGATCACCAGCCTGCTGGTGATTCTGCTGGTGCTGCTGCACCGCGCCAAGGGTGGCGGCCTGTCGACCCTGTTCGGTGGCGGTGTGCAGTCCAGCCTGTCCGGCTCGACCGTGGTCGAGAAGAACCTGGACCGGCTGACCTACTTCGTCATCGCCATCTGGCTGATCTCGATCATCGCCGTCGGCCTGCTCATCAAGTACGCCTGAGCCGGGTTGGCCGTGGCACTGCGCCGCGGCCGCCCCGGTCGCGAGATCCTGCTGATGCAGGTCGCTACTCGAACTTTCGCTGCGTGAATCCGATCTCGCGGGCGGCCGCGCGTCAGCGCACCACCCGATTCCGCATGGCGTTGAACACGCCGCGGACCGCATTCTCGGTCGCCGCCAGCGGTGACATGGCCGTCTCGCCGACTTCGACCAGGTAGTCGATCCGGCTGACGATGGCCTCCACCGGTTCGATCAGTGTGACCAGGCGGCGGGCCAAGTCGTCGAGACTGCCCATGGTTTCGTCAAGATGGTCCAGGCCGGCGCCCAGCCGCTCGACGGTGGCGTTGAGGCCCGCGAGTGAACTGTTCAGCTCATTCATCGTGTTACCCAGACCGCCGAGGACATCCTCAAGCTGCCCGACGGTCACGTCGGCGTTCAGTGCCGCCTGAGCCAAGGTCTTGAGCCGCTTACGTTCCGTGCCGGTGCCCGAGTTTCTGTCTGCCATAGCGCTCATTATGACGTGGCGGGCAACCTCGAGGCAGCCGCCTCGTCGAGCAGCCACACCGTCTGCTCGCGCCCTGTCGCTCCGGCGGCGGGCACCGCGACGGGGTCGGCGCCACCGACCGCGGCAGCTACTGCCTCGGCCTTGGACTCACCGGCCACCACCAGCCACACCTCGCGGGAGCGACGGATCGCGGGCAGTGTCAACGTGATTCGGCGTGGGGGCGGCTTGGGTGAATCAGGTACCCCAACCACCAGCCGGGTGCTCTCCTTGACGGCCGCGGTGTCGGGAAACAACGAGTTGACGTGGCCCTCGGGGCCCATGCCGAGCAGGTGCACGTCGAAATCCGGTGCGGGCTGGCCCGGCTCGGCGTTGGCTGCCAGTACCTCCTGATAGGCCAGCGCGGCGGCGTCGAGGTCGTCGCCGTATTCGCCATCGCTAGCCGGCATGGCGTGCACGTTGGCAGCCGGGATCTCGATGCGGCCCAACAGTGCCTCACGGGCCTGCTTGTCGTTGCGGTCGGGGTCGGCCGCCGGAACGAAGCGGTCGTCACCGAAGAACAGCTGCACCCTTGCCCAGTCGATCCGCGCGGCGTGCTCTCCGAGGCGATGCAGCAGTGCGATTCCGTTGCCGCCGCCGGTCAGCACGACCAATGCCCGCCCCCGGGCGGCGATGGCCGATTCGACGGCATCGGCCAGCCGGTCACCGGCAGCGGCGACCAGTGCGGCGGCGTCGGGGTAGGTCGCAACGATCACAGATACTCCACTTCTTCCAGGCCCGTCAGCGCGGCACCGTAAATGACGTCGGCATCGAGCCGGCGCAGATCTTCGGCCAGACACTCCGCGGTCACCCGGCGGGGCAGCGGCACCAGCGCCGCGGGCCTGCCGGTGCGGCTCAAAGTGGCGGTGACCCCATCCTGGGGCCGGCTGAGCGCCACGGTCTCGCTGTCGCGGGTCAATTCGATCTTCAGTTCGCCGACCGCGCGCCGCACCGGACCGTCGATGCGACTGGCCAGCCAGCCGGCCAGGATGTCCAAGGCCGGTTCGGTCGCCAGCCCGGAGACCACCGCCGAGCGGATCGGCTCGAACGGTGGCTGATCCAGCGCGGAGGCGAGCAACGCCCGCCAGTAGGTGATGCGACTCCACGCTAGGTCGGTGTCGCCGGCGGTGTAGCCGTCACGGCGGCTGTTGATCGCTGCCCGGGGATCAGGGGCATTGGTGGCATCGGTGATCCGCCGCAACGCCAGGGCCCCCAGCGGGTCGGTGGCCGGTGCCGCCGGGGCGACATCGGGCCACCATGCAACCACCGGGATATCGGGCAGCAGGAAGGGCGTGACGACCGCGTCGGCATGGCTGGCCAGCGGACCGTACAGCCGCAGCACCACCACCTCACTGGCGCCGGCATCGCCGAACATCCGCACCTCGGCGTCCAGACGGGACTCGTCGGCATCGGAATCTCCGCTGACCACCACGATCACCCGGCTCGGGTGTTCTTGGCTGGCGATGTGGGCCGCCGCGATGGACTCATCGAGCAGGGCGTCGGTCTCCAAGGCGACGATCAGCGTCAGCACCCGGCCCGTGGTCGCCGCACCGACCTGCTCGCGGATCGCGTTGAGCTTCTTGTTGATCGCGGTGGTGGTGGTGTTCGGCAACTCGATGATCATGGGCGCCGCCATTCCCGGCCCGAACGCTCCAGCATCTCGAACGCCGACTGCGGTCCCCAACTCCCCGCCACATACGGCTCGGGCTTGCCGTGCTCGGCCCAGTTCTCCAATACCGGATCGAGTATCTCCCAAGACAATTCGACCTCGGCGTTGACCGGAAACAGGGAGGGCTCGCCCAACAGCACGTCCAGGATCAGACGCTCATAGGCCTCCGGTGAATCCTCGGAGAACGCCGATCCGTAGGAGAAGTCCATGTTGACGTCGCGGACCTCCATCAAGTGGCCCGGCACCTTCGACCCGAACCGCAGTGTGATCCCCTCATCGGGCTGCACCCGGATCACCAACGCGTTCTTGCCCAGTTCGTCGGTCATGGTGTCGTCGAACGGCAGGTGCGGTGCGCGCTTGAACACCAGCGCAATCTCGGTGACCCGCCGGCCCAGGCGCTTTCCCGTGCGCAGGTAGAACGGCACGCCAGCCCAGCGCCGGGTGTCGACCTCCAGGGTGATCGCCGCAAAGGTCTCGGTCCGCGAATCGTGGGCGAACCCCTCTTCGTCGAGCAGGCCCACGACGTGCTCGCCGCCCTGCCAGCCGGCGGCGTACTGGCCGCGGGAGGTGGTCTCATCCAGTGGCTGCGCCAGCCGGGTAGCCGAGAGCACTTTGATCTTCTCGGCCTGCAGTTCGGCGGGGGAGAAGTTCACCGGCTCTTCCATCGCCGTGAGGGCGAGCAGCTGCAGCAGGTGGTTCTGGATAACGTCTCGGGCAGCGCCGATACCGTCGTAGTAGCCGGCTCGCCCGCCCAAGCCGATGTCCTCGGCCATGGTGATCTGCACGTGGTCGACGTAGTGGGCGTTCCAGATCGGGTCGAACAGCTGGTTGGCGAAGCGCAGCGCCAGGATGTTCTGGACGGTCTCCTTGCCCAGGTAGTGGTCGATCCGGAACACCGACTCCTCGGGGAACACGCTGTTGACCACGCTGTTGAGCTCGACCGCGCTGTTCAGGTCGTGACCGAACGGCTTCTCGATCACCACCCGGCTCCACCGGCCGTCGCGGGGCCGAGCCAGTCCGGTCGAGTGCAGCTTTTCGCACACCAGTGGGAACGCGCCGGGCGGGATCGACAGGTAGAAGGCGTGATTGCCGCCGGTGCCGCGCTCGGCGTCAAGTTCCTCGAGGGTCTGTGCCAGCCGGGCAAAGGCCTCATCGTCATCGAATGTGCCGGTGACGAACCGGAATCCGGACGCCAGCCGGTCCCATACCACCTGCCGGAACGGGGTCCGGGCGTGCTCCTTGACGGCCTGGTAGACCACGTCGGCGAAATCTTCGTCGGCCCAGTCCCGGCGGGCGAACCCGACCAGCGCAAAGGTCGCCGGCAGCAACCCGCGGTTGGCCAGGTCGTAGATCGCCGGCATCAACTTGCGCCGGGCCAGGTCGCCGGTGACCCCGAAGATCACCACGCCGCACGGGCCGGCGATGCGGGGCAGGCGTTTGTCTCGCTTGTCTCGCAGCGGGTTCTGCCACCCCGAAGGGGTGTTTCGCGCTGCCCCGGCGCCGGCCATCAGATCACTTGGCCTCTTCGAGCTGGGTTGCGGTGGCGTCCAACAGTTCGCCCCAGGACGCTTCGAACTTCTCGACGCCCTCGTTCTCCAGTACCACGAACACATCGGTCAGGTCGATGCCCACCGCGGCGAGTTGGTCGAAGACCTGCTGGCTTGCCGTCGCGGTTCCGGCGATGGTGTCACCGGTGATGTCCCCGTGGTCAGCGACTGCGTCCAGCGTCGGTTCGGGCATGGTGTTGACGGTGTGGGCCGCGACCAGCTCGGTGACGTAGAGGGTGTCCGGGTAGTCCGGGTTCTTGACCCCGGTCGATGCCCACAACGGGCGCTGCACCCGAGCACCGTCGGCCGCAAGCGCGGCGAAGCGCTCGCCGGTAAAGACCTCTTCGTAGGCCGCGTACGCCAATCGGGCGTTGGCCAGACCGGCCTTGCCGCGCAGCGCCAGGGCCTCGGCCGAGCCGATCTTCTCCAGCCGGGCGTCGATCTCGGTGTCCACCCGGGAGACGAAGAACGACGCCACCGAGTGAATCTTGGCCAGGTCGTGTCCGGCGGCCTTGGCGGCCTCCAGACCGGCCAGGTAGGCGTCCATAACCTCGCGGTGTCGCTCGACGGAGAAGATCAGCGTGACGTTGACCGAAATCCCTTCTGCCAGTACGGCAGTGATGGCTGGCAGGCCCGCCTTGGTGGCCGGAATCTTGATGAACAGGTTCGGCCGGTCGACGATCTTCCACAGCTCGACGGCCTGGGCCACGGTCTTGTCGGTCTCGTGGGCCAGACGCGGATCGACCTCGATCGACACTCGCCCGTCTACGCCGTCGGTCGCCTCCCACGCCGCAGACAGCACGTCGCACGCGTTGCGTACGTCGTCGGTGGTAACGGTGCGGATCACCGCGTCCACATCGGCGCCGCGAGCGGCCAGCTCGGCCAGCTGCTTGTCGTAGGCGTGACCCTTCTCCAACGCCTTCTGGAAGATGGTCGGGTTGGTGGTCACCCCGACCACGCTGCGGGTGGCGACGAGGTCGGCCAGGTTGCCCGACGTGAGCCGGTCACGGGACAGGTCATCGAGCCACACCGACACGCCCGCGGCGCTGAGAGCGGCAAGCTTGGGATTCTGAGTCATGTTGCGCTCCTTCTCAATCGGCCTCGATTGACGTCAGTTTTCCAGTGTTCTTTCGGCGGCGGCGACGACAGCCTCCGCGGTCAGACCGAACTCACGGAACAGAGTTTGGTAGTCGGCGGATTCGCCGTAGCGCTCGATCGACACGATCTCGCCGGTGTCGCCGACGATCTTGTGCCAGCACTGGGCGATACCGGCTTCGACCGCCACCCGAGCCGACACCGACGGCGGCAACACCGCGTCGCGGTAGTCGGCCGGCTGCGATTCGAACCACTCCAGACACGTCATCGACACCACGCGGGCATTGATGTCCTTGGCTGCCAAGAGTTTCTGCGCTTCGACCGCGAGCTGCACCTCCGAACCGGTGGCGATCAACACCACGTCGGGGTCCTCGGTGCCGGCGGCTTCGAGGCCGCCCAGCACGTAGCCTCCGCGTGCCACGCCCTCGGCGTCGGTGCCCTCGATGATCGGCACATTCTGCCGGGTCAGGATCAGCCCGACGGGACCGCTGCTCGCGCCGCGGGCCAAGACGGTGCGCCAGGCGTAGGCCGTCTCATTGGCATCCGCCGGTCGCACCACCGACAGACGGGGGATGGCACGCAACGCCGCCAGGTGCTCGATCGGCTGGTGCGTCGGACCGTCTTCGCCGAGCCCGATCGAGTCGTGCGTCCACACGTAGATCGGGTCGATGTCCATCAGCGCCGCCAACCGCACCGCGGGCCGCATGTAGTCGGAGAACTGCAGGAACGTCCCGCCGTAGGCGCGGGTGGGCCCGTGCAGCACGATGCCGGACAGGATCGAGCCCATCGCGTGCTCGCGAATCCCGAAGTGCAGGGTGCGGCCGTAGGGGTCGGCGGTGTACTCGCCGGTGGAGATCGACGCCGGCCCGAACGACTTGACGCCGTCCATGGTGGTGTTGTTGCTGCCCGCCAGATCGGCTGAGCCGCCCCATAATTCAGGAAGCTTGGCGCCAACTGCGTTGAGCACCTTGCCGGACGCGGCGCGGGTGGCAACGGCCTTGGATCCGGGCTCCCAGTACGGCAGCTCGGCGTCCCAGCCCTCGGGCAGTTCACCGGCGATCAACCGGTCCAGCAGCGCCTTGCGCTGCGGCTCGCGGGCTGCCCACGCCTCGAACTGCGCCTGCCAGTCGGCGTGGGCGGCCTTGCCGCGCGCCACCAACCCGCGGGTGTGGGTGATCACGTCTTCGCGGACGTCGAACGCCTTGTCCGGGTCGAATCCGAGTGCGGTCTTGGTGGCGGCCACCTCGTCGCCGCCGAGCGCGGAACCGTGGATGGCTCCGGTGTTCATCTTGCCCGGGGACGGGTAGCCGATGATCGTGCGCAGCGAGATAAACGAGGGCTTGTCGGTGACGGCCTTCGCGTTGGCGATGGCCTCCTCGATGCCGGTCACGTTCTCGCCGCCCTCGACCTCCTGGACGTGCCAGCCGTAGGACCGGTAGCGGGCCGCGGTGTCCTCACAGAGGGCGATCGCGGTGTCGTCCTCGATGGAGATCTTGTTGTGGTCGTAGAACACGATCAAGTTGCCCAGCTGCTGAACGCCGGCCAGCGAGGAGGCCTCACTGGTGACGCCTTCCTGGATGTCGCCGTCGGAGGCGATCACGTAGACGAAGTGGTCGAACGGGCTCTCGCCGGGCGCCGTGTCCGGGTCGAACAGGCCGCGCTCATACCGTGCGGCCATCGCCATGCCGACCGCCGAGGCCAGGCCCTGTCCGAGCGGGCCGGTGGTGATCTCCACACCCTTGGTGTGGCGGAACTCCGGATGACCCGGGGTCTTGGAGCCCCAGGTGCGCAGTGCTTCGATGTCGGCCAGTTCCAGCCCGAAACCGCCCAGGTAGAGCTGGATGTACAGGGTCAGGCTGGAGTGCCCGCAGGACAGCACGAACCGGTCGCGGCCCAGCCATGTGGAGTCGGACGGGTCGTGGCGCATCACCCGCTGGAACAGCGTGTAGGCCAGCGGAGCGAGGCTCATCGCGGTGCCCGGGTGGCCGTTACCGACCTTCTGCACCGCGTCTGCGGCCAGCACCCGGGCGGTGTCGACAGCGACGGAGTCGATCTCGGCCCAGTCAGCGGGGTGGTGCGGGCGGGTAAGAGCGGAGATCTCTGCGGCAGTGGTCACGAACGTCGGGTCCTCATCTTCGAGATAGGTCTTCAAAACAAGCCGGGTTGATTCTCACCCTAATGCGGGCACGCGCAGTGTTGCAGGTCGGCGTCGCCGTGTGGATTCGCCGTGAATTGACCCTGCGATTCGGACGACCTGGCCAGGCGGTCTACCATCGTCCGTAGTAGAAGCTGGCGTCCGTCCGAAGTCGAAGCTGGCGTCGCAGCTGCCATCCTAGGAGTCATCACGTGAGTATTCGCGAGCGCGCTCAGCCGCGCCGAATACGCGCTGTGCGCAGCACGTTGTTGGCGTACCTGTCGCTGACCAAGCCCCGAATCATCGAGCTGCTGCTGGTCACGACCATTCCGGCGATGCTGCTGGCGGACCGTGGCACGGTGAATCCGCTGCTGATCTTCAACACGCTGATCGGCGGGATGCTGGCCGCCGCCAGCGCCAACGCGCTGAACTGCGTGGTCGACGCCGACATCGACAAGGTGATGAAGCGCACTGCGCGCCGTCCGCTGGCCCGCGAGGCAGTGCCGACCCGCAACGCCCTGGTGTTCAGCCTGGCGCTCGGTGTCGGCTCGTTCATCTGGCTTTGGCGTACCACCAACTTGATCTCGGGCCTGCTGGCCACGGCCACCATCGCGTTCTACGTGCTGGTCTACACGATGATGCTCAAGCGGCGTACCTCCCAGAACGTGGTGTGGGGCGGGGCTGCCGGCTGCATGCCGGTCGTGATCGGCTGGTCGGCGGTTACCGGCACCATCGGCTGGCCCGCGTTGGTGATGTTCTTGGTGATCTTCTTCTGGACGCCGCCGCACACCTGGGCACTGGCGATGCGCTACAAGGAGGACTACGCGGCGGCGGGGGTGCCCATGCTGCCGGTGGTCGCCAGCGAGCACGTGGTCACCCACCGGATCGTGGTCTACACCTGGGCGACGGTGCTCGCGACGTTGGCGCTGGTGCCGGCAGCCGGGTGGCTGTACGCGGCAGTCGCGGTGCTGGCCGGCGCCTGGTTCCTGGCCATGGCCCACCAGCTGTACGCGGGAGTCCGTCGCGGCGAGCCGATCAAACCGCTGCGACTGTTCCTGCAGTCCAACAACTACCTGGCGCTGGTCTTCTGCGCGCTGGCGGTGGACTCGGCCCTCGGCCTGCCCACCTTGTTCTAAGACCCCTGGCTCCATTCGAAACGGGTTTCGGTGCCCGCGTCGAACGCGGCGTTGATCCGCCTCCGCATCCGCTCCGGCAGGCCGGGCAGCGCGGTGCGCGGGTACCAGCGCGCGTCGGTGCTCTCGTCGTCAGCGGGGTAGGGCTCGCCCGCCACCCAGCGCATCACGAAGACGTGGTCGAGGTACTGCGCCTGGTCACCGTTGACGTGGATGACGGGCGGCGTGACGTGCACCCAGGCCAGCCGCTCGGGCGCCGCGGTGACACCAGTCTCCTCGGCGACCTCGCGTACGGCGGCGTCAGCCGGCTCTTCGCCGGGGTCGACGATCCCGGTGACCGGCGCCCAGATGCCGTTGTCGGCGCGTTCGACGAGTAACACCTCGTCGCCGCGGATGACCACCGCCGTCACGCCGATCAGCCACAGCGGGGCATGGCCGATATGGGTGCGGAGGTCGACGATGAACTGAGGAGTCGGCATGTGAACAATCGTGCCAGTCGGTCCATGTGCATCACAGCATTGGCGCAGGCAATCCAGGGCCGACGCATCTTGTGCTGACGAGCACGGCCGGTATTCAATTTTCCGATAATGAAAATCATATTCATTAAGTCGGATGTTCGGCCGTGATGGCTACCGCGGCAGTGTGGATGGCCTCTCCGCCGGAGGTTTACTCGACTCTGTTGAGTGCGGGTGAGGGGCCAGGCCCACTGCTGGCGTCTGCATCCGCGTGGTCGAAGCTGAGCGCCGAGTACACCGACGCAGCAGAGGAACTCGTTGTGCTACTGCGGACCGTTGCCGCCGGGACGTGGCAAGGTCCCAGTGCCGAATCGTATGTGTCGGCGCATGCTCCCTATCTCGGTTGGCTGAATCAGGCGAGCGTGGACAGTGCGGCGGCGGCGGCCCAATGCGAGACAGCCGCGGGGGCGTATGTCACTGCGCTGGCGGCCATGCCGACGCTGCCGGAACTGGCCGCCAATCATGCCGCCCACGGGGTGCTGGTGACGACGAATTTTTTTGGAATCAACACCATCCCTATTGCACTCAACGAGGCCGACTACGTGCGCATGTGGGTGCAGGCCGCCACGGTGATGTCGACCTATCAGACTGTCTCCGCCGCTGCCGTCGGCTCGGTGCCGCAGCCCGGCCCGGCGCCGCAGATCGTGAAATCCGAGGCGTCCCAAGCCGCTGACGATGACGGTGACGAAGGCGACGACGACAATCCGTTGGGGTTGCCGCAGTGGCTCGTGGACGCGCTGGAGAAGCTCGGCATCGGAGACAGTCAGCTGGCTCACGATCCGACGGTCAACACCGCTCTTGACCAGGCGATCGCGCACCTGCTGCAGAATTTCGGCTACAACTGGGATCCGGCCGGAGGGACCCTGAACGGACTTGACTACGACTATTACTCCAACCCGGCCCAGTTGAGCTTCTGGGTGGCACGCGCACTGGAACTGTTGGAGGACTTTCAGTACTTCGGGCAGTTGCTGACCCAGAATCCGGTGCAGGCCGTCCAGTGGTTCATCAGTTGGCAGCTGTTCGACTTCCCGACTCACATCCTCGAGGTGGCCCAATTCCTGGCGCAGAACCCGGCCCTGATCGCTGCGTTGGCAGTCCCGGCAGTAGCGCCGCTCGGCGCGGCGGGTGGGCTCGCCGGATTGGCCGGTCTGGCCGCGCTGCCACAGCCACCTACGTCGGTGCCAATCGTCACGGTGCCTGATCTCCTTCCCGCCTTCGGGTCGTCGTCAGTCCCGGGGGCGCCGCCGCCACCCGCACCGGCCCCGGCGCCGGCTCCAGCGCCGGCCCCCGTGACGGCGGGTGTCAGCGGCCCGGCGCCGCCCCCGCCGCCAGGTGCCGCGCCGTTCTTCCCGCCGTATCTGCTCGGCCCGCCCGGCATCGGTACCGGATCCGGCATGCCCGCCGCCGTGGGAGCGTCGCGTAAGGCGTCCGAGCCGCGCGGTTCGGCGGCTGCCGCTGCGGCAACCGCGGCCGAGCACGACCAACTGCGGGCCCGACGTCGCCGGCGTAGCAAGCTGCGCCGGCCTGACGACGCCGTCATGGACCTCAACGTCGAGGTGATACCGGATTGGGCTGATCCGGCCGACCCGAGCGTGACAGCGTCGTCTCGCGGAGTGACCGGATTCGCCGGGACGCTGGCCCGCGACCACGCACGGGCCGGAGGGCTGACGGTCTCGTCCGGCGGCACCTTCGACGACACGCCGCGTATGCCCTTGCTGCCGCGCGGCTGGCAGGACGAAAAAGGGTAGGAGTTCGGCAACCCGAAACTACGGATTCGCTAGAGTGAATTCTCGTGTTCGGGCCGATGTGGATGGCGTCTCCTCCTGAGGTGCATGCGACGCTGCTCAGTTCCGGTCCCGGTCCCGGCCCCCTGCTCGCTGCCGCCGGCGCATGGTCGTCGCTGAGCACCGCTTACACCACGGCGGCGCAGGATCTGACCGCACTGCTGGCATCGGTGGCGGCAGGATTGTGGCGCGGTGTCGCCGGTGAGCAGTATCAGGCGGCGCATCTGCCGTACCTGTCGTGGCTGTATCGGGCCGGCGTTGACAGTGCCCGGATGGCGGCAGCACATGAACAGACGGCGGCGGCCTATACCGCCGCGCTGGCGGCGATGCCGACGTTGCCGGAGTTGGCCGCCAACCACGCCACCCACGGAGTCTTGGTGGCGACGAATTTTTTCGGGATCAATACCGTTCCCATTGCTCTCAACGAGGCCGACTACTTCCGGATGTGGGTCCAGGCTGCGACCACGATGGCGACCTATCAGGCGGTCTCCGAAACCTCGGCTGCAGCGACCCCCGGTGTCACCGCGCCGGTCCCGATTCAGAAATCGGCCGCGGACTCATCGCCGCAATCATCGGAAAACCCGTTGCAGGGACTGCTCGACTTCCTCGATCCGATCCTGAAGGCCCTGGGCATCCAAGACGGAGTGACCGCCCATGATCCGATGATCTCCAACGCCCTGACCACCGCCGTCTCGCACTTCCTGCAGAACTTCGGGATCAACTGGAATCCCGCCGCCGGCACCCTCAACGGCCAGGTCTATGACTACTATTCCAATGCCGCGCAACCGATCTGGTACCTGGCGCGCTCCCTAGAGCTGTTCGAAGACTTCCTCAACATCACCCAGGACCCGAGCCAGATCATCCCCGCGCTGCAATACCTTGCGGCGCTGGCGCTCTTCGACTGGCCAACCCACATCGCCCAGCTGGCGACGACGATCAGTCAATCCCCGGCCCTGTTCATAGCCGCGGCGGGCGCCGTGGTCGCTCCCGCCGGCACGCTGGGCGGCCTTGCCGGTCTGGCCGGGCTAGGTCTGCCGGCGCCAGGGGTGGGTGCGCCCCCCGCGCCGCCGGTGTTCGTCGCCGACGTGCCGGGCGCCGCGGTCGGTTCGCCGGTGATGGCACCACCCACCAGCCCGCCCGCCGGACCGCCGGCGTCCGCCCCGGCTGGTGCAAGCCCGCCGGCCTCCGCACCCGCGCCGCCGGCGGCCGTGCCCGCGAGTGCGCCGCTGATTCCCTACCTGGTCGGTGGCGGGCCTGGCATCGACTCGGGTTCGGGGCTGGGCGCGCACGCCGGTGCGCCGGCCGCTGCCAAGAAGAAGGCGCCCACTCCGTCCGCCGGCTCTGCAGAGGCGGCAGGGGCCGCTCGCCGGTCCAAACGGCTCCGACGCCGCGCGACCAGACCGGGCCACGATGACGCCGTGATGGGTCTGACGGTCGGCGTCAGCCCGGATTGGGGCCCCACACCGGCCTCGGATCACGGCGCCGGTGAGTTGGGACGCGCCGGTGCCGCACGCAGCGAGCAATCCCAGCCGACGGGGCTGACCCGGGTGGCAACAGCCGAATTCGCCGACGGTCCGCGGCAGCCGCTACTGCCCGAGAGCTGGAACGCGGCCTGGGCTGACAGCGGCGACCCGCCGCACTAGGCCGAATCCGGTGACCCGCTAGGCATCGAGCACGATCGAGCCGACAGTCTGGCGGCCCTGCAGATCGCGATGGGCTTGGGCCGCCTCGGCCAGGGGATAGTGCCTACTGACCGTCACCGTGATCGTGCTGTTGCCGATCGCCTCGAACAATTCGCCCGTGCGCCAGGTGAATTCCGGTGCGGTACGGGTGAAGTGAGCCAGGTTCGGACGCGTGAGGTAGACCGAGCCCGCGGCATTGAGCCGCTGCGGGTCCACGGGCGGCACCGGACCGCTGGCCGCGCCGAACAGTGCCAAGGTGCCCCGGACCGCGAGGCTGGCCAAGCTGGCGTCGAACGTCGCCGCCCCCACCCCGTCGTACACCGCGACCACCCCACCGTCGACCAACTCCCGGACCCGGGCGCCGAATGCCGCGGCGTCTTCCGGCGCCGTGCCGGGGTAGTCGAGCACCTCCACGGCGCCGGCTTGCCGCGACAATTCGGCCTTGGACGGACTCGACACCGTGGTGATCACCCGCGCACCGAGCGCGGTGGCCCATTGGGTCAGGATCAGTCCCACTCCGCCGGCGCCCGCGTGCAACAACACGGTGTCGCCGGACTGTACGGAATACACCGACTTGATCAGGTAATGCGCCGTCAGGCCTTTGAGCAGTGCGGCTGCGGCCACGTCGCCCGCAATGCCGTCGGGGATGGCGGCCGTCAAAGATGCTGGGGCCGTGCAGTACTGGGCGTAGGCGCCGGTCGCTGCCGCCGTCACCACGCGATCACCCACCGCCAATGCGGTCACTCCCGCGCCAACCTCGGCGACCGTGCCCGCGGCCTCATTGCCCACCACGAACGGCAGCTCGGCGGGGTAAATCCCGGAGCGGAAATACGTGTCGATGTAATTGACCCCGACGGCCTCGACCCGGATCAACACCTCACCAGAGGCGGGGGAGGGCTGTGGTCTGTCAACCAGGTTCAAAACTTCTGGGCCGCCGGTCGCGGCCACTTCCACGGCGTGCATGGTGACTATCATCTCTGAATGTGAGGTCTGCATGAAGCTGGCCCGGCCCGACATCTTCCATCCGCGCATCGTGCTGGCGGTCGATTCGCGGAGCGGCCACCGCGATGGAGTCGAGGCCGACGAGGACGCCGGCCTGGTCGCGGCGCTGCGCCACCGCGGGCTGCATGCCCGCCGATTGCCTTGGGATGACCCGGAGACGCTGGAAGCGGACCTGGTGATTCTGCGCACGGCCGGTGGCGGCTCAACCCGGCACGCCGAATTCACGAAGTGGACGACGCAGGTGGCCCACCTTCTGAACCCCCCGGAGGCGGTGGCCTGGAACGCCGACCGTCGTTACCTGGCCGACCTGCAGTGCGACGGGGTGCCGACGTTGGCGGGACCGCCACCCGCTGAGCTGAGCACGTTGGTGTTTTTCGGGGCCGGCCGATCGCATGCGTTCGGCGCCGCGGGCTCCGACCCGGACTTCGAACTGTGGGATGTCGGACGTGCCGCGCTACGTTCGGCCGCGGAGCGCCTGAGCATCCGGATCGAAGAGCTGCTCTACGCGCGTGTCGACGTAGCCGGAACCGCCTCGGATGCGCGCTTGGTCGGCTTGGATCTGATTGCGCCGCAATTGGGTTTCGGCGAGCTCGACGCGCACGCACGAGACCGGGCGCAGCGCCGCTTCGCCGTCGAGGTCACCGCGGCGCTAGAGCGACTCGGGTTGGGTCCGCTGGCGCAGCGACGCCCATAGGGCCGCGGTCGCGCCGGTGACCAGCACCGCACCCGCCACGTGCAGGGTGACCAGCACGGCGGGCACGCCGGTGAAGTACTGGACCACGCCGATCAGCCCTTGAACCAACGTCAGGGCAGTGACCACCGCCAGTCGGCGCATCACCGGCTTGGCCGCCTGCACCGCAGCCAGCCCGAAGGCCAGGCCCACCAGTAGACCGAGGAATCCGATCAGCAGCGACTCATGCAGGTGGGCGAGCGTGGCGACCTCCACCTTGAGGCGGGCCACCGTGCGGGCCGCGCTCTTGTCGCCGGCGTGCGGGCCGGCGCCGGTCACCAGGGTGCCGGTCACCAGCACCGCGGACAGCGTGACGGCACACAGCGCGGTCAACCCGCGCAACGGCGCCGAGACCCGGTAGGTCACCACCGCCGACTCGTCATCGGTCTGGCCGACTTTCGCGTAGAACTGCACCGCCAGCCACACCATCAGCATGGAGACCAGCAGGTGCACGGCCACCGTCCACCACGCCAGCCCGGTGCGTACGGTGATCCCGCCAATCACCGCCTGCAAGACCGTGGAGCCGGGCATCAGCCAGGCGTAGACCAGCACCTCGGTGCGTCGGCGGGCCCGGATCACGGCCAGCACAGCCAGTGCCGCGGTGATCACGACCGCGAAGGTGACCATCCGGTTGCCGAACTCGATGGCCTGATGGATCCGCGGAACTTCTGAGACGGCCACCGGGACATAGCTGCCGGGGAAGCACTGCGGCCAGGTCGGGCAGCCCAATCCGGATGCGGTGACGCGCACGATCGCGCCGGTGATCGAGATGAATCCCTGGGTGAAGACGACCGCGGCAGCCAGCCATCGCTGGGTGCGCAGGCCCGGTTCGGGTAGCAGGTCCACCAGGCGCATCAGGAACCGTCCCACGGGCCTGATCGTAGAGGATCGGTAACTACATCCCGTAGTAGGTCAGCTGAATCGGAACCATCGCACGGCACCGACGGCGGCCAACAGACCCCACACCGTCACCACCGCGATACCGAACCAGTCGATCGAGACGCTCAGCGCTTGTGCCAGCGCCTCGGTGAGCGCCCCCGACGGGGTCAGTCGGGCGAGCCAGCGGACCGTGCCCGGCACCAGGTCGGTCTCGACCGTCAGTGCGGAGAACCCGCCGAACACAAACCACATCAGGTTGGCGCCGGCCAGCACGATCTCGGCGCGCAGACTGCCGCCGAGCAACAGGCCCAACGCTGCGAAACAGGCGGTACCGAGCGCGATGACCACCGCGCCCAGGGCGAGGCCGGCCAGTGTCGGCCGCCAACCCAGCGCCGCACCGATCGCCCCGAGCAGGACCGACTGCAGCAGAACGACGGTGGCCACCGACAGAGATTTGCCGGCGATGACGCCCCAGACCGGTAGCGCGGTGGCGCCCAGTCGTTTCAGGGCACCGTAGCGCCGGTCGAACGCCACGGCGATCGCCTGCCCGGTGAACGCGGTGGCGATCACCGCCAGCGACATGATCACCGGCAGCACCGTGGTGGCGCGTTCCGCGTGGCCCTCGCCGAACGGACCCAGCGGCAGCACCGTCAGCCCGATCAACAGGGTGATCGGAATGAACATCGTTAACAGCAGCTGCTCGCCGTTGCGCAGCAACAGGGTCAGCTCCAACCGGTACTGCGCGGCCAGCATCGCGGGCACGCTGGCCGGACGAGGGTCGGGGGTGAAGGTGCCGGGTGCGAAGACCTGCTCGGTACTCATGGGCGTAGCTCCCGTCCGGTCAGCTCCAAGAACACGTCCTCGAGGCTGCGCTGCTCGACCCGAAGCTGGGTAGCCAGCACATCCATGTGGGCGCACCAAGAGGTCACGGTCGCCAGCACCTGGGGGTCGACTGTTCCCTCGACCAGGTATTCGCCGGGCAGCACCTCGCTGGCTCGATAACCCTCCGGCAACGCTGCGATCAGCAACGACAGCTCCAGTCGCGGCGGTGCGGTGAACCGCAGCTGCCCCTGGGCGCCGCTGCGCGTCAACTCCGCCGGCGTGCCGGCGGCGACCACCGCGCCGTGGTCGATGATCAGCAGCCGGTCGGCCAGCTCCTCGGCCTCACGCAGGTGGTGCGTGGTGAGCACCACCGTCACGCCGTCGCGGCGCAGGGCGTCGATCAGCTCCCACACCAGCAGTCGGGCGTGCGCATCCATACCGGCGGTCGGCTCGTCGAGGAACACCAGCTCCGGCCGGCCGACCAGCGCGCAGGCCAGCGCGAGCCGCTGCTGCTGCCCGCCGGAGAGCCGGCGGTAGGTGGTGCGGGCAGCATCGGTCAGGCCCAAGGTGTCCAGCAGCCACTGTGGGTCCAGCGGGTTGGCCGAATACGACGCCACCAGCTTGAGCATCTCCCCGGCGCGGGCCGCCGGGTAGCCACCGCCGCCCTGCAGCATCACCCCGATGCGTTCCCGAAGCCGGTCATTGTCGGCGACCGGGTCCAGGCCGAGCACTTCGATGGTTCCGGCGTCTGGGCGGACGAATCCCTCGCACATCTCGACCGTGGTCGTCTTGCCGGCGCCGTTCGGGCCGAGCAGGGCGAACACTTCGGCGGTCCGTACATCGAGATCAAGGCCGGCGACCGCTTCGATCGCAGCAGGACCGGTCCCGTAACGCTTGCGTACCCCGCGCAAGCGCACCGCGACAGCTGAGTTCACGGAGAATCAGCGTAAGCGTCGGTGGCAGCGGCCGGCCGCGGGGTCGGCTCCTCGGCCGATGCGGTGCTGGTCGGGGTGTCATCTTCGGGCGGCAACTCGCGCCACGGCAGCCGCCGATAGGTCAGCAGGAACAACCCCAGCACCACGACGGCACTGGCCAGGGTGGCGTCCACGATCTGGAACAGGGCGAAACGATCGCCGTTGGCGGTCGGGCCGAAGATGCCCACCACCAGGGTTACTGCGATCACCGCGACCCGGAAGTTCGGGCGGGTCGCCCAGGCAGCGAGTGGGATGATCGCCCACAGCAAATACCACGGCTGGACCACCGGGAACAGCAGGACGGTGATGCCCAGCGCAACGCCGAGGCCACCGACCGGATGCAGCCGGCCGTTGAATACCACCAGCAACAGCCACACCACCAGCACCGCGATGATCAGGACACCGATGGCACGGGTCAGCGACAGCACCGCGGTGGTGTGATCACCCAGTCCCAACAGGATCCCGACCTGGCCAGTGCCGAGGGCGATCAGCGTCGGCGGCGACATCCAACTGCGCACCACGTTGGCCGTGCCCAGGGTGAACACCCACCCGAAGCCCAGCCCGCTGGCCCAGCCGATCAAGCCGGCCACCGCCGCCGCCAGGGCGGCCATGCTCGTACCGGCCAGCAGAAACGCCCGCAGGTCGCCGCCCCACCGCCAGCCCAGCGCCATCGCGACAAAGCCGAGTGCCAGCAGCGACGGCAGTTTGACCTGCGATGACAACGTGATCAGCACCGCACCGGCGAGCAGTTCGGCCAGCGGTGCCCAATTGTGGGCGTTCTGGCGCGCCCGCAGCGGCGGCAGCAGGGGCTGGGCCGCGGTGATCCCGCGCAGGGCGAACTCGGTGCCGGTCAGCATGAGTCCGAGCATCAACGCCTCGTTGTGGATCCCGGCGACCAGATGCATCAGCAACAACGGGTTGGCCGCCCCGAGCCACAGGGCGCTGACCTCGGCGACCCCGCAGCGCGCCGCCAGGCGGGGCACCGCCCACACGATCAATCCGACCCCGAGCAGTACCACCACCCGGTGGCACAGCACCGCGGTGACGATGTTTTCCCCGGTCAACGCCGAGATTCCGCGGCCGATCCACAAGAACAGCGGCCCATAGGGCGCCGGCGTCTCCCGCCAGAGGCTGGGCACCGACAGGGTGAAGACGTGGTCAAGGCCCAGGGCCGGTGCCGGGCCCACTCGGTAGGGGTCCAGTCCCAGCCGGGAGATTTGGCTCTGCGCCAGGTAGGAGTAGACGTCCTTGCTGTACATCGGTGGGGCGACCAGCAGCGGCAGCATCCACAGCAGCAGCGTGCGGTCGAGCTGGCCGCGCGACATCCGCCGCTTTCCCGACAGGGCGAACCGCCCCAGCATCAGCCAGGCCAGTGCCATCATCACCGCGCCGGTGGTGGTCATGGTCAGCGCTACGGTGGCCAGCCGCGACGGCAGGTTCAGCAGCCGGACTCCGAAGGTCGGGTCTTGCACCACCGGCCGCGCACCGGCCCCCAGGGCACCGATCGCCATGAGCATGGTGCCGGTGGCACCGAACAGCCGAGTGCGCTGCAGTGCGACCAGCTCAGCGGCATTAAGCGGGGAGCCGACGGTGCGCTCGTCGCCGTGCAGGTGCGCGATCGACGTGCTCAGCGAGTGCCGGCGGAAGGCCATCCCAGCAGCGTAACGGCCGCTCTTGGATGCCTGGGGGCGCCCGGCGCCGCACGGGATGTGATCAGCGCAACGGTCGAACCGGCCCGAACTGAGGTAACCCTTTCTAGACCGAGCCCTGGAATTGCGTCACACTGGTGTTGTGAAAATCGAGGCCTCCGAAATGGGGGAGGTGAAGGCCACAACCGAAACCGCCGGGCCAGGCTCCGGCGGTGCGGTGATGGCAGGCACCCCGCTGGCGGCCGATGTCGCCAGTGGCCACGACACGCGTCACGCGGTGGTACGCCTGCTGATGGAATCCGGATCGATCACCGCGGGGGAGATCGGCGCCCGCTTGGGCTTGTCGGCCGCCGGAGTGCGTCGCCACCTGGATGCCCTGATCGAGATGGGTGACGCCGAGGCACATGCGGCGGCTTCCTGGCAACAGGTGGGGCGCGGGCGTCCGGCGAAGCGGTTCCAGCTCACCGAAGCCGGCCGCGGCAAGCTCGGCCACCGCTACGACGACCTCGCGGTGGCCGCCATGCGTCAGCTGCGCGAGATCGGCGGCGAAGACGCGGTGGTGGACTTCGCGCGCCAGCGCATCGACACCATCCTGGCCAAGGTGGCAGCCGTCGCAGCCGGCAAAGGCACCGACGACGACGGCGACCTGGAAGCCACTGCGCAACGCATCGCCGGCGCGCTGACGGAGGCCGGTTACGCCGCCACCACCGCGCGGGTGGACGGTGGCGTGCCGGCGGTGCAGATCCTGCAGCACCACTGCCCGGTGGCCAACGTCGCCAAGGAGTTCCCGGAGTTGTGCCGGGCCGAGCGGCAGGCGATGGCCGAAGTGCTGGGCACCCACGTGCAGCGGTTGGCGACCATCGCCGACGGCGGCTACGTCTGCACCACCCATGTGCCACTGACCAACCGGAGCGTCAAGGTCGCCAATGCCGGCAAGTCCGGCGCCGCCGCGGCCGCCAAAAAACAGCATTAGCAGCACCGACCGACCTTCGGCACACACCCTGCGCCGAAGCCATCACGAGCACCGAAGGAGTGTCACCATGACACTGACGCCGGAGGCCACCACAGCAGCTGTGGAGCCGACCACCCAGGAAGAGACGATCGCGTCGCTGGGCCGGTACGAATACGGTTGGGCCGACACCGATGCCGCGGGCGCTGCCGCCCAGCGCGGGCTGTCCGAAGCCGTGGTGCGCGACATCTCGGCGAAGAAGAACGAGCCGGAATGGATGCTCGAAGCCCGCCTGCGGGCCTACCGGACCTTCATGAAGAAGCCGATGCCCAACTGGGGTTCGGACCTGTCCGGCATCGACTTCGACAACATCAAGTACTTCGTGCGGTCCACCGAGAAGCAGGCCCAGACCTGGGACGACCTGCCCGATGACATCCGCAACACCTATGACCGCCTTGGCATCCCGGAAGCCGAGAAGCAGCGCTACATCGGTGGCGTGGCCGCCCAGTACGAATCCGAAGTGGTCTACCACAAGATCCGCGAGGACCTTGAGGCACAAGGCGTCATCTTCCTTGACACCGACACCGCGCTCAAGGAGCACGAGGAGTTGTTCCGCGAGTACTTCGGCACGGTGATCCCGGCGGGAGACAACAAGTTCTCCGCGCTCAACACCGCGGTGTGGAGCGGGGGATCGTTCATCTACGTACCCAAGGGCGTACATGTCGACATCCCGCTGCAGGCCTACTTCCGGATCAACACCGAGAACATGGGCCAGTTCGAGCGCACGCTGATGATCATCGACGAAGACGCCTACGTGCACTACATCGAGGGCTGCACCGCGCCGGTGTACACGTCGGACTCGCTGCACTCCGCGGTGGTGGAGATTGTCGTCAAGCCGGGCGGCCGCTGCCGCTACACCACCATCCAGAACTGGTCGGTCAACGTCTACAACCTGGTGACCAAGCGGGCCCGGGCCGAGGCCGGCGCCACCATGGAGTGGGTCGACGGCAACATTGGCTCCAAGGTCACCATGAAGTACCCGGCGGTCTGGATGACCGGCGAACACGCCAAGGGCGAAGTGCTCTCGGTGGCGTTCGCCGGCGAGGACCAGCACCAGGACACCGGCGCCAAGATGCTGCACCTGGCGCCGAACACGTCGAGCAACATCGTGTCCAAGTCGGTCTCGCGCGGTGGTGGCCGTTCCTCCTACCGGGGTCTGGTCGAGATCCACAAGGGCGCACACGGAGCCAAGTCGAGCGTGAAATGCGATGCGCTGCTGGTCGACAACGTCAGCCGCAGCGACACCTACCCCTACGTCGACATCCGTGAGGACGACGTCACCGTTGGCCACGAGGCCACCGTGTCGAAGGTCAGCGAGAACCAGCTGTTCTACCTGATGAGCCGCGGCCTGACCGAGGACGAAGCAATGGCGATGGTGGTGCGCGGCTTCGTCGAGCCGATCGCCAAGGAACTGCCGATGGAGTATGCGCTGGAACTCAACAAGCTGATTCAGCTGCAGATGGAAGGCTCGGTGGGCTAGGTGACTTCGACTGGTTTGACGCCCGCCCCGGCGGCCAACCTGACCGCGGCGGTCGAAGGTGGCACAAAGGGCACCGCGTTCACCTCGTTCGACGTCGAGGCATTCGAGGTGCCGCACGGTCGCGATGAGGTGTGGCGGTTCACCCCGCTGCGCCGGCTGCGCGGCCTACACGACGGCTCCGCGGTCGCCGACGCGCCCGCCGGCATCGAAGTCCGCGGCTTCCACGGCGTGCGGACCGAGACGGTCGCGCGCGGCGACGAGCGGTTGGGCGCCGCTGGTGTACCCGCGGACCGTATTGCGGCCCAGGCCTTCTCGTCGTTTCGTGAGGCGACGGTGGTCACCGTGCCCAAGGACGTGAGCGTCGAGGAACCCATTGAGATCACTGTCACCGGCCCGGGTGCGGGAGCGACGGCCTACGGCCACCTGCAGCTGCGTGCCGAGGAACTGTCACGGGCAACCGTCGTGATCAACGTGCGCGGCAGCGGAACCTATGCCGACAACGTCGAATTCGTGGTCGGCGACGGCGCACAACTGACCGTGGTCTGGATCGCCGACGCCGCGTCGGACCTGGTGCACGTCACCATGCACCACGCGGCGCTGGGCAAGGACGCGGTGCTGCGCCACAACGCCGTACAGCTGGGTGGCGAACTGGTACGCCTGACAGGCCGGGTCCGCTTCGACGGTCCGGGCGGGGACGCCGAGCTGCTCGGCCTGTACTTCGCCGATGACGGCCAGCACCTGGAATCGCGCCTGCTTGTCGACCACGCCCAGCCCAACTGCCGCTCCAACGTGCTCTACAAGGGTGCGCTGCAGGGCGACCCCGATTCGGCGCTGCCGGACGCCCACACCGTCTGGGTCGGCGACGTGCTGATCCGCGCGAGCGGTGTCGGCACCGACACCTTCGAGGTGAACCGCAACCTGGTACTGGCCGACGGCGCCCGGGCCGACTCGATTCCCAACCTGGAGATCGAGACCGGAGAGATCGTGCAAGCTGGGCACGCCAGTGCGACTGGACGATTCGATGATCTCCAGTTGTTCTACCTGCAGGCGCGCGGCATCCCGGAAGAGCAGGCCCGACGCCTGATCGTGCGCGGCTTCTTCGGCGAGATCATCGCCAGGATCCCCGTTCCGGCTGTGCAGGAGCGCCTCACCGAGGCCGTAGAGCGTGAACTCGCGGTCACCGAGAACCAATAAACCCGAACGCATCTCTAAGGACACGAATCAGCAATGAGCACACTGGAAATCAAGGGTCTGCATGTGAGTGTGTCGCCCGGCGGCGCCGGCGACGACGGCACGGCCGACATCCCGATTCTGCACGGGGTCGACCTGACGGTGAACTCCGGTGAGACACACGCCCTGATGGGCCCGAACGGGTCGGGCAAGTCCACCCTGTCCTACGCGATTGCCGGGCACCCCAAGTACACCGTGACGTCGGGGTCGATCACGCTGGACGGCGAGGACGTGCTGGCGATGAGCGTCGATGAGCGTGCACGCGCGGGCCTGTTTTTGGCTATGCAATACCCGGTCGAGGTGCCCGGGGTGTCGATGTCGAACTTCTTGCGCACCGCGGCGACCGCCGTGCGCGGTGAGGCGCCGAAGCTGCGGGCCTGGATCAAGGAGCAGCGCGCGGCGTTCGCCGAGTTGGGCATCGACTCCGCATTCGCCGAGCGCAACGTCAACGAGGGCTTCTCCGGCGGTGAGAAGAAGCGCCACGAGATCCTGCAGCTGAGCCTGCTCAAGCCGAAGATCGCGATCCTCGACGAGACCGACTCCGGCCTGGACGTCGACGCGCTACGGGTGGTCAGCGAAGGGGTGAACCGCTACCAGCAGGCGGAGAACGGTGGCGTGCTGGTGATCACGCACTACACCCGTATCTTGCGCTACATCCAGCCGCAGTTCGTGCACGTCTTCGCCGGCGGCCGGATCGTCGAGTCGGGCGGGCCGGAGCTGGCCGACGAGCTGGAGGAGAACGGCTACGAGCGTTTCACCGAACAGGCAGCTACGGGAGCCTGACATGACGGTGTCAGACAAGACGTTGTCGGACACGATGTTGTCGGTCGGTGCTCCGGCGGTGCTGGACCTCGAAGCGATTCGGGCGGATTTCCCGATCCTGAACCGCGTCATGCGCGGTGGGAGCCGGCTGGCCTACCTGGACTCCGGGGCCACCTCACAGCGTCCACTGCCGGTGCTCGACGCGGAGCGTGAGTTCCTGCTGAACGCCAACGGCGCCGTGCACCGTGGGGCGCACCAGCTGATGGAGGAGGCGACCGACGCCTACGAGGACGGCCGGTCGGCGATCGCGCGCTTCGTCGGCGCGGAGCCGGACGAGCTGGTGTTCACCAAGAACGCCACCGAGTCGCTGAACCTGGTGTCCTATGTGCTCGGCGACGACCGCTTCGAGGCGGCCGTCGGCCCGGGTGACGTCATCGTCACCACCGAGCTGGAACATCACGCCAACCTGATTCCCTGGCAGGAGCTGGCGCGGCGCACCGGTGCGACCCTGCAGTGGTACGAGGTGACACCCGACGGGCGTATCGATTTGGATTCGCTGGAACTCGACGAGCGGGTCAAAGTCGTTGCGTTCACTCATCACTCGAACGTGACCGGCGCGCTGGCCCCGGTCGCCGAGCTGGTGTCGAGGGCCCGCGCGGTGGGTGCGCTCACCGTGCTGGACGCCTGCCAGTCCGTTCCGCACCAGCCGGTCGACTTCCACGCCCTGGGTGTGGATTTCGCGGCGTTCTCCGGGCACAAGATGCTGGGGCCCAACGGGATCGGCGTGCTCTACGGCCGGCGGGAGCTGATGGCGGCGCTGCCGCCATTCCTCACCGGCGGATCGATGATCGAGACGGTCACGATGGCGTCGAGCACCTACGCGCCCGCGCCGCAACGTTTCGAGGCCGGCACGCCGATGACCTCGCAGGTCGTCGGGCTGGCCGCCGCCGCTCGCTATCTCGATGCCATCGGGATGGACGTGGTGGCCGCCCACGAACGTGAGCTGGTGGCCGCCGCACTCGAAGGGCTCGCCGGCATTCCCGGGGTGCACATCGTCGGGCCGACCACGACCCTCGACCGCGGCTCGCCGGTGTCATTCGTGATCGACGGCGTGCACGCGCACGACGTCGGGCAGGTGCTCGACGACGACGGTGTCGCGGTGCGGGTGGGCCACCACTGCGCAATGCCGTTGCACCGCAAGTTCAATGTCGCCGCGACCGCCCGAGCCTCGTTCGCGGTGTACAACACCCACGAGGAGGTGGAGCGTCTGCTGGCGGGCGTTCGCCGGGCCGTGGAATTCTTCGGGGGAGTGTGAGACGTTGCGTCTTGAGCAGTTCTATCAAGAGGTGATCCTCGATCACTACAAGCATCCGCAGCACCGCGGTCTGCGAGAGCCCTACGGCGCGCAGGTACACCACGTCAACCCCACCTGCGGTGACGAACTGACGCTACGGGTGGCGTTGTCACCCGACGGTACGCAGATCGCCGACGTCTCCTACGACGGGCAGGGTTGCTCGATCTCGCAGGCGGCGACCTCGGTGCTGGCCACCCAGGTGATCGGTCTGACGGTGGAACAGGCGTGCGCGACATTCGACGCATTCCACGAGATGGTGTCGTCACGAGGCACCGTGGAAGGCGACGAGGACGTGCTCGGCGACGGCATCGCGTTCGCCGGGGTGGCCAAGTACCCGGCCCGAGTCAAGTGCGCGCTGCTCGGCTGGATGGCGTTCAAAGATGCGCTGGCGCAGGCGCTCGCGAAGACAGAGGAACAGACGCTGGCATCCGTCAGTGGGACAACCCAGGAGATGAATCGATGAGCGAATTGGGACCGGACGAGTTGCTCGCCGAAGTCGAGGAATCGATGCACGACGTCATCGACCCCGAGATCGGCATCAACGTGATGGACCTGGGCCTGGTGTATGACCTGTCGATCCGGCAGGACGAGGACGGGGCGGCCGCGGTCGTGACCATGACCCTCACCTCGCCGGCCTGCCCGCTGCAGGACATGATCGCCGAGCAGGTCGAGAACGCCACCGTGGGTGCTGGCCTGGTCAAGAAGGTCGACCTGTCCTGGGTCTGGGAGCCGGCCTGGGGACCGGACAAGATCACCGATGAGGGCCGCGAGATGATGCGCGCAGTCGGTTTCACGGTCTGACCGTGCCGGCATCCGCGTTCTGGCTGTGCCGGACCTGCGGTGTCGAACACGATGCGACGCCGCAGGTGTGTGCGATCTGCGAGGACGACCGGCAATGGGTGCCGCAGGACGGCCAACGCTGGGCCACCTTGGACGGCTTGGCCGCCGAAGGCATGCAGTCCTACGCCTTTGAATTGGAACCCGGGCTGATCGGGATCGGCAGCAATCCGCCGCTCGGTATCGGTCAACTGGGCAAGCTGGTGTGCACCCCCAGCGGCAACGTGCTGTGGGATCCCTCGGGATTCCTCGATGCGGCCGGGGTCGCCGTGGCGCTCGAGCAGGGGCCGGTGCTCGGTGTCGTCGCTAGCCACCCCCACATGTTCGGCGCCCAAGTGGAGTGGGGCCGACGACTCGGCGGGGTGCCGGTGTATGTCAACGCCGCTGACAAAGAGTGGGTGATGCGGCCGGATCCGGCGATCCGATACTGGTCCGGCCGCCTGGAGCTCGCTGACGGGCTCACCCTGATTCAGGTCGGGGGCCACTTCCCGGGCAGCTCCGTCGCGTGCTGGGACGCCGGTGCCGACGGTCGCGGGGTGCTGCTGGTCGGCGACACGGTCTTCCCGAACCCCGACCGGCGCACCGTGGCCTTCCTGCGCAGCTATCCCAACCGGATTCCACTGTCGGCGGCCGTCGCCCAGCGGATGGCCGCAACGATGGAACAGTTGCGCTTCGACCGCATCTACGGGCTGCATAGCAACACCATCGACACCGATGCGGTGGCAGCGGTCCGGTTCTCGGCGGACCGTCACGCAGCCTGGGCGCGCGGCGACCACGACGACCTCACCTAGCGCGGGACCGGTCAACGTTGTCAGGTGTCCCGGCCGGCGGCCCGGGGGACACGCGCTGCCATACTCGTCGCGTGACTGTGACTGAAAACGAGCGGACACGGTGACGACGAGCAGGCGACGGTTTATGGCCGGGATGGCGGCCGCAGCGGCGGGCACAGCTGTCGGCGGACTCGCGGCGTGCGGATCGCGGGGGCCGGGGGCCGACACCATTTTCATCGGTGGTCCGGTGGTGACGGTGGCGCCGGGCGCTCCGGAGGCCGAAGCGCTCGCGGTCACCGGCGGACGGATCAGCCAGGTCGGCACTGCCGACGAGGTGCTGCGACTGCGGGGGTCGGGAACCACCGTCGTCGACTTGCGTGGCCGGGCGTTGCTGCCGGCGTTCGTGGAGCCGCACGGGCATCCCTTCGAGATGGGTTCCACCCTGGCCCCGCCGGCGATCGATGTGCGGCCCTTCACGGTGCCGACCGCGAATGGGGTGTTCGCGAAGCTGGCCGAGGCGGTGGCGGACACACCCAAGGGCCAGCCGATTCTGCTCAACGGGGTGGATCCGCTGCTGCAGAGCGGGCTGCAGCCCTTCACCCGTACCGAACTCTCCAGACTCGCCCCGAACAACCCCGTGGTGATCATTTCCAACAGCGGCCACGCCGCCTATGGCAACACCGCCGCATTCACCGCAGCCGGCATCACCAAAACCACCCCCAACCCGGCCGGGGCGCAGTACATCCACGGGCCCGACGGCCAGCTGACCGGCGAGGTGCGCGAGGCGGCGGCGGTGATGGCGCTGGTCGCGCCGTTCTCCGGCGCGATCATGGCCAACGCCGGGGACAATCTGCGCTGGGCCTACGCCCAACTCGCCCGCGCGGGAATCGCCACCGCCACCGAGCATTCCTATGACGCGCGTGCGCAGTCCGAGGTGTTCGGCAAGCTCGCCCAGCAAGCCGACTGCGCGGTGCGGGTCCGTGCCTACGAGATCGGCACCCCCGACCTGGCAGCGGATACGAAGAATGTTCGCGGGAAGCGGGCCCGCGCCGATGTGCTGTTCGACAAGATCGGGATGAAGATGTGGGCGGACGGTTCGCCCTGGCAGGGCAACATCTTCACCACCTTCCCGTATCTGACCAACGCCACCACCGCGAGCATGGGCCTGGGGCCTGACCACCGCGGCCGGATGAACTACCCGCCCGAACAGATCCAGGAACTGACCAAGGCCTTCGTCGACCAACACTGGCAGGTTTCCTGCCACGTCCACGGTGACGCCGCGATCGACGTGGTGCTGGACGCTTTCGAACAGGCGCGCACACCTCCGGCGCTGCGGCCCCGGATCGAACACGTGGGGGCCATGCGACCCGATCAGTTCGCGCGGGCCGCGCAGCTGGGAATCACCCCCAGCCTGTTCATCGAACACATCTATTACTGGGGAGATGTGTTGGTGGACAAGCTGTTCGGCCTGGATCACGGGTCGCACTGGATGTCGGCGCGTTCGGCCCTGGACGCCGGTCTGCGCCTGTCGTTCCACAATGACGGCACCGTCACCCCGCCCAACCCGATCGGCAACATCGCCACCGCGGTCAACCGCATCGCCAAGGGCAGCGGCCGGGTGCTGGCCCCCGAACAGCGCATCGGCGTGGATGCGGCGATCAAGGCGCAGACACTCAACGCTGCCTGGCAACTGCGGCTGGACACCGAGATCGGCAGCCTGGAGCCCGGCAAGTACGCCGATCTGGTGGTGCTGTCGCACAACCCTCGCCGGGTTCCGCCGGCCGAGCTGCGTGACGTGGCCGTGGAGGCCACCTACCTGATGGGCCGCCAGACGTACGGGAAGGTGCTGGGGTAGCGGCTCGGGAGCCCCGAGGCCCGCTTACGCGGGCGGCTCGGGGCAGTTGCCATCGCCGGCCCACACGGTGACCCGGGCGGCCTGCAGCACACCGTCGCCGTCTTTGGTCCCGCCCGCGGCGACACACTTGCCGGCGCTGATCGACGGCGCGCTGACGGTGATCATCCGGCGGACGTGGGTGCTGTCGTTGAGCGTGACGGTGGTCGGCCCGGACGGGCCACTGACGGTGAGGGTGTCACCGGAGACCGACTCGACCACACCGCGGACGCCATGGTGCGGCTTGGCCGGTGCCGGGGCGTCGGCCGCCGCTGCGGGGCGCTGCGGGCACTTGCCGTCGACAGTGGTGCTGATCGCCACGAACTTCGCCGTGATGGCGCCGTCGTCAGCAGCGGTGCCGTCCCGCCCGGAGCCGGCCTTGATGCAGGTCCCGGCGGTGATCTCGGCGCGCTGCGCGGGCACCGACTCGAAGATCCGGGTGCTGTCGGTCAGGGAAACGGTGGTGGTGCCCGACGCGCGGGCAACCTCGAACGTGTTGCCGGACACTGAGGAGACCGAACCCATGACGTGGTCGCCCTGGGCGTGTGCCAATGCTGGGACGAACAGTCCGGCCGCGAACAGCGCCGTCGCGCCGGTCAGTGCGCGGATCGTCAGGTTCGTGCGGCGGTCCCAGCTTCGCCTCTCCTCCGTCGAGGCTCGCTGAACCGCCGGGGTGGGTGTGCTCGGGCGGGGCGACATCGGCAGTCTCCGTTCGTTGATATCGGCGGCGGCGGGTGCCGTCGGCCGGTGCTACCACCGTCGATGGTCGAGTTAGCGACCAGCTAGCTTCCAGCTGTGAGCCCGCTGTGTAGACCTCTCGACCCCCGGGCGACGGCCACCGGGAACACCGCGGCGTATCCAGGCGTTGGCCCAATCATGGCAACTCAAGACCTCACCGCAGCGAAGTTCGAAGAAACCATCGCCGACAACGACATCGTGCTCGTCGATTTCTGGGCGTCCTGGTGCGGGCCGTGTCGATCGTTCGCTCCGACGTTCGCGGCCGTCTCCGAGAAGCACCCCGACGTGGTGTTCGCCAAGGTCGACACCGAAGCCGAGCAGCAGCTGGCGGCTGCCGCCCAGATCCGCTCCATTCCCACCCTGATGGCGTTCAAGAAGGGCACGCTGGTGTTCAACCAGGCCGGCGCGCTGCCCGCCGCGGCGTTGGAGAACCTGGTCCAGCAGGTCAAGGATCTCGACGTCGAAGCCGCCTTGGCCGAACAGGCCGCTGCGGGCAAGCCCGACCAGGTCTGAGGGCGCGCACGCGATAGCGTGCATCCGTGTCTTCCGAATCCGAGTTCGTCTCCGAGTTCGTCAAAGTCGAACGCCCGCGTCCACACGTCGCCCAGATCACGCTGAACCGCCCCGAGCGGATGAACTCCATGGCGTTCGACGTCATGGTTCCGCTGCGCGACTTGCTGGCGGAAGTCAGCTACGACAACTCGGTACGGGTGGTGGTACTGACCGGGGCGGGCCGGGGGTTCTCCTCGGGCGCCGACCACAAGTCCGCGGGTTCGGTGCCGCACGTGGCCGGATTGACCCGGCCCACGTTCGGGTTGCGGTCGATGGAACTGCTCGACGACATCATCCTGGGGCTGCGGCGCCTGCACCAGCCGGTGATCGCGGCCGTCAACGGGGCGGCTATCGGTGGCGGCCTGTGCCTGGCGCTGGCGGCCGACATCCGGGTCGCCGCGTCGGGCGCCTACTTCCGGGCCGCCGGCATCAACAACGGACTGACCGCCAGTGAGCTGGGGCTGAGCTACTTGTTGCCCCGGGCGATCGGGGCGTCTCGGGCGTTCGAGATCATGCTGACCGGGCGCGACGTCGACGCCGCTGAGGCCGAGCGAATCGGGTTGGTTTCGCGTGTGGTGGAGCAGCCGGACCTGCTGGACACCTGCTATGACATGGCCGAGCGGATCGCCGGTTTCTCCCGGCCGGGGGCCGAATTGACCAAGCGGACGCTCTGGAGCGGACTCGACGCCGGTAGTCTGGAGGGGCACATGCAGGCCGAGGGGCTCGGACAGCTCTACGTGCGCCTGCTGACCAGCAACTTCGAGGAAGCCGTCGCTGCGCGCGCCGAGAAGCGCCCACCGGCCTTCACTGACGATAAGTAGCAATAACACGACAGGAGTACGCGCGCGTGATTACCGCAACGGGCCTGGAGGTCCGCGCCGGAGCGCGCACCCTGCTCGACTCGGTGGACTCGGTGCTGCGGGTGCAGCCCGGAGACCGCATCGGCCTGGTCGGCCGCAACGGCGCCGGCAAGACCACCACGCTGCGCATCCTGGCTGGTGAGGGCGAGCCGTACGCCGGCACCATCACCCGCACCGGCGAGGTCGGCTACCTGCCGCAGGACCCCCGGGAAGGCAACCTCGACGTCCTTGCGCGCGACCGCGTGCTGTCGGCTCGCGGCCTCGACACCATCCTGGCCGACCTGGAGAAGCAGCAGGTGCTGATGGCCGAGGTCGTTGACGACGCCGAGCGCGACCGCGCCATCCGCCGCTACGGCCAACTCGAAGAGCGATTCGCCGCCCTAGGCGGCTACGCCGCCGAAAGCGAGGCGGGCCGGATCTGCACCAGCCTGGGCCTGCCCGACCGGGTACTGACCCAGTCGCTGCGGACCTTATCCGGTGGCCAGCGCCGCCGCGTGGAACTGGCTCGGATCCTGTTTGCGGCCTCAGAAGCGGGAGCGGGTGGTTCGAACAGCACCACCTTGCTGCTCGACGAACCGACCAACCACCTCGATGCGGATTCGATCGGCTGGCTGCGCGACTTCCTGAAGAACCACAGCGGGGGACTGGTCCTGATCAGCCACGACGTGGACCTGCTGGCTGACGTGGTCAACCGGGTGTGGTTCCTCGACGCAGTGCGCGGCGAGGCCGACGTCTACAACATGGGCTGGCAGAAGTACCTCGATGCCCGAGCGACCGATGAACAGCGTCGCCGCCGGGAGCGAGCCAACGCTGAACGTAAAGTTGCCGCGCTGCGCAACCAGGCCGCCAAGCTGGGCGCCAAGGCCACCAAAGCCGTTGCCGCGCAGAACATGCTGCGTCGCGCCGACCGGATGCTGGCGGCACTGGACGAGGAACGGGTGGCCGACAAGGTCGCCCGGATCAAGTTCCCGACTCCGTCGGCCTGCGGGAAGACCCCGCTGATGGCATCTGGGCTGACCAAGGTGTACGGCTCGCTGGAGATCTTCACCGGTGTCGACCTGGCGATCGATCGGGGCTCGCGGGTGGTGGTGCTGGGGCTCAACGGTGCCGGCAAGACCACGCTGCTGCGACTGCTCGCCGGCGTCGAAACCCCCGACGCAGGTCAGCTGGAGCCCGGCCACGGTTGCAAGATCGGCTACTTCGCCCAGGAACACGACACCATCGACAATGCCGCGACGGTGTGGGAGAACATTCGGCACGCGGCTCCTGACACCTCCGAGCAGGATCTGCGTGGACTGTTGGGTGCGTTCATGTTCACCGGACCGCAGCTCGAGCAGCCCGCCGGCACGCTGTCCGGCGGCGAGAAGACCCGGTTGGCGCTGGCCGGTCTGGTGGCGTCCACGGCGAACGTGCTGCTACTCGATGAACCGACCAACAACCTGGACCCGGCTTCGCGCGAGCAGGTGCTCGATGCGCTGCGCAGCTATGCCGGCGCTGTGGTGCTGGTGACCCACGACCCGGGCGCGGCCGAGGCATTGGACCCCCAGCGGGTGGTGTTGCTGCCCGACGGCACCGAAGACCATTGGTCGGCGGACTACCGCGACCTGATCGAGCTCGCGTAGCGGCGATCGCCAGCGCGGCGGAGCCGGGCGCTGCGGGTCGCCGCCATTGGGCTAGCGCAAGGGTCGGGTGCGGCGATCGCCGCCGTCGGCATTTCCCTGAAATTCGCCCGGTATCGCCGGTGCCTTCCTACGCTGAACCCGTTGGCCGGCGAGGGGATGGTGAGGGGACGTGGCAACGACGACGAAACCGAGCAAGCAACGCGATCGTCAATTGGTCGAGTTGCGCAGCGCCTATGAGGGCGGGGCGAGCATCCGGACTTTGGCGGCGTCGACCGGGCGATCGTACGGATCCGTGCACAGCATGCTGCGCGAGTCGGGCGCGGCGATGCGCAGTCGCGGTGGGCCCAACCACCGCACCCGATCGCGCTAGCGCAACTCCGTGCATCTCGCCGAACGTGTACTCAGGGCGAGATTTCGGCAAGAATTTCGTCCTGAGTGCACGCTCGGTGCAGAAATCGCGCTAGCCCCGCGAAATCAGCTCTGCCGCACCGAATCCTCGACCAGGTCGAGGACCGCCGATAACCGCTGCGGATCTTCGCCCGAGGCCAGTCGTGCAACCAGGCCGTCGAGCACCAGGTCCAGATAGCAGTGCAACACCTCAGCGGGGACGTCGTCGCGCAGCCGCCCGGCCCGCTTCTGGCGGCGCAGCCGATCCACTGTGGCAGCGGTCAATTCGGCTGACCGCTCCGCCCAGCCGCGGCTGAACTCCGGATCGTGGCGCAGTTTGCGGGCAATCTCCAGCCGGGTGGCCAGCCAGTCGAACTGCTCCGGTGCGGCCAGCATGTCCCGCATCACGCCGATCAGGCCCTCGCGCGAGGCCACATCAGCCATCCGCTCCGCATCCTCGCGGGCCAGCTCGAAGAACAGCGTGTCCTTGTCGCGGAAGTGATGGAAGATCGCCCCGCGCGACAACCCGACCGTCTGCTCCAGTCGCCGCACCGTCGCCTGGTCGTAGCCGTACGCGGCGAAACACCGCCGCGCGCCATCGAGGATCTGGCGGCGCCGGGCCGCCAGGTGATCCTCGCTGACCCTGGGCATTAGGTGATCGCCGTCTACGCGGTCTGACTCGACTTCAGCATGTTGCGCAGCACGTACTGCAGGATGCCGCCGTTGCGGTAGTAGTCGGCCTCACCGGGGGTGTCGATGCGCACCACCGCATCAAACTCAGTGCGAGATCCATCCTCCTTGGTGGCGGTGACCTTGACCGTCTTCGGCGTCTTGCCGGTGTTGAGCTCCTCGATACCGACGATGTCGAACGTCTCGGTGCCGTCCAGGCCCAGCGTCTTGGCCGTCTCGCCGGCCGGGAACTGCAGCGGGATCACGCCCATGCCGATCAGGTTCGAACGGTGGATGCGCTCGAAGGACTCGGTGATGACGGCCTTGACGCCCAGCAGCGTGGTGCCCTTGGCCGCCCAGTCACGCGACGAGCCGGAGCCGTATTCCTTGCCGCCCAGCACGACCAGCGGGATGCCGGCCTTCTGGTAGTTCATGCAGGCGTTGTAGATGAACTCCTTCGGGCCCCCCTCCTGGGTGAAGTCCCGGGTGTAGCCACCCTGGGTGCCCTCCAGGCCGATGGTGTCCAGCACCCGATTCTGCAGGCGGATGTTGGCGAAGGTGCCGCGGACCATGACCTCGTGGTTGCCGCGACGGCTGCCCAGCGAGTTGTAGTCCTTGCGCGCCACACCGTGGGCATCCAGGTAGTCCGCCGCCGGGGTGCCGGGCTTGATCGGGCCGGCCGGGCTGATGTGGTCGGTGGTGACCGAGTCGCCCAGCAGCGCCATCACCCGAGCGCCCTTGATGTCGGAGACCGGCTCGGGCTCCATTCCCATACCGTCGAAGTATGGGGCCTTGCGCACGTAGGTCGACGACTCGTCCCACGCGAAGGTGTCACCGTCCGGGGTCGGCAGGTTGCGCCAGTTCTCGTCGCCCTTGAACACGTCGGCGTAGGACTTGCGGAACATGTCCTGGTTGATCGCGGACTTGATGGTGTCGTCGATCTCCTGGGCCGACGGCCAGATGTCGCGCAGGAAGACGTCGTTGCCGTCTTTGTCCTTGCCCAGCGAGTCGGTTTCGAAGTCGAAGTCCATGGTGCCGGCCAGCGCGTAGGCGATGACCAGCGGCGGGGAGGCCAGGTAGTTCATCTTGACGTCGGGGGAGATGCGGCCCTCGAAGTTGCGGTTACCGGACAGCACCGCGGTGACGGTCAGGTCCTCTTCGTTGACCGCCTTGGAGATCTCCTCAGGCAGCGGCCCGGTGTTACCGATACAGGTGGTGCAGCCGTAACCGCCCAGGTAGAAGCCGAGCTTCTCCAAGTAGGGCCACAGGCCGGCCTTCTCGTAGTAGTCGGTTACCACCTGACTGCCCGGAGCCATGTTGGTCTTCACCCACGGCTTGGACGACAAGCCCTTCTCGACGGCGTTGCGGGCCAGCAGCGCTGCGCCGATCATCACCGACGGGTTGGAGGTGTTGGTGCACGAGGTGATACCCGCGACGGCGACGGCGCCGTGGTCGAGGATGAACTCGCCGCGCTCGCCCTTGACGCGGATCGGCTTGCTCGGCCGGCCGTCAGAGCCGTTGGCGGCGGACTGCACATCCACCGCACCGTCGTCGGCGAAGGACAGTGAGACCGGGTCGGAAGCCGGGAAGGACTCCTCGATGGCCTCATCGAGCTTGGTCTCCGGCGCCGGGTGCTGCTCTTCGACGTAGTTGTGGATGTCCTTACGGAAGGCGATCTTGCTCTCCGACAACAGGATCCGGTCCTGCGGACGCTTCGGTCCAGCGATCGACGGGACCACGGTGGACAGGTCCAGCTCCAGGTATTCGGAGAAGGCCGGCTCGCGGTCCGGGTTGTGCCACATGCCCTGGGTCTTGGCGTAGGCCTCGACCAGCGCGAGTTGCTCGTCGGTGCGGCCGGTCAGGCGCAGGTAGTTGATGGTCTCTTCGTCGATCGGGAAGATCGCGCACGTCGAGCCGAATTCGGGGCTCATGTTGCCCAGGGTGGCGCGGTTGGCCAGCGGCACCTCGGCGACGCCCTTGCCGTAGAACTCGACGAACTTGCCGACCACGCCGTGCTTACGCAGCATGTCGGTGACGGTGAGCACCACGTCGGTGGCGGTGACGCCCGGCTGGATCTCGCCGGTCAGCTTGAAGCCGACGACGCGGGGGATCAGCATCGACACCGGCTGGCCCAGCATGGCGGCCTCGGCCTCGATACCGCCGACGCCCCAGCCCAGCACGCCCAGGCCGTTCTGCATGGTGGTGTGGCTGTCGGTGCCGACGCAGGTGTCGGGGTAGGCCTTTCCGTCACGCACCATCACGGTCCGCGCGAGGTACTCGATGTTGACCTGGTGCACGATGCCGGTGCCCGGCGGGACGACCTTGAAGTCGTCGAAAGCGCCTTGGCCCCAACGCAGGAACTGGTAGCGCTCGGCGTTGCGCTGGTACTCCAGCTCGACGTTGCGCTCGAAGGCGTCGGCGGTGCCGAACACGTCGAGGATCACGGAGTGGTCGATGACCATCTCGGCGGGCGAGAGCGGGTTGACCTTGTTGGGGTCGCCGCCCAGGGCGGTGACGGCCTCACGCATGGTGGCCAGGTCGACGACGCAGGGCACACCGGTGAAGTCCTGCATGATCACCCGCGCCGGGGTGAACTGGATCTCGATGCTCGGCTCGGCGGACGGGTCCCAGTTGGCGATCGCGTTGATGTGATCTTTGGTGATGTTCGCGCCGTCCTCGGTGCGCAGCAGGTTCTCGGCTAGCACCTTGAGGCTGTAGGGGAGTTTCTCGGTGCCGGGGACGGCATCGAGGCGGAAGATCTCATAGTTCGTGTCACCCACGGTCAGGGTGTCGCGGGCTCCGAACGAATTCACCGAATCTGTGCTGGTCACTTCAACTCCCGAGATCGCGTTCTCATCCATCGACGGGTCCGCGCCGACGGGCGACATAACCCTAACAGTACGATTGTCCTGTATAAAGTAAGGTTCACCTCACCTGGCCGGGGTTGATACCGTCATCAACCGTGACGATCCAGCACCCGCCGGCCTACATCCCCGGCGAGCTCTGCATCACTGTCGGCCTCGACCCGGCCACCCCGCCCGACGACTGCATGGCGTTGGTCAAGGTTGCTGTCGCCGCCGACGGGGTGAGCGCTCCGGCGGCCGATGTGCCGGCGCTGCGCGAGGTGGTGGCGCAGGCGGGCCGCGACGGCATCGACCTCAAGATCGTCGAGGTCGCCCGAAACCCGGGAATGGACACAGCCCTACGCGACGTCGCCACGGTGGTCGGCTACGACTATCCGGATTCGACCGTCCTGGTCGTCAGTACGAACTATGTCGGCAGCTACAGCGGCCAGTTTCACCGGTCGAAGCTGGAGGCCGCCGAGGATCACGCCAAAACCGGCGATCCGGTGACTTCGGCGCAGAATTTTCTACACGAATTGACCACCCCCGATCTGCCCTGGACGGGCCTCACGGTGGTGCTGTTGGTGGGGGTGGCGGCGGCGGCCGTCGGCACCCGCTTCCTGCAGCGACGCAGCAAACAGGTTGCTGAGCGCGCCGACGTCGCGAACTAGCGGCCTTACCTCCGAAAACCCGGAAACTGGGCGATTAATTGTCGCCCCGTTGTGCGCTGCTGCAAATAAATAGGTCACCGGATGGTCACAACCGGCTTAATTACACAAACGTAGTTTGTTACGAACGTTTCTCCAGTGACTGATGTGACGTATGGTCTCAAAAGGCGCAGCTGTTGCATCTGTTGTTTCTGTGCTTTTGCCACCGGCCGAAGCATGGCGCCGCCTGCTGAAGAGTCCGAGGAGATCCAAGCCGAATGAGACGCATCCGCTGTGGCTCTGTTTTCCGGCTGGCGACCCGGTTCGCCCACCCTGCGACGGTGTCGGTACTCAGTGCCGCGATGGTGCTGGGCACCCCGGGGCTGGCCGCAGCACAACCCGGGCAGGACCCCGACGGCATCGCCGCGCTGATCGCCGACGTCGCCGACGCCAACCAGCAGCTACAGAACCTGGGCGCGCAGATCGCAGAGGAGAAGGAAGGGGTCAACAAGGCCCTGGTGGATCTGCAGACCGCGCGCGACGACGCGGCCGCCGCCCAACAGGAGGTGGAGGCCGGCCGGCAGGCGATCGCCGACGCCGATGCAGCGATCGCCGCCGCGCAACGACGGTTCAACACCTTCGCCGTGTCGACGTACGTCAACGGGCCCTCCGACAGCTACCTGACCGCGGCCAACCCCTCGGAGATGATCGCCACGGCGTCGGCCGGCCAGACCCTGGCGCTCTCCTCCCAACAGGCGCTGGACCACCTCAAGCAGGCCCGAACCGAGCAGTTGAACAAGGAGTCGGCCGCTCGGTTGGCCAAGCAGAAGGCCGACCAGGCCGTCGCCGACGCGCAGTCCAGTCAGGACGCCGCGGTGGCCGCGCTCACCGACACCCAGCGCAAGTTCGGCGAGCAGCAGGGCGAGATCGACCGGTTGGCCGCCCGACGCAACGAGGCACAGGCCAAAATCGCGGCGGCCCGTGGCTACGAGCAGCCCCAGGCCGGGTCAGCGCCGGCTGGCGTAGCAGGCGGTGATCGGTGGGGAAACCCCGCCGGTCCGGTGGCCGGCCCGACGGTGGGCAAGCCCGCGCAGTGGGACGGTCCTTGGGACCCGACCCTGCCGATGGTGCCCAGCGCCGACGTTCCCGGTGACCCGATCGCGGTGATCAACCAGGTGCTCGGGATCTCGCAGACCTCGGCGCAGGTGACGGCGAACCTGGGCCAGAAATTCCTGCAGTCGCTGGGGTTGGCCAAGCCCGACGACACCGGTATCAACAACGGCAAGATCCCGCGGGTTTACGGTCGGCAGGCCTCCGAATACGTGATCCGGCGGGGCCTTTCGCAGCGCGGCGTGCCCTACTCCTGGGGTGGCGGCACCGCTGCGGGGCCTGGCCGCGGTATCGGCTCCGGTTCGGGCACGGTCGGTTTCGACTGTTCCGGGCTGATCCTCTTCGCTTTCGCCGGGGTGGGCATCAAGCTGCCGCACTACTCGGGTTCGCAGTACAAGATGGGCCGCCAGATCCCTTCGGCGCTGGCGCGTCGTGGCGACGTCATCTTCTACGGACCCGGTGGCAGTCAGCACGTAACGCTCTACCTCGGCAACGGCCTGATGCTGGAGGCCCCCGACGTGGGGCAGACGGTCAAGGTGTCGCCGGTCCGCAAGAGCGGCATGACGCCTTATGTAGTCCGATACATCGAGTACTGACGGCGGTGCAATGCAACTGAGTTCATTACCTCTTTCGCGCCTCATCGGGTCGCTGCTGGTCGCCATCCCGGTGATGGTGGGCCTGGCCGGACCGGCCGAGGCGGACCCAGGGTGGGACCCGACGTTGCCGGCGACGATCAGCGCCGGGGCGCCCGGTGACCCGTTGGCCATCGCCAACGCGTCGCTGCAGGCCACCGCCAACGCCACCCAGACCACGATGGACCTGGGCCGCAAGTTCTTGTCGGGCCTCGGGTTCAACGTCGGCGATGAAGCCGCCGGCAATGTGTCACCCGGCCAGCGGGTGCACGGCAAGCAGGCCATCGAGTACGTGATCCGTCGCGGCGGCTCCCAGATGGGCGTGCCCTACTCCTGGGGCGGCGGTTCGCTGACCGGTCCCAGCAAGGGCATCGACTCGGGCGCAGGCACCGTCGGTTTCGACTGCTCGGGCCTGATGCGTTACGCGTTCGCCGGCGTCGGTGTGCTGATCCCGCGGTTCTCCGGTGACCAGTACAACGCCGGTCGGCACATTCCGCCCAATCAGGCCCGCCGTGGCGACCTGATGTTCTACGGCCCCGGTGGCGGCCAGCACGTCACCATGTACCTGGGTGGCGGGAAGATGCTGGAGGCCTCGGGCAGCGCCGGCAAGGTGGTGGTCAGCCCGGTGCGGACGTCTGGGATGACGCCGTATCTGACCCGGATCATTGAGTACTGACGCATTCGGAGCGGGGCCTTACGTCGACGGATGCTGCTAACCCTGGAATAGTGAAACGAGGGCACAACGCTGCCCCTCGGCCGCGTGCCGTGCAAGCAGTTGTGTCTGACCGACCTTTGTGGAGGATTTGTCGATGACGTCATCGGATGGGACGCCCGCGGGCGCCAGCGGTTTCCCCGGCTCGGCCGGTGCCGAGACAGGCACTGTCGGCGGTAGCGGGCTCGCCGCCGACGTACACGCGCTGGAGCGGGCCATCTTCGAGGTCAAGCGCGTCATCGTCGGTCAGGACCAGCTCGTCGAGCGCATCCTGGTCGGCCTGCTCGCCAAGGGGCACGTGCTGCTCGAAGGCGTGCCCGGTGTCGCCAAGACCCTGGCCGTGGAGACCTTCGCCAAGGTGGTGGGTGGAAACTTCGCCAGGATCCAGTTCACCCCGGACCTGGTGCCGACCGACATCATCGGTACCCGCATCTACCGGGCGGGCCGCGAGGAGTTCGACACCGAGCTCGGGCCGGTGATGACCAACTTCCTGCTGGCCGACGAGATCAACCGCGCGCCGGCCAAGGTGCAGTCGGCGCTCTTGGAGGTCATGCAGGAACGCCAGGTCTCCATCGGCGGCAAGCGGTTCCCGCTGCCCAACCCGTTCCTGGTGATGGCCACCCAGAACCCGATCGAGCACGAGGGCGTCTACCCGCTGCCCGAAGCGCAGCGCGACCGCTTCCTGTTCAAGATCAACGTCAGCTACCCCTCACCCGAGGAGGAGCGCGAGATCATCTACCGGATGGGTGTCACCCCGCCGGAGCCCAAGCAGATCCTGAGCACCGGCGACCTGGTGCGCCTGCAGACCTTGGCGGCCAACAACTTCGTGCACCACGCGCTGGTGGACTACGTGGTCCGGGTGATCACCGCGACGCGCCAGCCCGAGCAGTTCGGCATGCCGGACGTGAAGAACTGGCTGTCGTTCGGTGCGTCGCCGCGTGCCTCGCTGGGCATCATCTCCGCATCCCGGGCGCTGGCCCTGGTCCGCGGGCGCGACTACGTGATCCCGCAGGACGTCATCGAGGTCATTCCGGACGTGCTCCGGCACCGGCTGGTGCTGTCCTACGATGCACTCGCCGACGAGATCACCCCGGAGATCGTCATCAACCGGGTGCTGCAGACGGTGCCGCTGCCCCAGGTGAACGCGGTTCCCCAGCAACAGCATTCGTCGGCACCGGGTGCCCCGACCGCGGCGGCAGTGGCCGGCGGTCGGTGAGCGACCCCGACACCGGGGCTGGATCGTCTCAGGCGCCCGGAATCAGCACCGCACCGCCATCGATGCTGCGCGGCGGAATCCGCGACCCGAAGCTGGCGGCGGCGCTGCGCACGCTGGAGCTTACGGTCAAGCGCAAGCTCGACGGGGTGCTGCACGGCGATCACCTCGGCCTGATTCCCGGTCCGGGCTCCGAGCCCGGTGAGTCCCGGCTGTATCAACCGGGCGATGACGTGCGTCGGATGGACTGGTCGGTCACTGCCCGCACCACCCATCCGCACGTCCGCCAGATGATCGCCGATCGCGAGCTGGAGACCTGGCTGGTGGTCGACATGTCGGCCAGCATGGACTTCGGCACCGCTACCTGCGAGAAGCGTGACCTGGCGGTGGCGGCGGCGTCGGCGATTGTCTACCTCAACAGCGGCGGCGGCAACCGGCTGGGCGCATTGGTGGCCAACGGTGAGCGCGTGGTGCGGGTCCCGGCCCGCTCTGGGCGCAACCACGAGCAGACCCTGCTGCGTACCATCGCCACCATTCCGCGGGCGCCCGTCGGGGTGCGGGGTGACCTGGCGGCGGCCATCGACGCCCTGCGCAGGCCCGAGCGCCGGCGCGGTATGGCGGTCATCATCAGCGACTTCCTCGGACCGATCAACTGGATGCGGCCGCTGCGAGCGATCGCCGCCCGCCACGAGGTGTTGGGCATCGAGATCCTCGACCCGCGCGACGTCGAGTTGCCCGACGTGGGCGACGTGGTGCTGCAGGACACCGAATCCGGGATCACTCGCGAGTTCACCATCGATGCCAAGCTGCGCGACGATTTTGCCCGGGCCGCGGTGGCCCACCGCGCCGACGTCGCGCGTGCGTTGCGTAGCTGCGGCGCGCCGTTGCTGGGGTTGCGGACCGACCGGGACTGGATCGCCGACATCGTCCGATTCGTCGAGTCACGCCGGCGCGGCGCGCTGGCGGGGATGCCGTGAACTCGACCCGTAAACAGACAGGTCTGCTATGACATTGCCGCTGCTTGGGCCGATGACGCTGACGGGCTTCGCGCACCCGTGGTTCTTTCTGTTCCTGTTCGTGATCCTGGGTCTGGTCGCGCTGTACATCCTTATGCAGGTGGCGCGGCATCGGCGGATCCTGCGGTTCGCGAACATGGAGCTGCTGGAGAGCGTGGCGCCCAAATCGCCGACGCGCTGGCGGCACCTGTCGGCGATCCTGCTGATCAGCTCGTTGCTGCTGTTCACCGTGGCGATGGCCGGCCCCACCCACGACGTCCGGATCCCGCGCAACCGCGCGGTGGTGATGCTGGTGATCGACGTCTCCCAATCGATGCGGGCCACCGACGTGGCACCGAGCCGGCTGGCGGCCGCGCAGGAAGCCGGCAAGCAGTTCGCCGACGAACTGACGGCCGGCATCAACCTGGGCCTGATTGCCTACGCCGGCACCGCGACCGTGCTGACCTCGCCGACCACCAACCGCGACGCCACCAAGGCCGCGATCGACAAGTTGCAACTGGCCGACCGCACCGCCACTGGTGAGGGCATCTTCACCGCGCTGCAGGCGATCGCCACGGTGGGTGCGGTCATCGGGGGCGGCGACACCCCGCCGCCGGCCCGTATTGTGCTGCTCTCCGACGGTAAGGAGACCGTGCCGTCCAACCCCGACAATCCCAAGGGGGCGTTCACCGCAGCGCGCACCGCCAAGGACCAGGGAGTGCCGGTCTCGACGATCTCGTTCGGCACCGCCTACGGCTACGTCGAGATCAACGAGCAGCGCCAACCGGTGCCGGTCGACGACGATTCGCTCAAGAAGATCGCCGAGCTGTCCGGCGGCAGCGCCTACACCGCCTCCAGCCTGCAGCAGCTCAAAGAGGTGTACTCCACGCTGCAGGACCAGATCGGCTTCGAGACCATTCGCGGTGACGCCAGCACCGGCTGGCTGCGGCTGGGCTCGTTCATCTTGGCGTTGGCCGGGCTGGCGGCCCTGCTGCTCAATCGGCGCCTGCCCGCTTAGGTCACAGTCAGGCGTTGGCTCTGCGCTCATGGCGCAAAAGTGCGAGTAGCCCGCGCCCTGTGCGCAGAGTCAACGTGTCGATTCGATAGGTTATGCCGGTGACAGACAGCGAAGCTCCCGCAGGAAAGCCCGCATTTGTATCCCGTTCGGTCCTCGTCACCGGTGGAAACCGGGGCATCGGATTGGCGATCGCGCAGCGACTGGCCGCCGACGGCCACAAGGTGGCGGTGACGCACCGCGGCTCCGGCGCGCCCGAGGGACTGTTCGGGGTGGTCTGCGACGTCACCGACAACGACGCCGTCGACCGCGCCTTCACGCAGGTCGAGGAGCACCAGGGCCCCGTCGAGGTGCTGGTGGCCAACGCCGGCATCTCCAAAGACGCGTTCCTGATGCGGATGACCGAGGAGCGCTTCGAAGAGGTCATCAACGCCAACCTCACCGGCGCTTTCCGGGTCACCCAGCGGGCGTCGCGCAGTATGCAGCGCAAGCGCTTTGGCCGGATCATCTACATCGGCTCGGTCTCAGGCATGTGGGGGATCGGCAACCAGGCCAACTACGCGGCGGCCAAGGCGGGTCTGATCGGCATGGCCCGCTCGATCTCCCGTGAACTGTCCAAGGCCGGTGTCACCGCCAACGTCGTCGCGCCCGGCTACATCGACACCGAGATGACCCGTGCCCTCGACGAGCGGATCCAACAAGGTGCGCTGGATTTCATCCCGGCCAAGCGGGTGGGTACCGCCGAGGAGGTCGCCGGTGCGGTCAGCTTCCTGGCATCCGAGGACGCCAGCTACATCGCCGGCGCGGTCATCCCCGTGGACGGCGGCATGGGCATGGGCCACTAGCGACTCGTTCAGTTCAAGATAGGGGACTTTTCATGGCAGGCATTCTCGAAGGCAAGCGGATCCTGGTCACCGGGATCATCACCGACTCCTCGATCGCGTTCCACATCGCCAAGGTGGCGCAGGAAGCCGGCGCGCAGCTGGTGTGTACCGGCTTCGACCGGCTGCGGCTCATCCAGCGCATCATCGACCGGCTCCCGGAGCCGGCGCCGCTGCTCGAACTCGACGTGCAGAACGAGGAGCACCTGGGCTCGTTGGCCGAGCGTGTCACCGAGGTGATCGGCGCGGGCAACAAGCTCGACGGCGTGGTGCACTCCATCGGATTCATGCCGCAGACCGGCATGGGCATCAACCCGTTCTTCGACGCCCCCTACGAGGACGTCGCCAAGGGCATCCACATCTCGGCCTACTCCTATGCCTCGCTGGCCAAAGCGGTGCTGCCGATCATGAACCCCGGTGGCGGCATCGTCGGTATGGACTTCGACCCGACCCGGGCAATGCCGGCCTACAACTGGATGACGGTGGCCAAGAGCGCCCTGGAGTCGGTGAACCGATTCGTGGCGCGCGAGGCCGGACAGGTGGGTGTGCGGTCGAATCTGGTTGCGGCCGGGCCGATCCGGACCCTGGCGATGAGCGCGATCGTCGGCGGTGCGCTCGGTGAGGGCGCCGGCGAGCAGATCCGGCTGCTGGAGGAGGGCTGGGACCAGCGTGCCCCGATCGGTTGGGACATGAAGGACCCGACGCCGGTGGCCAAGACCGTCTGCGCCTTGCTCTCCGACTGGCTGCCGGCCACCACCGGCACGGTCGTCTACGCCGACGGCGGCGCGCACACCCAGTTGCTCTAAATGGATCTCGACGCCGTCCTGCTGCTGTCCTTCGGCGGTCCCGAAGGCCCGGAGCAGGTTCGGCCGTTCCTGGAGAACGTCACCCGCGGACGTGGAGTGCCCCCGGCCCGACTGGACGCGGTCGCCGAGCACTACCTGCACTTCGGCGGCGTGTCGCCGATCAACGGGATCAACCGCGCGTTGGCCGACGCAATGCGTGCCGAAATGCCCGGCCTGCCGGTGTATTTCGGCAACCGCAACTGGGAGCCCTACGTCGAGGACGTCGTTGCGGCGATGGCGGCCGACGGCGTGCGACGTGCCGCGGTATTCCCGACCTCGGCCTGGGGCGGATATTCGGGTTGCGACCAGTACGCCGAGGACATCGCCCGGGCGCGGGCGGCGGTCGGGAAGCAGGCACCGGAATTGGTGAAACTGCGCCAGTACTTCGACCATCCGTTGTTCGTGGCGATGTTCGCCGAGGCGATTGGCGCCGCCGCCGACACCTTGCCGGCCGGCCTGCGCGATACCGCCCGGCTGGTGTTCACCGCGCACTCCATCCCGGTGAGCGCCGACGCACGCTATGGCCCCGAGCTGTACAGCCGCCAGGTCGGCTACGCGACGAGTCTGGTCGCGGCCGCCGCCGGCTACACCGACTACGACCAGGTGTGGCAGTCGCGTTCCGGGCCGCCACAGGTGCCCTGGCTGGAGCCCGACGTCGAAGCGCACCTGGCGGCGCTGGCTGAGGACGGCGCACGCGCGGTGATCGTGTGCCCGATCGGCTTTCTCAGCGACAACATCGAGGTGATCTGGGACCTCGACAACGAAGTCCGCTCCGCGGCGCTGGATGCCGGAATCGCCTACGCGCGGGCGACCACGCCGAATGCCGATCGACGGCTGGCCCGGCTGGCCCGCGGCCTGGTCGAGGAGCTGCGCGACGGCACCGCACCCGAACGCATTGCCGGACCGACAGGCCTAGGCTGCGGGTTCGGGGTCAACGGGGCGCCGTGCGGCTCATCGCACTGCATCGCGGACGTGGCGCCGACATCCTCGAAGCCCGTCTAGGCCGCCTAGGTCGGCGTGCCCGGATTCCGTCATGGTCCCGGTGCTGTGGGCGGGTTTGATGGCGCCGGAATAGAGCGATAGGAGAGTTGCCCGCCTTAGCGCGACGACGACGAGGTATGGGGGCGTGCGGCGGCCAGGTGTCGCTCAGAGGCGGGCAACGATCTCCATGGTTCGGCCAGGGCGCGGCGCACCCCAATCCGGTTCCATCTTCACCGACCGTGCACTACGCCCGCCAGGCCGAGTGCAGAATCTCGGTCACCGCTGCGCTGCGCGCCGAGCGCACCACCGCCGTCAGCGGCTGTACCGCATCCACGGCGCGCTGTACCGCCGCTGATGTCTGAGCGCTGGCGGTCAGCAGATCGGCGCTGACGGTGATAATCGCCTCGACGTGGGCGGCGCTCTGCAGAACGCGCACCGCACGGTTCGGCGCGTGGTCCGGAATCCGGTGCAAGAGCGCGGCTTCCATCATCTGCTCCACCCGCAGCCGCGGATCCTCCACGCCGTAGTCGGCCCACCGCGAACCGGTGGAGCCCAATGCTTCGGCGGCCGTTCGCACCGCCGACCGCAACGAGTATTCGGCGTCACCGAGATCGTGCTGTTCACTCGCCGGCAGGCTGGTGAGCGGGAACACGGTCCAGCACAGCTCGGCGGCGTAACCATCGTCGGCGTCGCCGTCATCGGAGTACGCCGGCACCAGCCCGATCGGTGGTGAGGCATCCGAAGGCCCGATCAAAACGGCCTCGCCGGCGAGGATCGCCTCCTGGGAAAAGATCGTCGCGGCCGGCAGTCCGCGGACATCGCCGGGGACCGGAAACACCGGTCGGATACCGTCTCCGGCGGCCGACGGCCCCGCGCCGCGCACCAACTGCAGCAGGGCGGCCGCGCCGCCGCCGCACGCGTCCGGCCATGACAGGCCGATGCTGCTCGCGACAACCGCATCGTGGGCGGCCACCGATTGCACTGGCGCCCAGGCCGATAATGCGTCCAACACATCATCGGGTGCGGCCCGGCCGGCAAGCCAGGCGTTGGCCCACACCGACAGGGAAGTACTCGGGCACCACATGATGCAAGGCAGTGTAGTTGCCCGCGGCGTCGCTGCCGGACCGCACAGGTTCAGGCGGTTCTCGGGCTATCCTGACCGCATGCCGACTGCCCTGATTTGGTTGGTCTTCGCACTCGGGCTCGCAGGAGCCGAGGCTCTCACGGGCGACATGTTCCTGCTCATGCTCTCCGGTGGTGCGCTGTCGGCGGCGGCAGCCAGCGCCCTGACCGACTGGCCGCTGTGGACCGACGGTGCGGTGTTCCTGGTGGTTTCGGTGCTGCTGCTGGTGCTGGTACGTCCGGCTCTGCGGCGCCGGCTGTGGTCCGGGGTGGGTACTGAGACCGGAGTGGCCGCCTTGGCGGGCAAGACCGCCCTGGTGCTCGACCGCGTCGAGCAGCACGGCGGCCGGGTGAAGTTGGGTGGCGAGGTGTGGACAGCCCGAGCACTGGCCGAAGGCGACGTGTTCGAGCCGGGTGAACAGGTGACGGTCATGCACATCGACGGGGCTACCGCGGTGGTCGGCAAGATCGTCTAGAGGAAGGAGCCTTCATGGAGGGCGTTACAACCGGACTGGTGCTGCTGGCCATCCTGGTGGTGTTCGCGGCTATCGTGGTGGCCAAGTCCGTCGCGCTGATTCCGCAGGCCGAGGCGGCGGTCATCGAACGCCTCGGCCGCTACAGCCGCACCGTCAGTGGTCAACTGACTCTGCTGGTTCCGTTCATCGACCGGGTGCGGGCCCGCATCGACCTGCGCGAACGGGTGGTGTCGTTCCCGCCGCAGCCGGTGATCACCGAGGACAACCTGACGCTCAACATCGACACCGTCGTCTACTTCCAGGTCACCAACCCCAAGGCCGCGGTCTATGAGATCAGCAACTACATCGTCGGTGTGGAACAGCTGACCACCACGACGCTGCGCAACGTGGTCGGGGGGATGACGCTGGAGCAGACGTTGACCTCCCGCGAGGTGATCAACAGCCAGCTGCGCGGCGTGCTCGACGAGGCGACCGGGCGGTGGGGTCTGCGGGTGGCCCGGGTAGAGCTGCGCAGCATCGACCCGCCGCCGTCGATCCAGGCGTCGATGGAGAAGCAGATGAAGGCCGATCGCGAGAAGCGGGCCATGATCTTGACTGCCGAGGGCCAGCGTGAGGCCGCCATCAAACAGGCCGAGGGCCAGAAGCAGTCCGAGATCCTGACCGCCGAGGGCGCCAAGCAGGCGGCGATCCTGGCCGCCGAGGCCGACCGGCAGTCCACGATGCTGCGCGCGCAGGGTGAGCGGGCCGCCGCCTATCTGCAGGCTCAGGGGCAGGCCAAGGCCATCGAGAAGACCTTCGCGGCGATCAAGGCGGCCCGGCCGACGCCGGAGTTGTTGGCCTATCAGTATCTGCAGGTGTTGCCGGAGATGGCGCGCGGCGAGGCCAACAAGGTGTGGGTGGTGCCCAGTGATTTCGGCACCGCCCTGCAGGGCTTCACCAAGCTGCTCGGGGCGCCCGGTGAGGACGGCGTGTTCCGCTACCAGCCGTCGCCCGACGACGAGCCGCGGCACCGGGCCGCCGACGACAGCGACGAGGTCGCCGACTGGTTCACCACCCAGACCGACCCGGCGATCGCGCAGGCGGTGGCCAAGGCCGAGGCCGACGCGCGCAAGCCGGTCGAGGGCGTGTTGCCGGCGCAGCTTGATCCCGGTCCGGCGTGAGTGCGCTGACGGCACCGCCGACCTACGCGGCACTGGCCGCATTCCTCGCCGGAGACGCCGTGGCCTCGGCGATCCCGGTGCCTTATGTCGCCAAGAACATGGATGCCATGCGGATTCCCGAGGAAGTCCGCTGGGCGGTCCCGGTGGCCAAGGCCGCTACCGCGTTGGGGCTGGCATCGGTGTTCCGCTTCCCTGCCGTTGCCCGGGTCACGACCGGATTGTTGACGCTGTATTTTGCCGGGGCGCTGGGCATCCACCTGCGCGTGCGCAACCGGATCGCCAACATTGTTCCCGCGGTCCTGCTGCTGATGGTGTTCGCTGCGATGACGGTCCAGGGCCCGCACACCGCCGGAGGCGGGGTACGGGCCCTGGAGCCGTCGTTGCCCTAGCCCCTGCGGGAGGAGGCGGCGGTGCGATCGTCGAGGGTGGTCGCCTTGTAGGCGTAGGCGGCCACGACCGCGCCGAGCAGCTGGGCGATCAGGTAGACCCAGAGGAACTTCCAGGCGAAGATCCCCGACAGCATCAGGCCGAAGGTGATGGCCGGGTTGAACGCACCGCCCGAGATCGCGCCGACCGCCACCACGCCGACGGTCACCACGAATCCGATCGCCAGACCATAGAAGCTGTTGCCGGCACTGTCTTTGCTGGTTGCGGTGTGCAAGACGACGTAACACAGCGCGAACGTGAATACTAATTCGGCCAAGAATGCGGGCCAGACGGTACCGGTCAGGTCAAGTGTTCCAGTGGCGTACTTGTCATGCCACAGCCCGAAACCCACACCGAACGCGGCGAGTGCGCCGACCAACTGCGCAACGATGTAGGGCCCCAAGTCGCCCAATGGCAGTGCGCCCCGCAAATACGCGGCCACGGAGACGGCCGGGTTCAGGTGGCCGCCCGAGATGTGCCCACTGGCATAGACCATCACCATCAGCACCGAGCCGATGCCCAGCGCGGTGGCAGCGACGCATTCGGTGCCGGACAAGATGATGCCGAGCACAGCGAACATGAAAACGAACGTGCCGATCATTTCGGTCAAATATTTGCGCACCGAGGCGTTCCGATCATCCATTGATCCGGTCCTTTCACTCCGTCGAGCACTTGTCCAATTTGTGCTGTGCCAGCACATGGCACTAAAGAAGACTGTAACGGTGCAGGGTCTTTCGCCCGCTATTCGCACACCGTTTTTCACCGAATTGTTGCTGGATTAATGAGGGCATCGTGTTGTTTGCCGTGGCGCTAGCGGTCCAGGCGCAATTCGACCAGCGGCAGCGCCGTATTGGGAGGGCTTACCGCTTCGCCCAGCGTCTTCTCGAGTACCGCGCTGAACTTCTCCCACGCGCGGGGGTGGCGCTCGATGTAGTGGCCCAGCACCCGGTCGGCTTCGGCCTGCTCCAGCACTCGGGCGGCGGCCGGTACCGCAGTCCTGCTCCCGGTGTAGACCCGCACTCGGGGGTTGGCGCGGATGTTGCGAAACCATTGAGCGCGGTCACCGAACCCCGATGCCACCACATAGCTGTCGCCCACGGCATGGTCAATGACTTCTAGGACGACGCGGCGGCGGACGCCCGTCTTGCGACCGATGTGCTCGAGCATCAACAGGCGCGGGCCGAGTAGGCCGCCGAGTCGTGCGCGGTACAGCCAGATCGGGGCGCGCATCAGCCGTCGTGAACTCAACAGGCGGCTGACCGTGTCGGCCAAGGACGGCATCTTCAGTACGCTACCCGCGGCTCCGCCGACGCGGCGGATCATTCGTTGGGCGGACGAACAAGGCCAACAGCGTCTTGCCGACAGACACCGCAGCCGACGGGTTGTCCACCAAAACCGTGACCTGCTCGCCGAACCGGCGGCGAAGTTCGCGTTGCAGTCGGTCGTACAGCGTCGATTCCGAGGCGGGGCAGCCGTGGCAGGCGCCGGACATCCGCACCCGCACTCGGTCGCCGGTCACCTCGACCAGCTCGATCGCGCCGCCGTGCGACGCGGCGATATCGCCGATCGGCCCGTCCAGCAGCTCCCGGACTGCCCGCGTCAGGTCGCCGGTGCGCTCGGCGGGGGCGACCCGCCAGTCGGCCGGCGCTCGCAGCGCTTCGTCGAGTGCGGCGCGGATCTCCTCGCCGCGAGCCCGCCAATTCTGCTGGCGGCTCAGCGTGATCGCGATCTCCGATCCGGTCACCGTCAGCTCATCGATGACGCCGTCGTCCCGCAGCTCACCCAGCCGGCCGGGAGCCTGCTGGACCCGCCCGGCTGCGGGCATACGGTCGTGGTCAACCACCCACCGCACCCGTTGCGGATCAGCGGTGGCGACCGCATGCATGGGGATCATGTGCCCAGGCCTACTGCGATCGACCGGACGGCGAACGCCATCACCCAGGCCAAGACGAACATATAGCCGAAAGCGAAGGCAGGCCATCGCCAGGAATTGGTCTCCCGACGCATCACCGCGACGGTGGACATGCACTGTAGCGCGAACATGAAATACACCATCAGCGCGATGACCGTCGGTGCGCTGAACACTCGCCGGCCGTTGTCGTCGGACATCGACAGCAGCGCCTGGTGCGGGTCGGTCGGGTTGGTCGCCGCCGACACCTGGCCGAGCGTGGACACGAACACCTCCCGGGCCGATAGCGACCCGACCAGCGCGATGTTGGTGCGCCAGTCGAAGCCCAGGGGTGCGAAAACCGGCTCGATCGCCCTGCCGATGCCGGCGGCGTAGCTGTGGTCCAGGACGTAGGCGGTGGCGTCGGGTGGTGGCAGCGCTGCCGTCTCGGCGGTGCGAGTGGGCAGATTCATCAATACCCACAGCACCAGCGAGGTGGCCAGAATGACGGTTCCCGCCTTACGCAAGAAGATCTTCGCCGCGTTCCACATCGCGACGAGAACCGCAGTGGGTGAGGGGAAGCGATACGGCGGCAGTTCCATCGTGAACGGCAGTAGGTCGCTGCGCAGAATCGTCGACTTGAACACCGCCGCGGCCAGCAGGGCCGAGGTGCCACCGCCCAGATACAGCAGGAACATGGTGACACCCTGCGCGCTGAAGCCCGACCAATGCGTCTGTGGTGCCACCAGGAGCCCGACGAGCAGGGTGTAGACCGGCAGCCGCGCGGAGCACGTCATCAAGGGCGCGCTGATGATGGTGGCGATCCGATCACGCGATGACGGCAGTGTGCGTGTTGCCATGATCCCGGGGACCGCGCAGGCGAACGAGGACAGCATCGCCACGAACGCGCGACCTTCCAGTCCGGTTCTGGCCATGACGCGATCCATCAAGAATGCGGCACGTGACATGTAGCCGACATTCTCTAGCAGCGCAATCAGCAAGAACAGCAACACAATCTGCGGAAGAAACTGCAACACGGTGCCGACCCCACCGATCACCCCGTCGCCGATCAGACCGCCAACCATCGTGCCGCCGAGGTGGCTGTTGACCTGCGATCCCAGCCAGTCGAGCCCGGCGGCGATCCGGTCCTGCAGTGGGGCGGCGACGGTGAAGATGATCTGGAAGAACGCGAACATGACCGCGAAGAAGATCACGATGCCCCACAGCGGATGCAATACCAAGCCGTCGATCCGGGCGGTCCGCTGATCCCGATGCGGGGCAACGTACTTCGCGGCGGAAAGCACCGATTTGCCCCAGGCGTCGAGCGCCTCGGCCTCCGACGGCGGCAGCACCGCAGGCCGTGACCAGGTGTCACTGGAGCCCAACAGGGCGCGCAGGCTCTCGATGCCGGCGCCACGGTTGGCGATGACGGCCACGACCGGTATGCCGATCGCGGCCGTAAGAGCTTCCACGTCGACTCCGCCGCGGCGCGAACGCAATTCGTCGGTCATGGTGAGCACCAACAGGGTGGGAAGGTCCAGACCCAGTACCTGGCCCACCAAGGTGATGGAGCGGCGCAGTGTGGTGGCGTCGGCGACCAGCACGATCACGTCGGGCCGGCCGATCCCGTTGATTCCGCCGGCCAACACGTCGACAACAACCTGTTCGTCCGGGCTGATCGGGTCCAGGCTGTAGGTGCCGGGCAGGTCTTCGATCGCCACCTCGACACCGTCGATGGTCGCCAACCCGACGCTGCGCCCCACCGTGACGCCCGGATAGTTGCCGGTCTTGGCGCGCAGGCCGGTCAGGTGATTGAACACGCTGGTCTTGCCGGCGTTCGGGCTTCCGACCAGCGCGATCCGCTGTGCCGGCGTCACATTTGCGGCGGTGGCCCTGCCCTCGTGGCAGTCGGTCATCGCTGACCACCGCCGACGTCGATTTCTGGGTCGATTTCGATCAGCCGGGCTTCCCGGCGCCGCAGACACAGTTCGGTGTCTTGCACGCGGTAGATGGTGGGATCGCCCAGCGGGGCCCGGCGGACCACGTCGACGCGGGTGGCTGGACGGAATCCGAGCTGGCGCAGTCGATTTGCCACCGCCGGAGGGGCGTGCGATGCGGCACCGGTGATGGTGGCTCGCTGGCCCGGCGCCAAATCGGCGAGCACGGTCGCCGATTCGGTTCCCTGCGACGATCGCCGCCGCCACCTGCGCATCAGACGCCCTAACGTTAGATCAGCTTACTGTTGCAAGGTACGCCTGATTCTGCGGTCGCGTCACCGACCGACATGTGGCGATCAGCCGATGGTCACCGGCTCGGCGGGGTCGCACTCACAGGTTTCCGGATCGTCTTGCGGCCGGTGCCGACGGTGGACCCGGACCTCGTAGACCAGCAGTGCCACCCCGACGGCGGCGGTGCACGCCGACACCGCGAACAGCAGCGGGCTCACCTCGCCGGTCAGGGCATCTCCGAGCACCACCACCGCGGCGGTGCCTGGCAGCAGCCCGACCAGGGTGGCCACCGTGTAGGGGACCAGTCGCACCGCCGAGGCGCCGGCGGCGTAGTTGATCACCGAGAACGGGATCGCCGGAATCAACCGCAGCGACACCACAGCGGGCCACCCGCGCTGACGAAGGCGGGCGTCGAGTGAGTCGAGCCGCGGATGACGCACCGCCCGGCTCAACTGCCAACCGAACACCCGCATCAGGATCAGCACACCCACGGCGCTCAACGCACTGGCCACCACCGCCAGCGCAACGCCCAGCCACGGGCCGAACAGCAGGCCGGCGGCCAGCGTGAACGCGGTGCGCGGGAAGGGGAACACCGTGACGACGGTGTGCGCCACCAAAAACGCCACCGGAAACCACGGCCCCAACGTCTGCGCCCAGTCCCGCAGCTGCACGGCGGAGGGCACGGGGACCAGCAGCGCGACCGCGACCAGGCTTGCGATGACGGCCGTGGTCAACGCCAGCCGTCGCAGCGCCACTTGGCGCGCGGTGGCGATGAATGCCGACCGGGCGCCACGCAGCACATGCGGGATTCGGGTCGCGGCGGGCAGCACGGCATTCAAGACTACGGGCCGCGGGTGAACACTTCGCGTCACTCAGCGGGAGTTTCGCCGCTCGGCACACCTCACCCGAGTCGGTCGATCGGCATCATTTAGCCTGGTTGACACATGTTGGGTAGCGATTCAACAGCTACCCGCGAGTAACCACAGGAGTCGCCGGTGTCGATCGACGTGTTCGCCGAACCCGCCGGCATCCAGCAGGCTCGAGCCCGCTGGCGTGCCGCCGTGGCCGGAGTGCTGGCCAAGAGCGCGCGCCGCGAGCCGGCCGATATCGACGCGGAGACCGGCGGTGAGCCCGAGCGGCTGCTGGACACCCCGGTGGAGGGGCTGGCAGGGCAGGGCGGCTTCGCCGTTCGGGCGCTCTACACCGCGTTGGACGCGTTACCGGAGCCGCCGTTGCCGGGCCAGTGGCCCTTCGTGCGCGGTGCCGACGCCCGGCGCGATGTCAACACCGGCTGGAAGGTCGCCGAGGTCTTTCCCATCGGCGGGCCGGGATCGGCCGCCGACGCCAACGGCGCCGTTCTGAGCGCTCTGACCGACGGCGTCAGCGCGCTGACACTGCGCGTCGGCGGAGCAGGCGTGCCAGCCGCCGAGCTGCGGGGCGTGTTCGACGACGTATACCTGGACCTGGTGCCGGTACTGCTCGATGGTGCCGGTGTCGGCGACTACACCACCGCCGCCGAAACCATGCTGGCGTTGGTCGACGCGCTCGACCCGGACAACCGCGCGAACTTGTCGGTGGATTTGGGTGCCGACCCGCTGACCGCGCCGCTGGCAGACCGTCCGGCACCGTCGATCGACGAGGTGATCGCGATGGCGTCGCGGGCCGTCGCCCATCCAGGGGTGCGGGCCATCGCCGTCAACGGCCCGGCCCTGCACAATCTGGGCGCCGGCGCGTCCGGGGAGCTGGCGGCCGGCCTGGCCGCAGCCGTGGCCTACTTGCGCGTGCTCACCGACGCCGGCCTGTCGGTGGCCGACGCCGCCCGCCAGATCAGCTTCCGGATCGCCGCCGACGACGACCAGTTCATCACGATCGCCAAGATCCGGGCGGCGCGCCAACTCTGGGCTCGGGTCACCGAGGTCGCCGGGGCGCCAGAAGCCGGCGCCGCGGTCGTCCACGCCGAGACATCCCTGGCGATGATGACGCAGCGTGACCCGTGGGTGAACATGCTGCGCACCACCTTGGCCGCTTTCGGCGCCGGTGTTGGCGGGGCGGACACCGTGCTGGTGTGGCCGTTCGACACAGTGATTCCCGGTGGGCAGCCCGGCACCTCGACAACGTTCTCGCGGCGGATCGCCCGCAACACCCAACTGCTGTTGCTGGAAGAGTCGCACCTGGGCCAGGTGCTGGACCCGGCCGGCGGATCCTGGTTCGTCGAAGACCTCACCGAACAGTTGGCGCAGCAGGCCTGGCGCCAGTTCCAGGAGATCGAAGCCCTCGGCGGATTCGAGGCCGCCCGCGAGCACATCGGCGAACGGATCGCCGAGGTTGCCGCCGCCCGGGCCCAGGACATCGCACATCGGCGCAACGCGATCACCGGGGTCAACGAGTACCCGAACCTCGATGAGCCGCCGCTGGCGGTGTCTTCCGAGTCTGTCGACCCATCGGCCCCGGCCGGAGTGCGGCGCTACGCGGCGCAGTTCGAGGCGTTGCGGGACCGCTCCGACGCCTACTTGGCGCGCACCGGTGCCCGGCCGCAGGTGTTGTTGCTGCCGCTGGGGCCGATTGCCGAACACAACCTTCGGACCACGTTCGCCGCGAACCTGCTGGCCTCCGGCGGTATCGCGGTGATCAATCCGGGCACGGTGGATGCCGAGCAGGTGGCCAAGGCTGTCGCGGACGCCGGCTCACCCGAGGCGGTGGTGCTGTGCGGCAGCGATGCCCGCTACGGCGCCGAAGCGGCCGCAGTCATCGGGGCGGCGCGTACCGCCGGAGTCGGCCGGGTCTACCTGGCCGGGCCGGCTAAAGCGCTGGCCGGTAACGCCGACTCCGATCCGAAGCCAGACGACTACCTGACCATGAAAATCGATGCGGTGCAGGCGCTGTCGGACTTACTGACCCGATTGGGGGCCTGAGAGCCATGACCACGAGCACCTCACACGGCACGCTCGGTAGTTTCGCCGAGGTCGCGCTGCACGGTGACCGCGTCGCCGAACCGGTGACCGAGACCGCCGTCGCCGAGCACGTCGCGGCCGCCGCCGCCGCGCACGGCTACACACCCGAGCAGCTGGAATGGCAGACCCCGGAGGGAATTGCGGTCAAGCCGGTGTACACCGCCGCTGATCGCTCCGCCGCGGTCGCCGAGGGCTACCCGCTGGACAGCTTCCCCGGCGAGGCCCCGTTCGTGCGTGGGCCGTACCCGACGATGTACGTCAACCAGCCGTGGACGATTCGCCAGTACGCCGGGTTCTCGACCGCGGCGGACTCCAACGCGTTCTACCGCCGAAACCTCGCGGCCGGGCAGAAGGGTCTGTCGGTAGCGTTCGACCTGGCTACCCACCGCGGCTACGACTCGGATCACCCCCGGGTGCAGGGTGATGTCGGAATGGCCGGGGTGGCAATCGATTCCATCCTGGACATGCGGCAACTGTTCGACGGGATCGACCTGAGCGCGGTCAGCGTGTCGATGACCATGAACGGGGCAGTGCTGCCGATCCTGGCGCTGTACGTGGTGGCCGCCGAGGAGCAGGGGGTGCCGCCGGAGAAACTGGCCGGCACCATCCAGAACGACATCCTCAAAGAGTTCATGGTGCGCAACACCTACATCTACCCGCCGAAGCCGTCGATGCGGATCATCTCCGACATCTTCGGCTACACCAGCGCCAAGATGCCCAAGTTCAACTCGATCTCGATCTCGGGCTACCACATCCAAGAGGCCGGTGCCACAGCAGATTTGGAGTTGGCCTACACGCTGGCCGACGGGGTGGACTACATCAAGGCCGGCCTGGACGCAGGCTTGGACATCGACAAGTTCGCGCCCCGGTTGTCGTTCTTCTGGGGCATCGGGATGAACTTCTTCATGGAGGTCGCCAAGCTGCGCGCGGGCCGGCTGCTGTGGAGCGAACTGGTCGCGAAGTTCGACCCCAAGAGCGCGAAATCGCTGTCACTGCGCACGCATTCGCAGACCTCGGGGTGGTCACTGACCGCCCAGGACGTCTTCAACAACGTCGCGCGGACCTGCGTTGAGGCGATGGCCGCCACCCAGGGCCACACTCAGTCGCTGCACACCAACGCCCTCGACGAGGCGTTGGCGCTGCCCACCGACTTCTCCGCCCGCATCGCCCGCAACACCCAGCTGCTGCTGCAGCAGGAGTCGGGCACCACCCGGCCGATCGACCCGTGGGGCGGCTCCTACTACGTGGAGTGGCTCACCCACCAGTTGGCGCAGCGGGCTCGGGCGCACATCGAAGAGGTCGAGGCGCACGGCGGCATGGCCCAGGCGATCAGCGAGGGCATCCCCAAGCTGCGCATCGAGGAGGCCGCCGCCCGCACTCAGGCCCGCATCGACTCCGGGCGTCAGCCCCTGATCGGGGTGAACAAGTACCAGGTCGCCGAGGACCAGGAGATCGAGGTCCTCAAGGTCGAGAACAGCCGGGTGCGCGCCGAGCAGTTGGCCAAACTTCAGCAGCTGCGCGCCGACCGCGACGAGGCGGCCTGCCAGGCTGCCCTGGCCGAGCTGACCCGGGCGGCCGGCGCCACTGGTCCGGCCGGCGAGGACGGGCTGGGCAACAACCTGATGGCGCTGGCCATCGACGCCGCCCGGGCCAAGGCCACCCTCGGGGAGATCTCCGACGCCCTGGAAAAGGTCTACGGTCGCCATCAGGCCGAGATCCGGACGATCTCTGGCGTCTACCGTGACGAAGTCGGGAAGGGCAGCAACATCGCTAGCGCAACCGCTCTGGTGGAGAAGTTCGCCGAGGCCGACGGCCGCCGGCCCCGCATCCTGGTCGCCAAGATGGGCCAGGACGGCCACGACCGTGGCCAGAAGGTGATCGCCACCGCGTTCGCCGACATCGGCTTCGACGTGGACGTCGGCGCCTTGTTCTCCACCCCCGATGAGGTGGCCCGCCAGGCCGCCGACAACGACGTGCATGTGGTCGGGGTGTCGTCGCTGGCGGCCGGGCACCTGACACTGGTGCCGGCACTGCGTGACGCGCTGGCGCAGGTGGGCCGGCCCGACATCATGATCGTGGTCGGGGGAGTCATTCCGCCCGGCGACTTCGACGAGCTCTATGCCGCCGGGGCGACCGCGATCTTCCCGCCCGGCACGGTGATCGCCGATGCTGCGGTGGACCTGCTGAAGACGCTCGCGTCGCGACGAGGTTACGAGCTCGCCGGCCAGACAGAACCGGCGGCAGACCAGAAATAGATGGCCGACAACGTGTCTGACACCGTTGCCGAGTTGGCGGCGGCGGTGCGCTCCGGTGACCGCTCGGTGCTGCCCCGGGCTATCACCCTGGTGGAGTCCACCCGCCCCGACCACCGCCAGCAGGCGCAGGAGCTGCTGTTAGCGCTGCTGCCGGACGCCGGCGGGGCTCGCCGGGTGGGGATCACCGGTGTGCCCGGCGTGGGCAAGTCGACCACCATCGAAGCCCTCGGGATGCACCTGATCGAGCAGGGCCACCGGGTTGCGGTGCTCGCCGTGGACCCGTCCTCGACGCGCACCGGCGGGTCGATCCTGGGGGACAAGACCCGGATGCAGCGGTTGGGGACGGACGAACGCGCCTACATCCGTCCGTCGCCGACGTCGGGCACCCTGGGCGGGGTCGCCAAGGCCACCCGCGAGACGGTGGTGCTGCTGGAGGCCGCCGGCTTCGATGTGATCCTGATCGAGACCGTCGGCGTCGGCCAATCCGAGGTCACGGTCGCCAACATGGTCGACACCTTCGTGTTCCTGACCCTGGCGCGTACCGGAGATCAGTTGCAGGGCATCAAGAAGGGTGTGCTGGAACTGGCCGACATCGTGGTGGTCAACAAAGCAGACGGCAAGCACCTCGCCGAGGCACGATTGGCCGCGCGGGAGCTGTCGACCGCGATCCGACTCATCTATCCCCGCGAAACGCTCTGGCGACCACCGGTTTTGACGATGAGCGCGATCGAGGGCACCGGGCTGCCGGAATTCTGGGAGACGGTGGAGCGGCATCGCCAAACGCTGATCGATGCCGGCGAGTTCGACGCCCGGCGGCGGGCCCAGCAGGTGGACTGGACCCGGCAGCTGGTGCGCGACGCTGTGCTGGATCGCGTGCTCTCGGATCCCGCGGTGCGCGAGCTGAGTGCCGAGGTGGAACAGCAAGTGCTCAGCGGCGAGCTGACCCCCGCGTTGGCGGCTCAGCAAATCCTCGCCGCTGTGTGGCGGTAGTCAAGGCCACGGCGTTTGACCGCTCGCCATCACGCAGCGGGGCAACCATGGGGGACCGGGACTGGCGCACCGGACGTTCGCCGAGCGAATCGAGCCGACGGTCGAGAACGGAGCCGATGCGACGTGTTGGGCGTTGGCGCATCACCTCACCAGCGTGTCGCCGCGGCGGGTGAGCCCCACTGACTCGCGGATCACCCCGGCGCAGCTGGCGAGCATCCGCCACCGCATCATGGTGTCGATAGGCGCCGCCTGAGCAGCGGTGGCGTCCGCGGTGCAGTCTCACCGGTGCCGATCTCAGGCCGGGATCGGGATGAACCCGGAGCCGGGCGCGCCACTGGAGTTCACGTCGTCGAGGATCGCGCTGAACTTCGTCATGTGTGTGAATTGATGCGGGGGCGAACTCGGAACGTCGCCAGGGGCGATGCCAGGGAGGAATAGACCGCCGGTGACCATGCCGAGAAGCAGGTCATTGGAGGTGACCGGGCCACCGTTATCGCCGGGTTGATAGGTGCCCCCACCCATGGACATGTGGGGGCCAGGGCCGGGAAGGGAACTGTTGCTGCTGCAGAAGTCACCGGTGGCGGCGCCGAGTCGACATTCGGGTTGGTGCCATTCCGGGGCGGGGCCGATGCCGTTGATGACGAAGCCAGCGAAATTGGCGATGGGGGTGATTTTGGCGGGGTCGAATTTAATCACCGCGTAGTCCAGACGAGGGTCGCTTCCGATGGCGATCACGGTACCTACCGCCCCGAGGTCCTCGGAGCCCTCAGCAACGACTGGTGAGTCCGGCCCGCCGCAGCTCGCGGCGGTGAAACCGACCAATTCACCGGTCTTGTCGTGGCCGATGGTGGTCAGGGTGCAGTAGGTGCCGTTGACGATGATGCCCGCTCCACCGCCCAGCGGGAGCGCGGCCGAGGCGACCGGAGCACGCACCACGGCCAGCAGCGGCAGCAGCACGCACACTCCGACCCACCGGCGATAGCTCACCCGCACAGTCCGCGCCCCTGTCTCTTGAGCGATCGAAAACGGCCAGGTTGAAGCGTGAGCTGTCCACCCGCGCGGGCTCATGTTATCGACGGGCCTCGGCATCAGTCACGGCTATCGATTAGCGGAAGGAAGATGGTGTCGACGATCTCTTCGATCGCCTCATCGGACAGCGGTTGCAGCGTCATGAGGACTTCGTAGCGGAACAGCTGGATGGGCAGCCGCGCGATCCGGTCGGTCAGCTGTCCGGGCTGGATTTCACCGCGCTCGACAGCCCGTCGGATCAGCTGCTCCAACACCGCGTCGCGGTCGCCGTGTACGAATGCCTCCAGGTCGGCAAGACTGCTGCCGGTCTGCTGGTAGAAGCCACCGAGCCGGGTCAGTAACAGCGTCACCAGCCCGATCCGCAGCTTGTTGGCCTGGCGGAGCAGCTCGATGACGTCACCACGCAGGCTGCCGGTATCGGGGACGACCACGACGTCTTTGCCGACCTCGTGCGCCATCGCTGCGCGCACCAGCTCCTGCTTGTTGGACCAGCGCCGATATAGCACGGCGCGACTGGTGCCCGCCCGCGCGGCGACGGCGTCGATCGTCAGGTCGTCATAACCGCGTTCGGTCAGCTCGGCCCACGCGGCGTCCAGCAGGGCCTCCTCCAGTGCGTGTCCACGGCGGCGCCGCGCCGGAGCATTAAGGGACATTGCGTTTCCTAACGGTCAAGTCTATGGTCTTAAGATACGACACGTATCTTACGATAGGGATGGGTTCCAAGGTGAGAATTCTCGTCTCCGGCGCAGGGATCGCCGGCCTCAGCGCAGCGATCGACCTCGGTGCCGACGGCCATGACGTCACTATCGTCGAACGCGCGGACCACCTGCGGGTCAACGGTTCACCGATTGACATTCGCGGCGACGCCATCGAGGTCGCCGAGAAGATGGGTGTGCTCGGAGCGATCCGCGACCGTCGGATCGACATGACCGAACGCGTGCAGTTCGTCGACGGACACGGAGCCGTCGTCGCCGAGTTGCCCCTTGAGGAGATCAACGACTCGGCCGACGACATCGAAATTCCCCGCGAAGACCTCACCAACATCCTGTATCGCCAGCTCGGGCCGTCGGTAGAGCTGCGATTCGCAGAATCGGTCACCGGCCTGGACGCCGATGATCGCGGAGTCGACATCCTGTTCGCCTCCGGTGTACGCGATCGCTATGACGTGGTGATCGGCGCCGACGGGATGCACTCGGCCGTCCGGCGACTGGTGTTCGGGCCCGAACACCAATTTCTGCACCACCTCGGCTTCTACGTCGCACTGGCCGATCTGCCCGACTACATTGCGTCCGGACGCAACAACCCGATGTACAACTTTCCCGGCCGCATGGCCGGCATCGCCGCCTACAACGACAAAGCGTTGGCGGTCTTCATGTTCCGATCGTCCTGGATCGACCACGACTACCACGACCTCGATGCCCAGAAGCGGATTCTCGCCGAGGCTTTCGCCGGACATAACGAATGGCGGGTCCCCGAACTCGTCCAAGCCGCGGTGCAGGACCCGGAACTGTATTTCGACTCGGTCAGCCAGATTCGGCTGCCGGCGTGGCACCTGGTCGCGTCGTGCTCGTCGGCGACGCCGCGCACTGCGCCTCCAGCCTGACTGGTCGCGGCACCAGCCTGGCCCTGACCGGCGCATGGTTCCTGGCCCGCGCCCTGCGTGACCACCCCGGCGACATCGCGCAAGCATGGGAGCAATACGACCGTGACCAGCGGCCGCTCGCGACCAGAATCCAGGCGATGGCGGCGCCCGGGGGAGACCTGCTGGTGCCGGTCACCCAAGACGAAATCGACGCCCGCAACCGAAGCTTCAGCCAGCGCTGAGCTCGGCGCCAGCCGTTCGGATCTCGGTTGGGTAACACCGGTTATGTTTGCTGGCAGGTGGAGTAGGTTTTCTTGCCATGACACAGCATCTCAACGCTCGCCGGTCAGGACTTCCGGCGAACGTGCACGGCGCGGCTGACCCGAACTTCGCCTGTGCTGTGCGCGCCTTCGCTGCGATGTTCCCGGGTCGCCGCTACGGCGGCGGGGCGCTGGCGATCTACCTCGACGGTGAACCCGTCGTGGACGTGTGGACCGGGTGGGCGGACCGGGCCGGACAGGTGCCGTGGTCGGCCGACACCGGCGCCATGGTTTTTTCGGCGACCAAGGGTGCGGCGTCGACGGTTATCCACCGGCTGGTCGACCGGGGACTCATCGACTACGACGTGCCGGTGGCGCAGTACTGGCCGGAGTTCGGGGCGAACGGCAAGGCCGCGATAACGGTCCGCGAGCTGTTGGGACATCGAGCAGGCCTGACCCACCTCAACGGCGCCAGCAGGGCGGACCTACTGGACCACGTGACGATGGAAGCGCGGATGGCCGCTGCGGCGCCGGGACCCGAGCGCGGCAAACCCGCCTATCACGCGCTGACCTACGGCTGGTTGGTGTCCGGGCTGGCCCGGGCCGTCACCGGCGTGGGAATGCGTGAGCTGTTCCGCACGGAGCTGGCCGGACCGCTGGGTGTCGACGGCCTGCACCTGGGCCGCCCGCCCGCCGACGCACCCACCGTTGCGGCGGAGATCATCATGCCTCAACGCAGCCGGCGAAACGCGGTGGTGGACCTGCTGGCGCCGCGGGCGGCCGCGGCGCTGCGATACGGGGGCTTGGGCGCCTTCTACTTCCCGGGGGTGATGGACACCCTCCGCGGCGGTATCCCGTTCCTGGACACCGAGGCCGCCGCCCTCAACGGGGTGGCCACCGCGCGTGGGCTGGCCCGCCTCTACGGCGCCCTGGCCAACGGCGGGCAGATCGACGGCACTCAATTGCTGTCACCCCGGCGGGTGGCGGGCCTGACCGGTCCGCGCACCCTCGAACTGGACCGCACCATCGGGGTTCCGTTGGCGTTCCACCTGGGCTATCACGCGATCCCGTTCGGGCCGGTGTTGCCCGGATTCGGTCACGTCGGCCTGGGCGGTTCCATGGGCTGGGCGGATCCTGCCTCCGGACTGGCGATCGGTTTCGTGCACAACCGGCTGCTTACCCCGTTCGTCGCGCTCGACCATGCCGGTTTCGTCGGAACGGCCGCGCTGATTCGCCGCGGCGTCGCCCAAGGACGCCGACACGGCTACACCTCGATCCCGCAGCTGGGGGAGTCGTTCGCCGCACCGGATGTCGCGACGGGCTAGTGGTCGGCTGCGTACCGCTGCGCCGCTGTGCTGATGGCGGCGACCCGCTTCACCCGGCTCCGCCGGGTTTGCGATCGCCGCTAGGGTTGCCGAGTGACTGACCGTACGCCGAAGCTCTACATCTTCCCGCATGCCGGCGGATCGCCGCAGTACTACGTCCCGTTCTCCAAGACGTTCACCACCGATGTCAAGCGCATCGGTGTTCAGTACCCGGGCAAGGGCGGAACCCACGACTTGGGCGCTTTCACCAGCATCGAGGACCTTGCCGACCAGGTCTGCAAGACAGTTGCGCCGCCAGCCCCGTCCGATGGGCCGGTCGCTTTCTTCGGACACAGCATGGGTGCGCTGTTGGCGTTCGAAGTGGCGCGTCGATTCGAGGCGGACGGACATCGGATTGCCGCACTGTTCGTGTCGGCGGCAGGCGCACCTGGCCGAGCCGGCTACGACAACATCCCCGAGTCCGATCGCGGCCTTCTGGACGCCGTCAGCACAATGACGGGGGTCAACCCCGAATTCTTGGAGAACGAGGAGTTCGCGGCCAAGATCCTCCCGACTCTGCGCGGCCTGAAAGCCATCGCGAACTATGACTGTCCGCCCGAGGCAAGGGTGTCTTGTCCGATCTTTGCGTTCCATGGTGACGAAGATGACGTCGCCACCACGGAGAAGGTGGCCCCCTGGGCGCAGCGCACCACTGTCGAATTCGGCGCGCGGGTGTTCACCGCTCCCGGCCACCACTTCTACCTCAACGATCACCTGCCGGAACTGGTTGGCGATATCGAAAAGAAGATCGCGCAGTACTGCTCGTAATGACGCGCCTGACCCGGCCCGCCATGTGAATGGGCCGTTGGTACCGAAGTTGCTCGTGATGCGCACCAATGACTTCTCCGCTACTATGGCGGCTCTGCTGCGTTTGCGCTGTACGCGGGCTACAAGGGGCCTGTCAGCAGCGCGTCCGTGGTAGCCTCCGCGGGAGGGAAACACCTGGGATGTCGGGGTCCAAGGAGTTTTAGGCAGGTTCCAAACATCCAGTAAGGGGTACCCGTGTCGTTGGTCGAATCCTCCGCGCCGGCCGTGTTGGCCGGGCGATCTCGGCGCTCGGAGATCCCCGCCCCCGTCTTCACCCGGCACGGCGAGCAACCGGCCTGCGCTGAGGCTGACGTATTCAGCTGAGCAACTCGGCTGGGGATGCCCGCCAGACTTGATCACGCGGGGGACCCATCCCAAATGTCGCTAATCCAATTGCATACCTCCGCTGTGCAGGGGCCTTGCGCAGCGAAACCGTCAGCTCGGACAGCAAGCGCAACGACTCTCGACGGGGCCGAAGTACTCAGCAGGTGAGGTCCACAGACCTGACAGCATAAGGAGAAGACAACGCAATGTCGGTAACTGAAACGCACATCCCGACCCTGTTGGCGAACCTGGAACGCGACAAGCCGGACGCGCCTGCGTATACGTTCATCGACTACGACGTCGACCCCGCCGGCTATCGCGAGACCGTGACCTGGTCGCAGCTGCGCAACCGCGTGCGGGTGGTGGCGGCGGAACTGGCGACCTGCGCCTCTCCGGGCGACCGGGTGGCGATCCTGGCCCCGCAGAGCCTGGAGTACATCGTCGGGTTCTACGGTGCGCTGCAGGCGGGCATGATCGCCGTTCCGCTGCCGGTGCCGATGTTCGGCGTGCACGACGAGCGCGTGTCGGCGGCGCTGCGGGACAGCTCCCCGGCTGCGATCCTGACGACCACGGCAGCGGTTGGTGACATCGCCAGCTCGATCAAGGGCCTGGGCGGCAAACCGCCGGTGGTGATCGAGGTCGACGCTCTGGACCTGGACTCCGAGCCGGCGGCGGCACCCGCCGCGACCGCGCAGACCAAGGTCGCCTTCCTGCAGTACACGTCCGGTTCGACCCGGACCCCGGCTGGCGTCATGGTCACTCATGCCAATGCCGTCTCGAACATGCGGCAGATGGCTGACGACACCTTCGCGCTGACCGGCGGTAATGCGCCGGAAGGACTCAACCTGGTGTCGTGGATGCCGTTCTACCACGATCTGGGTTTGCTCGGCACGGTCATCTACCCGATGGTCCTGGGTGTGCACACCGTGCACATGAGCCCCATGGCGTTCCTGGCGAAGCCGGCCCGCTGGATGCAGGAACTCGCCAAGGCTCCCGTCGGCTTTACCGGTGGGCCGAACTTCGCCTATGAGCTGGCCGTGCGGCGGACCTCCGACGAGGACATGGCCGGGCTCACCTTGGCCAACGTGCACACCTTCTGTCTGGGTGCGGAGCGCATTCACGCCGCGACGCTGCGACGCTTCGTCGACCGATTCACGAAGTTCGACGTGAACCCGGCGGCCCTGCGCCCCGGCTACGGGCTGGCCGAGGCCAGCGTCTACTTGACGTCCAACACCCCCGGCAACCCCCCGCCGACCGCGCGATTCGACTACACCAAGCTCGCGGCCGGTACGGCTGAGCCGAGTGGTCCCGAAGGTGGCGTCGAGCTGGTCAGCTGCGGTGTCCCGCGGGCCTGCACCGTGCGTATCGTGGACCCCGAAACCCAGACCGAGAACCCGGAAGGCAAAGTCGGCGAGATCTGGACGCACGGCCCGAACGTCGCGGCGGGCTACTGGCACAACCAGCAGGCCACCGAAGCCACCTTCGGCGGCAAGCTGGTCAACCCCACGCCCGGGACGCCCCAGGGCCCCTGGCTCATGACTGGCGACCTCGGTGTCATCTCCGGCGGGGAGCTCTACATCGTCGGCCGGATCAAGGACTTGCTGATCGTCGACGGGCGAAACCACTACCCGGACGACATCGAGGCCACCGTTCAGGAAATCACCGGTGGGCGTGTCGCCGCGGTCTCGATCCCGAACAGCCAGTCCGAGCAGCTTGTTACGATCGCGGAGTTCAAGAACAAGGGGGGGTCCGATGAGGAGATTCTGGACAGGCTGACCGAGGTACGACGCAAGGTGACGGCCGCGCTGTCCAAGGCGCACGGCCTGGTGAGCGGAGACCTGGTCCTGGTGTCGCCGGGTGCCATCCCGATCACGACCAGCGGCAAGATCCGCCGTTCCAGCTGCGTGGAGATCTACCAGCGTGATGGGTTCGACCGACTGGATGCTACTGCTCGGTCTGTATGACAGATGACGAGCTGCTCGCGCGGCTCTCGGGGAGGTTGAGTTGAGCGAGAAGAGTGCTGCGCCGGTCGGGGGGCCGGATCGTCGGGCGATTGTTGCTGAGGCGCTGCGCAAGATTGATGATTTGACGGCGCGGTTGGCGGTTCCGTTCGCCACTCGAGTACCCCCGAAAGGGCCTTTCCGTTCGACTTGCATGTGTTAAGCACGCCGCCAGCGTTCGTCCTGAGCCAGGATCAAACTCTCCAAACAAAAACCATTTGGAAACAATCCCAAAACATCAGTCAAAAACTGACATCAAAAAAACACCACACCCCCAACACGGGGCGCCGAAGGCATGGCAAAAACAACAACAAACAAAAACCACCAAACACACTATTGAGTTCTCAAACAACACGCCGCCTGGCTTCAGGCAACCCCGCCACTGTACTCGCTTTTCGGAGTTGAGTCAACTCCCAGTTTTTCGGGGCTTCCGGAAGGACTTCCAGACTGCCGGTAGTTCCGCGGTCCGCGTCCCTCCGGCTCGACCTATATTACACGTTCTATCTCAGCGCCCAAATCGCCTAGATATTCCACGAACAACGGGTAGCCGCGATCGATGTGGTAGACGTCGTGGACCTCGGTCTCACCGTCTGCGACCAGGCCCGCAAGGACCAAACCGGCTCCCGCACGGATGTCGGAGGCCCACACGGGTGCACTCGAGAGCTGCGGCAGGCCACGCACCACCGCATGGTGGCCATCGGTGCGCGCATCGGCCCCAAGGCGGATCATCTCCTCGACGAACCGGAACCTGGCCTCGAAGACGTTCTCGGTGATCATCGACGTGCCATCGGCAATCGCCGCGAGGCCGATCGCCATCGGCTGCAGGTCAGTGGGGAATCCCGGAAACGGCAGGGTCGCGACGTTGACGGCCTTGGGCCGCTCGTATTGCACGACCCGGAAGCCGTTGTCGGACTGGGTGACGGTCGCCCCCGCGTCGTGCAGCTTGTGCAGCACAAGCTGCAGGTGGGCCGGGTCCACGCCGGTAACCGAGATGTCGCCGCGGGTCATCACCGCAGCAATCGCCCAGGTCGCTGCCACAATCCGATCGCCGATCACTTCGTGTTCGGTGGGATGCAGCCGCGGCACCCCAGTGATCTTCAGCGTTGGGGAGCCCGCACCTTCGATCTGCGCCCCCATCTGGTTGAGCATCGTGCAGAGATCAGCGACATCGGGCTCACGCGCCGCGTTGTGGATAGTCGTGACGCCTTCGGCCAGGACCGCGGCCATCAAGATGTTCTCGGTGGCGCCGACCGACGGGAACTCCAGCTGGATCTCGGCGCCGCGCAGCTTCTCGGCGTGCGCGACCACACAACCGTGTTCGATATTGCAGGTGGCGCCCAACTGGCGCAGGCCGGCCTGATGCATGTCGAGCGGGCGCGACCCGATGGCGTCGCCACCCGGTAAGGCGACCTTCGCCTTCAGACACCGGCCCACCAGGGGACCCAGCACACAGACCGAAGCCCGGAACTGACGCACCGCGGCGAAGTCCGCGTCGTACTTGGGTTCGTCCGGCGAGGTGATGCGCACCGTGGTGCCGTCAAGTTCGACATTGGCGCCCAGTCCGCGCAGCACCTCAGCCATCAGCGGGACGTCCAGAATGTCCGGGCAGTTGGTGATGGTGCTGGTGCCCTCCGCCAACAATGCCGCCGCCATCAGCTTCAGGACGCTGTTCTTAGCGCCACCGACGGCGACTTCACCGGACAATCGGTTACCTCCGGTAACCACAAAACGCTCTCCCACTCGCGTCAGTGTAGTGACGACACGAGTCCAATCCCGACCAATCCGGTCTCCTGCCGAAGCGGGGATTGCGACGCTTCCCTGCCCAGGTACGGTTTGGGCTATGGCCGTGCACATCACTCGCGTTTACACCCGTACCGGCGACGACGGTACGACCGGATTGAGCGATTTCTCCCGCGTGCCCAAGACCGATCCGCGGCTGGTGGCCTATGCCGATGTCGAGGAGGCCAACGCCGCGATCGGTGTCGCGATTGCGCTCGGCGAACCCTCCGCGGCGGTGAGCGCCACACTGCTGCACATTCAGAACGACCTGTTCGACACGGGCGCGGATCTGGCCACGCCGGTTGCCGAGAATCCGAAGTACCCGCCGCTACGGATCACCGCCGACTACGTCGACCGCGTGGAGACGTGGTGTGACGAGTACAACGAGCAGCTGCCGCCGCTCAACTCATTCATCCTGCCGGGCGGGTCACCGCTGTCGGCATTGCTGCACGTGGCCCGCACCGCGGTGCGCCGCGCCGAGCGCTCCGCCTGGGCTGCGCTCGACACCTACCCGGATGGGGTGTCGGTGCTGCCGGCGAAGTATCTGAATCGCTTGTCGGACTTGATGTTTGTGTTGTGCCGAGTGGCAAATGCCGATGGTGATGTGCTCTGGAAGCCCGGCGGCGACCGCACCGATCGCCCCGAAAAGTAGTCGGCGCCAACGGCGTCCGCTTCCTCAGTAGCTTTGACGCCGGGCCCGCGGCGACGGGCGTGCCTCCAGCCATGATAGGAAGGCGGTCCGTGCGCCGCGGTCCAGCGCTATCTCGAAGCCGGCCCGACGGTCCTGCAGGACATCGCACAGTTCGAGCACCACGATCTCATCAGTCATGATGTCGAATTCATCGCCGCGGGGTGCACGGCGGGACACCACATCCACACCACGTCGACTGAGCCGCCGATCCGGCCACAACCGCACGCTGGAAAGACGGTAGAAAGCCGCTTCACCGCCCCGGTAGCGGACCACGCCGTGACGCCAGCCATGGCCGCCGACCGCGGGAAGGTCGCGCATGATCGCGGCCGTACCGCCTTGACGCAGCTTCCACAGCCGATAACTCAGCGCCACCACAGCGCCGAGGAGAACGGCGACGAGCACGACCATAAAGATCATGGGCGTGCTCATCGGTTCACGTCTTTTAGTCGATCACACCTAGGGCGCGCAGCCTGGCCCGCCCCCGTGCAGCCATCTTGGGGTCAGTGGACTGAGACTCGTGCCGTGCGGACGCCTCGTCGATCTCTGACGTGAAGTCGACGGCCTCAGCCAAGATGCTGACACCCTCTTCGGTCACCGACAGGAAGCCGCCGTGCACGGCGAGCCGCAGCTCGTCCTCTTCGACCCGGTCCACCCGCACCATGGCGTCGTCGACGAGCTCGGCAACCACCGGGATGTGTCCCGGCAGGATGCCGATCTCACCGACGGTGGTCCGGGTGAAGATGAACGTGGCCTTGCCCGACCACACCTTGCGATCGACCGCGACGATGTCGACGTCAAGCTCTGCCATTACCCACCGCCTTTCGCCTTGGTAGGACGCTCTTCGCGCGAGCGCTCATCGCCCAGAACACACCCGGTCACAGCTTGGCGCCGAGGCTCTCGGCCTTCTTGGCCAGGTCGTCGAGACCACCGATCAGGAAGAACGCCTGCTCGGGCAGGTGGTCGAAGTCACCCTTGGTCAACCGGTCGAAGGCCTCGATGGTCTCCTTCAGCGGCACCGTCGAGCCCGGCTGGCCCGTGAACTGCTCGGCGGCCATCATGTTCTGGCTCAGGAACCGCTCGATACGCCGTGCCCGGCCGACCAGCTGCTTGTCCTCTTCGGAGAGCTCGTCGATACCGAGGATGGCGATGATGTCCTGCAGGTCCTTGTAACGCTGCAGGACCCGGATGACCTCCTGGGCGACCCGGTAGTGGTCTTCGCCGACGATAGCCGGGTCCAGGATGGTCGAGCTGGAGGCCAGCGGGTCCACCGCCGGGAAGATGCCCTTGGAGAACACCGCACGGCTCAGCTCGGTGGTCGCGTCCAAGTGCGCGAACGTGGTCGCCGGAGCCGGGTCGGTGTAGTCGTCGGCGGGCACGTACACGGCCTGCATCGAGGTGATAGACCGACCCCGGGTCGAGGTGATCCGCTCCTGCAGCTCACCCATCTCGTCGGCCAGCGTGGGCTGGTAACCCACGGCCGAAGGCATGCGGCCCAGCAGGGTCGAAACCTCGGAGCCGGCCTGGGTGAACCGGAAGATGTTGTCGATGAACAGCAGCACGTCCTGGCCCGCCTCGTCGCGGAACCACTCGGCCATGGTCAGGGCCGACAGCGCCACGCGCATACGAGTGCCCGGCGGCTCGTCCATCTGGCCGAACACCAAGGCGGTGTCCTTAAGCACGTTGGCGTCCTCGAGCTCCACCCACAGGTCGTTGCCCTCACGGGTGCGCTCCCCGACGCCGGCGAACACCGAGGTGCCACCGAAGTTGCGGGCGATACGGTTGATCATCTCCTGGATGAGCACGGTCTTGCCCACGCCGGCACCACCGAACAGGGCGATCTTGCCGCCACGCACGTACGGGGTGAGCAGGTCGACGACCTTCAGGCCGGTCTCGAGCATCTCGGTGCGCGGTTCCAGCTCGTTGAAGGCCGGGGGCTTCCGGTGGATGCCCCAGTGCTCGAAGTCCTCGCCGTAGCCCGGCTTGTCGAGGCAGTGCCCGAGGGCGTTGAACACGTGACCCTTGACCTCGTGCCCCACCGGCACCGAGATCGCGGCGCCGGTGTCGGTGACCGCGGTGCCACGCACCAGGCCGTCGGTGGGCTGCATCGAAATGGTGCGGACCAGGTTGTCACCCAGGTGCTGGGCGACCTCGAGGGTCAGCGTCTTGGCCAGCTCCGAGAAGGAGATCTCCGCGTGCAGAGCGTTGAACAGCTCCGGCACCGCGCCCCGGGGGAACTCGACGTCGACGACGGGGCCGGTTACGCGCACCACGCGGCCGGCGGTTGTCTTGTCAGCGGTAACAGTCATTATCTTCTTCGCTTCCTAGTACTTACCGGGGGCTTATCGAGAGGCGTCGGCGAGGGCATTCGCACCGCCAACGATTTCGCTGATTTCCTGGGTGATCTGAGCCTGGCGCTCGCGGTTGGCCTCGAGGGTCAACGCCTTGATCAAGTCGTCGGCGTTGTCGGTCGCCGACTTCATCGCGCGCTGGCGCGAAGCCAGCTCCGAGGCCGCCGAGTCGAGCAGCGCGGCATACACACGGGTGGTCAGATACCGCGGCAGCAACGAGTCGAACAGCGTCGTGGCATCCGGCTCGAAGGAATACAGGGTCTTCGGACCGGTCTCCTCGCCCACGTACTCCACCAGCATCGGGGCGATCCGACGCGCCTCGGCCGACTGCGACAGCATCGAGCGGAAGTCGGTCGACACGATGTGCAGTTCGTCGACGCCCAGGACCCCGTCGGTGCCCGGGTAGTCGCCGTCGTCGTCGACGCCGGCCAGGAAAGTCTCAACCAGCGTCGAGGCGATCGTGGCGGCGTTCTCGTACGTCGGCTGCTCGGAGAATCCGGTCCAGGAGTCGGTGACGGCCCAGTTCCGGAACGAGTAGTAGGCCAGCGCCTTGCGACCGACCACGTAGAGCACCGGGTCCTTGCCCTCCGAGCGCAGCAGAGAGAACAGCTCCTCTGCCCGGCGGAAGACGTTGGCGTTGTAGCCGCCACACAGACCACGGTCGGACGACACCACCAAGACACCCGCCCGCTTGGGCTCGCTGCGCTCGACCAGCAACGGGTGGTCCAGGGCCGCCTCGGCGGCCAGAGTGGTGAGCAACCGGGTGATCTCGTCGGCGTACGGCCGTGCCGTTTCCAGCCGAGTCTGCGCCCGGCCGATACGCGAGGTGGCGATCAGCTCCTGGGCCTTGGTGATCTTCTTGATCGACCCGGCAGAGCGGATCCGCCCGCGTAGTTCGCGAAGTGTGGCTGCCATAGCGGCGTTACTTCTTCTTCGCCGGCGCGGCCTTGTGGACCTGCACCGCTTCCTTGCCGAGCTTGTCCGCGTCGAGCGCGTCGACGTGCTCGTCGGGGACCACCGAGCTGCCGTCCGAGGCGGCGAAGCCCTTCTTGAACTGGTTGATCACGGCAACCAGCTTCTCGTTGGCCTCGTCGGAGAGCTTCTTGGACTCACGAATCCCGGTCAGGAGGTCGTTCTCCGAGGCCCGGATGTGGTCCAGCAGCTCCGATTCGAAGCGGCCCACGTCCTCGACCGGCACCGAGTCCAGGTGGCCTTCGGTGCCCAGGAAGATCGAGACCACCTGCTCCTCGACGGGCAGCGGTGCGTACTGAGGCTGCTTGAGCAGCTCCACCAGGCGTGCGCCACGCTCCAGCTGAGCCTTGCTGGTGGCGTCCAGGTCGGAGGCGAAAGCGGCGAAGGCCTCCAGCTCGCGGTACTGCGACAGGTCCAAGCGGAGACTTCCTGCTACCTCTTTCATGGCCTTGATCTGGGCGGCGCCACCGACACGGGACACCGACACACCGACGTTGATGGCCGGGCGAACACCCTGGTTGAACAGGTCGCTCTCCAGGAAGCACTGGCCGTCGGTGATCGAGATGACGTTGGTGGGGATGTAGGCCGAGATGTCGTTGGCCTTGGTCTCGATGATCGGCAGACCGGTCAGCGACCCGCCACCCAGCTCGTCGGAGAGCTTCGCGCAACGCTCCAGCAGACGGGAGTGCAGGTAGAACACGTCACCGGGGTATGCCTCGCGGCCCGGCGGGCGGCGCAGCAGCAGCGAGATGGCGCGGTAGGCCTCGGCCTGCTTGGTCAGGTCGTCGAACACGATCAGCACGTGCTTGCCCGAGTACATCCAGTGCTGGGCGATCGCCGAGCCGGTGTAGGGGGCCAGCCACTTGAAGCCGGCGGAGTCCGAAGCGGGCGCGGCGACGATCGTGGTGTAGTCCATGGCGCCGCCCTCTTCCAGTGCGCGACGCACGCTGGCGATGGTGGTGCCCTTCTGACCGATCGCGACGTAGACGCAGCGAACCTGCTGGTTCGGGTCGCCGGTCTCCCAGTTCTTACGCTGGTTGAGGATGGTGTCCACACAGAGCGCGGTCTTGCCAGTCTTGCGGTCACCGATGACGAGCTGACGCTGGCCGCGGCCGATCGGGGTCATGGCGTCGACGGCCTTGATACCGGTCTGCAGCGGCTCGCTGACGCTCTGCCGCTGAACCACCGAGGGGGCCTGCATCTCCAGCGGACGACGGGTCTCGGCTTCGATCTCGCCGCGCGCGTCGATCGGCTGTCCCAGCGGGTTGACGACGCGACCGAGGAAGCCGTCGCCGACCGGCACCGAGAGCACCTCACCGGTGCGCTTGACCTGCTGGCCCTCTTCGATGTTCTCGAAGTTGCCCAAGATGACCGCACCGACGTTGTGCTCGTCGAGGTTCAGGGCCACGCCCAGCACCCCGCCGGGGAACTCGAGGAGCTCCTGGGTCATCACCGAAGGAAGGCCCTCGACGTGTGCGATGCCGTCGCCGGCGTCGATGACGGTGCCGACCTCCTCGCGCGCGGTGTCGGCGCTGAAGGAGGTCACGTACTCCTCGATCGCCCCCTGAATGTCGTCAGAGGAGATTGTCAACTCTGCCATGGCTTTTCGTCTTCCTGCCTTCGAATGGGTATTGGGCTCTGAGGCCGGGTAGGCCCGGGTAGGTCTTGATCAGTCGGGCAATTGCGTCTTTGCTGCGGCGAGACGCGACGACAGCGTGCCGTCGATCACCTCGTCACCGACCGAGATCGTCAGCCCGCCCAGCAGTGCCGGGTCGACGCCGACCTGCACGCGGACCGGGTGGCTGTAGATCCGGCTCAGCACGGTGTTCAGCCGGGTGCGCTGGGCGTCGCTGAGCTCGGCGGCCGCACCGACGTGTGCCACCAGCTCGCCGCGACGTGCCACGGCGATCTGAGCAAGCTCGGTGATCGCCTGATGTGCGGACTGGCCACGCAGCAGCCGTACGGTCTGCTCGAGCAGCGCCACCGCGATCGGGTTGGCACCGCTGCCGCTGCCGATGACGTTGCGCAGCAACCCGACCCGACCAGCGGCCGGGGTCGCGGTGTCGCCGAGCAGGATGTCCAGCCGGGGCTGAGCGTCCAACACGCGGGAGAACCGGAACAGCTGGTCCTCCACCTCGTCGACGGTGCCGGCGCTCTCGGCCGACAGCAGCAGTGCCTGCCGGGCGACGTACTCGACCGCGGTGACCAGGTCTTCGCCGTTGGACCACCGGGCCGACCCGGCTTCGGTCACCAATGTCAGGGCGGCGGCACCGATCTTGTCGGCGAACAGCCGCTGCACCAGACGCACCTTCGGTGCCGCGTCGTCGGTCGGCACGGTCAGGTGCCGCGTGACCACAGTCTCGCGCTCGAGCAGTTCGGCGACCGCGGTCAGGTCATCGGCCAGCGCGGCCAAACCCTGCTGGTCCAGGCCACCGGCTGCCTCGCTGAACTTGTCCAGCAGCCCGGCCAACGCCTGACGGCTGGCCGACCGCAACCGGACCAGGATCGGCGATTCGACCTCAACGGACTTCGGCGCCATGGCATCGAGTTCGTCGAGGAAGCGGTCCACAGTCCCGGACTGCCGCTGCGGGTCGGCGACGTACGCGCGAACCAGTTCGCCCGCTCGCTCCACAGCCTCGGCACCCAAGCCGGAACGCAGCTCACGGATGAGTTGCGCCCGCATGAGACCGACCTGCTGCCCGCCGGTGTTCTTCACCCGCTCGGCTTCGACACCGGCCTGGCTGCGCAGTTGCTCGGCGATTCGCTCGGCGTCCGAGTGGGCCTCCGCGGTGACCCGCTTCGCCTCGGCCGAGGCGTTAGCCAGTGCCGTGGAGTGCGCCTGACCGGCTTCGGTCAGACGAGCGGCGGCAGCTGCCGCCTCCTCCAACTCCCTGCGCACCGACTCCTGCTGGTCCGCCATCAGCTTGCGTACCGGTGGCACGACGAACTTGACCAGCAGCCACACGATGATGGCAAAGCCGACCAGCTGCCCGATGAAAATCGACATCTCTGTTGCTACCGCCCCGTACTCGCCGCGGAAAGTGCCTCAGCCTCAACACCGAGGATCCGGCCGGCCAGGGTGGCAGACAATGTCTCCACCCGGGCCTGCAGCTGCTCACTCACCGCATCGCCTTCTTGCTTGAGCTTGTCGGTGGCGGCCTGCAATGTCGAGGCCACCTCCGCCTCGGCCGCCGACCGCTGCTCGTCGATCACCTTGCGCCCCTCGGCACGAGCTTCGTCCCGTGCCGTGGTGGCCTCAAGGCGCGCCGCCGCCATCTGCTTCTCGTAGTCGGCATCGGCGGCCGCGAACTGCTCGGCGGACTCCCGATTGTCGGCGAGCGTCTTGGTGATCATGTTCTCGCGCTCCCGCAGCACCTTCATGATCGGCGGCACCACGAAGGTACTGATCACGCCGAGCACGATCAGGAAGATCGCGAGCACGACGAAGAAGGTGCCGTCGGGAATGAGGAAGCTCTTCTTCGGGCCTTCCTCAGCCGCCTCGCTCAAGGCGAGGACAGCAACGCTCATGTCACCCATCGTGTTGCGTTACTGCTGTGCGGCGATCGGGGTGGCGAAGACGAACAACGCCATGAAGGCCAGGTTGATGAAGTAGGCCGCTTCGACCAGACCAACCGTGATGAAGAACGGGGTGAACAGGCGACCCTGAGCTTCGGGCTGACGGGCGATACCGGCGATCAGCGCGTTACCGGCAATACCGTCACCGATACCGGCGCCGATGGCACCGCCGCCCATGATGAGACCGCCGCCGATGAGGGCACCAAGTCCGATCAGATTGGGATCTGCCATTTCATTCCTCCTTGCTAGCTGGTAGTGCTCTACCAGGTCTGATGTGGTCGTGCAGGTGGTACTAGTGGTGGTCTTCTTCGAGCTCCATGGCCTGGCTGAAGTACAGGATGGTCAGCAGCGCGAAGATGAACGCCTGGATCAGTCCGACGAACAGGTCGAAGGTCTTCCAGATCGCGTTCGGCGCGACCATGAAGACCGGCCCCAGTAGCGCGATCAAGCTGACCAGGATGCCGCCGGCGAAGATGTTGCCGAACAGACGCAGCGACAGCGAGACCGGCTTGGCGACCTCTTCGACCAGGTTGATCGGCGCCAGGATCGCGACGTGGCCCTTGAGCACCCGCAGCGGGTGGCCGATGAAGCCGCGGCGCCAGAAGCCGGCCAGATGGTAGCCGCAGAACACGAAGAGCGCCAGCGCCAGCACGAAGTTGATGTCGGCGGCGGCAGAGGAAATCAGCTCGTGGATGCCGTGCTCGTCGGAGTACTGCACCGGCAGCACCGACAGCCAGTTACAGACCAGGATGAAGATGAAGATCGTCACCGCCAGCGGCAGCACGAACGGGGCGATCTTCATCCCGATGGCGCCCTCGATCTGGTTGCGCATCTGGATGGTGATCGCCTCGAAGAACAGCTGCACTCCGCCGGGAACCCCGCTCGAGGTGACCTTGGCGCGCAGGAAAAGCGCCAGGGCGATCACGATCACGGCCGCGATCGCGGTAGAGGTGATGGTGTCGATGTTGACCTCACCGACCAGCGGCCATACCGCGGTCTCGTGGTGGCCGACCTCGATGGCTCCCTCAGCCAGGAGCGACTCAGTCATTTTCCGTCCCTTCAGCGCCGGACTCTGACGCTTGCGCGCGGAGCTTTTTTACCACTGGCAGCATGGTGGTCAGCACCAGCACTACCTCGAACAAGGCCAATCCGAACAGCGCGCCAAGGCCCTCTGGACGGAACTGGTAGGCGATCGCCAAGCCGATCACGCTGATGACCAGCAGACGAGACGCCGAGTTCAGCGCCATCTTCTTCTTCAGCGGATGGTCGGAGGCGGTGATCTTGAGCGCCGACCGGCGAATCAGCAGTGCATTGCCCAGGCCGAGCGCCAGGCCCAGCCCGAAGAACACGCCGAAGAGCGGTCGGCCGAATTGAGCGGCCGCAGCAACCGCGGCAGCGGTCAGAGCAACACAGATCAGTGACAACCGAATCGGCTGGAACACCACCGACGGCAACACCAACGGCGCATCCTGCGCTGGTGTCGTCACCGCCTCACCCCAATCTGAATCTGGCCTGCGTCGTGATCGTGAAGTCGCCCGCCGAGCGTATCGGATGCCCGAACGCACTGTGGAACCACCTACAACACCATCTTAGACGGTGCTACTACCGCGTGTCGTAGGGGCCGTCTTCCGGGTCGCCTCCCCGGCGTAGCAACGGGATGAGCGTAACGACAACCGCGATGAGCATCGCACCCAGCATCACCGCCCCGGTGTAGCGCGGGTCGAAGAAGATGGTGCCGGCCGCCCCGAATGCCACGATCGCCGTCCACAAGTAGATCAGCAGCACCACTCGGCGATCGGAATGGCCGATCTGCAGCAACCGATGGTGCAGGTGCATCTTGTCCGGGCTGAAGGGACTGAGTCCGGCGCGAGTACGACGGATGATCGCCAGCAGCACGTCCAGTGCCGGCACGCACATCACGGCCGCAACCAGCAGGAACGGCGACAGCAGCGCGAAGACGTCGCGCGCACCGTAGGCCGTTTGCGAGATCGGCCCGGCCGCGGTAGTGGACGCTGCGGCCAGCATCAGCCCGATCAGCATGGAGCCGGAGTCGCCCATAAAGATCTTCGCGGGGCTGAAATTGTGTGGCAGGAAGCCCAAACAAGCCCCGGCCAAGACCACCGAGATCAACGCGGGCGGGTAGAACAGCACGTCGCCGCCGTGGTCCTGCAGCACGCCGACGGAGAACATGCAGATCGCCAGGGCGGTGATCAGTCCCAGGCCGGCAGCCAGGCCGTCGAGGCCGTCGACGAAGTTCATCGCGTTGACGATCGAGACCGTCAGCGCCAGCGTGAGCAGGATCGACGACACCTGATCGAGCACCACGGTGCCCACGCCGCCGATTGGGATGTAGAGCACGCTCCAGGCCACACCCATGGTGACCAGCACGCTGGCCGCGGTGATCTGGCCGGCGAACTTGGTCAGGGCGTCTAAGCCCCACTTGTCGTCGAGCAGGCCGATTCCCATGATGACGCCGCCGGCCAGCACCACCGCCGGCATGCCGGTGGAATAGACGAAGCCGCGCGTCAGCGCCGGCAGTTGCGAGGCCAGGAAGATCCCGGCGACGATGCCGACGTACATCGCCAGCCCGCCCATCCGCGGGGTGGGCTGCACATGGACGTCGCGTTCGCGCGGGTAGGCGACCGCGCCGATCCGGGTGGCCATCCAGCGAACGGGCCCGGTGGTGAAGTAGGTGATGATCGCGGCGGTCAGGCCCACCAGCGCCAGTTCTCGCAGCGGCACGCCGGCGCCCCGGTCGGCCAGTGCCAGCAGGCTGGTCACGGCGTCGCCGTCAGCTCGGCGGGGTCGCGGCCCAGCACGGCGCCGATCTGCTCGGCCGAGACCGGTCCGGTGCGCACGATCCGCGGTGCTCGACCGGTGAGATCCACGATCGTCGAGGCCTGTCCCCGCTCGGCCGGGCCCGCGTCGAGATAGACGTCCACGGACTCCCCCAGTTGGCTTTGCGCTTCGCCGGCCTCGACCGCGGGCGACCCGCCGGAGACGTTGGCGCTGGACACCGCCATCGGGCCCACCGCCTTGAGGACCTCCAGGGCCACCGGGTGCAGCGGCATACGCACCATGACCGTGCCGCGGGCCTCGCCGAGGTCCCACTGCAGCGACGGCGCCTGCGTGACGATCAGGCTGAGCGCACCCGGCCAGAACGCCCGGATCAATTCGCGGGCGGTGTCAGGCACGATCAGGGCCAGCCCGTCGATGGAGTTCCACGACCCCACCAGCACGCCGACCGGCATATCGCGCCCGCGCCGTTTGGCCGCCAACAGCGCCGTCACGCCGGCGGCGTTGAAGGCGTCGGCGCCGATGCCGTAGACCGTGTCGGTCGGCAGCACCACCAGGCGTCCACCGCGCACAGCATCGATCGCCGCCGCGATTCCGGCCGCACGCTGATCGGAGTCGGCGCAGTCGAAAACTTCTGTCATGGTTGACCGTTCCTGATCGCCGTCACGAACCGGAGCCGCCCAGTCAGGTCGGGCCGGGAAACTACCTCATCGAAAAATCCAGTGCCGCGCACGGTTTGGACGGTGGCCGTCGCCGTGGTGTCGTCGTGCTCGACGGCGAACAGTCCACCCGGGCGCAGCAATCGGGCTGCCAGATCGGCCAGCGGGGCGATCACCGACATGCCGTCGGGTCCGCCGAACAGCGCATGCGCCGGATCATGCTGAGCCACTTCAGGATCTAGCTCCGCGCTTTCGGGAATGTAGGGCGGGTTGCTGACCATCAGGTCGACTCGACCATCCAGCTCCGAGAGCAGCCCCGGCGTGGTCACATCGGCGTGGACCAACTCCACCGACGTTCCAGCGCAGTTGCGCCGTGCGTAGTCCAACGCCGGTTCGGAGTCCTCGACCGCGACAACGCGGGCGCCCGAAAAATTCAGGGACAACGCGATCGCCAACGCGCCGGAACCGGTGCAGGCGTCGACGATCACCGGGTGCGAGCCGAGTGGTTGAGCCACAGCCTGTTTCAAAACCCACTCGAGCATGGCTTCGGTCTCCGGCCGCGGGATGAACACCCCAGGGCCGACCTGCAGCAGAACCGGGCCGAACGCCGCGGTGCCGATCAGGTGCTGCAGCGGGATACGGGAGCTGCGTGCGGCGACCAGTTCCCGGTAACGCCCGAAGAACTCGTCATCGGGTGGATCCAGCAGCGCCAGCCGGCCGCGATCGGTACCAGCCACATGGGCGGCGAGTTCTTCCGCGTCGTAGCGGGCGGAGTCAATCCCGGCATCAGCGAAAAGCGCTGCAGCGGAGTCGATCGCGTCCCGTATGCGGCTCACGCCGTCCCCTGTAACCGAGTTTCCTTATCGGCGGCTGCCAGCGCGTCGAACATCGCGTCGAGATCCCCGTCGAGGACCTGGTCGAGGTTGTGCGACTTGTAGCCGATGCGGTGATCGGTGATCCGGTTTTCCGGGAAGTTGTAGGTGCGGATGCGCTCGCTGCGATCCACCGTGCGGATCTGGCTGGCCCGATCGGCCGAGGCATCCGCTTGAGCCTGCTCCTCGGCAACCGCCTGCAGCCGGGCCGCCAGAACCTGTAAGGCACGGGCCTTGTTCTGCAGCTGGGACCGCTCGTTCTGGCAGGTGACGACGATCCCGGTCGGCAGGTGGGTGATGCGCACCGCGGAGTCGGTGGTGTTGACGCCCTGGCCGCCCTTGCCGGAGGACCGGTAGACGTCGATGCGCAGGTCCGACTCGTCGATGGCCACCTCGCCGACCTCTTCGGGCTCGGGGTAGACCAGCACGCCGGCCGCCGAGGTGTGCACGCGGCCCTGCGACTCGGTCACGGGCACCCGCTGCACGCGGTGCACCCCACCTTCGAACTTCATCTTCGACCACACGCCGTCGGCGCTGTCGCCCTTACTCGCGATGGTCAGGGTGGCGTCTTTGTAGCCGCCAAGGTCAGAAGTGGTCTCGTCGAGGACGGTCACCTTCCAGCCCTGGCGTTCGGCGTAGCGGATGTACATCCGGGCCAGGTCTGCGGCGAACAACGCCGACTCCTCGCCACCTTCGCCGGATTTGACCTCCAGCACGATGTCGTCGGCGTCGTGCGGATCGCGGGGCGCAAGCATGTCGGTGAGCGCGGTGTCCAGCTCGGCGACGCGCGCCTCCAGTTCCGGCACCTCGGCGGCGAACGACGCGTCGTCGGCGGCCAGTTCCCGGGCGGCCTCCAGGTCGCCGCGGGCCGACTCGAGCTTGCGGTGGGTGGCGATGATGGGCGCCAGCTGGGCGAAACGCCGGCCGGCCCGACGTGCCTCGGCCGGATCGTTGTGCAGTTCGGGATCGGACAGCTGCGTTTCCAGGGCGGCGTGCTCGGCCAGCAGGGCGTCGATCCCCTGAATGCTTTGGGTCATCTCACCTCCATCCCCGAACGCAAGCCGACGCCCGGATGACGTGCTGGCACGTTCCGGGCGTCGGTGAGGGAGCTACTTGTCGTCGGCTGCAGCTGCTGCGGCGCCGGCGTTGCGCTTGCCGTAGCGCTTCTCGAAGCGCGCGACACGGCCGCCGCTGTCGAGGATCTTCTGCTTGCCGGTGTAGAACGGGTGGCACTGCGAGCAGACCTCGACCACGATGTGGCCGCTTTCCTTGGTGCTACGGGTGGTGAAGGAGTTGCCGCAACCGCAGACCACGGTGGTCTCGCCGTAGGCGGGGTGAATGCCAGTCTTCATGATGTCCTCTTCAATCGTCGGCCGCCGGGTCGCCTGCCATGTGGCAGACGTGAACCGGAACCTGAGGTGTTCGATTATGCCAGCTGCGCTGTCGGCTCCCAAAACGCCGGGAGGGCTATGCGTATTCCGCTGCCGTCACCCGTCGAGATTGCCGTCAGGGTTGTGATCGCGGGGGCAATCACAGCCCTGACCGCAATTTCAGTGGTGGGTGGCAGCGCCGATCAGTCGTTGTCCATTCCCGGCGTGGTCTTGGACACCTGGACCAGGAACTCGTAGTTGTTCTTGGTCTTGCGCAGCTGACTCATCAACAGGTCGATGGCCTGGTGCGAGTCCAGGCCGGACAGCAGTCGACGCAGCTTGTGCACGATCGCGAACTCGTCCGGCGAGAGCAGCAGCTCGTCCTTGCGGGTGCCCGACGGGTTGACGTCGACGGCCGGGAACACCCGGCGCTCGGCGATCTTGCGGTCCAGCTTGAGCTCGGCGTTGCCGGTGCCCTTGAACTCTTCGAAGATCACCGTGTCACCGGTCGAGCCGGTCTCCACCATCGCGGTGGCGATGATGGTCAGCGAGCCGCCGTCCTCGATGTTGCGGGCCGCGCCCAGGAACCGCTTGGGCGGGTAGAGCGCGGTGGAGTCCACACCACCGGACAGGATGCGGCCCGACGCCGGGGAGGCGTTGTTGTAGGCACGACCCAGACGGGTGATCGAGTCCAGCAGCACGACGACGTCCTTGCCCTGCTCGACCAGGCGCTTGGCCCGCTCGATGGCCAGCTCGGCGGCCTGGGTGTGATCTGACGGCGGCCGGTCGAAGGTCGAGGCGATGACCTCACCCTTGACCGAGCGCTGCATGTCGGTGACTTCTTCGGGACGCTCGTCGACCAGCACCACCATCAGGTGGCACTCGGGGTTGTTGCGGGTGATCGCGTTGGCGATGTCCTGCATGATCGTGGTCTTACCGGCCTTGGGCGGTGACACGATCAGCGCGCGCTGCCCCTTGCCGATCGGCATGATCAGGTCGATGACACGGGTGGTCAGCTTCTCCCCGGAGGTCTCCAACCGCAGCCGCTGATTCGGGTACAGCGGGGTCAGCTTGGAGAACTCGGGGCGGTTGCGGGCGGCCTCGACCGGGCCGCCGTTGACCGAGTCCAGCCGCACCAGCGGGTTGAATTTCTGCCGCTGGTTGGGCTGGTCACCGTCGCGGGGCACCCGCACCGCGCCGGTCACCGCGTCGCCGCGGCGCAGCCCGTTCTTGCGGACCATGTTCATCGAGACGTAGACGTCGTTGGGCCCGGCCAGGTAGCCGGAGGTGCGCACGAACGCGTAGTTGTCCAGCACATCGAGGATGCCGGCGACAGGCTGGACCACATCGTCTTCGCGCAGCTGCTCGGCGTCGCCGCCCGCACCGCCGCCTTCGCCGCCACGCTCGCCACGGCGACGCCGGTCACGGAAACGACGGCCGCGACGGCCACCGCGGTCGTCGTCGTCGCCACCGCCCCGGTTGGACTGGTCGCCGCCCTGGTCGTCGCGCTTGGACTGCGCGGCGTCGTCGGATTTGCTGTCGGCTTTAGCGTCGGCCTTGGGCTCGCCCTTGGCGCCCTCGCGCTCACGGCGTCCACCGGACTGCTCGGCCTTGTCGGCCTTGTCGTCGTTGCGGCCCTGCTTGCGCGACTCGCCCTGGTGCTCGGCCTCGGCAGGTTTGTCCTGCTCTGCCGGCTTCTCGGACTCTCCGCCATTGGCGGCCGGCGAACCGGTCGCACGGCTAGCGCCACGGCGTTCGCGGCGTGGCGGTGCCGCGAGAGCATCCGCCTCGTTGGCCGCGGCGGCCTCGGCACCGGTGGCCGCGCCGTTGGCGGGCTGCTCGGTGCCGGGCTGTGTCTTCGGCGCTTCGGCGCCACTGTCGCCATTGCCCCCGTTGTCGGAGACCTCGCGGATTGCGGCAATCAGTTCGCTCTTGCGCATCCCGGAGGAGCCCTTGACACCGACGCGGTTGGCCAGCGCCCGCAGTTCGGGCAACACCATCGCCGACAGCGAGCTGTCGGAGGGGGCGGTTGCCGCACCGTTGTCGGCCGCCGAAGCGGGAGCAGACTCGGTGGTGGCCGGCGCCGAGGCGGTTTCCGGGGCGGACGGCGCGGCGTCACTACCGCCGGCGACTGCGTCCTGGCCGGTCTCGGAAGTGCTCGGGGGGGTCGGCAGCGATTCCTGGTCGGTGCTGCCTTCAGCCGTGAAGAGGTCCGTTTCGGTCACGGATTTCCTTTCTTCCCTCGTCGGTTTTCTCACGCGAGGGGTTTGGTTGCATTCAGCGGACTCGCCGAGTGCGCGTCACCGTCGACTGTTTAACGGTGTAGCCCGTATCGACGGCGTCGTAACGCAAACCGTCAGCTACGAGAAGAATTTGGTGGCATCCCGGTTGACATCACATTCTGAAAACAGGTGCTGATGCCGCGAATGCGGGACGGGACCGAGGATAGCCCGCTTCTGTGCTGGGCGCAACAGATACTGCGCGACGCGCCTCAACCCGGTACCGCTACCCCGGAATTCCACTTGACCGCGTCACCGACCGGCATCTCGGTGACGTTGAACGCCCGCGCCTCCGGGGACTCGAGCACCTCCGCGGGCAGTTGGGCCGCTGTCGTCAGTGCGATCACCGCAGGTCCGGCGCCAGAAAGCACGGCCGCGATGCCGTGCCGACGCAGCAACCCCAGGAATGCCGCCGACTCCGGCTGCGCGGCGCCGCGCTGCGGCTGGTGCAGCACATCCTCGGTGGCCGCCAGCAGCAGATCGGGCCGCTCGGTCAGCGCCACCACCAGCAGCGCGGCGCGGCTGAGGTTGAACCGGGCGTCGCGGTGGCTGACCTGCTCGGGCAACAAAGCCCGGGTCTCGGCAGTCGACGAGCGCAGTTGCGGGATGGCCGGGAACAGATGGATGTCGGGGTGCAGCCGCAGCGGCGCCGCCGCGTAGCCGACGTTGCCGTCAGCGGTGTTGGCAGTCCAGGAAACCACCGCGCCACCCAGCACGGCGGCGGCGGCGTTGTCTGGGTGGCCCTCGAACTCCGACGCCAGCTGGATCAGTTGGGTTTCGGACAGGCCGGGCCGATCAAGTTGCGCGACAAGGCCGTTGACCACGGCCAGCCCACCGACCACCGCGGCCGCCGACGATCCCAGGCCACGCTGATGCGGGATCGCATTGCGGCAGCGCACCACCATGCCAGGTGCCTCGACACCCGCCTCGCGCATGCCACGCAAGATGCCTTGCACCACAAGGTGATCCGAGGTGAGCGGAACCTGACCGGCGCCCTCCCCCTCGACCTGCACCACCAGACCGGACTGGACCGTCTCGACGATCACCTCGTCATAGAGGCCCAGCGCCAAGCCCAGGCTGTCGAAGCCGGGGCCCAGGTTGGCGCTCGACGCCGCAACCGCGACGCTGGCCGTCAACCCGGTCGGCAACAACTGAACCACTAGGCCAGCCCCAATTCGGCGACCACGGTGGCCGCGTCGACGGGAACCGCGGTCACCTCGGGCATGTCCTTCAGCGCGGTGTCGGGGTCCTTGAGCCCGTTGCCGGTCACGGTGCACACCACGGTCGATCCGCGCGGCACCCAACCTTCCTCCACCGACTTGAGCAGCCCGGCAATGCTGGCCGCCGAGGCCGGCTCGACGAATACGCCCTCGGACTGCGCCACCAGGTGGTAGGCGGCCAGAATCTCGTCGTCGGTGGCGGCCAAGAACCGCCCGCCCGAATCCACCTGTGCTTCAACAGCCTGCGTCCAGGAGGCCGGCGAGCCGATGCGGATCGCGGTGGCGATGGTCTCCGGGTTCTTGACCGGCTCACCGAGCACCAGCGGCGCAGCGCCGGCAGCCTGGGTGCCCAACATCTTCGGCAGCTTCTCGGTCAGGCCGTCTGCGAAGTACTCGCGGTAGCCCTTCCAGTACGCGGTGATGTTGCCGGCGTTGCCGACCGGCAGCGAGTGGATATCGGGCGCGGTGCCCAGGGCGTCGACGATCTCGAAGGCCGCCGTCTTCTGACCTTCGATGCGCACCGGGTTGACCGAGTTCACCAGCGAGATGGTCGGGAAGTCGGTGGCCATCTTGCGGGCCAGTTCCAGACAGTCGTCGAAGTTGCCGTCGATCTGAATGATCTTGGCGCCGTGCATGACTGCCTGCGCGAGCTTGCCCATTGCGATCTTGCCCTGCGGGATCAGCACCGCACAGGTGATCCCGGCGCGGGCAGCGTAGGCGGCCGCCGATGCCGAGGTGTTGCCGGTCGAGGCGCACAGCACTGCCTTTTGGCCGCGCGCGACCGCGTCGGTGACGGCCATCGTCATGCCGCGGTCCTTGAACGAGCCGGTCGGGTTGAGCCCCTCGACCTTCAGGTGCACGGTGCAGCCGGTCTGCTCGGAGATCCGCTTGGCGTAGATCAGCGGGGTGCCGCCCTCGTGCAGGGTGACTGCCGTCCAGTCGTCGCCGATGGGAAGCCGATCGCGGTAGGCGCCGATCAGGCCGGGCCAGGGGCGGTGGATCGGGGTTCGGGTGGAGCTCACTGGTCTGTTCCTTCCAGTCGTAGCACGCTGGCGATCCGCTGGACCGCGTCCAGGTCAGCAAGCGCCGCAACGGTTTTCGACAATGCTGCGTCGGCAGCCCGGTGGGTGACCACCACGATCCGAGCGCCGATCAGTTGGCCGTCGTCATCGGCCACGCCCTCTTGGCGCACCTCGGCGATGCTGACGCCATGGGCGGCGAATTCGGCTGCCACCGTGGACAGCACACCGGGCTTGTCGGCGACATCCATGCTCACGTAGTAACGGGTCTGCACGTCACCGATCGGGGCGATGGCCAGCTGGGCGTACTTGGACTCGCGCGGCCCGCGCCCGCCCTGCACCCGGTTACGGGCGGCCATCACCAGATCACCGGTGACCGCCGAGGCGGTGGGCGCACCGCCGGCGCCCTGACCGTAGAACATCAGCCGGCCGGCCGCTTCGGCTTCGACCACCACCGCGTTGAAGGCCCCGTTGACCGTGGCCAAAGGATGGGTCAGCGGCACCAGCGCCGGGTAGACCCGGGCCGAAACCCGCTGTTGCCCATCGCTGGTGGTGATGCGCTCGCAGATCGCCAGCAGCTTGATCGTGCACCCCAACGCGCGTGCCGTGGTGAAGTCCGCCGGACTGATGCTGGTGATGCCCTCACGGTAGACGTCGTCGGCGGTCACCCGGGTGTGGAAGGCGATCGATGCCAGGATCGCGGCCTTGGCGGCGGCGTCGTAGCCCTCCACGTCAGCGGTCGGGTCGGCCTCGGCGTAGCCCAGCGCACTCGCGTCGGCCAGTGCGGCGCTGTAGTCGGCGCCGGTGGAGTCCATTTCGGACAGGATGTAGTTGGTGGTGCCGTTGACGATGCCCGCCACCCGCAACACGGTGTCGCCGGCCAGCGACTGGGTCAGCGGCCGGATCACCGGGATGGCGCCGGCGACGGCAGCCTCGAAGTACAGGTCCACCCGAGCGTTCTCGGCGGCCTCGGCCAGCTCCCCGGTGGACCGCGACAGCAGGGCCTTGTTGGCGGTGACGACGGATTTGCCGTGCGCTATCGCCGACAGGATCGCCTTGCGGGCCGGCTCGACCGGGCCCATCAGCTCCACGACGATGTCGACGTCGCTGCGCGACACCAGGCTGTCGATGTCGTCGGTAAGCAAGTCCTCGGGCACGCCGCGGTCGGCACCCATCCGGCGCACCCCGACCCCGCGCAGCACCAGCGGTGCGCCGATGCGGGCGGCCAGATCATCAGCGCTGGCTTCGAGAATGCGGACGACTTCGCTGCCGACGTTGCCCAAACCGAGGACTGCCACCCCTACGGGGGCCCCGGACACGTGCGAACCGGACACTTTCTACCCCACCTCCAGGCTGATCAGGTCTTCGACAGTCTCCCGGCGCAGCATAAGGCGGGCTTTCCCGTCGCGTACCGCCACCACCGCCGGGCGGGTGAGCAGGTTGTACCTGCTCGACATCGAGTAACAGTAGGCGCCGGTGGCGGCCACGGCGATCAGGTCGCCGGGAACCATGCCTTCGGGCACCCAGGTGTCGCGGACGATGATGTCGCCGCTCTCGCAGTGCTTGCCGACGATGCGCCCCAGCTCCGGCAGAGCGTCAGCTCCATCCAGCGTGCGCGAGACCAGCCGCACGTCGTAGTGCGCGTCATAGAGCGCCGGACGGATGTTGTCGCTCATGCCGCCGTCGACGCTGACGTAGCGGCGATGTCCGGTGGCGCTGACGGCGACGTCCTTGACGGTGCCGACCTCATAGAGCGTGATGGTGCCCGGCCCGGCGATGGCCCGGCCGGGTTCGACGACCAGCTGCGGGGTGGGCAGGCCCACCGCCGCGGACTCGTCACGCACGATCGCGGCCAGCTTGGCAGCCAGCTCGGCCATCGGCGGTGGGTCGTCCTGCGGCAGATAGGAGATGCCCAGTCCCCCACCCAGGTCGATGACCGAGAGCTGCGCGGTCTTGTCGACCCCGAACTCGGCGACCACATCGCGCAGCAGCCCGATGACCCGATGGGCGGCGATTTCGAAGCCGGCGACGTCGAAGATCTGCGAGCCGATGTGGCTGTGCAGACCGATCAGGCGCAGGTGCTCGGCGGCGAACACCCGCCGGATGGCGTCCATCGCCGCACCGCTGGCCAGCGACAGCCCGAACTTCTGGTCTTCGTGGGCGGTCGAGATGAACTCGTGGGTGTGGGCCTCCACGCCGACGGTGACGCGCACCAGCACGTCCTGGATGGTCCCGGCAGCCTCGGCGACCGCTTCGAGGCGGTCGATCTCGATGAGCGAGTCGACCACGATGTGGCCGACGCCGGCATTGACCGCGGTCTGCAGCTCGGCGACCGATTTGTTGTTGCCGTGCAGGGTGATTCGCTCTGCCGGGAAGCCGGCGTGCAGGGCGACGGCCAGCTCACCCCCGGTGGCGACGTCCAGGCACAGGCCCTCTTGGTCGATCCAGCGCGCGATCTCGCTGCACAGGAAGGCCTTGGCGGCGTAGTGCACGTTGTCGCCCCCGCCGAACGCTGCGGCGATCTCGCGGCAGCGGCCCCGAAAGTCGTCCTCGTCGATGACGAACAGCGGCGTGCCGAATTCGGCGGCCAGGTCGGTCACCTTCACGCCGGCGATCTGGGTCACGCCGTCGTCATCGCGAACGGTGTTGCGTGGCCAGACATTCGGCGCCAACTGCAGCAGCTGCTGCGGGGTTTGGGGCCTCGGCGGCAGGCCGTCGTGGTGGAGTTCTTCGGCGTGGCGGGGGCCCGCGGGGTGGACGTTCACATCCGCTCCGGTGCGCTCACGCCAAGAATGCCCAGCCCGTTGGCGATCACCTGGCGGGTGGCCTGACACAGCGCCAACCGCGCCGCGTGCAGATCACCAGGTTCCTCATCGCCTTGCGGCAGCACCCGGCAGCTGTCGTAGAACCGGTGATAGTCCCCGGCGAGATCTTCCAGGTAGCGGCAGACCCGGTGCGGTTCACGCAGCGCCGCAGCGGTTTCCAGCACCCGAGGGAACTCCCCCAGGTTGCGGATCAGTGCGCCCTCCTTGTCGTGGCGCAGCAGCCCGAGGTTCGCGGTGTCCGGCGTCAGACCCAGTTCGGCGGCGTTGCGAGCCAGGGCGCAGAGCCGAGCGTGCGCGTATTGCACGTAGTAGACCGGGTTTTCGTTGCTCGCCGAAGACCACAACGCGAGGTCGATGTCGATCGGGGTGTCCACCGAGGAGCGGGTCAGGCTGTAGCGGGCGGCGTCCACGCCGATGGCCTCGACCAGGTCGTCGAGGGTGATGACGGTGCCGGCGCGCTTGCTCATCTTGACCGGCTGGCCGTCGCGGACCAGGTTGACCATCTGTCCGATCAACACCTCGACGGTGGCCGGGTCGTCGCCGAAGGCCGCCGCGGCGGCCTTGAGCCGGGCGATGTAGCCGTGGTGATCGGCGCCGAGCATGTAGATGCACAGGTTGAAGCCGCGCTCGCGCTTGTCCAGGTAGTAGGCCAGGTCCCCGGCGATGTAGGCGGGCTTGCCGTCGCTCTTGATGACGACGCGGTCCTTGTCGTCGCCGTAGGCGCTGGTGCGCAGCCAAGTGGCGCCGTCTTTCTCGTAGATGTTGCCGTTGGCGCGCAGCCGCTCGATGGCCTGCTCGACGCGGCCGGAGGTGTGCATCGAGTCTTCGTGGGTGAAAACGTCGAAGTCGGTGCCGAACTCGTGCAGCGACTTCTTGATGTGGGTGAACATCAGGTCGACGCCGATCTCGCGGAACGTCTCCTGGGCATCCGCGCTGTTCAGCGCGTCCGGGGCCTTGGCCTGGATCTGGGCGGCGATGTCGGTGATGTAGGCGCCGGCATAACCGTCCTCGGGGGCGGGCTCGCCCTTGGCGGCGGCGATCAGCGAGTTGGCGAACCGGTCGATCTGGGCGCCGTGGTCGTTGAAGTAGTACTCGCGGGTGACCGCGGCGCCCTGAGTGCTCAGCAGCCGGCCGAGTGCGTCGCCGACCGCGGCCCAGCGGGTGCCACCGATGTGGATGGGGCCGGTGGGGTTGGCGGAGACGAACTCAAGGTTGACGTTGAGTGTGCCGAGGGTGTCGGTGTGGCCGTAGCTGGTGCCGGCGCTGATGATGTTGGCGACCACGGCACCCTGCGCGGAAGCCTCGATGCGCAGGTTCACAAAGCCTGGCCCGGCGATCTCGGCCGCGGCGATCCCGTCGGCCTGCGCCAGCGCCTCGGCCAGCCACTCGGCCAGCTCGCGCGGGTTGGCGCCTACCTTCTTGCCCAGCTGCAGGGCCAGGTTGGTGGCGTAATCACCGTGTTCGGGGTTGCGCGGCCGCTCGACTGTCACCGTCGCGGGCAACGCGGCGGTGTCCAGGTCGTGCTCGGCCAGCACCGCGGCGGCGGTGTTCTTGAGCAATTCGGCCAGATCGGCGGGGGTCACGAGGCCCCATCCTATGGTCTTACGTGGTCAGGCCCCGAATCCGTCCGGTTCTCGGGTCGCGGTCTTGATGCGTTAGTCTGTCGGAGCCCACTTGGCGCAGTGCCTCGCACGCGCCCCCGTAGCTCAGGGGATAGAGCGTCTGCCTCCGGAGCAGAAGGCCGCAGGTTCGAATCCTGCCGGGGGCACCATCTGACCAGGCGATATACAGCGTCGTCGAGTCTCGTCGAACGAATGCATCGGACTCTGGCCGGAGTCATCGCCGCCACTTCGGCTGAATACGGGAATTGCGTCGTTCAAATACAATTTCGCCGGTGACCACAGTAGCTGCCGGCCGATGAGGCTCTACTTTGCTAAACCGTCACTGCGCCGGTTGATCTGGTCGACGGTCGGCGCCATGGCCGCCTGCTCCGTGATCGTGAGCACCGCATACGTCATCGGGGCTCTGGTTACTTCCGCTGATGATCCAATCCCAACCTCGACGGGCGAATACGTCCTCCTGTCGGTCATATTCCTGACTTTCTGGGGCCCAATACTCATGCTCAACTTCTGGTACCTGAGCCTTCCCGTCGTCATCTCCCTAGGAGTGCTCGCCAGCATCCGCCGTCGTGCTGTCCCCACGGGTACATAACGCGCGCCGATCGAAGATCCGTCGGACCGCACTGCGACGCTGCCCGGTATGAACACCTCCACCACTTCTGCGGCCATGACGCGATTCATCTTCGCCACGCTCGCCGCTCTCGGCGGGCTCTTGGCCCCATCCGGCCACGCCGACCCGGCCGGACGCGATTTGCCGCCTACATCCGGTCCGTTTCGCGGGCCAGTGCCCGCAGTTCTCGTGGCGGTTCTGATGTCAAATCTATATTCCGCTAAAAAGTATAGAATCTCCCTCATGGCACTGAGCATCAAACACCCGGAGGCCGACCGGCTCGCCCGCGAACTCGCCGCCCAGACCGGGGAAACCCTGACCGAAGCCGTCGTTGTGGCCCTTCGTGAGCGGCTCACCCGCGAGCGCGGACGCGCACAGGCCACCCCCTTGCGCGATGAGTTGGCCGCGATCCGCGCTCGATGCGCGGCACTACCGCGAGCCGATCACCGGACCGCAGACGAGATCATCGGCTACGACGAGCACGGATTGCCCAGCTGATGGTGATCGATACCTCGGCTCTAGTGGCGATGTTGAGCGACGAGCCGGAAGCCGAACAATTCGAGGCCGACGTCGAGGCCGACCCGATCCGACTGATGTCGTCTGCGTCCTACCTGGAAGCTTCCATCGTGATCGAATCCCGGTTCGGCGAGCCGGGCGGCCGCGAGTTGGACCTGTGGCTGCATCGCGCCGCGGTCGACCTCGTCGCCGTCGACGCCGCCCAAGCCGACGTCGCCCGTGTCGCCTACCGCACCTATGGCAAGGGACGCCATCGGGCCGCCCTGAATTACGGCGACTGCTTCTCCTACGCGCTGGCCAAGGTCAGCGGTCAGCCGCTGCTGTTCAAAGGCGACGACTTCGGCTACACCGACGTCAGCGCGGTCAACCCTCTTCGCGGCTAGCGGAATCGCCACGGTGACGTCCCCGCTGACCGTAGGTTCTATCGCGTGACAATTCGCCTCGGCTACCAGATCCCCAACTTCTCCTACGGCACGCCCGTTTCGGAGCTGTTCCCCACCGTCATCGCACAGGCCCGCGAGGCCGAGGCCGCCGGGTTCGACGCGGTCTTCGTGATGGACCACTTCTACCAACTGCCCATGCTCGGCTCCCCCGACCAGCCGATGCTCGAGGCCTACACCGCCCTCGGCGCGCTGGCCACCGCGACCGAACGAGTCCAGCTGGGCACACTGGTCACCGGCAACACCTACCGCAACCCGACCCTGCTGGCCAAGATCATCACCACCCTCGATGTGGTCAGCGCCGGCCGCGCAATCCTCGGTATCGGCACCGGATGGTTCGAGCTCGAACACGACCAATTGGGTTTCGAGTTCGGCACTTTCACCGACCGGTTCAACCGGCTCGACGAGGCCCTGCAGATCATCCTGCCGATGATCAAAGGCGAGCGGCCCACCTTCGACGGCCAGTGGTATCACACCCGCGAGGCGATGGCCGAACCCCGCTTCCGGGACCACATTCCGCTACTGATCGGGGGTAGCGGTGAGAAGAAAACGATCCCGCTCGCGGCGCGCCACTTCGACCACCTCAACCTCATCACCGGATTCGACGAGTTGCCCACGAAGATAGCGGCTGTGCGGCGCAGCTGCGAGGAGATCGGGCGCGATCCGGCCACCCTGGAAACCAGCCAGTTGCTCACCGTGATAGCCGGCGAGAACGCCACCGCCGACCAGATCCCCGCCGAGCTGAGTCAGCGGATGGTGGTCGGCAGCCCGGAATCAATCGCGGAACAGGTCAAGACCAAGGTGCTCGATGCCGGCGTCGGCGGGGTGATCTTCAACATGCCGGTCTACACCCCCGGAGTGATCGCCGAAACCGGCGCGGCGTTGCGCACTGTGCTCGACGCCTGACGTCAAGTGAAGTCAACCAACATCGCTAACTTCACTTAAGCCGCTAGGTGAAGTTAAACCGGTGACGCCTCAGCCCAGCACCGTGTGCATCAGCATCACGTCGTAGGCGTTCCACAGCGACAGCGTGAAGTACACGTCCTTGCCCCTGGACCAGGGGTGCACGTAGGGCGCGTAGATGCCGCCGGGAATCTGGCCGGTGGGGATCAGCGTCTGCTCGCCACTCCACGGCCCTTGCGGGGTGGGCGCGGTGCGGGCCACCACGTCGTTGCCGCCGTTACCGTAGAGCGCCAGGTACTGCCGCAGGTAGGTGTTGTACTGCACCGACATCTCGCCCACCGGGCCCGGGATCACCGGTGTGGCTGCGGCCGGATTGGCCGGCACCCAGGATCCGCTGTCGCCATTCCAGTACTGGTACTTGGTGAGGTCGGGAATGGCGCGCTCGGGCACCCGCGACAGGTATGCCGAGCCGCCACGGCCGGACGGGGTTCCGTAGGAGTACAGGTAGCCGTCATTGCCGCGTAGGAATGCGCCCATCTGGAATTTCTCGTTACCGGGGATGAAGCGCGCCCGTGGCACGTTCTCCGGCGACGTCGAACGCACCGTGCCGGGATAGACGCCCCACGTTTCGCCGTTGTCGTTGGAGACCGCGAGCGCCGAGTAGTTGGTGGACCACTCGCCGTCGCGACCCCACTGCTTGATGGACATGAAGTTCATGTACTGGTTGCCGGCAATCCCGATGGCCGCGGTGGGGATCATGCCCTCCTGCTGCGGGGCCAGTTGCACCGCGGGCAGGATCTGCTTGGAGAAATTCGCCTGCCGCAGTGGCGATCCCGAGTACTTGTTGCCCACAGCTCCGGGGCCGACGGTGATTCCGTCGGCCAGGTTGTTGTCGTTGCTGCGGAACAGCACGTTTTGCCGCCACTGCTTGCCCTGGATGCGGCAGTAGCCGAAGGTGTCGCCGAACGCGTAGAGGATCTGACGATTGGCGGGATCGCCGTTGTCCCAGGGGATGCCGAGGTCGGTGCCGGAGATGCCGAAGCGCTGCAGGGTTTGATTGGGGCTGTTGGGCCCGGTCACCCACTCCACCAGCGACGTCTGGGCCCCGGCTATGGCACCGCCGGCGTCTGCGGTCGACAATCCCGGATCCGCGCCGGCATTCGGCACGGGCTGAACCGGTTGGGCGACGTTCGGCACGGCTTCGCCACCAGGAGCCGGCGCCGGCGGGACCACCGCGGCCTGCTGGCGAATCGTGCCGTTCGGGTTGATCAGCGCGGCGATCAGCGGGCCCAGTTTGGGCAACGGCGCTTGATCGTTGGTGCCGCGGGGCCGCCGCCCGGTGGGCAGCTGACCGGTGCCGGTAGTCGGTGACCCCGGTGGCGGGTCAATGTTGGCCTCGGGGGCGTTGCAGGTGGCTGCGCTCGCCGGCGCGAACTCGCTGGCGGCAACCATCCCCAGGACGACGACCGGCACCATTGCCGCCGAGACGATTCGACGTGTCGCCGACATGTCACACCTTTCCCCGGACCCGCTTCCGGGTCTCGCACCACTGTGACGATAGTGATTTCTGGGGCTTGTGTGACCGCCGGAGGACGATAGAGACGCATCCGTGACGGTGTCGCAACCAGCGGATTGCCCGCTCAGTCGGCCCGGTTGACCTCGGCAATCACGTCGGCCACGCTGCGCAGTTGCCCCAGGTCAGAGCTGGTCGGGATGAGGTGGACCTCATCGGTGCCCACCGCCGCAAACCGGCGCAGCACCTCGGCCAACTCGTCCTCACTGCCGGCCCAGCCGGTCGTCGGCGCCATCGCCTCGACATACTCGGCCGGAATCCAGTTCATGTAGCGCAGCAGGTGCCGGCGCACCTGATCGCGGGCCTCGTCACGGTCGCCCAACGCGAACCAGAACGACGTCGCCAGATGCGGTTTGGCCCGGCCAGCCTGCTGCCAGGCGTCACGGGCCACGTCGAACAGTTCGTTCTGTTTGGCGACATCAAGGTCCATGGTGATGCCGGCCAGACCTTCGGCCCAGGTCGCTGCGCTGCGCAAGGTCTTGGGGCCGATGGTGCCGACCAGCAGCGGCGGCCCGCCAGGTTGGGTGGGCGCCGGCCCGACCGGCAGCACCGACTCGGTGAGCTTCTCCCCCGCCCAGACGCGTCGCATGATCGCCACCGCGGCGGCCAGCTCGCCCATCTTCTGCGTCGCCGGATCGGCACCGACCGCCCGGTAGTCCTCCTCGCGGCCGCCGATGCCGAGCCCGACGGTGAGCCGGCCCTGGCTCAGCATGTCGGCGGTGGCCAGCGCCTTGGCCAGCATGACGGGGTTGTGCAGTTGCGGGACGATCACCGTGGTCACCAGGCGCACCCGCTCGGTCCACGCCGACAGCGCCCCCAGCAGGGTCAGGCTGTCGGGGTTGGTGAACGCGATCCGCTCGCCCCAGGCCAGCGACGAGAACGGCCCGCCGTCGATGGTGCGCGCCCAGTCGCGCAGCAGCGTTGCGTCCAGGTTCGATTCCATCACCGGCATGGTCATTCCCACCTGCATGACCGCGATTGTGGCACGAGCGGCCTGCGCGGCCGACACTGGAGGAATGGGCATTTCGTTCAACCACACGATCGTTGCCGCACACGACAAACAGGCGTCGGCGGCTTTCCTGGCCGAGCTGTTCGGACTGCCCGCGCCGCAGCCGTTCGGCCATTTCCAGGTCGTCGCACTCGATCACCAGGCCAGCCTCGACTACGCCGACGTGCCCGCCGGCGAGGAGATCCGGCCGCAGCACTACGCGTTTTTGGTCTCCGAGTCCGACTTCGACGCGATCTACGCCAAGATCTCCGGGCGCGGCCTGGAGCACTGGGCCGATCCTCGAGGTGAGCGCCCGGGCCAGATCAACCGCAACGACGGTGGGCGCGGCGTGTACTTCCGCGATCCCGGCGGTCACTACCTGGAGATCCTCACCCGGCCGTACGGGTCGGGCTAACCCGGCGAATGGCCGCGCTGGCGCTCCTGAGCGCGATAGTCGGCGGCGAAATCGGCGACGTGCGGAGGCAGATCACCGGATGCCACGTCGGCCAGACTGGTCTGCTCCAGCACCGAACGCATGCTGGCGCGCAATGCCCGCCAGACGTCGGTCAACGCGGCTGTGGGCCCGGCGTAGGGCAGATCGCCCAGGCCGATATCACGCACGCTGGCCAGTGGGCCGTCGATGCAGCGCAACACATCGGCGACGCTGATCGCGGTGGCCGCCCGGGCCAGCTCGTAGCCGCCGTCGCGGCCGCGCTGGCTGCGCACCAGCCGGTCGCTGCGCAGATCGGACAAGATGTCGACCAGGAACTGCGCCGGAATACCCTGCGCCGCGGCTATTTCGTCGGTCTTGACCAGGGCACCGGGTTCGGCGGTGGCCAGGTGGACCATCGCTCGCACCGCGTACTCCGCCTTGGCCGACATGCGCATTGCGAGCATTCTTCCATCTGGCGGGTCAGCTGATTGCTGCGAGCACCTCTTGCGCGTATTCGGGGCGACACACGACCAGGTCGGGCAGCAGCGGATCGGGCCGGTTGTAGACCAGCGGGGAGCCGTCGATGCGCGAGGTGTGCAGGCCCGCGGCCCGCGCCACCGCCACCGGGGCCGCGGAGTCCCACTCGTACTGTCCGCCGGCGTGTACGTAGACGTCGGCGATGCCCTGGATGACCGAGGCGACCTTCACCCCCGCCGAGCCCATCGGCACCAACACGCCATCCAGTCGCTCGCGAACCGCTTCGGCGACCGCGGGCGGTCGGCTGCGCGACACCGCGATGCGGGGCGCGCCGGAGTACGCCGACGGCGCGGGAACCGCCGGGGTCGCCAGTGTGGTGTCCCGCGCGGGCAGGGCCACCGCCCCGGCGACCAGGTCGCCGGACTGCCACAGTGCCACGTGCACGGCCCAGTCGTCGCGGCCGAGTTCACTGAACTCCCGGGTCCCGTCCAGCGGGTCGACGATCCACACCCGTTCGGCACTCAGCCGGACTGGGTTGTCGGCGCCCTCCTCGGACAGCACTGCGTCGTCCGGCCGCTCGCTTGCCAGTGCGGCCATCAGGAAGTCGTGCGACCGCTGGTCGCCGGCGGCTTTGCGCTCCGCTCCGCTGGCATCGGCCAGTTCCTCGCGGACGCGCAGCAGCAATCTCCCCGCTTCGGCGCCCAAGTGCGCGGCCAGCTGGTGATCGTTCACTGGCGGTCGTCGATCGCTGCGATGACCTGGCGGGCCTGCTCGTCGACACTGTCCTGCGAGCTCAGCCGCACATCCGGATTCCTCGGCCGCTGATACGGGCTGTCGATACCGGTGAAGTGCGTGATCAGGCCCGCGCGTGCTTTTGCGTAGAGCCCCTTGGGGTCACGCTGCTCGCACTCCTCCAGGGAGGTGTCGCAGAACACCTCGACGAAGTCGAACCCGGCATCGGTGTGCACCCGACGAGCCAGCTCGCGATGCTCGATCAACGGGCTGATCGCCGGCACCAGCACGATCTGCCCGGAATCGGCCAGCAGGGTGGCTACGTGCGCCAGTCGGCGCAGGTTCTCGGCTCGATCGGCCATCGAGAATCCCAAATCGGCGTTGAGTCCGTGCCGCAGGTTGTCGCCGTCGAGAACGTAAGCGGGAGTTCCTCTTTCGAGCAGCATCTGCTCGACCCGCATGGCCACCGACGACTTACCGGCACCGGACAGGCCGGTCAGCCATACGGTGCGGCCCTTTGACAACCGATCCGTCGCCGTCACCAGCGACTCGTGGCGCACCGTGTTCGGGCTGGCGGCACGCGCCGACTGTTCGCGCAGCACCATGCCGGCGGCCACGGTTCCGTTGGTCGCCTGGTCGATCAGGATGAACGACCCGGTGGCGTCGTTGCGGGTGAATTCGTCGAGCATCAGCGGCACCTGCGAGCGCAGCGAGACGCGGCCGAGTTCGTTGAGGTTCAACGTGTTCGCGTCTTTGTCGCGGTGCAAGGTGTTGACGTCGAGGCGGTAGTCCAGCGCCATCACCTTCACCCGGGTGGTTCGGGTGGTGTGCTTGATGATGTAGTCGTTGCCCGGCTGCAGCGTCGCACCGTCGGCCATCCAACACACGGTGGCGTCGAAATCCTGGACCACGCGCGGCTGGTTGTTGGTGCGCGCGATCATGTCGCCGCGGGAGATGTCGATGTCGTCGGTGAGGCTCACCGAGACTGCCATCGGCGGAAACGCTTCGGCCACTGTACCGTTCGGCCCCTCGATCGCGGCGATCCGACTCGGCTTTCCCGACGGCAGCACCACGACGTCGTCGCCGGGACGCAGCACGCCACTGGCCACCGTGCCGGCGTAGCTGCGGTGATCGGCGTGCTCGTGGGTCTGCGGGCGGATCACGTACTGCACCGGGAACCGCACATCGACCAGGTTGCGGTCACCGGCGATGTAGACCTCTTCGAGGTGGCTCAGCAGCGCCGGACCGTCGTAGTAGGGCGTCTTGTCGGACTTGGTCACCACGTTGTCGCCGAGCAGCGCCGAGATCGGGATGGTCGTCACGTCGTGCACGTCCAGGCGGGTGGCGAACGAGTGGAAGTCGTCGCGGATCGCCTCGAACTTCTCGGCGTCCCAGTCGATCAGGTCCATCTTGTTGACGGCCAGCACAATGTGGCGAATGCCCAGCAGCGACGCCAGGAAGGTGTGCCGACGGGACTGCTCCTGCAGGCCGTGGCGGGCGTCCACCAGCACGATCGCCAGCTGGGCGGTCGAGGCGCCGGTCACCATGTTGCGGGTGTATTGGATGTGCCCCGGGGTGTCGGCGATGATGAATTTCCGCTTGGGCGTGGCGAAATAGCGGTAGGCGACATCGATGGTGATGCCCTGCTCGCGCTCGGCGCGCAGGCCATCGGTCACCAGGGCCAGGTCGGTGTAGTCGTGGCCGCGCTCACGGGAGGTGCGCTCGACCGAAGCCAGCTGGTCCTCCATGACGGCCTTGGAGTCGAACAGCAGCCGGCCGATCAGCGTGGACTTGCCGTCGTCGACCGAGCCGGCCGTCGCAATGCGAAGCAGCGTGGTTGCCGCACTCATCAGAAATACCCCTGCCTCTTGCGGTCTTCCATGCCTGCTTCGGAGATCCGGTCGTCGGCGCGGGTGGCGCCGCGTTCGGTCAGCCGGGACAACGCGGTCTCGTCGATCACCTGCTCGACGGTGGTCGCGGTGGATTCCACGCAACCGGTGCAGGTGACGTCGCCGACGGTGCGGAACCGGACCGAAGTCTCGAACACCTCTTCGCCGTCGGCGGGCCGCAGGAACTCGTGATCGGCCAGCAGCATGCCGTCGCGCCGGAACACCTTGCGCTGATGCGCGAAATAGATTGACGGCAAGGCGATTTCCTCGGCGCCGATGTAGGACCAGATGTCGAACTCGGTCCAGTTGGACAGCGGGAACGCCCGGATGTGCTCACCGGCGCGGTGCCGTCCGTTGTAGAGGTTCCACAGCTCGGGCCGCTGCGCCTTGGGATCCCACTGGCCGAACTCGTCGCGGAAACTGAACACCCGCTCCTTGGCGCGCGCCTTCTCCTCGTCGCGGCGGGCGCCGCCGAACGCGGCGTCGAACTTGTTCTCGCGGATCGCCCGCAGCAGCGTGACGGTCTGAAGCGGGTTGCGCGACGGCCCGTCGTCGACCACCCGTCCGGCGTCGATGTCGTCTTGGACCGATGCGACCACCAACCGGACTCCGGTCTGCGCGACCAGCTCGTCGCGGGCGGCGATGACCTCGTCAAAGTTGTGGCCGGTGTCGACGTGCATCACCGGGAACGGCAGCCGGCCCGGCGCGAACGCCTTGACGGCCAGATGCAACATGACGATGGAGTCCTTGCCGCCGGAGAACAGCAGCACCGGACGCTCGAACTCCGCCGCCACCTCCCGGATGATGTGGATGGCCTCGGCCTCCAGGGTGCGCAGATGCGTGAGCTGATAGTGCCCGGCCGTGGCGGCCTCCGGGGGCGCAGTGACGTTACTGGTCATGACTTCCTTGCCAGGGATACCCGATAATCTTGGTGAGACTTACCATATTTGTTGGTTATAGCTGGCTATGCAACCAGCCGCACTGTGTCACTGTCAATGTGATCTGTCTTGCGCGCACCTTCCCCACTTAGAGGGGCCCAGAAATCGGAGCTACAGCGTGACTTCGTCGAGCTTGCCGGTGGCGACGTCGAAGACGAACCCGCGCAACGACGTGGTAGCCGTGATGAATGGGCTGGCCTTGACCCGCCGCAATGACTGACGGACGTCCTCGACCGGGTCCGGGAACGCCTCGGCCGACCATGTCGGGCGGATGCCGGTCTCGTCCAGGATGGAGCGCTTGAAGTCGTCGTCGGTGAAGGTGAGCATCCCGCAGTCGGTGTGGTGGATCAGGATGATCTCGCGAGTGCCCAACAGTCGTTGGCTGATCGCCAGGGAGCGGATCGCGTCCTCGGAGATCACGCCGCCGGCGTTGCGGATGGCGTGCGCCTCGCCCTCCTTGAGCCCCAGCACCCGGTAGACGTCCAGACGCGCGTCCATGCAGGCGACGACCGCGACGTGCTTGCTCGGCGGCATGGGCAGCGGACCGGTGAAGGTCTTCGCGTATTCGGCGTTGTTCGCCAGGTAGTCATCGGTGACGGTCACAGCTCTTCTCCTCGGTCGCGGTGCAGCGGAGCCTAGTGAACGAACACGCGGATTTCACGGGTAAAAATCATTCGATAATGCTCTGCCGGCAGCGCCTGCTCCGGCGCCGACCTCTACCCTTTTGGCCATGACGCGGTTTCTGGCCGGCCGGGCGCTGAACTACCTGGTGCTGCTGGGCCTCGCCTCGTTTCTGACGTTCTGCCTGACCTCGCTGGCCTTCGCGCCGCTGGACAGCCTGATGCAACGCAATCCACGCCCGCCGCAGGCCGTGATCGACGCCAAGGCCACCGAACTGGGCCTGGACAAGCCGATTCCGCTGCGCTACGCGCACTGGGCCTCACACGCGGTGCGCGGCGACTTCGGCGTCACCGTCACCGGCCAGCCGGTCTCTGGGGAGCTGGGCCGGCGCGTCGGGGTCAGCCTGCGTCTGCTGGTCGTCGGCTCGCTGGCCGGCACCGCGATCGGGGTGGTGGCCGGCGCGTGGGGGGCGGTGCGCCAGTACCGGCTCTCCGATCGGGTGATCACCATGGCGGCGCTGCTGGTGCTGTCGGTACCGACCTTCGTGCTGGCCAACCTGGTGATCCTCAGCGCGCTGCGGGTGAACTGGGCGCTGGGCGCCCAACTGTTCGACTACACCGGTGAGACCTCCCCCGGTTTGGTCACCGGCTTCTGGCCCGGGTTGCTCGATCGGCTGCAACACCTGGTGTTGCCGTCGCTGACGCTGGCGCTGGGCGCGGCCGCCAGCTTCAGCCGCTACCAGCGCAACGCGATGCTCGACGTGCTCGGCCAGGACTTCATCCGCACCGCACGGGCCAAGGGGCTGACCCGGCGGCGCGCGCTGTTCAAACACGGGCTGCGCACCGCGCTGATCCCGATGGCGACGCTGTTCGCCTACGGGGTGGCCGGGCTGGTCACCGGCGCGGTGTTCGTCGAGAAGATCTTCGGCTGGCACGGCATGGGCGAATGGGTGGTGCAGGGCGTGGCGACCCAGGACACCAATATCGTCGCGGCCATCACGGTGTTCTCCGGGGCGGTGGTGCTGCTGGCCGGGCTGCTCTCCGACGTCATCTACGCGATGCTCGACCCGCGGGTGCGGGTGTCATGACAAGCGCCGAGGTCGAATTCGCCTCACGGCGCACCCTGGTGCTGCGCCGATTCCTGCGCAGCCGCAGCGCAGTCGGCGCGCTGGCGCTGCTGGCGGTGATGTTCGTCGGCTGCTACACGCTGCCGGGCCTGCTGCCCTACTCCTACACCGACCTGGACTACGACGCGCTGCTGGTCCCGCCGGGTGCTCGACACTGGTTGGGCACCAACGCCTTGGGCCAAGATCTGTTGGCCCAGATCCTGCGCGGCATGCAGAAATCGATGCTGATCGGGGTGTGCGTGGCGCTGATCTCCACGGTGATCGCCGCGACCGTCGGAGCGATCTCGGGGTATTTCGGCGGCTGGCGCGACCGGGTGCTCATGTGGCTGGTCGACCTGCTGCTGGTGGTGCCGGCGTTCATCCTGATCGCGATCATCACCCCACGCACCAAGAACAGCGGCAACATCGCGCTGCTGGTGCTGCTGCTGGCCGGCTTCAGCTGGATGATCAGCGCCCGGATGGTGCGCGGGCTGACCATGAGCCTGCGGGAACGTGAATTCATCCGGGCCGCACGCTATATGGGGGTCTCCAGCCGGCGCATCATCATCGACCACGTGGTGCCCAATGTGGCGTCCATCTTGATCATCGACACCGCACTCAACGTCGCGGTGGCGATCCTGGCCGAAACCGGTTTGAGTTACCTGGGTTTCGGCATCCAGCCGCCCGACGTCTCGCTGGGCACCCTGATCGCCGACGGCACCGCCTCGGCCATCACCTTCCCATGGGTGTTCCTGTTCCCGGCCGGGGTGCTGATCACGATCCTGGTGTGCTCCAACCTCGCCGGGGATGGCCTGCGCGACGCCCTGGATCCCGATGCCGCGACGTTGCGGAGCCGCCGATGAGCACCCTGCTGGAAGTCTCCGACCTGGCCGTCACGTTCGGCGCGGGCCGCGACGCCGTGCGTGCGGTGCGCGGCGTCAGCTATCACGTCGATGCCGGCGAAGTGGTGGCGATGGTCGGCGAATCGGGCTCCGGGAAATCCGCGGCGGCGATGGCCGTGATGGGACTGCTGCCCGAGCACGCGCAGGTGTCCGGTTCGGTGCGACTGCATGGCACCCAGCTGATCGGGCTGGGTGACACCGCGATGTCGAAGTTCCGCGGCGCCTCGATCGGAATGGTGTTCCAGGACCCGATGTCGGCCCTGACACCGGTGTACACGGTGGGCGATCAGATCGCCGAGGCCATCGAGGTGCACCAGCCCCGGGTGGGCCGCGCCGCGGCGCGCCGACGTGCCGTCGAGCTGCTGGAGCTGGTCGGGATCAACCGTCCCGAGCAGCGGGCGCGGGCGTTTCCGCATGAGCTGTCCGGCGGGGAGCGGCAACGGGTGGTGATCGCCATCGCGATCTCCTGCGACCCAGATCTGCTCATCTGCGACGAACCCACCACCGCGCTGGACGTCACCGTGCAGGCCCAGATCCTCGAAGTCCTCAAGACCGCGCGAGACGTGACCGGCGCCGGGGTGCTGATCATCACCCACGACCTCGGGGTGGTCGCCGAATTCGCCGACCGGGCACTGGTGATGTATGCCGGTCGGGTGGTCGAGGCCGCCCCGGTGCAGGTCTTGTACTCCGACCGGCGGATGCCCTACACGGTGGGACTGTTGGGTTCGGTGCCCCGCTTGGACGCCCCGCAGGGCACCCGGCTGGTGCCGATCCCGGGCGCGCCACCGTCATTGACGGCCGGGGTCGATGAAGGCTGCCCCTTCGCCCCGCGCTGCCCATTGGCCGCCGACGACTGCCTGACGGCTGAGCCAGATCTGCTCAGCGTCGGAGAGAACCATTCGGCGGCATGCATTCACACCGACCAGGTCATCGGGCGCAGCGCCGCCGATATCTATGGCGTGCGCACCGATGTGGCAGCCACGGTCTCCGGTGAGCCCCCCACCGTGCTGCGGGTCCGCGACCTGGTCAAGACCTATCCGCTGACCAAGGGCGTGCTGCGCCGACGCGCCGGGGAGGTGCGGGCAGTGGACGGGGTGAGCTTCGAGTTGCAGCAGGGCCGCACCCTGGGAATCGTCGGCGAATCCGGCTCGGGCAAATCCACCACCTTGCACCAGATCCTGGAGCTGACCGCGCCGCAGTCCGGTTCGATCGAGGTGCTGGGCACGGACGTGGCGGCGTTGAAGCGGGACGGCCGTCGTGCCCTGCGGCGTGACCTGCAGGTGGTGTTCCAGGATCCGGTCGCGTCACTGGATCCCCGACTGCCGGTCTTCGAACTGCTGGCAGAACCCCTGCGGGCCAACGGCTCCGACAAAGCCGCGATTCATGCCCGCGTCGCCGAACTGCTGGAGCTGGTCGGGCTGCGCCGCGGTGACGCGCTGCGCTATCCGTCGGAGTTTTCCGGCGGGCAGAAGCAGCGGATCGGCATCGCCCGGGCCTTGGCGTTGCAGCCGAAGATCCTCGCGCTGGACGAGCCGGTGTCCGCGCTCGATGTGTCGATTCAGGCCGGGATCATCAACCTGCTGCTCGATCTGCAGCAGCAACTCGGGCTGTCCTACCTGTTTGTGTCGCATGACCTTTCGGTGGTCAAACACCTGGCGCACCGGGTCGCGGTGATGTTCGCCGGGGCGATCGTCGAACAGGGCGAGGCCGATCAGGTGTTCCGCGATCCTCAACACGACTACACCCGTCGGCTTTTGGCCGCGGTGCCACACTTATGACTATGACGTTGACTCTGCGCTCACGGCGACGTTGTGCGAGAAGAGGCCGCCCTGGACGCAGAGTCAACGGGGTGGTGGCCACCGTGTTAGCTGCCGGCATGGCGCTCAGCGGGTGCGCGGCAGTCGATATCACCGCCCCCGAGGGCACCGCCGCGGTGGGGACAGCCAGCGACGTCAACCCGCAGGACCCAGCAAAACTGCGCGACGGCGGCAATCTGCGACTGTCCATGACCCAGTTCCCGCCGAACTTCAACCCGCTGCACATCGACGGAAACCTGGCCGAGAACGCCGCGATGCTCAAGGCCACCATGCCGCGGGCGTTCACCATCGGACCGGACGGCTCGGCGACGGTGGACACCGACTACTTCACCAGTGTGGAGCTGACCGGCACCAACCCCCAGGTGGTCACCTACACCATCAACCCGAAAGCGGTGTGGAGCGACGGGACACCGCTCACCTGGAAAGACATCGCCAGCCAGATCCACGCCACCAGCGGCGCCGACAGCAGCTACGCGATCGCGACCACCAACGGCGCCGAGCGCGTCGCCTCGGTGACCCGCGGCGTCGACGACCGGCAGGCCGTGATGCGCTTCGCCAAGCCCTACGCGGAGTGGCGGGGCATGTTCGCGGGCAACTCGATGCTGTTGCCGGCCAGCATGACCGGCGACCCGACGACCTTCAACAAGGCGCAGCTGAGCCGGCCGGGTCCCTCGGCCGGGCCGTTCGTGCTGTCGACCCTGGATCGCACCAGCCAGCGCATCACCTTGACCCGCAACCCCGCCTGGTGGGGCCGGACCCCGAAGCTGGACACCATCACCTACTTGGTGCTCGACGAGGCCGCCCGGATGCCGGCGCTGCAGAACCACACCATCGACGCCGCCGGAGTGGCCACCCTGGATCAGTTGACGATCGCGCGGCGCACCGAGGGCATCGCGATCCGGCGGGCGCCGACTCCGGCCTGGAATCACTTCACCTTCAACGGGGCGCCGGGCGCCATCTTGTCTGACAAGGCGCTGCGGCTGGCGGTCATGCGCGGGATCGACCGGGCGACGATCGCCAAGGTCACCCAGCGCGGCCTGACTGCCGACCCGGTGCCGCTGAACAACCACATCTACGTCGCCGGTCAAGAGGGGTACCAAGACAACAGTGCGGTGGTGGCCTACGACCCCGAGCGTGCCGCACGCGAGCTCGACGAGCTCGGCTGGACGTTGCATGGGAAGTTCCGGGAGAAGAACGGTCGCCCCCTGGTGATCCGCCACCTGTTCTACGACGCGTCGAGCACCCGCCAGTTCGCCCAGGTGGCGCAGCACAACCTGGCCCAGATCGGGGTCAAGTTGCAGTTGGACGCCAAGGCCGGTGGCGGCTTCTTCACCGACTACGTCAATGTCGGTGACTTCGACATCGCCCAATTCAGCTGGGTCGGAGACGCTTTCCCGCTGGCCGGGCTGAATCAGATCTCCGCGTCCTACGGGGAGGCCAACTTCGGCAAGATCGGCAGCCCGGCCATCGACGCCAAGATCGAGGAGACGCTGGAGGCGCTGGATCCGGCGGTGGCGCGGGCGCGGGCCAACGAGGTCGACAGCCTGCTGTGGGCCGAGGGATTCAGCCTGCCGCTGATCCAGACCACCGGCAATGTGGCGGTGCGCAGTTCGCTGGCCAACTTCGGGGCGCCGGGGCTGGCGGATCTGGACTACACCGTGATCGGGTTCATGAAGGACTGATGGTCAGGCGGTCAGGTCGATGCGGTGGGCATCGGTGACGCTGCGGTAGCGATCCGGGTCGCAGGTCAACACGATCACCTGGCCGTGCGAGCCGACCGCGTCGAACACCGCACCCATCTTCGCCAGCCGATCGGGGTCGGTGAAGCCGAGCGCGTCGTCGATCACCACCGGGACGCTGTCCTCCTTGGCCACCAGCGCCGCCCCGGCCAGCCGCGTCAGGATGCCCAGCTGTTCCTTGGCGCCGCCGGACAGCGACTCATAGGGCACGGTGCGACCACCGAGGGTGCGGGCGCAGATCTTCAGGTCGGTGTCGACGTCGACCTCGAAATCCGCACCGAACACGTGCGCGCCCAGCCGCTGGATCTCGGCGCGGAACGGCTCGACGTAACGCCGGCGGGTGTCGTCGCGGTGGCGGACCATGGTGGAGCGCAGCAGCGCTGCCGCGCGAGCCCGGCGCCCGATCCGATCATGTTCGGCCGCAACGTGTTCCCGGGCGGTCTGCGCGGCGTCGAGTTGGCCCCGCCGGCCCTGGGTGCCGAACACGGCCAGCTCGACCTCCACCTCGTGCAACGCGCGGGCGGTCTCGGCGTGGCTAGCCCTAACGTCCTGAGCCGCGGTCTGCGCTGCCGTGAGTTCGGTGTCGATCGCGTCGGGGGCGGCGGCGCCCAACTGTTCGGATAACTCGGTCACGCGCTGCTCGGCGGTGCGCAATGCCTGCGTGGAGGATTCGGCGGTAGCCGCCAGCTCGTCATCGCTGACCGTTGCCCGCTGCGCGGCGAGACGTTGGTCGACCGCCTCCAGCTCACTGCGCTGGGCCGCCGCCTTTTCGCGCAGCAGCGTCAGCCGTGTAGCGGCTTCCGTGCGTCGGGCCGCAGCCTCCTGGGCGGCCCGACGCAGGGTTTCGCAGTCGGTGGCAGCCTGCGCTCGCAGTGCCTCGGCCTCGTCGCGGTCGGTGCGGGCCTGCTCCGGTGTGATTCCGGTGGGGATCTCGCCGTGCTCGTCACGCAGTCGTGTCAGCCGAGCGCGCAACGCCTCGACCTCCTCGTCACCGCGCAACGCTGCCAGGGCGGCGGCCAGCTGGTCGCAGCCGCCCTGTAGTTCGCGTCGCCGCTGGTCGGCGTGCCGCGCCTGCGTCAGATCGGTCACGCCTGCTGCCGCGAGGGAATCGACCAGTTCGGCTTGTGCCGCAGCATGTTTTGCGCTGGCTTCCCGCGCACTGTCGCCCGGTCTGACCCGCAGACTCAGCAGGCCGGGAACCTCGACCTCAAGGCCGTCGGTGACGGTGGCCGACCAGCTCTGGCCGGCGGGCAGCGCGGTGTGCTCGCCGGCGATCATCAGAGCGACGTCGGCGACCGCGGCAAGCTCCAATGTCGCCGAAATCGCGGCCAGCGACGCCTCGCTCCGGTCGCAGGCCGCCGACGCAGCTTCGATCCGGCGCAGGATCGGCTCGGTCACAATGATCTGCGCCAGCTCGGCCGCCACCTCGGCGAGCTGACTCTCGGTGGCGTCAAGCCGGGCGGGCCGGTCAGCAAGCCGGTCTGCCTCGTCGCGAGCGGCGAGTTGGTCGACGACGCGGCGCGCGGATGCGGCACGTTCGGTGGCGGCGGCCACGGCTTGCGCAGCCTCGGCCGCGGCGGCCTCTGCCGCGGTCGCTTCGGCATCAACGGTGGCCTGCACCTGGGCCGCGCCGTCGATCTCGGTGTCTAGCAGACTGATCGCGGCCGCCCGGGATTCGACTTCCTCGCGTTGCCGGTTCCGCTCCGCGCGGGCACTGTCGGTCGCGGCGCCAGTGGCCTTGGCCGCGGTGGCCACCAACTGCGCATCGCGAAGCTGGCTGCGCAAGTCGGCGATCGCGGCGCCGGCGGCCTGCGCCGCGCTGTGCCGGGCGTCGGCGGCGGCCTGCTCCTCGGTCAACCTCGCCAACTGCGCAGACAGCTCGGCGTGCCGGTGCACCCGGTCGTCCACTTCGGCGAGCAGCTCGGCACACCGCGCCACCTCGGCGTCAGCGTCGGCCAGCGCCGCGAGAGCACTCGCCCACTCCCCGGTGGGACGCCCGGTCCCGGTGAAGTAGCGCGCGAACTCGGCATCGATTCGCTCGATGAGAACCGGCTCGGTTCCGCTGGGGCTGGCCGTGTCACCGGCGGCGACGTCCAGCGCCCGAGACAGCGCATCGCATCCGGACAAGTCCACCGCCGCCGTCGACGCCGTCTGCAGCACGCGTTGGGCCTGCCAGAGGCCGGTGTCCATGGTCTCGTCCAGCATGGTGCGGACCCGCTCATGTGCCTCATCGCCGGTCAGCTGCTCGCGGCGCGGCTCCAGGATGGTCAGTTGTGTTCGGGGCGCCTTGTGGAAGCGCTTGTGATAGACGAAACGGTAAGGGCCGGTGCTGATTTCCGCGGTGACCTCGGCGCCGACGTCCGCGTAGGTGGGCTTGACCTGCTTGACGTCCTTCTTGGCGGAGCGGTCCTTGGACTCCAGCAATAGGTCCAGCGCTTCGATCATCGAAGACTTGCCGATCTCGTTGGCGCCGGACACCACCACCACGCCGTGGTCGGGGAAGTCGATCTCTCGATGCGCCACACCGCGGTAGTTGGTCAACTCCAATCGGTGCAGTCTCATGCCACGCCCCGATCGACCAGGCGCAGTAGCAGCGCCAGCGCGGCATGGGCGTCGTCGGCGGTATCGGTGTCGGCGCCGCGGGCCGCCGCGACCAGTTCCTCGACCGCGTCCGCCGCGAACCCCCCGATGCCGAGGTCGGCAAATTCGCCGTCGGCGGGCACCACCACCAGGTGGGTATGACGCTTCCAGGTCCCCAACCAGGCGAACAGCCGCGAATACCGGTCCAGGCAGGCATCGAGGGCGGCCCGGTCGGTGACGCTGAGCGAACCCGTCAGGGCCAGCTGGACTACCGTGCGTTCCTTGTCCGGCAGCTGGTCGAGGTTGATGTCCAAGTCGGCGACGTCACGGCCGGTGTCAAGCTGGCGGTACAGCGTCAGGAAACGCCATCGACCGATGTGGCGGGAGTCCACGCTCACCCCGCCGCCGGTCTCGTCGACATCGACCACCAGCACGTGGCCGGGGTCGGATTCGATGTCGTCGAAGTTGGTGGGTTCCGGCGAACCGGAATACCAGATTCGGCCCGTCGCCCCGACCTGGGTGCGAGAGTGCTTGTCCCCCAAGGCGACGTAGTGGATGGCGCCGCGGGTCAGGGCGTCTTGCAGGCCGGCCAGCCGAATCAGCGCCGGGTTGCCGGGGTCGGGGTCCAGCACGTCGACGCCGCCATGGGCAACCAGGATCCGGATGGTGCCATCGGCGGACAGCCCGTCGAGTGCGGCGGCCGCCAGGTCGGTGGTGGGGCGCTTGGACCGCCACGGCGCGGCGACGATCTCGAGACCGGGGCGCACCCGGTGTACGCCGGCGGAGTCGAGAACGATCACATTGTCGGGGCACTCGGCGGTGAACAACGCGCTGGTGTACACCGACGCGGCATCGAGCGGATCGTGGTTTCCGGGCAAGAGGTAGACCGGGATCCCGATGGAGCGCATGGCCTCCAGAGACTGGCTGATGACCGCGGGGGCGAGTTGGTTGTCCTCGAACACGTCGCCGGCGACGACCACGAACTCCGCACCCGTCTGCGCCGCCAGCGCTCCCAGTCCGGCCACTGCGTCGCGCCGGGCTGCCGAGTAGCGCGGCTGGGCGTCGCCGGCCAGGAAGTGCCGGGTCATGCCGAGCTGCCAATCGGCGGTGTGCACGAAGCGCATGTCGGTCCTGCCCCTTTCCGCCGGGCCGTCGGCCGGGCATCGCGAGTGTATGGCCGGTCACCGACAAGGCCGTGGACCTCGATCGGCAGGTCCGGGCGCTCGATCGAAGGCCTGATCTCTTACGTCACACCTGGCACTTCAGCACCGCCAGAGGCAGGGTGCGATGGATTCGAATCGGATAGCGCGGGCGATATCGGGCACCCCTACTCTGGAGCAGGTGAGCACTTACCGGACCCTGATTCTGCTGCGGCACGCCAAGTCGGACTATCCGCCCGGAGCCGCCGACCACGAGCGTCCGTTAGCGCCGCGCGGAATCCGGGAGGCGGGGCTGGCCGGAGACTGGCTGCGCGCCCATGCGCCGGCCATCGATGCGGTGTTGTGTTCGACCGCCACCCGGACCCGACAGACCTACGCGCAGACCGCGCTGACCGCACCGGTGCGCTACGTCGACGACCTCTACGACGCGATGCCCGGAAACGTGATCGACACGATCAACACCGTGGCCGCCGACGTCGACACGCTGCTGGTGATCGGCCACGAACCGGCGATGTCCAGCGTCGCACTGGGACTGGCCGGCCCCGGCACCGATGCAGCCATAGCCCAACAGATCTCGGAGAAGTACCCGACGTCGGGGATCGCCGTCCTCCATGTCCCCTGCGGCTGGGCGGACGTGAAATTGGGATCAGCCGCGCTGGTCGACTTCTGCGTTCCGCGGTAGCGCCACGGATTTCCCAGTGCCACAGTCAGTTCGGCAGCAACCCCGTGTACTGCAGCTCGAACTCCGTGCGGAGGACGCCGAGGATCAAATGCGTCACGCTCTCACGTTGCGAAAGCCCTGCTGCTGCTCCGATTTCGCGGAGGATGTTCTGTTGCGCCTCTACGTAGTAAGCGTAGCAACGGATCGTTGCGGCTTCAGATCATCGCCCGCAACGCCGGCGCCGGCTCCACCCCCATCACCGTCAGGGCACTGGAGTGATAGATGCTCCCCGGGGTCTGGATGGCGTGCCCCAGCCCGACGTGGGCGTCGCGCCAGAACCGCTGCAGCGGGTTGTTCCGGCGCGCGGCGTTACCCCCGGAGCGGGCGAAGATCGCATCGGCAGCTGCCACGGCCCGCCAGGCGCAGCGAATCTGGTTGCGCCGCACCAGCGAGCGGTCCTCGAAGCTGATCTTTTTGCCGGCGTCGGCGAGGTCGTACATTCTGCTGATGCCGTCGAGGAGTTGCACGCGTGAGGCGGCGATCTCCGCGGCGGCCTCCGAGATGGCGTAGAGCACGTACGGGTCGTCCTTGATCTTGGTGCCGGTGGCGGCCACCCGGTCGCGCTGATAGTCCAGATGCGCTGCCAGCGCCCCCTCGGTGATTCCGATGAGCGCGGCGGTGATCCCGAGCGGGAACATCGCCCAGAACGGCAGCTTGTAGACCGTCTCCGTGCGTCCGGCCGCCTCGGCGGCGCTGGCGCCGGAGGCGACGTGCTCGAAGTCGATGGTGCGGTAGTCCGGGATGAAGGCGCCGTCGACGACGATGTCCTTGCTGCCGGTGCCCGACAGGCCGATGACATCCCAGGAGTCCTCGACGATGGTGTAGTCGGCGCGCGGCAAGACGACGTGCAGCACCTTCGGCGGCCCACCCTCGGCGCCGCCGACGCGCGCGCCCAGGAAGATCCAGCTGCAGTGATCGGTGCCCGAGGAGAAGTTCCACCGCCCGGTCAACCGATAACCACCCTCGACCGGGGTCGCAATCCCTTGCGCGGCATACGGGGAGGCGATCCAGGTGTCCGGATTGTCGGCCCAGATTTCGGCTTGCAGCCGGCGGTCCATCAACGCCATCTCCCAGGGGTGCACTCCCCCGACGCCGCACACCCAGCCGGTGGAGCCGCAGTGCTTGGCCACCGCCATGACCGCCTCGGCGAAGTCGCGCGGGTGGGCGGCGTAACCGCCGAAGTCCGTCGGTTGCAGCATCCGCATCACGCCGGCTTGGCGGATCAGCGCCACTGACTGTTCGGAGAGCTTGCCGAGCCGTTCGCTGTCGTCGGCGGTACCGGCCAGCTGGGCGGCGATCTGCTCGACGCGCTCGACAACTTCGTGCGCCATAACCGGCACCTCCTGAATCTGCGGGCCCCACGGCGGGGCCCGTTGGTTTCCGTACCGTACCCCCCATTTGACCAAATGGTCAATCCATTTGGTCAATCCATTTGTGCAATGGTCGTCGGCCTGGCTAACCTGCCCTTATGGGCAACCGTGAGGATCTGCTGGAGGGAGCCAAGCGCTGCTTGGTCGAACGAGGCTGGGCGAATACGACGGTGCGCGACATCGCCGCGGCGGCCGGCGTCAGCCATGCCGCCATCGGCTATCACTTCGGTAGCCGCGAACGCCTTCTAGTGCAGGCCCTGCTGGAAGAGCTCGACGAGCTCGACACCCGCATGGCGCCCGACGGTCAACCGGCGACGGCAGTGGACCAGTGGCGGGCGATGCTCGAGTCCTTCACCACCGACAAGGCGCTGTGGACCTCGCACCTGGAAGCGATCGTCCAAGCCCAACGCAACGACGAACTGCGCACACGCCTGGCCGAGGGTCAACAACGCGCGCGCACCGAGCTGGGCGGCTCAGTCCCGTTGGCCGTGATCCTCGGTTTGATGATCCAGTCACTGATCGATCCCGACAGTGCGCCGACGGCGGATGCTGTGGTGGCGGAGTTGCGGGAGTTGGCCAGCCACAGCGGGCCGACCCCGCGTTGATGAGGAAACGGCGCCGTCTCAAGCTCGTTAGCCTTGCTTCCGAGCGCTTCGTCGGCCGCGGTTCGGCGACGGATTAGCAGGTTCAGCCAGCTCGTCAGATCGCCCATCAGACTGCTCAGTCCGAAATCATCAGCCGAAGGGCTGCGGCGATCCCGCCTTACACGAACGCCGCCTGAGCTGGACGCGTCAACGCGGCTGTCCTGTCAGCCCGTTATTTTCGCTTTGAAACAATTTCTGTGATGCCGTGATCGGTCACTGCCGCAGCAAAAGGTATTCCCTCGGCGTATCGCCCCCAACCGAGGCATGCGCCATCCGGCGTCGCCGGGGTCGAAAACCCGATCTCCGAGCCACCCAAACACACCGAAAATAGGCAGCTTTTCTACAGCACATTGACAACTACGGAATAGTGCCGTCTGTTCAGCGGAAAGGCGCATCTCCGCCACGAATGGCCTTCGATTCTTCTATTCAGCGAACCGTCCTACGCGTAACATAATTCGCTATGTATCGCTTCAGTCCTGGTCAAATCAACGGAGGCGGACCAGAGCTGGATCTGGCTCAGCAGAAGTCGTGGCACAACTACTTGACGACCGTCTTGCGCATGTCGACGCTGCTCAACCGGAAGCTGACCGACGCCCACGGCATCTCGCTGGATGACGTGCGCCTGCTGAGCCTGCTCGACAGCGCGCCCGAAGGCAGTGTCCAGATGGGCGAACTGGTTGAAGCCTTGCCGTCCCTACCAAGCCGTCTGACCAGGCAAGTCCGCCGCTTGGAAGAGGAAAATCTGGTGCAGCGGACGACTAGTCCCCACGACCGCCGCCGCGTCATCGCGACCATCACCGAGGCGGGCAGAATCTTGGTGGGAGAAGCCATGACGACCTACGCGAACGAGGTCCAAACCCACTTCCTGGGCCCGCTGACCAGACCGCAGATCGCCGCCATGGGAACCACCTGTCGACAAATAGGCGACGCGCTGAAATCGGCACAACGCTGAGCCGTCGCAGCGGGTAATCGACTGGCATTCGTCAGCCGAATAAACATGTGGACCTGCTTGTATTTTTGATTTGAACAAAATCTGGCCAAAGATAACTCAACCTATGTCTTGATGACGACGGAAAATGGCCGCAACCGACCCCAGCAGTCGCCCCGATTTGAGAGATTTTCGGCGGTTCTTCCTGGGCACCGAGCTACGGTAAGGCGTGCTAAGTCTTATGAGCCGAGCCAGGTAGGCATCCCGGTTCGGTCAGCATCGCTCGGCGAACTCCAATACATCCACCTCACCGCGAGAACAAGGCGAACCCGTATGTCGATGGAACTACACTCATGACCGCGATCCACTTCATCTCGGGCCTGCCGCGCTCGGGGTCGACCCTGCTGGCCGCGTTACTGCGGCAGAATCCGCGCTTTCAGGCCGGCATGTCAGGTCCGCTGGCCGGCCTGTTCGGCGCCCTGCTGGGCGAGATGAGCGCCCGCAACGAATTCTCGGTCTTCATCGACGACACCAAGCGCCAACGCATGCTGCACGGACTGTTCGACAACTTCTACGCCGACTCCACCGCCGAGGTCATCTTCGACACCAACCGAGCCTGGTGCGCCTGGATGCCGGCAATCGCGCAACTCTTCCCGGACGCCAAAGTCATTGCCTGCGTGCGGGACATGCCGTGGATTCTCGACAGCATCGAACGTCTGATCCAGCACAACGTCTTCACCCCGTCGTCGATCTTCAACTTCCAGCCCGGCGGCACGGTCTACACCCGAGCCAACGGCGTGGCGGCGCAGAACGGCATGGTTGGCGCACCGTATGACTCGCTCAAGCAGGCCTGCTTCGGCGCGCAACGCGACCGACTGCTGTTGGTGCAGTACGAGACCCTGACCACCGACCCCGCCAAGACCATGCACGCCATCTACCGGTTCCTGGACCAGCCGGCCTTCGACCACGACTTCGACCACACCGACTACGACGTCACCGAATTCGACGAACGCGCGGGCACTCCCGGCCTGCACACCGTGCGCGGGACCGTCAAGGCCGAACCCCGCGAAAGTCTGTTACCGCCGGACCTTTTCAACCGGTTTGTCAACGACGCCTTCTGGCGCGATCCGAATCGGATCCCCGAGGGATTGCAGGTGGTGTGAGGCGACGGTGATCCGTCGCTCGCGGGATGCTTGCTCTGCTCCCCACCGCAGCTGGACGCTGCCCAACAAACCGGGCCGGACCGCGCTTGGCGAGAAACACACCGCACAATTGGTACATAATAGTCAAAACGGCTAAAATCGCGGGCAGGAAGATCATGAACGGGGAACACGATGTCCACGGTTCCGTTCCGCAACCGCGACGGCAAGCTGGTCGACGTACCGGTGGTGACTGCCAGTCGCCTCAAAAACGAGTTCGGCACCGTCTTCGAGCAGGCCGCAGTCAACGGGGCAGTGGTGATCACCAAGCACGACACCCCCAGGGCGGTGCTGCTCTCGTATGCCGAATTCGAGGCTCTGACCGCACCGGCTACACCCGTCCTTGACCACCTCAGCGAGCGCTTCGACAACCTGCTGGCAGCCATGCAGACAGCAAAAGCCAAAGCCGGAGTTGCCGCTGCATTCGAAGCCACGCCGGAGGAGTTGGGGGCCGCTGCGGTGAAGGCGGCGCGGACCGCGAAGCCACAGTGAGCCGGGGCGGCCCATGGTTCCCAAGGCAGCCGCACCACCTCAGCTGTACGTGCTGGCAGGCGTCAACGGCGCCGGCAAGAGCAGCATCATCGGCGCGGCGATCCGCGATAACGGCGGCGAGTACTACAACCCCGACGAGGCCGCGCGCGAGATCATGGTGGCCAATCCCGGACTGGGTCAGACCGCGGCCAACGCAGCCGCATGGGAGCAGGGACGAAAGTTACTCGAACGGGCCATCGACCAGGGCCTCGATTTCACTTTTGAGACCACCCTGGGCGGCAACACGCTACCGCGATTGCTGGCCGAGGCTGCCAAGCGTCGGGTCGACGTTCACGTCTTTTTCATTGGGCTCGCCAGTGCCGAGGCCCACATCGGGCGAGTACGACAACGAGTCAACGCCGGCGGACACGACATTCCCGAAGCCGATATCCGCCGCCGCTCTCGCCACAGCCTGATTAATCTCGTGACACTGCTGCCGGTGCTGGCCCAGCTACGGGTTTATGACAACTCGGCGGCCGCCGACCCCGCGACCGGGAAGGCGCCGCAGCCACTCGTGGTGATACATATGCAGCGTGGACGCATCGTCGGGCCGCCCGATCTGACCTCTACGCCCACCTGGGCCAAGCCCATCGTCGCGGCGGCCCTGGAACTCAGCCAAGCACACTGACGGATCCACTTCATCTCGGGCCTGCCGCGCTCGGGGTCGACGCTGCTGGGCGAGATGAGCGCCCGCAACGAATTCTCGGCGTTCATCGACGACGCCAAGCGCCAGCGCATGCTGCACGGGTTGTTCGACAACTTCTACGCCGACTCCACCGCCGAGGTCATCTTCGACACCAACCGGGCCTGGTGCGCCTGGATGCCGGCGATCGCGCAGTTGTTTCCGGACGCGAAAGTCATTGCCTGCGTGCGGGATATGCCGTGGATTCTCGACAGCATCGAACGTCTGATCCAGCACAACGTCTTCACCCCGTCGTCGATCTTCAACTTCCAGTCCGGCGGCACGGTCTACACCCGCGCCAACGGTGTGGCCGCCCAGAACGGCATGGTGGGCGCACCCTATGACTCGCTCAAACAGGCCTGCTTCGGCGCGCAACGCGACCGGCTGCTGTTGATGCAGTACGAGACCCTGACCACCGACCCGGCCAAGACCATGCACGCCATCTACCGGTTCCTGGACGAACCGGCCTTCGACCACGACTTCGACCACACCGACTACGACGTCACCGAATTCGACGAACGCGCGGGCACTCCCGGCCTGCACACCGTGCGCGGGACCGTCAAGGCCGAACCCCGCGAAAGTCTGCTGCCGCCAGACCTTTTCAACCGCTTCATCAACGACGCCTTCTGGCGCAACCCGAATCGGATTCTCGACGGGTTACACATCGTGTGAGCACCTTGTCTCCAACGCATTAGGGGCAAATTCTCCGCTTCGGGTATTTCGCAGAATGCCCTCCGGGCGATCTGGCCGTGGTCAGCCGTGACGAACGCGGCCGCCGGGACGTAGGAGACCCGGCGGCCGCGACCGATGGTTCCGGCTAACCCGGCTGCCCGTCGGCGCCCTTCTGACCGGCGGTGCCGGTACTGCCGTCCGGATTGCCGGTGCCGCCCGCGGCACCGGCGCCACCCGCGCCACCGGTACCGGGCGTCCCGGCTGTGCCGCTGCCGGTGGGTGTGCCGCTGTTGCCACCGGCCCCGCCGCCACCACCGGCGCCACCATCACCGCCGGCTCCCTGGGAACCGTTGGTGCCGTGAGCACTCACACCACCCGCACCGGCAGCGCCACCGACACCGCCGGTACCACCGACACCGCCGTTGCCGCCGGCAAGGCCGTTGCCGGCGCTATTGGTGCCACCAGCTCCACCCATGCCACCAGCACCGCCGGTACCACCGACGCCGCCGGCACCGCCCTGGCCACCGTTACCGGTATCCGAGGTGCCACCCGCGCCGCCTTGCCCGCCAGCACCTCCGGCGAAGCCATTGACGCCTGTACCGCCGTCCGCCCCGCCGACACCACTGGTGCCGGGTGCACCCCAGCTGCCGTAGCCGCCCGCGCCCCCGACGCCGCCGACACCGCCGTCGATACCGCCCGTGCCGGCGCCGCCGGCGCCACCCGTGCCGCCAGTAGCGCCAACGCCGCCGTAAGCGCCGTTGCCGCCGGCACCACCGTTGCCGCCGTCACCCGCGTGGCTTGGCCCAAGTCCGAGATTATTGGTGGGAGTAGCGACACCACCGCTGCTACCGCCCGTCCCGCCGTCACCACCGACACCACCGGCGCCGCGATGGCCTGTGAAACTATCCCCACCGGACCCGCCGTACCCACCAGCCCCGCCGTTTCCGCCGGACGCGGTACCGTCGCCGCCGTTGCCACCGACACCACCGACACCACCGGTACCGGCCTCGACTGAGCCGCCTCCGCCGCCTTGGCCGCCATTGCCGCCCACGCTGACGACACCGTTGCCGGTGGCACCGTTGGCACCAGCCCCGCCAGCACCACCGGTGCCACCGACGCCGCTGCTATCGACGAAACCACCATGACCGCCGGCACCTCCATTGCCTCCAACGCTGTAGATGGTGCCGTCGTCGTTCCAACCTGTGCTGACGCCGCCCGCACCGCCCACACCGCCGACACCACTGGCGTCACTACCAAGGAAGTCGCCACGCCCACCTACGCCGCCGTTGCCGCCGGCGTAAGTGCCGGTACCACCGGCACCACCGGCACCACCGGTGCTGCCGAAACCGCCCGTGCCGCCATTGCCGCCGACAGTCTTGACAGTGCTGTCGTCGGTCGCGCCGTTTCCGCCCGCGCCACCGTTTCCGCCGACCCCAGCGACCCCGTCCTCACTGCTGCCGGAGCCCCCGCCGCTTCCGCCGTTTCCGCCGTGGCCCGCGGTGGCGTCACCACCGTTACCACCATTCCCCGCGGCGCCACCGGCATTCTCCCCGAGTGAGCTGCCACCTTCACCGCCGGCGTTGCCACCGTTGCCCCCGTTGAGGCCGTCGCCGCCGTTTCCACCGTCGCCGTCGCTGCCTCCAATATTGCCGTTACCGCCTTGGCCGCCGATACCGCCGTTGCCGCCGTTACCTAGATATTCACCGGTCGTGGGATCTTGGTACGCGTTACCGCCGGCCGCACCGTTACCGCCATTGCCGCCGTCCCCCATCTGGCCGGTCTCCCCGAGGGAGCCGTAGGTCTTAGCGCCGGCCGCGCCACCGGCACCACCGTTACCGCCGCGGCTGACGAAAGTGCCGGCGCTGCCGCCGTTGGGGTGCGCGGCAGTACCGTCAACCAACGCACCGCCGTTGCCCCCGTTGCCGCCGTTGCCGCCGTTGCCACTATCGCCGATCAGGAACCCGCTTTGTCCGCCGGCACCGCCGGTACCACCGGTGCCACCAACGGTCGGCCCTTGAACGGCGGGGTTGCCTGTCAAGGAGGCCGGCGCACCTTCGGCACCGGCGCCTCCGTTGCCGCCGATGCCCCCGTTGCCGAACAGCCAGCCAGCTCCATCGCCGCCGGCACCACCATTACCGCCCACTCCGAACTTAATGCCGCTGCCCACACCGGTGATGCCGTCCCCGCCGTCCCCGCCGTGGCCACCCACGCCCATGAATGAGCCACCGGCACCGCCGGCACCGCCTGCAGCCCCGGCACCACCGTCGCCGCCGACGCCACCGTCGCCAATGAACCCACCTGCTCCGCCGGCACCGCCAACTACGCCGGCGTTCGCACTTTGGTCGTAGCCGGCGCCACCATCGCCGAACCACAATCCGCCCGCACCACCATCGGGGCTGGCCGCCGTACCGGCCGCGCCGTCACCGATCAAATACAGCCCCGACCACTGGTTGATGGCGTTGTCGACTTGCTCACCGAATGAGCTATTGATCCAGGCTTCCAGACCGGTGTGGATCGGGGTGTAGACCCACTGATCGAAGACCTGGGCATAGTCGATCGACGCCGACGCCGACGCCCCCGCGCCAGCGGCATCGAGCAACGAATCCACCGACGCCCCACCACCGGTGAACGTGGAATCCCACGCCGTCACCCAGGAACTCACCTCGGCCCCCAACGTGGGATCGACACTGGACAGGGAATCGATGATCGGATCCAGCATCAGATCCAGCTCATCAGCGCGCGCCGACGGCGCACAAGCCAGCGGGGCCATCCCGAAGGCCAAGAACGCACCCACCGCACTGGCGCGACGGCCACGCGGGCTGCTGGTGTGACGACGACTCATGTGAACACCTCTCCTGTCAAAAATCCGAGTGGAAAAACACGCAAAGGGAAAAGGGAAAAGGGATTACGGGTATAGGGCCTGGGCCGATTACAGCCAGGACCCGAGGTCCTGCAACCAGCCCGACACATCGGTGGCCATCGCACTGGCACCACCGTCATCAAAGAAATCGGTGGGAATCGTCGGCAGTGTCACACCGCTTAACGGCGACCCCGACCCATCCCACCCCAACAACGAGGCGATCGTCTGCGCCCAGCCCTCCCACGCCCCCAACGGGCCTACCGCCTGACCTGGAAGGTCCAGGGTGCCCAGGACGGGGACACCGCTGAAGTCCAAGCCAACGCTGTTGAAGATGGAACCCCCAACTCCAGAGTCAGGGCCCACGCTGCCAGCACTCAGCAGCCCACCGAACGCAATATCCAGATTCTCCATGGTCATGCCCGGTGGGAAAACATGGAAGCCGTTGATCATCGGCAGCAGCGAGTCGAGGTTGAGGGTCGCTCCGTTGAAGTAGGCGCCCACCATATTGGCCAGCGTCGTGTTCCCGTCGTCCCCGGCCGTCATGCTGTTCAGCAACGCAACCCACGGGCTGATGGACGGACCCAGCATTCCCATGATGATTCCGCTCTCGGGCGACGCCAGGAAGTCGATAATCGGCATCACCGTGGCGGGATCTGTGCCCGCCGGTAGGTAGCCAGGAGCCTCGTTGAACATGAGCAGATGGCCTGGGTCACTCCCAAGCGGGTTCCCGTTCCCATCAAGGGTGTGGCTGAGCACTGTGTCCGTGGTGGCGGTGTTGGCGCCTTGTAGCCCATAGCCGGTCTGCACTGCCGACAGATTGTTCTGCATCTGGGTGCTGATACTCGTGACACTGTTGCTGGTCGGGTCGTTGAAGAAGTCCTGCAGGTAGCCGGCCATGTTCGCGGCCATCTGCTGCATCCCCACACCGGGCGCCACAAAGAAGGCGTTCATCAAGGCCGTGGAGTTTTCGGACGCAGTGTTGTACTGGGCGATCCACGGCGCCAGCAGATCCGGCAGCGAACCGCTGCCGGTGGTCAGAGCCACCTCGCGCATCTGGTGGACGGCGGGCGACGGCGCGGTCACCGGCGTGGCGGCGATCAGGCCGGCACCGACGACCGCGACGCCGACGGAGGCGTAGGGCCGAAGGGTTTGCGTTGAGCCTGCGCGCTTTCGTGGGAGTGCGCGGGCGTGAGGCGAGCGCTGATTCCCGTTGCTGCGGTGCTGACGAGCCATCTGTGGGTCCCTTCCTGCGGGCCAGTTCATGGGTCAAATCTGTTGCGTGAATTGGGTAACCGGAGACGTCGTTGTCCAGGCCGCCCAAACTTCTCGGGGCCGCCACCGGCCGCGCCTTGGGGAGAGGCGACTGGTGCTTGCCCAACCTCGCCGGCTAAGCGGGGGAAGACGGGTTGAACCTTGTCTGCGTGACGCCTTCCGACGAGAGCGAGCCAAAACTTACCTGGCATAAACCTAAATCGCATATAGGTTGGTGACATTTTTCGAAATTAATGATGGCTTCGAGTGATTCTGCAATCCAGTTGCCGACGATATCGCCTGTTCATCCGCACTATAAGTCGACTTTAGCAAAGCTCACCAGATTTCGATATCGTTCAATTCAAAATTACTCGCCAGTAACTATCCGACGTGGAGTCGAGCCCGTCTTTGACTTTGCCATTATAGGATGTCTAGGCCATTTACCAGCAATATTGTCCATTGAAGCATTTGCCAGATTTCCCGAGAGGCTGCCGTCCGCGAGGCAAGTTAATGCCCAGATGATGGCTTGCAGGCAAATTACTAGATTAGAGAATTCTTTTCGTAGTGAAGTAATTTCCGCGGGTCAAAGCTGGCCGATCCAGTCACTAAGCTGCGGCAATGCAGGAGATTAGCCGGCGCCACGACATCAGCTGCCTAAGAAATGCTTCGTTCAATGACGTGCGCCACAAACAAGGAATGAGTTCGCGCGCCCGCTAAACCGAGCCGACAGCCACCGAGCGTCAGCCTCCGGACTGCCAACCAGCCCGACGCCGCTTGGACTTCGCCGACGCCTTCAACGGCACGCTGATGCGCCGGCAGCTGTCCCCCAGGGCGATCATCTGCGGGCGTGACATCGGAGCGAGGTAGAACACGCGCACCGACTGGGCATAGGTCCGAGCCGCCGGCCGGACCATCGCCCGGCCCTCCCGGGTGATGGTGGCGATCACACCGCGCCCGTCGGCCCGGCTGCGGCTGCGACGAACCCAGCCCTGTGATTCCAGCCGGCGCATCAGCTCGGTGAGCCGGCTCGGTGCCAGCACCAGCGCGTGGGCCAGATCGCCCATTCGTGCTGACCCATCGGCGGATCGAGCGAGCGCGTCCAACACCAGGAAATCGAACAGGCTCAAGCTGTGCTGGGCGAGCAGTCGACGGTTCACCATCGAGAGCAACAGCGTCGACGATTCCAGGAACACTTGCCAACATCGCTGCTCGATCTCATCGAGACCCGGCAAGTGATGCGCTGGGGTCTCGGCACTGTCGTCCTCCACGGCGGGCGACGGTATCCAACGACTTCGCCGGATCTGCGAAGAAACTTCGGCAAACTCCGCCGCCACTTTGGATCCATCGACCACCAGCGACGGGCGGCAACGTTCCGGCGGTGATAACACGCTGGTCATGGGCCACTTCGATCCCGGCCAGAAAACGGCCAAATTGAACTATCTAGTTCAAGGTGAAAACTACTCCCCGGTAGGTTTCTGTAACGCGTTCTAGCGCACTTTGTGAATAGCCGCACCCTGTATCGGATAGCTTAAACCTCAGTTCAAAGCTAGTAAAGGCCTAAATTGTAAGTTTGCTGCATATCCTAGTAAAGTAACCTGTACTAATTGACTACGCGCCGGCGCGTAATACTGCCGGCAAACATCGCGGGACAAAGTCGTGACACGTCCAAAACCACCACGGCCCAGTGTCATACGTCGGCCGCAGCGCGGCCCCCAGGAGTGGCCTTCAGCCCTCCGAGCGCCGATCATGCTCAGCTACTGCTCAATCCGCCGGCAAGTGTCGACCCGACTAGATCATTTGCTCGAACCGGAGTTGACCGCGCCAGTGCGCAGGTACCCCAGCGGATAGGCCTCCAACACTTGGCGCAGACGCACGTGGCCCGCACTGGTGATCCGGGGCAGGATGCCACGCGGATCGGACCGACTTGGACTACGGGTGACCAGGTCTCGCTTCTCCAGCCGCCGAACCTGGTTGGCCACACAACTCGGCGCCACGCCCAGCTCCCGCGCCAGGGCATGAAGACGGTGGGCCCGCCGATCTGGCGTGCTGAGCAGCTCCAACAGCAGCACGTCCCGAAGACTTAGGCCGTGTGCGCCCCGCAGGCGCACGTCCAGTGCCATCGCCGCAGCGGCCGAGCAGCTCAGAAGCTGCCCCCAACGGTGTGTCTCGAAGCCGTTCCGTCCGGCCGGCCACGGCATGGGCCACCCGTCGTGTGTCTCGTCCACGGCGCGCGACGCTAGCGAATGGCGCAGTGACCACGCGGGCGAAAGGCACGACCCACAGCAGTTCGCGTGGATTTGTCAGGGCGCCAAAGTACTTCGGCAACACGTCACTTGACCGGATGTCGCTGTTCAGCGAGATGTTGTGCCCCGCAACAGAAAACCACCGCTTTGAATTATGTAGTTCAATGCGGAAGTCCCCGAGTCGGCCCCAACGCCCGCCTCAGCGCACAGCTTTGAGTGCCTTCCGGCGCCCATTCGTGCTGAGAGAATCGTTGATCCGTCGGCAGCTGTCAACCAGATTGACCATCTGGTCGTGCTTGAGCTGGTTGAGGTAGTGCACGCGGATGCCCTGCGCGTAGGTCTCCATCACCGCGTGCAGACGAGTATGCCCAGCACTGGTGATCCGGGGCAGGATGCCGCGGGGGTCGCCCGGGCTCGGGCTGCGAGTGATCCAGCCATGGCCTTCCAACCGGCGGATCTGGGTGGACAACTGCCCCTGCGTCACACCCAGCGTCTCCGCCAAGACACACAGCCGGTGCTCCCGGCGCCGGGGCCTGCTCAGCAGCTCCAGCAGCAGGACGTCACGTATCGAGAGATCATGGGCGCCCTTGAGGCAAACGTTCACTGCGTCAACGACATTCAGCGAGCAGGCCAGAAACTCTTGCCAGCAGTGCTGCTCGATTCCATTGAGCCCAGGTAGCCAAGCTATTGCCTGAAGTTCATGCATCTCGTCCACGGCGCGCGATGTTATCGAAGGATGCGCCGCAGAAACGGGGAACGCGTGTCAATTCGGGCATCTCGCGACGGATTCACCCCGTCGAGAATAGACTTCAGCAAATGTTCATTCTCCATGAATGCCCAGCTCAGATGAATATTTTTACCTTCGTCAGATAACCGTCGGGTCGAACCAATTCGTTCAAACGGAAACTAATCAGTTTTGTTCGACCGGAAATTACTCTGTTGGGCAGCCAAGAATCGGTTCGCCAGGACGCGCTTGTCACCGGCCCGCAATCCAGTCGATGAGCCGTTCGCGTCCACCGTCACCAGCAGCCGTTCCGGTAGCCAAGTCCTCGAGGACAACCACCGGGTCGACCGTGGCGATGTCGCCGTGCTCGCCGCGGGTTACCTGGCGCCACCATGTCGCAGTGGCCCAGATCGTGGGGTCGGAGTTGACCCGCAGTGTCAGGGTCGCGTCGTCGGAGGCGACCTCAACCAAGTTGTAGTCAGACAAGTCAATCAACTCCTCAGCGTAGACCAGCCCGCGAGTCGGCATCAGCCACCGCCGCCACACGTCAGCAGCGACCTCGCCGCCCGCGAGTACCCACACCCCCCGTTCGTCGCCGACCTTGATTGCCCGAGCCACCTGCTCCTCTACCGGATCCACGCTGTACCAATAGGTCTCAATCCCGTCGTCGCGGACCCCAGCCAGCGACGTGAGGCGCTTGCGCCGTTCGGTGCCAGACATGGGCGTGTGTAGTGGGAAGTGGATCTCGGACATCACCTGCAGACTCATTCCCACCACCGCGGCGATGTCGAGCGGACGCAGGCGGTGGCGCGTCAACACAGCGAGGCGCTCCGCTGCACGCCGGCACCGTCCGCGATCGCGGCAATCACGCCGCAGCTGAGCCCACGCATGTTCACCCGGCACGTCTGTACCGGAGTGGTACGGAGGGATGCGCATGTAGCCCTGCATACTCAAAAACAGTTTCCAGCAATGCTGTTCGAATCCGTCTCGTCCGGTCAGCCCGGGCGGGGGTTGGATGCCGAGTGTCTGGTCCACGGCGCGGGAATCTAGCGAACGCTGGACCGCCCGTCCAGGCAGAAATACGGAATACACAGCTTGTCGCGCGAATAGGTTCGAGCGCCTTCGCTGTTCGGCAACGCGCCGCACGATCAGATTTCGCTGGTCAACGAGACATTCTGGCCTGTGACAGCAACTCTTCCTTTTGAACCATTTGGTTCAAAAGGAAACCGTCAGACTCTCCGGAGCCAGGTACCTCCTACGCCCGGACAAGTCACCCCTCCGCGCCTGTCACCCGGTCGATATGCGCGTGGCTCTCCAGCACCGCGTGAAGACGTGCGTAGCCCTCGCTGGTCATCCGGGGCAGCACGCCCCGCCGGTCACGCCCGCACGGACTCCGGGTGACCAGACCCCGCTCCTCCAACCGGCGGACCTGGCCGGCCAACGCACCCGGCGACACCCCCAGCGTCTGAGCCAACACGCAGATGCGATGTGCCCGCCGATCCGGGACACTGAGCAGCTCCAGCAGCAGGACGTCGCGAAGGGTGACTCCGTGTGCGCCACGCAGGCGCACGTCTAGCGCCGCCATCAGATTGACCGGGCCGCTCAGCAACAGCTTCCAGAAACGTCGCTCGACGCCGTTCGACCCAGGTGGCCCCGGCGAGGACTGGATCCCACGTATCTCGTCCACGGCGCGGGACGCTAGCGAAAGGCAGATCTGCCGCACAGCCAGAAATGCTTCTTCCACAGCTAGTCGCGTGAATACGTTCCGACGCCAAGGCGTTCAGCAACGCAGCGTCCGACCACAACTCGCAGTTCAGCGAGATATCGTGGCCTGCAACAGAAAACGGTGACTTTGAACCACTTGATTCAAAGCGAAACCACCAGACTCGCCGAAGCGGCAAGCAAGATCAGGAGTTCGTCGCGAGCGTCAGCTCCATCAGTTTCAAGGCCTGCTCGCATGCGTCGATCCCGGGTGCCTGCGGGTTGACCCACCAACCGACCACACCGGCGGCGTCGCTGGCGACCCCACAGGAGCCGTTCGGGTCGGCCGGACGCATCACGATCGAGGGCACGCCCACGATGGTCTTGGTCTCGATCTGATACTTCAGGAACTCAGCGACCTTGCGTTCGTTGTCCAGGCTGCCCTGCTCGAACCAGAACCGGGTGATGTCGATCAGCCCGGCCGGGTTGGCCGCCTGCCAGCGGCAGATGGCGCCGACGAAGGTGCTCTGGATGTCGAGCGGGTCGGCCCCCACCGTCTTGGCCAAGATGTCGGTGGTCAGCACCTCGCACTCCTTGAGCAGGTTCGGGTACTGCCGCTCGGAGTTGTTGTTGCGCTTGGTGTCGCCCGCGCCGGCCTTGACGGCGGTGCCGCCCACCTCACGGGAGCAACCCGTCAAGCTGGTCACCACTGCCAACACCGCGACCGCCCCGGCCAGGACCCGCCGGCTCATTTCGAGTTCGCAATCGACTGGCGGGTCAGCTCTTTGGCGACGTCGCACGGATCCGGGAACGGCTTCTGAGCGAAGCTCACCGACCACTCGATGAAGTCATCTTTGAATTGGATGCCGACCTCACACAGGTTGTCGCCCATCGTCGGGGCGGTGCCGATCGCGATGAAACCGCTGTGGCCGTCGATGTTGATGTCCTCCACGGAAGTCCGCGACACCTCTTCGGTCTTGCGCTCGCGGCCGATGGGGCTCCCCCGATACCAGGAGAAGGAGAAGTGCGGGCCCATGATCCCGCCGCGCAGCAGCCACTGGCAGCCCACCGAGTTCTGGGCGGTGCCGACCACCCCCGCCACCCTGGTCAGGTTCGCGATCGTCTCGTCACTGATGCCACCGCACTGCGGGAACGACGGACCATGATTGCTCTGCTCGGCCGTCGGCGACGCAGACTGGCCGCCGCCCTGGGCTTCAGGCGAGTCGGAGTCAGAACATCCGCCGACCATCGGAATCAGGGCAGCGGCCGCCAGGGCCGGGACCGTCAGTTTGAGCCGCACACGATGCACTGTAGCGGCACCGCCGCCCGTCAACCACGACACAGCGGTGACCAGTCGGTTTGTGTCGCCGCATAGCGCCACAGCAACGCCGCCGCAGCACGGGTATGCGACAGTAGCCCCATGCTTCTGGCGCTGCTGCGCTGCTACCTCAGGCCCTACCGCTGGCCGGTCGCTGCGGTGATGGCCCTGCAACTGATCAGCACGCTGGCTTCGCTGTACCTGCCGACCGTCAACGCCACGATCATCGACGACGGCGTGGTCCGCGGTGACACCGCGATCATCATTCGGCTCGGTGCGGTGATGCTCGGCGTCACCGGCCTGCAGATGCTGTGCGCCATCGCCGCGGTCTACTTCGGCGCGCGTACCGGAACGGGCTTCGGGCGCGATCTGCGCCGGGCGGTGTTCGCCCAGGTGATCCGATTCTCCGAACGCGAAACCACCCGGTTCGGGGCGCCAACCCTGTTGACCCGCACCACCAACGACGTCCGCCAGATCCAGCTGGTGGTGCAGCTGGGCGCCAGCACGCTGGTCACCGCGCCGATCATGTGCATCGGTGGGGTGCTGATGGCGGTGCACCAGGACGCGGGACTGGCCTGGCTGCTGGCCGTCAGCGTGCCGTTGCTGGCGCTGGCCAACTACCTGATCGTGTCGCGCATGCTGCCCCTGTTCCGCCGCATGCAGATGCTGATCGACAACATCAACCGGGTGCTGCGCGACCAGCTCACCGGCATCCGGGTGATCCGCGCCTTCGCCCGCGAGCCGTTCGAGAAAGACCGGTTCGCCCAGGCCAACACGGCCCTGTCGGACGCCTCACTGACCGTCGGGAACCTGCAGGTCCTGATGCTGCCGACCACCACGCTGATCATCAACGCCTCCAGCGTCGCGCTGATCTGGTTCGGCGCGCTGCGCATCGATGCCGGACAGATGCAGATCGGGTCGCTGATCGCGTTCCTCTCCTACTTCATGCAAATCCTGATGGCCGTGCTGATGGCCACCATGGTGCTGGCGATCCTGCCGCGCGCCGCGGTCTGCGCCGAACGGATCACCGCGGTGCTGTCCACCGAACCGACCATCGGGCCCCCGGCCCAGCCGGTGTCACCGTCGTCGCGCACCGGCGAGATCCGGCTTGATGGTGTCGGCTTCCGCTACCCCGGTGCCGACCGCTCGGTGCTGTCCGGCGTGTCCTTGACCGCGCTGCCCGGCACCACCACCGCGGTGGTCGGCTCCACCGGATCAGGCAAGACCACCCTGGTGTCGCTGATCTGCCGGTTGCGCGACGCGACCGACGGGGCGGTGCTCATCGACGGAGTGGACGTACGCGACCGCGACCCCGAGGAGCTGTGGTCGGGCCTCGGGCTGGTGCCCCAGCGCGGCTATCTGTTCTCCGGCACCGTCGCCGACAACCTGCGCTACGGCGCCCCGGCGGGGGCAACCGTCAGCGACGAGCAGATGTGGGCGGCACTGCGGGTGGCCGCCGCCGACGACTTCGTGGCGGCCCACCCCGATGGGCTGGCGATGCCGGTGGCCCAGGGCGGGATCAACCTGTCCGGCGGACAGCGGCAACGGCTGGCGATCGCCCGGGCGGTAATCCGGAGGCCCGCGATCTATCTGTTCGACGACGCGTTCTCCGCCCTGGACACCGGCACCGACGCCCGGGTGCGTGCCGCCCTGCGCGAGGTGGCAGCCGAGGCGACAGTGATCATCGTGGCGCAGCGAATCTCGACCGTCACCCAGGCCGATCAGGTGATCGTCCTCGACGACGGCAGGGTGGTCGGCACCGGAACCCACCAGCAGCTGCTGGCCGACTGCCCCACCTATGCCGAGTTCGCCGAATCCCAGTCGGTGACTGCCGGGGTCGGTGGCCAGTGACCGCACCCGTGGCGGCGCCGACGGTACGGGCCGCGCACTTCTGGCCGACCGCGCTGCGCCTGGCCCGCCAGATGGGACCGCAGCGCCGGCTGGTCGCAGCGGTCATCAGCCTGTCGCTGGGCGGTATCGCGCTCGGTGTGGCCGGACCGCGAATTCTCGGTCATGCCACCGATCTGGTGTTCAACGGCATCATCGGCCGCGGCCTGCCGGCGGGCATCACCAAGCAGCAGGCCCTCGAGGACGCCCGCGCCGCCGGCCGGGGCACCTACGCCGAGATGCTGTCGCGCATGGACGTGGTACCGGGCACGGGTATCGACTTCGCCGCGGTGGCGCGCACACTGGCGCTGGCGATGGGCCTGTATCTGGTTGCGGCGCTGATGGTCTGGACGCAGGCACGGTTGCTCAACGTGATCCTGCAGCGCACCATGCGGGCGCTGCGCCGCGACGTCGAAGACAAGCTGCACCGGCTGCCGCTGCGGTACTTCGACACTCAGCGGCGCGGGGAACTCTTGAGCCGGGTCACCAACGATGTCGACAACACCGCGACATCGGTGTCGATGACGGTCAGTCACCTGTTCTCCTCGGTGCTGACCGTGCTGGTGGTGCTGGCCATGATGCTGTCCATCTCGCCGCTGCTGGCCCTGATCACCGTGGCCGGTGTCCCGGTCACACTGCTGGCAGTACGGTCGATCACCCAGCGCTCCCAGCGATTGTTTGCCGCGCAGTGGGCGGCCACCGGGCAGCTGGGCGCCCATCTGGAGGAGACCTACAGCGGCTTCACCCTGGTGCGCACCTTCGGCCACCGCGACTGGGCACAACAACGGTTCGACGACTGCAACGACAAGTTGTATCGGGCCGGGTTCGGCGCGCAATTCTTCTCCGGTCTGATCGGGCCGGCGACCGGGCTGATCGCCAACCTCGGCTACGTCGCGGTCGCGGTGGTCGGCGGAATCCAGGTGGCCACCGGACAGATCACGCTGGGCAGCGTCCAGGCATTCATCGCCTACGTCCGCCAGTTCAACCAGCCGCTGGGCAATCTGGCCTCGATGTTCAACGCCCTGCAGTCCGGTGCCGCGAGCGCCGAACGGGTGTTTGCCTTCCTCGACGAACCCGAAGAACCCCCGGCTCCGTCGACGCCGCTGTGGGGCGACCTTGCCGGCCCGCGCGGCCGGGTCGAGTTCCGCGAGGTCAGCTTCGGCTACCGGCCCGGCGCGCCGGTGATCGAGGACCTGTCACTGAGCGTGGCAGCGGGCAGCACGGTGGCCATCGTCGGCCCAACCGGGGCCGGCAAGACCACCCTGGTCAACCTGCTGATGCGGTTCTACGACGTGGACCGCGGACAGATCCTGATCGACGGCACCGACATCACAGCCGTAGACCGCGGCGCACTGCGTTCGTCAATTGGCACGGTGCTGCAGGACACCTGGCTGTTCACCGGAACGATCGCCGAGAACATCGGCTACGGCCGGCCCGGCGCCACCGAGGACGAGATCATTGAGGCGGCCCGCGCCGCGCATGTCGACCCCTTCGTGCGGACCTTGCCGGACGGCTATGACACCCGGGTCAACGACGACGGCGGGGCCATCAGCGCCGGCGAGAAACAGCTGATCACCATCGCCCGGGCATTCCTGGCCCAGCCGCAACTACTGATCCTCGACGAGGCCACCAGTTCAGTGGACACCCGCACCGAACTGCTGATCCAGCGGGCCATGCGGGAGCTGCGCCGGGGACGCACCAGTTTCATTATCGCCCACCGGCTTTCGACGATCCGCGACGCGGACCTGATCCTGGTGATGCAGGCCGGCCGGATCGTCGAGCAAGGCACCCATGTTGAACTGCTGGCCCGCCGCGGGGCCTACTGGGCCATGGCCGAGGGCAGCTGAATTCGGCCGAAATCAACCATTGCCCAGCGCTGGCCAGCGGCGTAAATTCGACTGCGAAGCAGGCCCGGACATGACCGATCCGAAGAGCTGGACCAATGGGTGAAAGCCAGCCGCGCAGGAAGTGTAGACGCTCCCAGTTTGTCAGCCGGGCCTGCCCTAATTTTCCGCTGGCGGCCAAATCCAGAACCATGTGAAGAGTTGCCCGGCTTTGCGCGACAAATGGCAACGGGAGTCGTTCCACGGCACCGCGGCTCCTTCTACGGCACCGCGGCTCGTTCTACGGCACCGCGGCTCGTTCCGCGGCACCGCGGCTCGTTCCGCGGCATGGGGGCTCGCGCACCGGCGGTTGTCGCTCAAAGCCGGGCAACTCTCCTAATGCCCCGGGCCGCCACTGCGCTCGGCGTCAACGTTCGCGCCCGGTTATGTACAAATAGAGCACCCCAGCTTGTACTATTTCGTCATGGACGTCTCGGTGAGTACGTTGCGGGCCGAGCTGGCGGACTGGATCGAACGAGTTCGCGCCGGCGAGGAAGTCGTCGTCACTGATCGGGGAACGCCGGTAGTTCGCCTGGTGCCGGTAGACACCGCACCGTTGCTGGAGCAATTGACCCGACAAGGCATCCTGAGCCGACCGCGTGCGGCTTCCCGTCCTAGCGCCAGCCGGGCACCACGGGTGCATGCTCGAGGGTCGGTGTCGGATTTGGTGACTGAGCAACGTCGCTGACCCATGGCGATCGTGTACTTCGACAGCAGCGCTTTCGTCAAACTCCTGATCGATGAGGAGGGCAGCGATGTCGCGGCAGCGCTATGGGACGGCTGCGATGCCGCGGTCTCATCCCGTTTGGCATATCCCGAGGTGCTCGCGGCACTGGCGGCCGCCGGCCGTGCGCGTCGCTTAGGCGCCGACGAGCAACTCCAAGCCCAGTCGATGTGGGAAGAGTTTTGGGCAGCCACCCGGGCGGTGGAGCTGACCGAGGACATTGCCCACCAAGCCGGCGATTTGGCCGCGACGCATGCGCTGCGTGGCGCCGACGCGGTCCACCTTGCCAGTGTTCTCGCTATCGACGGTGCCGTGTTCGCCGTATGGGACCAGCGGCTACGCGCTGCCGGCCGAGAGACCGCCGCAAGGCTGGCGCCGAGTCAATAGCCCCGTCAGAGCTTTAAATGCAGCACATCGGCCAGCGGCCGCCGCGGAGTCGGCACCGGCGGCTTCTCCAGCGCCGGCGCGCCACCGACGCGCACCAGCACCTGCGGCAGTCCGTCGCCGCCGACCAGTCCGGCGAGCAGCGCCCGGCCTGCGGGCACCTCGGTCAAATGCGTTACCGGACAGGTCGCCAAACCCGCCATCGTGCATTCCAGCAGCACCGTCGAGAGCGCCTCGCCGCAGGCCAGTGCATCGCCCGGCTCGTCGCTGGCGGTCGACAACAGCACGATCTTCGAATGATCGTCGCCGACCTCGACGCGTCGCTCCCGGTTGTGGGTGACCGGGAAGGTCCGCCCGATGTCCACCCGGTCGCTTTCGGCCGCCGAGACCAGCGCACTCTCCGGAATCCCGTCGGTAACCTCGAATGGCGCTGTCCACCAGCCGAGTTCAGCGTGATACGACGAGTCGTAGAGACGCAGCGCCTCGGTGAGCTGAGAGGCCTCGGCAAGCTTGGAGCGCAGCTCGTCGGCGAGCACGCTCAGCCGCACCGGGCCGGTCACCGAGTCGTACAGCACCGTGGCGAAAGGCTCCCAATTGCTCGGCGCCATGAACGGCAGTCGATCGGTGTGCCGCGACAGGATCGCGCCGGCGCGAAAGCGGTCCAGATTCGTGACTCGTTCTGCGGCCGTGAAACCGATCGAGGCCAGGTGCTCGGGCTGCGCGGCATCCGGGAAGCGCTCGACCTCGGCGGTCCAGCCGGCCGCGGCCATCGCGACCCGCAGGTGATCCAGCACGGCGCCGCAACTGATCAACGCTTCCCGCGCCGACTGGTCGCCGTGCACGGCGCGAGTCGGATCCAGATACAGGTCCAGCCGGCCCCCTTCGGCCACCCATCGCCATGGCTGGCTGTTGTGCAGCGACGGCGCCCGGCAAGCCAGCTGCACCGCCTCGGTGAGGACCTCGTAATCCACGGTCGTGTCCAGCATCAGCCACCTCCAACGGGTCTGTCGCCTTCAGGTTCCCAGCCGGCTCCCAGACGCAACAGGGGCCGTTGGTCACCGGCCGGTCGGCGTTGGACCCCGCGTCAGTCGTCGGCGCGGCGCCGGACCCGGAACAGATTCACCTCGCTCTTGATGCCCTTGAGGTGACGTCCGCCGGCGAACGACCATTGGAAAGCGTCAGATTCGGTCAACGCCACCCGCACCGGTTCAGCGACTAGCACCGTGCCCGGCCGGGCGACCCCGGTTATCCGGCTCGCGGTGTTGACCGGGCTGCCGAACCAGTCCCCGACCCGGCTCACCGCCTCACCGGAAGCGACACCGGCACGCAGCCGGGGCAAGGTGTCGTCGGCCTGAGCCGCCTCAACCAGCCGAAGCACCGCGTCGACCAGCGGCGCCGGCTCCGGGCAGACGAACATCACCGCGTCGCCGATGGTCTTGATGAATCGCACCGGCGGAACCGCGATCTCGTGGCCCAGCACGGTCAATCGCTCGGCGAGCTGCACCAGGTCCTCGGGCGGCACCATCTCCCCGAGCCGGGTGAAGCCGACCAGGTCGGCGAACGCCACGCTGATCTGGCGCGCTCCCGGCAGCGGTGCGCCCGCCATGCGCTCGCCGGCGGTGACGGCGTCGATGTCGAGCTGATGGCGCAACTGCACCATCAGCATGTCCTGGACGAACGGACCCAACATCGGCGCCAGCCCGGCCACCAAGTCCCGCGACCGCTGGGCGATCTGCAGCTCGGTGACGCCCGGTTCGCCGATCGCGGACAACACCGTGAAGCGCATGAATTCCGCGGTGTGCGCCAAACCATCGGCCAACAGCCGAGCGGTTTGCAGCGCCTGCTCGGCATCGATACCGGCATCGACGAAGCGACGCGCGTGCATGGCGATGCTGGCGTCGGCACGCATCTGCACCGGAGCGTCCGGATCGTCCATCCAGGGCAGCCCTATCGCACGCTGCAGACGCTGCAACTGTTCGAGGTCCACGCCGGTGGATTCACTGATCTCACGCGCCGAGACGTAGGTGCCGTCGTCGCCGACCAGTCGTCGCGACGCCAGCAGCATCGGTGAGACGTTCCCGCGGATCTCCTCGGCGGTGATGCCCTGCCCCAGCAGCCATTCGATCAGTTCGGCTCGCTCGGCACGCGCCGTGCCCTCCAGCCCGGCCAGCAAGTCCTCGATTTCGGGGTCAGCCACGCCGCAAACGTATCTCGCGGCAGACTGACGGGGTGCCTGAAGTCTTCGATGCGCTGACCCCCGAACAACTCCGTGCCCGCAACACCATCAAGTGGAATCACTTCGCCCCCGACGTGTTGGCGCTGTGGATCGCCGAGATGGACTTCCCCACCGCGCCCGCGGTGCTCGACGGGGTGCGTGCCTGCGTGGCCAACGAGGAGTTCGGCTATCCGGCGTTGAGCTCCGACGCGTTGCCCACCGCACTTTCGCAGTGGTGCCTGCACCGCTACGGCTGGCCCGTTCAGCCGGAATGGGTGCGGGTGGTGCCCGACGTCCTCAAGGGCATGGAAGTGGTGATCGAGTTCCTCACCCGCCCGGAGAGCCCGGTGGTGCTGCCGGTGCCGGCCTACATGCCGTTCTTCGACCTGTTGACCGTCACCGGGCGCCAACGCATCGAAATCCCGATGACACAGCAGGACTCGGGCCGCTACCTGATGGACCTGGATGCCCTGGACGCCGCGTTCGCCGCCGGGGCCGGGTCGCTGATCCTGTGCAACCCCAACAACCCGCTGGGCACCGCCTTCACCGCCGAGGAGCTCAGTGCGATCGTGGACATCGCCGCACGCCACGGCGCCCGGGTGATCGCCGACGAGATCCACGCCCCGCTGGTCTACGACCGGCCCCACGTCGCGGCCGCCGCGGTGTCGCCGGCCGCCGCCGACACCGTCATCACGCTGATGTCGGCCTCCAAAGGCTGGAACCTGCCCGGGCTGATGTGCGCCCAGGTGATCCTGTCCAATCCGCGCGACTTGGCGGCGTGGCGCAGGATCAACATGCTGCACACCATGGGCGCCGCCACCGTCGGTATCAGCGCCAACCTGGCCGCCTACACACACGGCGGACCGTGGCTGGACGCGCTGCTGCCCTACCTACGGGCCAACCGCGACCACCTGAGCCAAGCGCTGCCCGCAGCGGTGCCGGGCCTGCGGGTCAGCCACCCCGAAGCCACCTACCTGGCCTGGCTCGACTTCCGGGCGCTGGGACTGCCCGTCGAACCGGCCGAGATCCTGCTGGCCGACGCGCGGGTGGCGCTGAGCCCGGGCATCCCGTTCGGTGGCGGCCGGGGCTTCGCGCGACTGAACTTCGCCACCACCCGGGCCATCCTGGACCGGGCGATCGAGGCGATAGCCGCTGCGCTGACTTGACGCATTACCGTGGCGGGCATGTCCTGCGTGTTCTGTGCCGTAGTCGCCGGTGACGCGCCGGCGGTGCGGGTTTTCGAAGACGACGACTACCTGGCGTTTCTCGACATCCGGCCGTTCACCCGCGGCCACACCCTGGTGATCCCGAAGCAGCACTTCGTGGACCTGACCGACACTCCGGCGGCCACTCTGGCCGGCATGCTCACCGTCGGGCAGCGGATCGCCCAGGCCGCACGCAGCTCCGGGCTGCACGCCGACGGCAACAATCTGGCGATCAACGACGGCCGGGCAGCCTTTCAGAGCGTGTTCCACATCCACCTGCATGTGGTCCCCCGCCGCGACGGAGACAAGCTGTCGTTCGCCAAAGGCCTGCTGGTGCGCCGTGATCCGGACCGCGAGAGCACCGGGGAGATCCTGCGGGCAGCGCTGGCGGGCAGCGGCAGCTGACGGGCAGACTCGAGAGCATGGACCATCTATCCCCGATCGAAAAGGTGGGCGTCCGAGCGCTCAGCCTGCACAACCTGATCTACCAACAGACAAACGGCTGGATCGGACACAAACTCCCGGGCCTGCCGCCCAACCTGTTGCTGCACACCGTCGGGGCGAAAACCGGCCAGGCACGCACCTCGACGCTGACCTACGCACGCGACGGCGACAGGTACCTGATCGTCGCGTCGCTGGGCGGCGCGCCCCGCTCCCCCGGCTGGTACCACAACCTCAAAGCCAACCCGGACGTGGAAATCAACGTCGGGCCGAAGCGTCTACGGGCCACCGCGCAGCCGGTGCTGCCCGATGACCCGGACTATGCCCGGCTGTGGCGAATCGTCAACGCCAACAATGCCCATCGGTACGAGGCCTACCAACGCCGGACATCCCGACCGATCCCCATCGTGGTACTCACTCCCGAGCCGTCCACCTGACCAGCGACATTTCCTGCCGTTAACATCTCGCTCGCGTTGCTCAGGAAACACTTAGCTAGTACTTTGGCGGGAATCACGCATGGTTCTAGCGCGTGCCCGTGGGGTTCGCCCTCGACAGACAAGGTGGGGGCCATGAGTCGCCGATCCAATCCGCAGTCGGGCCGACCGCGGGCGGCACGCGCGACGATCAGGTCCTTCCTAGCCGCTGGGACCATCGGGGCTTTCGGATGGGGTCCGCTCGCCGCAGCACCGCCGGCCCAGGCCGACTCGATGGATCTGGACTGGCTGGTCGAGCTTTTCACGCCCGCTGCGGGCATGGCGAGCATCCCGGATTCGGCCGATGCCTCGACACTGCTCGGTCTGGACCTCTATACCGCGCTGCACACCCCGATTCAGGCCTGGATCACCAGTGACTTCGGGGCATGGATCGACAACACCTTCATCAACCCCTTGCCACAGTTGTTGTTCGGCCAAGACCTGATCGGCAACGGCGTCGCCGGCACGGTGGACAACCCCAACGGCGGAGCCGGTGGCCTGTTGTTCGGTGATGGCGGCGCCGGATACGACCAGAACCTGGACGGGTACATCGGCGGCAACGGTGGGGCGGCCGGAATGTTCGGCGACGGCGGCGCCGGCGGTGACGGCGGGACCGGCGCGGCCGGCGGAATCGGCGGTGCCGGTGGTTGGTTCATGGGCAATGGTGGCGTCGGTGGAGACGGTGGCGCCGCCGGGTACGGCGACATCGGTGGGGCCGGCGGGGCCGGCGGCAACGCCGTGGCCTGGTACTTCGGTAACGGCGGCGCCGGGGGCGCGGGCGGAATCGGCGGCACCGGGGCGACTGGGGCCGTAGGCGGCACCGGCGGCACGGGTGGCGTCGGAGGCGCCGGCGGCGCAAGCCTGTCACTGCTGTTCGGTGACGGCGGCCGGGGCGGCAACGGCGGGGCCGGCGGAGCGGGCGGCAACGGCGGAGCCGGTACCGATGGCCACACCGGAGATTTCGCCATCAACGGCGGCACCGGAGGCAACGGGAGCGACGGCGGATACGGCGGAATCGGCGGCCAGGGCGGCAACGGCGGGGCCGGTGGCGCCTCGGCTCACGGCACCGCGGGCGCGAACGGCGATGGTGGCGCCGGCGGTCGAGGCGGCGCGGCCGGTGTGGGCGGTACCGGCGGGACCGGTGCGGCGGGCACGGCCACCCACCTGGACGGCGGCGCCGGCGGCAACGGCGGCAACGCCGGTGCAGCAGGAAGCGGCGGGGCCGGCGGGGCGGCCGGGACCGGTGGCCTGACCGGCAGCGGCACCGCGGGTCTGGCCGGCGCAGTCGGGCTGGCCGGACGCAGCGGCGGCAACGGCGGCGACGGCGGGGCCGGCTTTGCCACCGCCAGCGGGGTCGCCGGCTCAGGTGGCAACGGCGGTAGCGGCGGTAACGGCGGCCTGTACGGCGACGGTGGCAACGGCGGAGCGGGCGGGAGTGGCGGCCAAGGCAATAGTGCACCCGCGATCGATATCGCCGGCGGGACCGGTGGTTCCGGTGGCGCCGGCGGCGCCGGTGGAGCAGGCGGGACACTCGGCGGCGATGGTGGCAACGGCGGCACTGGCGGAACCGGTGGGGCCGGCGGGATCGGCGGCAGCGGGTCCGACGGCGCCGACGGCAGTACGCCCGGCGCCAACGGCACCGACGGCGGTAACGGTGGTGAAGGTGGCCGTGGTGGGGCCGGCGGCAACGGTGGTGCCGGCGGCGCCTCGGCACACGGCACCGCCGGCCTCAACGGCAATGGCGGGGCCGGCGGGCAGGGTGGCGCGGCCGGTGTGGGTGGCGCCGGCGGAGACGGAGCGGCCGGCACGGCCGC